>NZ_JBXAWH010000004.1:0-418097 GCF_057291635.1 Pseudomonas sp. 1L-C-7-B-C1 | reverse complement strand
GGGGTTTCCCCATGTGAGAGTAGGTCATCGTCAAGATTAAATTCCGAAACCCCATCTGCGAAAGCAGATGGGGTTTTGTTTTTGCGCGCGGAAAATTCTCAGCGCGGGAAAGTTGCCAAGTACTCGGCCCCCGCATCACCACCACGAAAGTACGTTTCCCTGTCGCCCTCACAAGATCGACCGCTAACGAATCCTCTCCCTCTGTTAGTCTTCTCCCTCTTTTGAAAGACCAAGGGACGCAGCTATGCCGGTGACATCCAATCTCAACCCCGGGTTTATGGTGGTCCATGGGAATCGCCTGGATGAGCTGCGTGGCCTTGTGGTGTCATGGATGCGACGTTATCCCCTGACGCCCCTTGAAAACGAGGTAGCGCTGGTACAAAGCAACGGTATCGCGCAGTGGCTGAAGCTCGCCTTGGCAGAAGATGCACAGGACGATGATCAAGGTGGTTGCGGCATCGCCGCCGCGATCGATGTGCAGCTGCCTGGCAGTTTCATGTGGCAGCTGTATCGAGCGGTGTTGGGCAAGTCAGAGATTCCGGAAACCTCGATGCTCGATAAGGCTCCCCTGACTTGGCGTTTGATGCGTCTGCTGCCCGGTCTGATCAATCAGCCACACTTCGAGCCCCTGCGGCGATTCCTGACAGCCGACACTGACCTGCGCAAGCGCTACCAGCTCTCCGAGCGACTTGCTGATCTGTTCGACCAATATCAGGTGTACCGCGCCGACTGGTTGGAAGATTGGGCTGCTGGCAAGCATCAACTCAGGACCGGCCGGGGAGAACCAAAGCCGCTGAAAGCAGAGAACTGCTGGCAAGCCGAACTGTGGGGTGCACTGCTCCATGATGTCGGGGCAGAGGGCATGGCCCAGAGCCGCGCTGGGGTGCATCAGCGTTACATCGAACGTATAAACAGCCTGACCGAGGCACCGGCGGGTTTGCCGGCGCGAGTGATCGTCTTCGGCATTTCGTCATTGCCCGCTCAGGCATTGGAAGCGCTCGCTGGGCTGGCTCGTTTCAGCCAGGTCCTGCTCTGTGTTCACAACCCTTGCCGCCATCACTGGGCAGACATCGTGGCTGACAAGGATCTCCTGCGTCACGAATACAAACGCCAGACGCGAAAACCCGGCATGCCAGTGGTGCTGAACCCTGATGCACTGCACCAGCATGCTCATCCGTTGCTGGCTGCGTGGGGCAAGCAGGGTCGCGATTACATCAATTTGCTCGACAGTCATGACGACCCCAACAGCTACCGGTCGATCTTTCGCGACGGGCGCATCGACTTGTTCAGCGAGAGTGAGCCCAAGACCCTGCTTAATCAGCTCCAGGACGATATCCTTGAGCTGCGTCCCTTGAGCGAAACCCGGGAAGTCTGGCCAGCCGTGGACATCAAGACCGATCGCTCGATTCGCTTTCATGTCGCCCACAGTGCCCAGCGCGAAGTGGAGGTGCTGCATGACCAACTGCTCGCGCGCTTCAGCAAAGATCCGGACCTTCGTCCTCGGGACGTCATCGTCATGGTGCCGGACATCGACAGCTACGCCCCCCACATTCGCGCAGTCTTCGGCCAACTGGATCGCGACGACCGCCGCTTTATTCCGTTCACCCTCGCCGACCAGGGCCAACGTGGCCGTGATCCGCTGCTGATCGCCGTGGAGCACTTGCTAAAGATCCCGGAAAGTCGGTTCCCGGTCAGTGAAATCCTCGATCTATTGGACGTCCCCGCATTACGAGCGCGATTTGGCATTGATGAGCGAGACCTGCCAACCCTGCACCGCTGGATCGAAGGAGCGGGTATCCGATGGGGGCTCAATGCGAAGCAGCGTGAGGGGCTGGGGCTGCCGGAACAGCTTGAGCAGAACAGCTGGCACTTTGGTCTGCGTCGCATGTTGCTGGGCTACGCCGTCGGTGCGGGTGCAGCTTACGACGGCATTCAGCCCTATGACGAAATCGGCGGGCTGGATGCAGCTCTGATTGGCCCTCTCGTATCCCTGATCGACGCGCTTCAGGTTGCACACAATGAACTCTCACTGCCTGCGACGCCCGCGATGTGGGGCGCGCGCCTTCAGGCGATCATGCAGCTGTTCTTCATGGCCGACAGTGAGCACGACGACTACCTGCTCAGTCAGCTGGAAACCCTGCGTGAAACCTGGCTGCAGACCTGCGAGAACGTTGGCCTTGAAGAAGAGCTGCCGTTGACGGTCGTGCGTGAAGCCTGGCTGGCGGGGCTGGATCAAGGCCGCTTGTCCCAACGCTTTCTGGCCGGCTCGGTCAACTTCTGCACGCTAATGCCGATGCGCGCCATTCCATTCAAAATCGTCTGCCTGCTGGGCATGAATGACGGCGATTACCCCCGCGCGCAGCCCCCGCTGGATTTCGATCTGATGGGCAGCGACTACCGTCCCGGCGACCGTTCCCGACGCGAGGATGATAGTTATCTGTTGTTGGAAGCCCTGTTGTCCGCCCGTGATCAGCTGTACATCAGTTGGGTGGGGCGCAGCATTCGCGACAACTCTGAGCGGCCAGCTTCGGTGCTCATCGGGCAGCTGCGCGATCATCTGTCCAGCGGTTGGCGGCTGGCCGATGCCATCGAGCCCGAGGACGATAGAAAGCGTGATCCGGGCCAACAGTTGCTGCACAAGCTGACCGTCGAACATCCGCTGCAGCCGTTCAGTGCCAAGTACTTTCAGGAGAATCCGGAGTTCTTCAGCTTCGCCCGTGAGTGGCAGGTGCTGCACGAAGCCGTCATCGAAGCAGGGGAAACAAAAGCGCTGCAAAAGCACCTGCAGGAAGAGCCCTTGAGCCTGATGCAGTTGCAGGATTTCCTGCGCAATCCGGTCAAGCACTTCTTCAGTCAGCGCTTGAAGATATTCTTTGAGGTCGCCGAAGCGCCCTTGGCGGACGAGGAGCCTTTCGTGCTCGACGCGCTTGAGCGCTACGGCCTCAGCGACAGCTTGTTGCAAGCGGCGCTCACAGATCCCGAGCACATTCAGGAATCGCTCCATGCACAAGCGACGCGCTTGCAGGGCAGCGGACTGCTGCCGATGGCCGGGTTCGGCACCTTGTTGCAGGATGAGCTGATCGAACCGCTGCCGGATCTGGTCGCCCGCTACCATGACTTGCTGGTTCGCTGGCCGGTGCGGCTGCACAGCGCGCTGCCGGTCAGTTATGAGCATCAGGGCGTCGAGCTCGATGGCTGGGTCGATGGGCTTTATCAGAACCCTCAGAACGAGTTGCTCGCGATCACCGCTATCCCCAATGCCATTGCCAGCAAGAAGACGCGCAAGTGGCATCGTCTGACCAAGCCGTGGGTGAACCATCTGGTGGCCTGCGCGTGCGATCTGCCGTTGACCACCGCGCTGGTGGCCAGCGACGAAACCCTCTTGCTGCCGCCGCTGGACAAAGACACCGCCACGCGCACCCTCAATGACCTGCTGCTGGCCTGGCACCAAGGCATGCAGCGACCGCTGCCGATTGCGGTAAAGACGGCCTTCGCCTGGCTGGGGCAGAGCGATGAAGTCAAAGCCGAAGCCGCCGCGCGCAAGGCCTATGAAGGCGATGGCCAGAACACCAAGGGTGAACGTGCTGAAAGCACTGCCCTGGCGCGTCAGTTCCCGGACTTCGATGCATTGCTGGGCAGCGAAGAGTTCGTGGGCTGGTGCGAGGCATTGTACAAACCGATTTTTGAAGCGCCCTGGCAGGCACTTTCTCGCGAGGAGGCCGGCGCATGAGTGACGCACAACAACCATTGGCCCTGCGCTTCCCGCTGAAAGGCAGCCAGCTGATTGAAGCCAGCGCCGGCACCGGCAAGACGTTCACCATCTCGGCGCTGTACCTGCGTCTGGTGTTGGGGCATGGCAGTGAAGACTCGGGTTTCGGCAGGGAACTGTTGCCGCCGCAGATTCTGGTGGTGACGTTCACCGACGCAGCGACCAAGGAGCTGCGCGACCGTATTCGTACGCGACTGGCCGAAGCCGCGCGGTTCTTCCGTGAAGAAATCGACGCGCCCGACGCATTGATCGCCGGTTTGCGTGACGAGTTCGCGATTGAGCAATGGCCCGGCTGCGCCAGTCGTCTCGACATCGCGGCGCAGTGGATGGACGAGGCGGCGGTCTCGACCATTCACAGCTGGTGCCAACGCATGCTGCGCGAGCACGCCTTCGACAGCGGCAGCCTGTTCACCCAGAGCCTGGAAACCGATCACACCGATTTGCTCGGCGAAGTGCTGCGCGATTACTGGCGCAAGTTCTGCTACCCCATGAGCGATGACGCGCTGATCTGGGTGCGCGAGAACTGGAGCGGCCCTGCGGCGTTGTTGCCAAGGGTGCGCGCGTTGTTCGGCAGTGAGCGGGCAAGCATTACGCAAACCCCGACGCAGATCATCGAGCAGTCGATTCAGCAGCGGCGCGAAACCCTCCGCCAGCTCAAGGCGCCATGGGCTAACTGGGCCGCGGAGCTGCATGCGATTTGCATCGACGGCGTCGCGTGCAAAGTGGTCGACGGCCGCAAGATGCAGGAGCGTTATTTCAGGCCCTGGTTCGACAAGCTGATTGCCTGGGCGAATGACGACGAGCAGGAGCAACTGGACCTCGGCACCGGTTTCACCCGGCTGACGCCCGACGGCATTGCCGAAGCGTGGAAGAACAATCCGCCGTCGCACCCCGCGTTCGAGGCGATGGTCGAGCTCAAGGTGGCGCTGGACACGCTGCCAACGCCCGATGCAGCGGTGCTCGAACACGCGGCCCAATGGGTCGGCGCCCGCTTTGAAGAAGAGAAGCGCCGCCGCGCCGAGATGGGTTTCGACGACATGCTGCTGCGCCTGGATGCCGCCCTGCGCGGGAGCGGTGGCGAGCGCCTGGCGACGCTGATCCGCGAGCAGTTTCCGGTCGCCTTGATCGATGAATTTCAAGACACCGACCCGGTGCAGTACCGCATTTTCGACAGTATCTACCGGCTTGAGGCCAACGACGAAAGCACCGGGCTGTTCCTCATTGGCGACCCGAAGCAGGCGATCTACGCTTTTCGCGGCGCGGATATCTATACCTACCTGCGCGCCCGTCAGGCCACCACCGGCCGCTTGCACACGCTGGGCACCAACTTCCGTTCCAGCCATGCGATGGTCGATGCAGTGAACCACGTGTTCACGCGCGCGGAGACGAGCGAGGCCGGTCGCGGTGCGTTCCTTTTCCGCACGCCCGAGGACAATCCCGTGCCGTTTCTGGCAGTCGGGTCTCAGGGCCGTAAAGAGAGCTTGCAGGTCGACGGTCAGGTGCTTGCGGCGCTCAACGTATGGCAGCTGGAAACCGATCAGCCGGTGTCGGGCACGATGTATCGAGCGCAACTGGCGGCGAGCTGCGCCAGTGAGATCGTCCGCCTGCTTAACGCTGGTCAACAAGGCCAAGCGGGCTTTGCCAAATCCGGCGAGCCTTTGAGGAAGCTGCTGCCCGCCGACATCGCGATTCTGGTGCGTGACGGCAAGGAAGCCCAGGCGGTGCGAGGCGAGCTGTCGGCCCGTGGTGTGCGCAGTGTGTACCTCTCGGACAAGGATTCGGTGTTCGCGGCGCAGGAGGCCCATGACCTGCTCGTCTGGCTCAAGGCCTGCGCCGAGCCTGACGCCGAGCGAACCCTGCGCGCGGCCTTGGCCTGCATCACCCTTGCGTTGCCGCTGGCCGAACTGGAGCTGCTGAATCAGGACGAACTGGCGTGGGAAAACCGCGTCATGCAGTTCCGCGACTACCGACGCATCTGGCGCACCCAAGGCGTGCTGCCCATGCTGCGGCGGCTGCTGCACGACTTCAAATTGCCCCAGGCGCTGGTTCAGCGAACCGATGGCGAACGTGTCCTGACCAACCTGCTGCACCTCAGCGAACTGATGCAGCAGGCCGCCGCCGAGCTGGACGGCGAGCAAGCGCTGATTCGCCATCTGAGCGAGCATCTGGCGTTGTCCGGTCAGGCGGGAGAAGAGCAGATCCTGCGCCTCGAAAGCGATGAGCAACTGGTCAAAGTGGTGACCATCCACAAGTCCAAAGGCCTGGAATACCCGCTGGTGTTTCTGCCCTTCATTTGCTCAACGAAGCCAGTGGATGGCAGCCGTCTGCCGCTGCACTTCCACGACGCCGCCGGCCACGCGCAGATCAGTCTCAAAGCCACGCCGGCGCTGATCGAGCAGGCGGACGACGAGCGTCTGGCGGAGGACCTGCGTCTGCTGTATGTGGCCCTGACCCGCGCGCAACACGCCTGCTGGCTGGGCGTTGCCGATCTCAAACGCGGCAGCAACAGCGCTTCGATACTGCACCGCTCGGCATTGGGCTATTTGCTCGGCGGTGGGCAGAAGCTGGAGGAGTCAGTGGGGTTGGGTCAGTGGCTGCGTTCGCTGGCAGAAGATCATCCCGCCGTGAAGGTTGAGCCTGTGCCGCTGCCGACCACCGAGTCTTTCAGCGCGCCGCGCAGCGAGGTCGCGTTGAGCAAGCCGCGCGTGCCCCGGCGCAGCGCTCGGGAGAACTGGTGGATTGCGTCCTACAGCGCGCTACGCATCGGCGACACCATTACCGACAGCGGCGATCAGTCGCCGGATAGTCCGCAAGCGCAGAAGCTGTTCGACGATGAGCGTCTCGACCCGGAGGCCCCGCGAGAGGTGATGGTCAGCGGAGGCGATATCCATCGATTCCCGCGCGGCCCGAACCCCGGCACCTTCCTGCACGGTCTGTTGGAGTGGGCCGGCGAGAAGGGCTTTGCCGAAGCGGCTGGTGATCCGCTGTCGCTGGAGAAAGTCGTCGCCCAACGCTGCAACCGTCGCGACTGGAAAGGCTGGATCAACACGTTGACCGACTGGCTGCAGCATCTGCTGACCCTGCCGCTGCGTTTGGGCACGGATGTGCAGCCCGTGGCGTTGTGCGAGCTGGATCAGCCGAACCAGTACCGCGTCGAAATGGAATTCTGGTTTGCCTGCTCGAAGGTCGATGTGGCGCAGATGGACGCGCTGGTTCGCCGCTACACCCACAACGGTGCGCCGCGGGCGGCGGCAGAAACGGTCTCGCTCAACGGCATGTTCAAGGGCTTCATCGACCTGACGTTCGAGCACGAAGGCCGTTACTTCGTTGCCGATTACAAATCCAACTGGCTGGGCGTCGACGACGATGCCTACACCGAGCAGGCGATGGAAAACTCGATTCTGGACAACCGCTACGACCTGCAATACGTGCTCTACCTGCTGGCCTTGCACCGTCAGCTCAAGGCGCGGCTCGCCGATTACGACTACGACCGGCACATGGGCGGCGCGGTGTATCTGTTCGTGCGCGGCAGCCGTGCGGCAAGTCAGGGCGCGTGGTTCACCCGACCGCCCCGCGAGCTGATCGAAAGTCTTGATCTGCTGTTTCAGGGCCGAGCGCCGATCACGGAAGATGTGCTGTCAGGAGACCTCGTATGAACCGCACCTTCGCTCACTTGATGCCCACGGCGCTGGACGCCGACAGCCTGGCCGACCTCAAGCCCCTCAGCCGCGTGGAGGATTTGCTGCTGTTGCTGCAGCGCTGGGTCGAACGCGGATGGTTGCGCGCGCTGGACAAGGCGTTTGTGGCGTTTCTGGCTGATCTTGATCCTGCCGCCGATTCCCTGGTGCTGTTGGCGGCCACGCTGACCAGTCACCAGTTGGGTCATGGCCACGTCTGCCTGGACCTCTACGAAACCCTTAAAGAGCCGGACTTCGCCTTGTCGCTGCCGCCGGAGGGCGATGTGTTGTCGACGCCGATGCTATTGCCGTCCTCGCTGCTCAAATCCCTCGACGGCGCGACGTGGTGCAAGGCGCTGGAAGCCAGCGCGCTGGTGGCCCACGCCGGGGATGTCAGCGAAGCGGCGGCTCAGAGACCGTTGGTTTTGTCCGATCGGCGCCTGTACCTGCGCCGTTACTGGACGTACGAGCGGCGGATCGATACGGCGTTGCGTCGTCGACTGGCTCAGGTGGAAACGGGGTTCAGCGATTTGCCCCAGCGTCTGGATGCGCTGTTCGGCCCGGCCAACCATGCGCCTGACGCCTTGATCGACTGGCAAAAGCTGGCCTGCGCCCTGGCAACCCGAGGCGCGTTCAGCATCATCACCGGCGGCCCCGGCACGGGCAAGACCACCACGGTCGTGCGCTTGCTGGCGCTGCTGCAATCGCCGGCAGTGGAACGCGGCAAACCGTTGCGTATTCGTCTGGCGGCACCGACCGGCAAAGCCGCGGCACGGCTGACCGAGTCGATCAGTCATCAGGTGCAGTCGCTGCAAGTGCCGGAAGACGTGCGGCAGAAGATCCCCAGCGAAGTCACGACGGTTCACCGTTTGCTGGGCAGCCGTCCGGGCACGCGGCATTTTCGTCATCACGCGGGTAACCCGTTGCCGCTGGACGTGCTGGTGGTCGATGAGGCCTCAATGATCGACCTGGAAATGATGGCCAACCTGCTCGACGCATTGCCGCCCCATGCACGGATGGTGTTGCTGGGCGACAAGGATCAACTGGCGTCGGTTGAGGCCGGCGCCGTGCTGGGCGATTTGTGCCGCGACGCGGAGGCGGGCATGTACAGCCCGCAGACCCAAGCGTGGCTGGAATTGGTCAGCGGCGAGGATCTTTCCAGAAGCGGCTTGCAGCAGGGCGACGATCAGCATCACGCGTTGGCTCAGCAAGTGGTGATGCTGCGCCATTCCCGGCGTTTCGTCGCGGGCAGCGGCATCGGTCAGTTGGCCAAGCTGGTGAATCAGCAGCAGGACCAGGAAGCGCGCGCATTGCTCGCGGCTCGCCAGTACCCGGACCTGTTTTCCCTGGTGCTGAAGGGGGAGCAGGACCGCGCGCTGTCGCGGCTGCTGCTCGACGGTCACGGCGATGGCCCGCAAGGCTACCGTCATTATCTGGGCGTGATGAACGCGCAGCGGCCGCAAGACCTAACGCAGATCGAAGACCCGCGCAGCGTCGAGTGGGCGCGGCAGGTGTTGAATGCGTTCGATGAGTTCCAGCTGCTGTGCGCAGTGCGCAAAGGGCCGTGGGGCGTAGAAGGGCTAAATCGACGGATCACGGAAACGCTGTTTTCTGCCGGTCTGATCGAGAGCGATCATCAGTGGTACGAGGGCCGCCCGGTATTGATGACGCGCAACGACTACGGGCTGGGTTTGATGAACGGCGACATCGGCATTGCCCTGCGCCTGCCCGAGGGGCCGGTTGAGGAGAACCGTCAAGCGCTGCGCGTCGCATTCCCCCGTAACGACGGCAGCGGCGGGGTGCGTTTCGTGCTGCCGAGCCGGCTCAATGACGTGGAAACGGTGTACGCGATGACGGTGCACAAGTCCCAGGGCTCGGAGTTCGCGCACACAGCGTTAATTTTGCCGGAGGCGCTGAACCCGGTGCTGACCAAGGAGCTGATCTACACCGGCATCACCCGGGCCAAGCACTGGTTCAGCCTGATCGAGCCGCGTCAGGGCGTGTTTGAAGAAGCGCTGCGGCGCAAGGTCAAGCGCCTAAGCGGGTTGATGTTGGGGCTGTGAGGCTTACGCCTCTTTGAGCGCAGGCGTCTGCTGCGTAACGGCGTGGTCCAGTCCCATGAACGTGCGCACGCGCGCGCCGCACTGGTCGGCAAGAATCGTCTGCGGCGCGGCGTCGACTTGCACGATGCCGTTTTCCATGAAGATCACCCGGTCGGAAATCGACAGGGCGAAGTCCATCTCGTGGGTCACGATGAGCATCGTCATGCCTTCTTTCGCCAGCTCGGCGATGACCTTCAGCACGTCGCCCACCAGCTCCGGATCCAGCGCAGAAGTGGGCTCGTCGAACAGCATGATCTGCGGGTCCATCGCCAGCGCTCGGGCAATCGCCACGCGCTGTTGCTGACCGCCGGATAACTGATGCGGGTATTTGTGCGCGTGGGCCAGTAGCCCGACCTTGTCGAGCAGGGCGTAGGCACGGTGTTCGCTGACTTCCCGGTCGCGACCGTGATAGCGCGGCGCCAAGGTCACGTTGTCGAGAATGGTGCGGTGGGGGAACAGGTTGAAGTTCTGAAACACCATGCCGATGCGCTGCACGCCCCGGCGGATCTGCGGCGCGTTGGGGTTGTCGCCGGCGTGAATGTAGCCCTCGCCAAACAGGATGATCTCGCCCTTGTCGATGGTTTCGAGGCTGTTGACCGTGCGAATCAGCGAGGTCTTGCCCGAGCCCGATGGGCCAATGATGGAAATGACCTGACCGGCGTCCACCGCCAGATTGATGCCCTTGAGCACTTCGTGCTGCCCGTAGCTTTTGTGGATGTTGACCAGCTTCAGCGCCGGCGCCGACCCCGGTCCTGTTGTCGGCTGGCGTGCTACCGCGGGCTGCGCGACCAGGCTGGCGCGCAGGTGAGTCAGGGCGGTGTCGTCGAGGGTCTGCGGTTTGCGATTGCTCAGCTCAAGGTGCTGCTCCAGCCAGTGAAACAGCCAGCCAAATACCGTCACGATCATCACGTAATACACCGCGACGGCCGACAGCGTTTCCATCACCAGAAAGTTTTGCGCGTACAGGCGTTGGCCCACGGTCAGCAGTTCGGTGAGGGAAATCACTGACACGAGCGAGGTCAGTTTCACCACGGTGATGTATTCATTCACCAGCGTTGGCAGGGAGATACGGAACGCCTGGGGAATGACGATCAGACGCTGCATGCCGATCAGGCCGACACCCAGGGCGCGGCCGGCTTCTTTCTGGCCCTTGGCGACGGAGATCAGGCCGCCGCGGTGAATCTCCGCCATGTACGCTGCTTCCGTAACCACCAGCGCGAGAAGGCCGGAATAGAAGGGGTTGGAAAGTACGTCACGGGTGACCGGAAACATCTGCGGCACGTTGTAGGTAAACACCACCAGCACCAGCAGCGGAACACTGCGGAAGAACCAGATATAAATCGACGCCGGAACGCTGATCCAGCGCGCGGTCGACAGCTTGGCCGAGGCCAGCAGGAAACCCAGCAGCATGCCGATAAACCAGCCCAGGGCGCTGAGTTCGATCACGGTGATGCAGGATTCCCAGAAGTCAGCGACCGAGAATAAAGAAAAAAAGTAGGACCATTCGAATTGCATACACACACCTCAGCAGGGCGGGGCCCGGCGGGATTCCCTTAACAAACGCGATCCCTGTAGGAGTGAGCTTGCTCGCGAGGCATAAGCACAGACACCGCTGAGGTGACTGACCTACCGTGATCGCGAGCAAGCTCACTCCTACACTGGGTTAAGCATCAAACCGTCAGTTGGCGGGCGCTTCCAGGTTGTATTTCTTCAACAGCGCAGCGTATTCGCCGGATTTTTTCGTCTCGTCGAAGGCCTTGAGCAACGCCTGATACAGCTCGTCATTGCCCTTCTTCACGTAGATGCCAAGCGTCTGCTGGTAGATGGAATGCTCGGTGCTGACCACCACGCGGCCCTTGGTGCGTTCGGCGATCATGCCGGCGGCGCCGTCGATTTCCACTTGCGCCTGAACGTTGCCCGACAGCAGCGCCTGGGTGACTTCCGGCGCGGACGGGAACTCGCTGACGGTGACCGGGCCTTTGCCCTTCGGCACGCAGTATTCGGCGGACAGCTTGTTGAACTGGGTGACCCACGTGGTGCCTTTTTCCAGGCCGATTTTCAGCCCGCACAAGTCTTCCGGCACCTTGGGTTTGAGCGGGCTGTCCTTGAGCACCATGATCGCCGCGCCGGTTACGGCGTAGGGGATGGTCTGGGCCTGGGTCTGGCGCTCCGGCGTGATGTACATGCCCGAAATGATCGCGTCGTAGTGCCCGGCATTGAGGCTGAGGATCAGGCTGGAGAACTTGGTGTCGACAAACTCCGCTTTGAGATCCATGTGCTTGGCGAGCAGGCGTGAGAGGTCAGGGTCGGCACCGACGACGTTCTTCTTCTCGTCGTAGGACTCGAATGGCGGGTAGGTGATCTCCATGCCGACCTTGAACTGCCCGGGCGTCACCGTGGTGGCAGCCTGAGCGGCGGTTGCCGCAAACAGGGATGTACCGAGCACCGCAGAGGCAAGCACGGTCAAGCGGACAGCAGTGTTCAAAGTGTTGCGCATCGTCGGTGACTCCACGTCAGGAAGGTAGGGCTGGGTGTGCTGGGTATTCGAGTGATGCAGGACGCCGTATCGCATCAAGATACGTCCTGTGTCTGATTCTTCAGGTGGCCGAAGCTCGACGGCTTGCGGGCCTTTTCGTACAACTTGATTTCGCCGTTCTCGACCTTGCGCCGCAGGTATTGGTAGGTCTGCAACGCCTGACCGAACATGTGCTCGCCGATGGTGATTTCTTCGTAGTCGGCCGTGCCCTTGTCGAACTGCGGAAGGGGCTTGATCTGGGTGTGGAAGTCGCAGGCGAAGAACAGCGGAAACGAATAGCGCTCCTCGCTGACCGTGCGTACCCGATGAGCCGTAGCAACGAACGTACCAGCGGTCATGACCTCCAGCATGTCGCCGATGTTGACCACGAACGCGCCCTCCACCGGCGGCGCGTCGATCCACTGTCCGAGGTCGTTCATGACTTCCAGGCCGGGCTTGTCGGCCAGCAGCATGGTGAAGCACTCGTAATCGGTGTGCGCACCAATTCCGGGCGCGTCTTGGGCCGCGCCGTCGAACGGGTAATGAATCAAACGCAGCTTGGAGGGCGGACGGGTGACCATCGCTTCGAAGTAGCCTTCCTCCAGGCCCAGCGCCAGCGCAAAGCCGTCGAACAGGCGGCGGCCCAAAGCGAAAACCGCGGCGTAATACGCCTCCACCGCTGGGCGAAAGCCGGGCAGGTCCGGCCACTCGTTGGCGCCGATCAGCGGGGTTTTGGCGATCACCAGCGGGTCGTCATCGTCCACTTCGAAACCGATATCGAACGCTTCCTTGTGGTCCGGCTTGCCCTTGGCATACACCTCTTCGCCCTCGGGCACGAAGCCTTTGTGACTGCGCGAGGTGCCGATGTAATGCTGCATCTTGTAGTCAAGGGATTGGGCGAACAGGTCCTTGGCGGCCTGGCGCAGGCCGTCGATCAACGGCGGCGCAATGCCGTGATTCCTGACGTACAGAAAGCCCACTTCGCGCGCCGCCTTGCCCAGTTGGTCGGCGACGGCCTGACGCCGGGCAATGTCGGGGCTGAACAGCCCGGCGATATCGACCACCGGGATGCTGCTGAAGTTGGCGACCTTCGGTGCTGCCGCGTGCGACGGATCTGGCATGACGAAACGCTCCTTATCGGCTTGTTGTGTGGGTGAAGCGCTGGAAATGTTCGCGTTCGGTCTGGCCCATCCACACGTTCAGCGACCAGAGATTGGCCACCGGCACATTGGTGAAGGGCAGATGATGCAGATAGCCGTCGGCGCCGAATTCAGGCGTCATCGTGCTGACCTGGTAACCGCGGGCCTGCTGGGATTTCCACACGGTTTCCCAGTGTTGCTGATGGAAAGCCAGCTCGCGGGCGTACTCGGGGGCAGCGGGATGCGGGACTTGCGGACCCTGGTCGTAACCGACCCGTGCCTGAATGTGATGGACGCGCTCGACAAACGCGCTGAGGTCGTCTTCCAGGTCGTCGAGCAAACGCTCGCAAGTGACGATCCAGTGGCTGATGTCGCTGGTGAAGCGCAGATCGGGCAATTGGCGGATCAGCTCAAGGGTGACCCACGGATTGAACAGCGAGCGTGCGCGGTGGGTTTCGAACGCCACTGCCTGACCATGCTTGCGCGCCACCTCCAGCGCCTGACCGAAGAAGTCCACCTGCTGCGGCAATTGCCAGCGGTCGTTGCCGGCCAGCACGTTGACGAAACGCGGCGCCAATTCGGTTGACCAGGCGAGCTTCTGTTCCAGGTCGGTGAGGTGTTCCGCGGTGGTCGCTGATTGTTCCGGAAGGACGTCGTAGGCGGTGAACACCGTGGCGATGTAAGGCACGTGATTGGCACGCAGGAAGGCGCCGAATTCCGCGCGCTCGACAGGCGTCAGTGGCAGGCGTGCTTCCATGCCGTCGAACCCGGCTTCCAGCAACTCGTCCAGCGCCTGGGCCTTGCTGGCGCGGTAGTCCCAGAGCGTGCGGAAGATTTCCAGTTTCATCAAGCGTCCTCAAAGATTGCGTCGTGCGGCTGACGTGTGACCCGAGACAGGGCTCCGCCACGGCACAGGCCAAGACGGGGTACAGCGGCAGTCACATCAGAAAAGGCAATCTTCGGGCCGGGTCTCTAATGGACGGGCTCCTTTATTGGGGGCGATCTTAGATTTGGCTTAGGAACGGGAAGAATAGGAAAGCTCAAATGCATAGTTCAGAGATTTCTGAACTATGGCGGGGAGGGGCTTTTTGAATGGAAATCCCGGCCAAATGACGAACTTGTGGGAGCGAGCTTGCTCGCGAATAGGCCGGTGCAGCCTCAATACATTCATGGGTAGAAACATTGCATTCGTGAGCAAGCTCACTCCCACAGGACCGAGTGGTGCTCAACGACTTGTCCGGACCAGATCCCCATTCAATCCACAAACATCATCCGCCCGGTTTTGCCCAACAGAAACGCCTGATTGCGCTCAGTTGCGGCGCGGATGTAATCCCACAACAACGTAATCCGCTTGAGCTTCCTCAAATCCTCGCGGCAATACATCCAGAACTGCCTCGTGATATCCACCTCGCTCTCCAGCACGGGCAGCAGTCGAGCATCTTGCGCCGCGAGAAAGCACGGCAGGATCGCCAGCGCTCGGCCCTGCAGCGCGGCGACGTATTGGGCGATGACGCTGGTGCTGCGCAGGGTGGCGTGGGCGCCGGGGAGGAGGTTGCTGAGGTAGAGCAATTCCGAGCTGAAGGCCAGGTCGTCGACGTAGCTGATGAACGGATGGTCGGCGAGGTCTTCGGTCCTGAGAATCGGCGCGTGGGTGTCGAGATAATCCTGGGTGGCGTAGAGCCTGAGGCTGTAGTCGCACAGTTTGCAGCACACGTAAGGCCCGTGCTCCGGACGCTCCAGCGCGATGACGATATCGGCCTCGCGCTTGGACAGGCTGATGAAGTGCGGCAGCGGCAGGATGTCGACAGAGATGGCCGGGTACGTGTCGGTGAAGTGACTGAGTTGCGGGGTGATGAAGAAGCTGCCGAAGCCTTCGGTACAGCCCATGCGCACATGCCCCGACAACGCGACGCCGGAGCCGGAAACCTGCTCGCAGGCCAGGTGCAGGGTGCTTTCGATGGACTCGGCCGCGCCCAGTAATCGCTGGCCTTCAGCGGTGAGGATGAAGCCGTTGTTGCGGGATTTCTCGAACAGCAACGTGCCCAGTGAAGTCTCCAGCGAGCTGATCCGTCGCGACACCGTGGTGTAGTCCACCGCGAGGCGTTTGGCCGCAGAACTGGCCTTGCGCGTGCGCGCCACTTCGAGAAAAAACTTCAGGTCATCCCAGTTCAGTGCGCTCAGGGACGTGATGTTTTTTTGCATGTTGAACCTGCTTTTATGTGCGTTCTTATTAGAAGTTTGCACATCTATACTCCGAAGCGCGGCCGGATCCAACCTGCCCGTCAACGCCTGTTGCAGCTGCTGAAACCAACGAGGCAACGCCCCGGTAAATCGCCCCATCCCACATGCCATAACACCCTGCACAACAATAAATAAGCGGAGGAGTTTATGAAGAACGCTATTACGGCGGACGCTGGCGCACTCGATGCCAGCCCCGTGAAAAATGCCCGATCCTACCGGCTTGCCGGCGCGGCGAGCATGGCTGGCACGACCATCGAGTGGTACGACTTTTTCCTCTACGGCACGGCTGCCGCACTGATCTTCAACAAGATCTTCTTCCCTGCACTGGACCCGATCATCGGTGTGCTGGCGGCGTTCGCCACCTACGCCGTGGGCTTTCTCGGCCGGCCACTGGGCGGCATCGTGTTCGGCCATTTCGGCGACAAGATCGGGCGCAAGTCCATGCTCCTGTTCACGCTGATGCTGATGGGTATTCCGACCATCATCATCGGCCTGATCCCGACCTACGAACAGATCGGCTATTGGGCCGCAGTGTTGCTCGTCGCGATGCGTTTCTTGCAGGGCATGGCGGTCGGCGGCGAGTGGGGCGGGGCGGTGCTGATGGCCGTCGAACATGCGCCCGAAGGCCGCAAGGGCTTCTACGGCAGCCTGCCGCAAACCGGCGTTGGCGCAGGGCTGGTGCTGGCGTCCCTGGCCATGGGCATGGTCGCCAAATTGCCAGAGGCCGACATGTTGAGTTGGGGTTGGCGCATTCCGTTTCTGGCCAGCGTCGTGCTGCTGGGCGTGGGCTGGTTGATTCGCCTGAAAGTCCCGGAGTCGCCCGATTTCGAGAAGCTCAAGAAGGACAACATCGCCGTCAAGGTGCCGCTGTTCAAAGTGTTCCGCGAACACCCGAAAGAAACCCTGACCATCATCGGCGCGCGCACGGCCGAGAACGCCTGGTTTTACATGTCGGTGACCTTCGCACTGGCGTACGCCGCCAACCAGTTGCTCATCCCTCGCGCCGACGTGCTGAGCGCGATCACTGCTGGTGCTGCGCTTTCTCTGGTGACGATGCCGCTGTGTGGGCACCTGTCCGACAAGGTCGGTCAGAAACGTCTGTATTTCGCCGGGCTTCTGCTGCTCTGCGCCTTCGTTTATCCGTTCTTCGCCATGCTTGGCACCCGCGAACCGCAGATGGTGTGGTGGGCGATGGTGCTGGCGGTGGGCGTGGTCTTCCCGATCCTTTATGCGCCGGAATCTCTGCTGTTTGCCCGGCAGTTTCCGGCGGAAATTCGCTACAGCGGCATCTCCGTCTCGGTGCAGTTGGCGGGCGTCCTGGGCGGCGGATTTGCGCCAATGATCGCCACGCAGTTGCTGGCCATGGGCGGCGGCAGTCCGCACTACGTGATCGTTTACCTGATCGGCATGGCGTTGGTGGCATTGGTCTGCACCGCGCTGATGAAGCGTGATCCGCCCCGCCATCGCGCTGCCTGAAATCGACTTTTTTCAGCGCGCCCACGCTGGCGCGCTGCCTTGAATGGAGCAATGGCAATGAACGTGTCACTGAACAAAAACAACACCACCGTGGCCCGCGTGAAGCTGCTGATCGGCGGCGAATGGGTTGAGTCGCAAACCACCGAGTGGCTCGACGTGGTCAACCCCGCCACCCAGGAAGTGCTGGCCCACGTGCCGTTCGCCACGGCCGCTGAGGTCGATGCCGCTGTCGCCGCTGCGCAGAAGGCATTCACCACCTGGCGGCACACGCCGATTGGCGCCCGCATGCGCATCATGCTCAAGTTGCAGGCGCTGATTCGCGAACATTCCAAGCGCATCGCCGTCGTGCTCAGCGCCGAACAGGGCAAGACCATTGCGGATGCCGAGGGCGATATCTTCCGCGGTCTGGAAGTGGTCGAGCACGCGTGCTCCATCGGTACGCTGCAGATGGGCGAATTCGCCGAAAACGTAGCCGGTGGCGTGGATACCTATACGTTGCGTCAGCCTATCGGCGTCTGCGCAGGGATCACGCCTTTCAACTTCCCGGCGATGATTCCGCTGTGGATGTTTCCGATGGCCATCGCCTGCGGTAATACGTTCGTGCTCAAGCCGTCCGAGCAGGACCCGATGTCGACCATGCTGTTGGTGGAGCTGGCCGTCGAAGCGGGTTTGCCGGCAGGCGTGCTCAATGTCGTGCACGGCGGCAAAGAAGTGGTCGACGGGATCTGCACCCACAAGGACATCAAGGCAGTGTCCTTCGTCGGCTCAACGGCGGTGGGCACTCACGTTTACGAGCTGGCGGGCAAACACGGCAAGCGCGTGCAGTCGATGATGGGCGCCAAGAACCATGCCGTTGTGCTGCCGGATGCCAATCGCGAGCAGACCCTCAACGCACTGGTCGGCGCCGGTTTCGGTGCGGCGGGGCAGCGCTGCATGGCGACGTCGGCGGTGGTGATGGTCGGCGCGGCGAAGCAGTGGATTCCCGAGCTGAAGGCGCTGGCGCAGAAGCTCAAGGTGAATGCGGGAAGCGAGGCGGGCACCGATGTCGGACCGGTGATTTCCAGGCGCGCGAAACAGCGGATTCTTGATCTGATCGATAGCGGCGTTCAGGAAGGCGCCACCCTCGAACTGGACGGGCGCGACATCACGGTGGCGGGCTACGAGGACGGCAACTTCGTCGGGCCGACGCTGTTCACCGGCGTGACCACCGAGATGCAGATCTACACTCAGGAAATCTTCGGGCCAGTGCTTGTAGTGCTGGAAGTCGACACGCTGGATCAGGCCATTGCGCTGGTCAACGCCAACCCGTTCGGCAACGGCGTCGGGCTGTTCACTCAGAGCGGTGCGGCAGCGCGCAAATTCCAGAGTGAGATCGACGTGGGTCAGGTCGGCATCAACATTCCGATTCCTGTGCCGGTGCCGTTCTTCAGCTTCACCGGTTCGCGCGGTTCGAAGCTGGGGGATCTGGGGCCGTACGGCAAACAGGTGGTGCAGTTCTACACTCAGACCAAGACCGTCACCAGCCGCTGGTTCGATGACGACAGCGTGAATGACGGGGTGAACACGACGATCAATTTGCGTTGAGTGCGACGCGCTTTAAGTGGGCCTTCGCCTGCTCGCGATCGCGTTGCGTCATTCAGCGTTGTGCCATCTGAACGATCGCTTCGCGAGCAAGCTCGCTCCCACAAGGGGCCTGCGTCACCTGTGGAACTGGAACTGAGCAAGGAGAACAACCATGAAAATCGCATTCATCGGCCTGGGCAATATGGGGGCGCCGATGGCGCGGAACCTGATCCGTGCCGGGCATCAGCTGCATTTGTTCGACCTGAACCAACAGGTGCTGGCCGAGCTGGCCGAATTGGGTAGCCGGATCAGTGAGTCGCCCAAACATGCTGCTCAGGGCGCCGACCTGGTGATCACCATGCTCCCGGCGGCCGCTCATGTCCGCGCGGTTTATCTGAATGACGACGGCGTGTTGGCTGGCATCAGCGCAGGAGTGCCGGCGGTGGACTGCAGCACCATCGATCCGCAGACCATCCGCGATGTGGCGGCGGTAGCGGCGAAACAAGGCGTGGTGGTCGGCGATGCGCCAGTGTCCGGCGGCACTGGCGGCGCGCAGGCCGGGACCCTGACGTTCATGGTCGGCGCGAGTCTTGAACACTTCACGGTACTCAAGCCGATCCTGGCGCAGATGGGCCGCAACATCGTCCATTGCGGCGATGTCGGCACCGGGCAGATCGCGAAGATCTGCAACAACATGCTCTTGGGCATTTCCATGATCGGCGTGGCAGAAGCCATGGCGCTGGGCAATAGCCTGGGCATCGACACCGGCGTGCTGGCGACCATCATCAACAGCTCGACCGGCCGGTGCTGGAGCTCGGAAATGTACAACCCCTGGCCCGGCGTCGTCGAAACCGCCCCGGCGTCCCGTGGTTACACCGGAGGGTTTGGCGCAGAGCTGATGCTCAAGGACCTGGGCCTGGCAACCGAGGCTGCCAAAGCCGCACGCCAACCGGTGCTCATGGGCGCGCTGGCACAGCAGCTGTATCAGGCGATGAGCCTGCGCGGTGATGGTGGCAAGGACTTCTCGGCGGTGGTCGAGGGATACATCAAGAAGGAAAAATGATGGTGCATGGCCCGGCCTCTTCCCGGCTAAAGCCGGTCCCACAATAGGCACGCGATCAGTCAGTGGGACCGGCTTCAGCCGGGAAGAGGCCAGCACCGACACCGCAATTTCGCGGCGTGGCATCCGACGCCTTCCCGGCTAAAGCCGGTCCCACAATAGGCACGCGGTCAGTCAGTGGGACCGGCTTCAGCCGGGAAGAGGCCAGCACAAACACCGCAAATTTGGGGCATGACACCCGGCGCCTTCCCGGCTAAAGCCGGTCCCACAGAGTGCACGCGGTCAGTCAGTGGGACCGGCTGCGCGCAATTAACCCCGCGGGCCGCTGTAATCCTTGGCCCACTGCTCTTGCGCCACCAGGTGCTGTTTAAACCGCGCGATCTGTTCGGCCACTCGCACCGGCGACGTTCCGCCCCAGCCGCTGCGCGCTGCCAGTGCGGCTTCCAGCGTCAGGCTCTCCAACACCTGTGGCGTCAGGCGCGGGTCGGTGTGGGCGAGCATCTTTGGCGTCAGCTCCGGCAGCCCGATGTCCTGCGCCTCACACAGCTGAACCAGTTGCCCGGTGATCTCGTGGGCTTCCTTGAACGGCACGCCGCGAACGGCCAGCCAATCGGCGACCTCGGTTGCCAAGGTAAAGCCTAGCGGCGCCTGTCGCAGCAACTCGTCCTTGCGCACCGTCATCGTGCGGACCATGCCGGCGAAGGCGGGCAGCACCAGATTCAGCGTGTCCAAAGCGTCGAAGATGGCGTGCTTGTCTTCGCTCAAATCCCGGTTGTACGACAGCGGCTGCGCCTTGAGCACCGACAGAATCGCCGTCAGCGAACCGATCAAACGGCCGGATTTGCCCCGCGCCAATTCGGCAATGTCCGGGTTCTTCTTCTGCGGCATGATCGAACTGCCCGTGGCGTAGGCATCGTCCAGCTCGACCCAGCGAAACTGCCGCGATGTCCAGATGCAGAACTCCTCGGCCATGCGCGAAATATTGATACCCAGCATGCTCGCGCAGAACAGAAACTCGGCCACGTGATCGCGGCTGGCGACGGCGTCGATGGAGTTCTCACACGGCCCGGCGTAGCCCATTTCCGCCGCCGAACGTTGCGGGTCGCGGGCGATGGCGGACCCGGCCATGGCGGCGGCGCCGAGGGGCGATAGATTGAAGCGCTGATCCCAATCCTGCAGGCGCTGGATGTCACGATGTATCGCTTGGGCGTGGGCCATCAAATGGTGACCGAAGACAATGGGCTGCGCCTGTTGCAGGTGGGTGAAACCAGGCGCAATGGTCTCGATGTGCGCTTCGGCCTGACCCACCAACGCCTGCTGCAGATCAAGAATCGACAGGGTCAGCACGCGAATCCGGTCACGCAGAAACAGCCGCATGTCGTTGGCCGTCTGATCGTTGCGCGAGCGTCCGGCGCGAAGCTTGCCACCCAGTGCGCCGAGGCGTTCAGTGAGCAGGCGCTCGATGAAGGTGTGCACGTCCTCATCGGCGGGAATGGGCTGGATCGTGCCGGCAGCGAAGTCCTCGTCGATCGATTGCAGCGCGTCGATGATGCGGCGAGTTTCGTCGGCATCCAGCAAACCGGCGCGCTCAAGCTCGTGGGCGTGGGCCTTGGAACCCGCGACGTCATAAGGCGTCATGCGGAAATAGACGGCGGGCGAGCGTGACAGGTTGGCCATCGCTTCGGCTGGCGCTGATTTGAAGCGCGCGCCCCATAGACGCTCAGTGGCATCGGACATATGCATTCCCCCTTAAACACGTGATGGCTGGCGAACCAGGCGTCGGCGACGTCAGGGGATCCTAGGAAAAACCCGCTGCCGTTGAAACGTCACAAATGGCAAGTCGGGTTGGCAAAAATGGAAAGCTGCCCGCATTGGCCTGCTGATCAGCCGCGTGGTGCTGAGCATTTTTTCCATTACCCCAGGCGCCGGAATGTGGTGAAGTGGCGCCGATTGCAACGTTCGTTGTTGCCCATCGTCGACCTTTCGCAGGATGCGCCCATGACTGATTTTCTATCGCTGTATCAGCACCTTGGCTGGACGTTGTCAGTGCTGGTGCTGCTGACGTTTCTGCTGGCGGGGACGGTCAAGGGCGTGATCGGCATGGGGCTGCCGACGGTTGCGATGGGCCTGCTGGGGGTGATGATGCTGCCCAGCCAGGCGGCGGCGTTGCTGCTGATCCCCTCGACACTCACCAACCTTTGGCAGCTGGCAACCGGCGGGCATTTGCGCGGATTGTGCGTGCGGTTGTGGCCGTTGCTGCTGACGATCGTCATCGGCACGCTGCTCGGCTCATACGCGTTGGGCCTCGGCAACGGGCACGGCATGGCGCGGGCGCTGGGTGGCGCGCTGTTTGTCTACGCGTTATGCGGCTTGTTTCTGCCGACGCTCAAAGTGCCGTCCGCTGCGGAGGGCTGGCTCGGGCCCTTGTGCGGCTTCATCACCGGCCTGGTCACCTCGGCCACCGGCGTCTTCGTGATTCCAGCGGTGCCTTACATTCAGGGCCTTGGGCTGGATCGCAATGAACTGGTGCAGGCGCTGGGGCTGTCCTTCACCGTCTCGACCCTGGCACTGGGTGCTGGTCTGTTCTGGAACGGCGCGGTGGGAAGCGCTGAAATGGGTGCCTCATTGCTGGCGCTGGTTCCAGCGTTGCTGGGGATGATGTTCGGTCAGTGGCTGCGTCAACGGATCAGCGCGCTGGTGTTCAAGCGGATGTTCTTCATCGGCATGGCGCTGCTGGGCGCGCACCTGATGATTGCTGGCTGATTACGCGACGTCCCGCTCGGATTCACGCTGCTGTTCAGTCAACAAAAATTCATCAATAGATGCATGACTCGTGATTCAGGCGCAAATGTATTTTGCCCCTCTGCGGCTTATTCCCGCCTCGTCTGGCAGATATTCTGCCGTCCATTCCAATTGAAGACCCTCAATCCGCCACCGCTAAACAGCGGGCTGCATTGACGGCGGACGAGGCTTGATATGAAAAAAGTACTGTTTCTGAACGGCGGCAAACAATTCGCGCATTCCGATGGCCGCTACAACACCACCCTGCATGAAGCCGGCATGGCGTTTCTGGACCGCGCCGGGTTTGACGTGCAGCAGACTTTCATTGACGGTGGCTATGACGTGGCCGAGGAAGTGCAGAAGTTTCTCTGGGCTGACGTGATCATCTGGCAGATGCCGGGCTGGTGGATGGGCGCGCCGTGGACGGTGAAAAAGTACATCGACGAAGTGTTCACCGAAGGTCACGGCAGCCTGTACGCCAACGACGGTCGCACCCGTTCCGATGCGTCCCGGCGGTACGGCAGCGGCGGCTTGCTGCACGGCAAGCAATACATGATTTCGGCCACTTGGAATGCGCCGCAGCAAGCGTTCGACGACCCGGCCGACTTCTTCGAAGCCAAGGGCGTGGATGCCGTGTACTTCCCGTTCCACAAGGCCAACCAGTTCCTGGGCATGACTGGCCTGCCGACCTTCCTGGCAGTGGACGTGATGAAGATGCCGAATGTCGACGCAGACGTGAAGCGGTATGAAGCGCACTTGGGGTCGGTGTTCGGGATGTGAGGGGGAGGAGCGAGCTACAAGCGGCAAGCGGCAAGCGGCAAGCGGCAAGCGGCAAGCGGCAAGCGGCAAGCTCACGGCTCACGGCTCACTTGCAGCTTGCAGCTTATAGCTTATAGCTTATAGCTTGCTCCGAAGAGCGCTAATATCCGGTCTCTTGTGAGCGGGAGACAACAGTGAAAGCCAGGTCGGATGAGTTGCAGGTGTTTGTCACGGTGATCGAGAGCGGTTCGATTTCCGCCGCTGCCGAGCAGGTCGGGCAGACGCCGTCGGCGATCAGTCGCACGCTGTCGCGACTGGAAAGCAAGCTGGGCACGACGTTGATCAACCGCACCACCCGGCGCATGGACCTGACCGAGGAGGGCAAGTATTTCCTCGAGCGGGCCAGGCAGATTCTGGATCAGATGGAAGAGCTGGAAGAGCGCATGTCGGTGCGCCAGCAGACACCCTCCGGCCGCTTGCGGATCAACGCGGCGTCGCCCTTCATGCTGCATTCCATCGTTCCGTACGTCGCGGAGTTTCGCGCGCGGTACCCGGACATCCAGCTGGAGCTGAACAGCAATGATCTGATCATTGATCTGCTGGAACAGAGCACCGATGTAGCAATCCGCATTGGCGTGCTGGCCGATTCCACGCTGCACGCAAGGCCACTCGGCAGCAGCCCGCTGAACATCCTCGCCAGCCCGGAATACCTCGAAAAACACGGCACGCCGAAAACCGTGGAGGCGCTGAGCGGGCATTCGCTGCTCGGCTTCACCCAGACCGAAACCCTCAATCACTGGCCGTTGCGCCACGCCGATGGGGATCGGCTGTTCATTCAGCCGACGGTCTCCGCTTCCAGTGGCGAGACGTTGCGCCAGTTAGCGTTGGCGGGTGAGGGCATCGTCTGCCTGTCGCACTTCATGACCCACGAGGACATCCGCCAGGGCCGCCTCAACGTCATCCTGCCGCAAGCCAACAGTGGCTATCGCCAGCCGATCCACGCGGTCTACTACCGCAACTCGCAACTGGCGTTGCGGATTCAGTGCTTTCTGGATTTCATTCAGGAGAAGCTGGCGGTGTACGCCGCCTGATGCGTCACGCGTCGCCAACCCCGCTGAACTCCGCCCGCAACATCTCCACAAACGCCTCCCGCGCGGGGTGATGCTCGGCGCTTTCGTGCCAATAAAACAGGTTGTCGACGGAGGTCAGTTCAGGGAATTCATAACCGACCCAGCCCGAGCCTTTTCGGTACTGCTCGTAAACCCCTTTGGGCACCAGCGCCACGCCCGCCCCGGCGCTGACGCAACCGACGATGGTGCCGTAATTGGCGATGCTGACGATGGGCTGGGTCTGGCCGTCGTTGTGCAACCAGCGTTCAAGCGCTGCGCGGTAAGGGCAGCCCTCGGGCCACATGAAAATCGATTTGCCCTGCAGATCTGCGGCACTGGAAATCGGCCCCAACGACTCTGCCGCAATCAGCACCAGATCCTCCCGGTACATCGACGTGCGCTTGAGCCGTGGGCGTTTGACGTCGATGGCGACGATCGCGCCATCGAGCTTCTGGTTGAGCGTCGCGTCAAGCAGTTGCATGCCGGTGCCGGTGGTCAGCTCCAGCGACACGTGTGGGTAACGCGCATGAAAACGCGCCAGCAGTCTCGGCAGCCGCGCCGTGGCCGAGGACTCGATGGCGCCAATGCGCAACGGCCCGGATGGCGCCGCATCCGGATGCACCGCGCGTTTGGCTTCGTCGGCGAGGCTGAGCATTTTGCCGGCGTAGGTCAGGAAGATTTCTCCCGCCGGGCTGATGCGCAAACCGCGGCCCTGGCGGTAGAACAGCTCGGTGCCCAGCTCCGCCTCGAGCGCCTTGATCCGTGCGGTGATGTTCGATGGCACGCAATGCAGCACCTCCGCAGCGCGGGCAATGCTGCCGGTGTCGACGACGGTCTTGAACATCCGAATCTGGGCCAGTTCCATTCATCACCAAAAGTGAGGGGTTGAGTCATTATTGTTCGGTTGTGGTGAGCATAAGTTGTTTCGATACTTGCAGCCATGGGCAGGCGTCGGGCTTGTCGGCGGGAGTATCGAGATGCGCAGGGTGGCTGAGCCGGTTGTTGATTCGGATATCGCGGTTAATGGTGCGGTGCCTTGGCAAGGGCTGAAAATCGCCTTTGCCACGTTCTTCGTGGTCGCCTGCTGGGGCTTCTCGCCGACCGGCATTCGCATCGGTTTGCAGGCCTATGAGCCCGGGCATCTGGCGCTGCTTCGTTTTCTGATCGCGTCGGTGTTCATGCTGCTAATCGCTTCATCGCAACGCATCACGTTGCCGCGCCTGAAGGACCTGCCGTTGCTCGCGGTGCTGGGTTTCTTCGCCGTTAGCCTGCATCACATCGCCCTCAACTTTGGCCAGGCCGGGGTGAGTGCCGGGGCGTCCAGTGTGCTGGTGCAGTCGACGCCATTGTTTACCGCGCTGCTGGCGCATTTCGTGTTCAAGGAGCGGGTCAGCGCCTGGCGTTGGGGCTGTGTCGCGCTCGGCCTGGTGGGCGCCGCGATTGTTGTCACCGGTGATCGCGGCATCGGCCACATGGACGCGCGCGGGCTGCTGATTCTGGCGGCGGCGTTTTCCTGGAGCGTGTATTTCTCGCTGCAGAAGCGTCACAGCCACCGCTACGACGGCCTGACCATGGTCTGCTACACGGTCTGGGCCGGCACGGTATTTCTGCTGGTTTACCTGCCGGGGCTGATCGGCGAGATCCTCAACGCGCCACTGCGGGTCAATGTAGCGGTGGGGGTATTGGGGCTGTTCCCGAGCGCACTGGCGTACCTGGCCTGGGCGTACGTCTTGAAGCATATGGACGTCAGCCGTGCGTCGATGAGTTTGTACCTGACGCCGCCGATGGCCATCGCTATTGCCTCGGTGATGCTGGGCGAGTTGCCTTCGCAGCGAGTCATCGTAGGCTCCATTGTGGTGCTGGCGAGTGTCTTGGCGCTCAATCTGCGGCGGGAGAGGGCGGTGGTGTTTCCCGTCCGGGATGAACCTGAGCGTGCCCCGGTTTAGGGGCCTGGCTGTTTGCGTTTGTGGCAAGTTTCATCATTAATGTGCAGCCGGACCGTTAGTCTCTTCAGCCTCCAGACAGCCCATCAGTTTCAAGCTGTCGCATTTGTCATCAAGGAAGCCCCATGCGTGCAGTGACCTTCAAAACCCTTGCCCTGTCGGTGATCTTCGCCGCGAGTTCGCCAGTGTATGCCGTGGTACTGGAAGGCGGCGCCGTTGCGGCCCCGGACCAATACGGTGCTCAGGTCGCTGCGCAGATTCTGAAAAAGGGCGGGAACGCAGTCGACGCTGCGGTCGCCACGGCGTTTACCCTGGCGGTCACCTACCCGGAAGCGGGCAACATCGGCGGCGGTGGCTTCATGACCCTGTTCATGAACGGCCGACCGTACTTTCTTGACTACCGCGAAGCCGCGCCAAAAGCGGCGACACGCAACATGTACCTGGACGACAAGGGTGAGGTTATCCCGGGCATGAGCCTGGTGGGCGCACGTGCTTCAGGCGTTCCCGGCACGGTGATGGGGCTGTGGGAAGCCCATCAGAAATTCGGCAAGCTGCCATGGGCCGAGCTGCTGACGCCGGCCATTGGTTACGCCAAAAATGGTTTCAAGGTCGCTGACAAGCAGTACATGTATGGTGCCGAAGCGATCAAGCAGCTCAACGGCAAGACCAATTTTGCCGATTACTTCGGCGACATGAAGACCGGCGAGACCTTCCGCCAACCTGAGTTGGCCAAGACCCTGGAACGCATTGCCAACAAGGGTGCCAACGAGTTTTACCAAGGGCAGACGGCTGACCTGTTGGTGTCGCAGATGCAGCACGACAACGGCCTTATCACCAAAGAGGACCTGCAGGATTACAAGGCGGTCTGGCGCAAGCCGCTGCACGTGAACTTCAACGGCAACACGCTTTATACCGCGCCGCTGCCCAGTTCCGGCGGCATTGCGCTGGCGCAATTGATCGGCATGAAGCAGCTGCTTGCCGATGACTTCAAAGACGTGCCGCTCAACTCGGCGCGCTACATCCACTTGTTGGCAGAAATTGAAAAGCGCGTGTTCGCCGATCGCGCCAACTACCTGGGTGATCCGGACTTTTCCGTGGCGCCGGTGAATCAGCTGACCGACAACGCCTATCTGGCCAAGCGCGCCCACGAGGTCAACCCGACGGCAATTTCGCCTACGGAGAACGTGAAGGCCGGGCTTGAGTCGCACCAGACCACGCATTTTTCCATCGTCGATGCCAAGGGCAACGCGGTCAGCAACACCTACACCCTGAACTGGGATTACGGCAGCGGCGTGGTGGTCAAGGGCGCAGGCTTTTTGCTGAACGACGAGATGGATGATTTCAGCTCCAAGCCGGGCGTTGCCAATGCGTTCGGCGTGGTGGGCGGGGATGCCAACGCCATCCAGCCCGGCAAGCGCATGTTGTCGTCAATGAGCCCGAGTCTGGTCACCCGCGACGGCGCAGTGACGCTGGTGCTGGGCACGCCGGGTGGCTCACGGATTTTCACCACGGTGTTTCAGGTGCTGAACAATATTTATGACTTCCACATGCCGCTGAAGGACGCCGTCGCGGCGCAGCGGGTTCATCACCAGTTGCTGCCGAAAGACACGATCTACACCGAGAAATTTGCACCGCTGGCAACCCCGGTGGCCGACGAACTGACGGCCATGGGTTACACGCTGAAGGATCAGGGCTGGTCGATGGGCAATGTGCAGGCGATCAAGATCGACGGCACGAAAGTCGAAACCGCGTCCGATCCGCGCGGGCGGGGTGTGGGGATGGTGGTGAAGTAACGAGAGGCTCATGTGGGAGTGAGCTTGCTCACGAATGCGTCAGTTCAGGCTACTCCAATCGCACGTCCTGCCGCTTTCGCGAGCAAGCTCGCTCCCACAGGTTTTGCATCACCCCGAGATCTGAATCAGCCCCGCCCAGTCGATGATCGTTTCCGCGCTCCGCGTGGGAATGCATTCCTGGACGCTCTGCGTCTGCGGTTACTCAGCGTGCTGAGCCTTAGTGATGCTCCCGCGTCGCGCGGAATTTCACGTCAGGCCAGCGCTCTTCCATCAAGGCCAGGTTGACCCGCGTCGGCGCGAGGTAGGTCAGGTGACCGCCGCCGTCCACGGCCAGGTTTTCCACAGCCTTGTTCTCGAATTCCTCGAGCTTCTTCTTGTCGCTGCAATCGATCCAGCGGGCTGACCACACGGTGATCGGCTCGTAGGCGCATTCGACTTTGTATTCTTCCTTCAGGCGGCTGGCGACCACATCGAACTGCAGCACACCGACGGCGCCGAGGATGATGTCGTTGCTGCGCTGCGGGAAAAACACCTGAGTGGCGCCTTCCTCGGCCAACTGCTGCAGACCCTGACGCAGCTGCTTGGATTTCAGCGGATCCTTCAGGCGTACGCGACGGAACAGCTCAGGGGCAAAGTGCGGGATGCCGGTGAAGCCCAAGGCCTCGCCTTCGCTGAACGTATCGCCGATCTGAATCGTGCCGTGGTTGTGCAGGCCGATGATGTCGCCCGCGTAGGCTTCTTCAAGCTGTTCACGCTCGCTGGAGAAGAACGTCAGCGCGTCACCGATGCGCACGTCCTTGCCGGTGCGCACATGGCGCATTTTCATGCCCTTGTCGTACTTGCCCGAACAGATGCGCATGAACGCGATGCGGTCGCGGTGCTTGGGGTCCATGTTCGCCTGGATCTTGAACACGAAGCCGCTGAATTTCTCCTCGACCGGCTCCACCGTGCGCTCGTTGGCGACGCGGGCCAGTGGCTTCGGCGCCCAGTCGACCACGGCATCGAGCACATGGTCGACCCCGAAGTTGCCGAGTGCCGTACCGAAAAACACCGGCGTCAGCTGGCCGTCGAGGAATTCCTGCTGGTTGAATTCATGACAGGCGCCCTGAACCAGTTCCAGCTGATCGACAAAGCGATCGTACTCATCGCCCAGGTGGGCGCGGGCCTCGTCCGAGTCGAGCTTCTCGATGATTTTCACCTCGGTGCGCTCATGACCATGACCGGCGGTGTACACGATGATGTAGTCGTCGGCGAGGTGATACACACCCTTGAAGTCGCGGTAGCAACCGATCGGCCAGGTGATGGGCGCGGCCTTGATTTTCAGGACGGCTTCGATCTCGTCGAGCAGCTCGATCGGGTCGCGAATGTCGCGGTCAAGCTTGTTGATGAAGCTCACGATCGGCGTGTCGCGCAGGCGGCAGACGTCCATCAGTGCGATGGTGCGGGGCTCAACCCCTTTACCGCCATCGAGCACCATCAGCGCCGAGTCGACGGCGGTCAACGTGCGGTAGGTGTCTTCGGAGAAGTCTTCGTGGCCCGGGGTGTCGAGCAGGTTGATCATGTGATCGCGATACGGGAACTGCATGACCGAGGTGGTGATGGAAATGCCGCGCTGCTTTTCCATTTCCATCCAGTCGGAGGTGGCGTGACGGTCGGATTTACGCGACTTCACTGTACCGGCGACGGAAATGGCCTTGCCCATCAGCAGCAGCTTTTCAGTGATGGTGGTCTTACCCGCATCGGGGTGGGAAATGATGGCAAAAGTGCGGCGTTTCGCGACTTCGGCGGCCTGTCTGGTCATGGGAAATCGCCCGAGAGGTGATTCAAAAAAGGGCGGCGATTATAGCCCAAACCAGAGCAATAACCGAACCGTTCAGTCGATAAGGGGTGGCCAGATACCATCGCACGTGGGAACCTTTGCGGTTAAGGAGACGTCCATTCCCTGGTATCGCTACACGCCAAGGGTTGCAAAATCAGCAAGTTAGCTTGACGAAGCTGCGCTCATGGCTTGTGTTTTCGCCGAGGTATCAACCTTTCCGGCGACCCACCCGCTGCTCTTCGCGAACGTTCGCGTGCTGCCTGAAGAGGCCAGTTCCACGCCAGACGTTCGCCGACTGAAATAAGGAGTCCGCCCGTGGCAAATCGCTATGGCAAGGGGCTGTTGGGAGGTGTGATTGTCATCGCACTCCTGGCCCTGCTGGTCCAATGGATCGGCATCAGTACCATCAGGCAATATCAGGATGATCTGCTGTTTTATCTGCAAGCCCACGTCTGGCTTGTGCTGGCTTCGATGCTGGCGGCACTGGTGGTCGGGATCCCGACCGGCATTGTCCTTAGCCGACCGAACATGGTTGGCCGCGCCGAACGCTTCATGCAGATCTTCAACATCGGTAACACCGTTCCTCCTCTCGCCGTGCTGGCCATCGCTCTGGGTATTCTGGGCATCGGCAGCGGTCCGGCGATCTTCGCTTTGTTCCTCGCTTCGTTGTTGCCCATCGTGCGCAACACCTACGAAGGCCTGAAAAACGTTCAGGGTTCCCTTAAAGAAGCTGCTCGCGGCATTGGCATGACACCGCGCCAGGTGCTGTGGCGCGTCGAGCTGCCCAATGCCGTGCCGATCATCATCGGCGGCGTGCGCGTGGCCCTGGCGATCAACGTCGGGACCGCGCCACTGGCGTTCCTCATTGGCGCGAACAGCCTGGGCAGTCTGATTTTCCCCGGCATCGCCCTGAACAATCAGCCGCAACTGGTGCTGGGCGCCGCGTGTACCGCGTTGCTCGCGCTGTTGCTCGATGGTGCCGTGACCCTGGCAAGCCGTCTCTGGCTGGAACGCGGCCTGGCTCGATAAGTCGAGCCCCGCTGAGAAAGGAATTGCTATGAAGAAGTTATGCACATTAATCATGGGCGTCGGGATGTTGCTGTCCGGTTTCGTCCAGGCCGCGGATGCACCGGCCGAAATGCCTGTGCTGCGCATCGGCGCGCGAGTGTTCACCGAACAGACCATGCTCGCCGAACTGACGGCGCAATACCTGCGCGACAAGGGCTATCAGGTTCAGATCACCGGCGGCCTTGGCAGCAACCTGGCGCGCAGTGCCCAGGAAACCGGCCAGCTGGATCTGCTGTGGGAGTACACCGGTGTGTCGCTGGTTGCCTACAACCATGTCGACGAGAAGCTCGACAGCGATCAGACCTATCAGCGCGTCAAGGAGCTGGACGCCAAGAAGGGGCTGGTCTGGCTGTCACCGTCAAAGTTCAACAACACCTATGCGTTGGCGCTGCCGGACAAAATTGCCCAGCAGTACCCGCAGGTCAACAACATGTCTGACCTGACCACGGTGCTCAAGGCCGAGGCCGACAAGGGCCACATCGTCGCGCTGGACACCGAATTCGCCAACCGTTCCGACGGGCTGGTGGGCATGGTCAAGCATTACGGCATGAACCTGGGGCGTGAAAACACCCGTCAGATGGACGCCGGCCTGGTCTACACCGCGTTGCGCAACGGACAGGTTTTTGCAGGGCTCGTCTACACCACCGACGGCCGTCTGAACGCGTTCAAACTCAAGGTGCTGGAGGACGACAAGCACTACTTCCCGGACTACACTGCGGCGCCAGTCATTCGCAAAGAATACCTGGACAAGCACCCGGAACTGGCCGATTTGCTCAAGCCCCTCGCCGCGCTGCTGGATAACCAGACCATGCGCACGCTGAACGCGCGCATCGACGTCGACCACGAAAGTCCTACCGTGGTGGCGGCTGAATTCCTGCGCGAGCATCCAATCAATCCTTCCGCCGACAGCGTGCCGGTCCCACCGGCGCCGGCGGCAAAACAGGAGGAGAAACCATGAGTTTCCTCAGCGCTTTCTCCCATCTGGACTGGAATCAGGTCATGCACCTGACGCTGCAACACATCACCTTGGTCGGCATCGCGGTGACGCTGGCGATCGTGGTTGGCGTGCCATTGGGCGTGTTGATGACACGCTTCCCGACCCTCGCCGGGCCGTTGCAGGCCAGCGCCACGGTGCTGCTGACCATCCCGTCGATTGCCCTGTTCGGCTTGCTGCTGCCGTTCTATTCCAAGTTCGGTCAGGGCCTCGGCCCGATGCCGGCGATCACCGCAGTGTTTCTCTACTCATTGCTGCCGATCATGCGCAACACCTACCTGGCGCTCACCGGCGTCGAGCCCGGCATCCGTGAAGCCGCCAAGGGCATCGGCATGACCTTCGGCCAGCGCCTGCGCATGGTTGAACTGCCGATCGCCGTGCCAGTGATCCTCGCTGGCGTACGCACTGCCGTAGTCATGAACATCGGTGTCATGACCATCGCCGCCACTATCGGCGCGGGCGGTCTGGGCGTACTCATCCTCGCTTCCATCAGCCGCAGCGATATGTCGATGCTGATCGTCGGCGCCGTACTGGTCAGCATTCTGGCCATCTTCGCCGACCTGCTTCTGCAATGGCTGCAACGCTCGCTGACTCCAAAAGGACTCCTGAAATGATCGCCAAACAAATGATTGAGCTGCAGAACCTCACCAAGACTTTCCAGAGCAACGGCAAGGAAGTGAAGGCCGTCGACTCAGTGAGCCTGACCGTCAATGAAGGCGAGATCTGCGTGTTTCTGGGTCCGTCGGGTTGCGGCAAAAGTACAACGCTGAAAATGATCAACCGGCTGATCATGCCGACCTCCGGCAAAGTGCTGATCAACGGCGAGGACACCACCGGTCTCGACGAGGTCACCCTGCGCCGCAACATCGGCTACGTGATTCAGCAGATCGGCCTGTTCCCCAACATGACCATCGAAGAAAACATCGTGGTCGTGCCCAAGCTCCTGGGTTGGGACAAGCAGAAGTGCCACGACCGTGCCCGCGAACTGATGAGCATGATCAAGCTGGAGCCCAAGCAGTACCTGCATCGCTATCCGCGCGAGTTGTCGGGTGGTCAGCAACAGCGGATCGGCGTGATTCGTGCGCTTGCCGCAGACGCGCCGCTGCTGCTGATGGACGAGCCGTTCGGTGCGGTCGACCCGATCAACCGCGAGATGATCCAGAACGAGTTTTTCGAGATGCAGCGCGCGCTGAACAAGACCGTGATCATGGTCAGCCACGACATCGACGAAGCCATCAAACTGGGCGACAAGATCGCCATATTTCGCGCCGGCAAACTGCTGCAGATCGACCATCCGGACACGCTGCTGGCGCACCCGGCGGATGATTTCGTCAGCAACTTCGTCGGCCAGGACAGCACGCTCAAGCGCCTGCTGCTGGTCAAGGCCGAAGACGCGGCGGACAACGCACCGTCCGTGAGCCCGGAAACGCCCGTCGCCGATGCGCTGGAAATCATGGACGAAAACGACCGCCGCTACGTGGTCGTCACCGATGCCGAAAACAAGGCCATGGGCTACGTCCGCCGCCGCGACCTGCACCGTCAGGCCGGCACCTGCGACCAATACCTGCGCCCATTCAACGCCACCGCCGCCTACGACGAGCACCTGCGCATCCTGCTGTCGCGCATGTACGAGTTCAACCGCTCGTGGCTGCCGGTGCTGGATGCCGAAAATGTGTTCTTGGGTGAAGTGACGCAGGAGTCAATCGCGGCGTACCTGAGTTCCGGCCAGTCGCGCGGGATGAAGACCAGCATTGTTTCGCCGGCGGAGTTGGTGGAACAGGCTGCGTTGAGTTGAGGTGAAGGGCCTGGGTACTTTGGGTGCCCGGGCCTTTTTTTACGGTGGTGCCGCTGAATCGTCACCGCTGACACGTCAGCTTGCTCTTGGTCTGCACGAACGACATGAGGACCAAGCCCAAGGCGTTCTCCATTGGCCCAGCGAAATGAGATTTTTCATGTGTAAGTCAGTGTGCCGAAAGTTGGAGAAGGTCTTGTTTTTGCCTATCTTTGGTTAGTGATGTCGGCAGGTTTAAGGGTAAGTTCACGCCAGTTCCACTTCGCTATGAGATAAAGAATTTGCCATAAGTGAATGGATTAGCGCGAATGAGTTGCCCTCTGCCAAGACTAGAGGCGTGGCTGGCCAGATTTCCTAAAAAAATTAATGAGCATTCGGTTTGGAGTTCAGTTTCTGGAGCTGTCGTCTGATTGTGTCAATGTGATCCGGTAGCTTCTTAACTGATTGCCTTCAGTAACGTACTCTTTACTGAAATAGCGATAGACGGCCCCTTTGACTTCTATCCCTACGCCATTGGGCGTGTCTTGAATCTGGACATTTTCCAGGGCGCTGTCCGTGATCATGAATTCGCTCGCCTTATTGAGCTGCTCCAGCACTTCTGAATCATCGCCCTCAAGCGGTCTGCTGATAAAAAATCGCAAAGTGTCCCGATCAGTTGCCATCGCGCCGTAGCGGGTAATGTATAGCCAGTCGCCCTGAGGGAGCTGCCGTTTCAAAACTACCTCATCAGCGTCGCTTCCGAATTCAAAAAAGACGCCGCACGATGCATTGAAAATCAAAACCGCTACAAGCAACCAGAATGCATGTTTTTAGGTGAACCCAAGATTCGTATTGCTTACGGTATTCATAGATTTTTAAGAGGGCGTAGGAACGGATTCGCCCGAGATTGGTTAGGCAGGTTGCAGGTCAATGGCGACGCACTCGTCATGATTATGATTCAGTAGATTCGCACTGATACCGGAGAATCATGCGTTTCGGTGAGTTCGTAAATTTGCTTGCACTTGTGAAAGTCGTCCATCGTATTTATGGGAGTATCAAAACCTACGTAATATTTGCAAAAATCGATGGCGTACTGTCGTTCCTCGGTCTCCAGATATCCATTCCAGTTATCCTCATGATCACTGCGAAATACGTTGATGAAACTGATTTTGTAGGTTGGGCGTTTTTTAATGAAAAATGTCAACTGATCGTCTTCTATCCATCGTGTTTGGTAAAAGCCCAAAAAAGGGAGTGGTGAAATTAATAACGCAATTATGAGCGAGATTTTTTTCATGCTTCAGGAGGCCTGTTCAAGGAAGTTTTGAGTCTAATTAAATTGACGAGGGTCATCCCAACATTTCCCGGACAGATTTTTCCATTGGCTTTCTGGCGTGGAAATTCTTTATGACCACCCAGCCGGGTGATGTTGAAAACGCTTTTCAACGCATTGACGAGATTTAGGGTCGCATCAGCCTGTTGGAGCGGGATTTCATTGGTGGTACTAAATCCGATGGCGTCCAGCAGGCTTCTTCCCCATGCAGTGGGGCCTCCTCCTTCTTCGGTCGTGGTCAGGTTGTTGAGCAATACAATGCTGATCACGGCAGTGTTGTATAACTCAACACCTGATGCTTTAAATCGAATATCTCTACCCTCATAACAATGCCCGAGCAGTCGATTCCAAAGTGATAGCCGATGTCATCGAATTTTTTCTCCTCAAGATGTGTTCGTAGCGCTTCTTGCATTTGGTTCGCACCCTCCCCGCAGGAATAACTCCTCCCTGCGTGATGAAGCGCGACCATTGTGTAGTCCCAGTCTCGAACCAAAGCCTTTTTAGGCGGCTGCGCATGCCACTCCGACCGCTCAACAAACCCATGCCCCAACTCACGCACCTTCCGAATGATCGCCTCGCGCGTCGCGGCCCGATCATTCACGGTGATCACCATGGGCTTGGGCGTGTCCCCGTGGATCAACGTCTCGACCCGCGTCGTAGTGGTCACTTCCCGCGTCGTCATTCCCGCAAGCTCGTTCAACTCGCGCGCAGGCGAACGGAACATGACGTGGAGGGAAACGACAGAATCTGCTGAAGAACCCTCAACGCGCGCCATTCCGTTGCTGTCGGTAGTCCCTGACTTTTGCTGACCATCCACCGTCGCCGTGAATGTCCGGTTCGCGAGTGGCTGCCCCGTTTCGCTGTCGCGGATGGCGAACGCACGGGCGAAGATTTTCCCCGGCGCCGGAGTGGTGTGTGGATAAAGAGAAGACGGGGTATTCGGCGTGGGCATAATGGGGTGTGGCGCCGCAGCGGCGTCCGGTGCCGCTCGACTGGCCCCCGCGCGTTCTGACCGCGAGGCAATCAATCGATTGGTGCCCGGCGGACATGCGCACAACACAAGCGCGTCGTGCACGGCGGTCGGAATGCCATCCCACGTGAAGCTGTCGTCCCCTTCGACAATTTCGCCAACTTGCCCACACACGCCGCAGGAGCTGGTCTTGTCGCCGAGCCGCAATGCCATGCGGCCATCTTCCAGCGAAGTTTGAACAAGGCTGGCGTGGCAGATGGCGCCGGTGGTAGTTAGGTCACCGTCGAGGCCTTGCTCCCGGCCGTTGATGTCGAAGATTGTCATGCTTCAACTCTCCACGTCGGGCAGAAAGTCATCCGGCCAGGCGACATCCTTGCGCTGGAGCAGAAGAAGAGAACCCTGCGGCGTGTTGATGATCTCGTCGCCGTTGCTCAAGCGGCTGCCCACCAGCGCCATTTGGCTGTTCGCCTTTCCTGCACCCGTGACGACCTGGGCCATGGTGCCATCGGGGTAAACGGCGCAGTCACCGACGCTAGCACCTGCGACCTTGCTTCCGTCCGCCAGTCTGAACTCCACGCCAAGGGCGCCTCTCACGATCACACCGCCATCGCGGGTCTGGCTGCCTTCCGCCGCCACCCGGAAAATGCCGGTGCAGGGGTGGGCTTGCTTGTAAGCCTCACTCTCTCTCACCTGAGCCAGCGCTGCCGGACTGAACGTGGTCAGCGCCTCTTCCGAAAAGGGCGGTCGATCCAGATCACGCAGGTACTCGGAGGTGACGTCATTGTTGTACAGCGGGGAATAGGCAGTCTTGTGCATGAATTTGATCCATGGTCGGGGTTGATCCAGCTCCTCGCACAGTTCGTGCGAGGCGATTGGACGCCAACCCTAGTGATCAGGACCAATGGGATACGTGGGGGAGAGAGATCCGGTGCGTAGGGCATTTCGGGTGATCAGGTAGCCGATGTCTGACGGACAGGTGGCTTTCGTGACGGATTGCCCATTTGCCACCCACCGGGAACATCACCCTGTCATGTCGGTCGGTTACTACGGGTTGATTGAACGTGCGCGGATTCCCGTCTGGCAAAAACGGGCAGAAACGCGACATTTTTAGTTGATCTCCGGCCCCTCAGGTCCTACAGTTCGCGCCGAACGTCCATGCTGGAAACGATCCATCCGGCTCAAGTACTGACGACGAGACAGCAAGGCCAACCGTGACCTGTCACCGGATGGCCTTTTTGCTTTCGGCCGAGCAGCCTTGGGAAGTAGGCGAACCAAAGTGGGGATACGGAGGACGTTCACGAGCCGCGCGCTCACACCCATTGTTTTTTACCGTTTGCCAACAGGAGTCCCCGCATGTCGATCCAGGTCGAAGATTATTTCGAGAAAAGCACCTTCGATAAAATGAAGGCGTTTGCCGACAAGCAAGAAACCCCGTTCGTGGTCATCGACACCGCGATGATCAGCAAGGCCTACGATGACCTGCGTGCAGGCTTCGAATTTGCCAAAGTGTATTACGCGGTTAAAGCCAACCCGGCGGTCGAAATCATCGACCTGCTGAAGGACAAGGGCTCGAGCTTCGACATCGCCTCGATCTACGAGCTGGACAAGGTGATGGATCGCGGGGTCAGCCCGGATCGCATCAGCTATGGCAACACCATCAAGAAATCCAGAGACATTCGCTACTTCTACGAGAAGGGCGTGCGTCTGTTCTCCACCGACTCCGAAGCCGACCTGCGCAACATCGCCAAGGCTGCGCCGGGCTCGAAAGTCTACGTGCGCATCCTCACCGAAGGCTCGACCACGGCTGACTGGCCGCTGTCACGCAAGTTTGGCTGCCAGACCGACATGGCGATGGACCTGCTGATCCTTGCCCGTGAACTGGGCCTGGTCCCTTACGGCATCTCGTTCCACGTTGGTTCGCAGCAGCGTGACATCAGCGTCTGGGACGCCGCGATCGCCAAAGTGAAAGTGATTTTCGAGCGTCTGAAAGAAGAAGACGGCATCGTTCTCAAGCTGATCAACATGGGCGGCGGCTTCCCGGCCAACTACATCACCCGCACTAACAGCTTGGAAACCTACGCTGAAGAAATTATTCGCTACCTGAAAGAAGACTTCGGTGATGACCTGCCGGAAATCATTCTGGAGCCGGGCCGGTCGTTGATCGCCAACGCCGGTATTCTGGTCAGCGAAGTGGTGTTGGTGTCGCGTAAATCCCGCACTGCTGTCGAGCGTTGGGTGTACACGGATGTGGGCAAGTTCTCAGGCCTGATCGAAACCATGGACGAAGCCATCAAGTTCCCGATCTGGACCGAGAAGAAAGGCGAAGTGGAAGAAGTAGTTATTGCCGGCCCGACCTGCGACAGCGCCGACATCATGTACGAAAACTACAAGTACGGCCTGCCATTGAACCTGGCCATCGGTGATCGTTTGTACTGGCTCTCGACAGGGGCGTACACCACCAGTTACAGCGCTGTTGAGTTCAACGGCTTCCCGCCGCTGAAGTCTTACTACGTCTAAGCCCGGCCGCTGAACAGAAACCCGCGAGAAGTCGCGGGTTTTTTTATTGAGTCATTGTCGGGTGTGCTCGGTCAGTTCTTCTGCCAAGTCCAGTCGGACCAGCGCCGACTCGATCATGTCGTGGAAGCGCTGGAGCGTAATTGAGGTAAAGAGGTCGATGAACTCGTCCACCGCGCCGGAAACAAGGCGCTCCAGGTTGACGTAACCCTCGCTGAGATCCCTCGATGCGTCCGCGAGCAACTTTCCGTCCTCCTTCATTTTCTCCATGAGTGTCATGACCATCTTGATTTTGGCGTCACTGCCAAGAGGGTCGACAGTGTTCTCCCTTGCGTACGTATCGATAGCGACCTGCATGAAGTCCATGAGGCGCGGCAAGATGAGCGAAGAGTTCTGGTAGACGTTGTTGCAGGTGATAGATGCGGTTCGGTATTGATTGGCCAGATTGATGACGTGTTGCTTGAGCTGCAGGCCGAATGGGAAACCAGGTCCGACACTCAGGATTTTCAGTTGGCCGTTCAACTCATAGGGCGCTCGTGAGAAGTCCAGTGCAGAGAGAAATCCAGCGCGCTCCTCCCGGGTCATCCCGTCCATGATCCTGGAATACTCCGCGTCGAACCGCTTGATATCGCTCACCAGGTCCGATTGCTCATAGAAAATCCGGACGGGCCACTCAAACAATTCGGGCCAGTTCTGGAGCTGGCCCCTCACTTGAATAAACGCGTTATCAAGGCTCGGCTGGTGAAGCTGGATAAACGCCTGGTTCGAGGTCAGCGCCAGTTCCTCCTTCACTCGGTCAGTGGTCTGCTTGGCCTCTTGCAATGTCATGCGGTAGCGGTTGAGCGCTTCGAAGTTGTCTGGCTTGAAGAAGGGTGTAGACATATCGACGTCCTTGTCGGTGGCGCAGCCGTGACAGCGGTTCGGCTGTCACGGCTGCTTAAGTGCATTTAACAAGCGTCGTTCAGATACGCGATGAGCGATGGTGCCGCAGCGACTAGCTGGTCTTCATAGCCTGGCCCACTGGCCAGCGCCAGATGGTTAACGAAAGCCTTGATCGACTGATCGATTTTTGCGTATTCGTCGCGAGCGATGAAAAAGCTCTCGAACAAGCCGTGGATGCTGACGATCACGGTGGTCTTGTCGGTAATGAGCTTCGCGTCTGCCGCCAGTTCGGTATTTCTGGCTTTCAGTTCACCGAGCTGTTTGATCAGCGCATCGCGTTGTCTGTTCATCGTGATGTAGTTGAGCGCTTCGCCCACGTGCTCGAGGGTTTTTTTCATTTGTTCGACGGCGATCCTCACCAGCTCGACTTCAGGTACCGCCAGCCCTGCTGCCGAGAGATTCTCGGCGGTGAGCAGGGTGTCTTTGGCCAGGCCTGCGAAATCATCTTTTTCGAGCACCGCCATCGCGTCATTCAGCGTCGCCCGAGCAGCCTCTACCGCGGCGATGTCTTGGTTTGCAGACGTGAAGGCTTCGTCCAATTTCGTCAGTTGCGCCTGCAGGTCATTTTTGTAAGTGGTCGTCAGTGCCGGGTCGAAAGCGACATCAGCGAGCGTCTTGAACTGCTGTTGAAGCGCTTGCACGGCGGGTGTAAAGGCTTCTTTAAAGGTGCCAATCGTTTGTGCCCGGACATAGGCATTACTTTCAAGATCATCCTCGGACATATCGGTCGTCATCGCCGCGCGATAGGTGTTCAGACTCTTCAGCGCTTTAGTAGTGGCAATACCAATCGCTAACAGCTGTTCGTTGATTTTACGCCCTGACACGACGAGGGAAGTGTGCAGACCTTGCGCTTTTGCACGTATCGACGGCAGGTAGCTAGTTCCGCTAAACGCAAAGTCGAGCTCCCCGTTCTGTTTGAGCATCTGGTCGATGGTAGCCTTGATCAGTGCGATATCGGGTGCGACGTACGCGACGTCGTCGTTGAATTGAATAACAGTCATTTTGAACAGTCCTTGTAATTAAATAGCTCGATTTTTTATTTCTTGATCCGCTTCAGCGAAGACGCCATATAGCGTATCGGCGTCGGTCAAAATCTGCGCCCACGGTCCGACCACTTGGTCAAAATGGTAGGCCAGAAGATTAACTTTCAATGCGTCGTCGATTTTGCGTGCCTCTTGGGCGGACGAGGTGACGTACAAGTTCAGTGCGTTCCAGGTGAACACCAGATTTTGCGTGGCAGCATCGGCTTGAAGGCTTAGGAACTGAATATCTTGCAGATCGGCTTTGACTTGATTGAGACGTTTGAGGACAGTACTTTTGAATCCCATTTCCTCGTTCTTGGCGTCCCGGGTTGCTTTAAGGCTATTCCGATATTTTCGAACCTTCTCTGCCTCAACCCCGATATAGATCGCCATGCCTAATCCGATCAAGCCTCCGTCGGCAGCAGATTTTATAGAGTCCATGACCATCTGCTTGTACGTTGCATTCTGTTCATCGATTTCCTTTGTCGCTGCGGCGATTTCGGATTGAAGCAGGCTTATCTCATCATCCAGTTTATGGTTATCGACCGCGACCAGCCTAAGCGAGATCTCGGGTCGCACTTTGGTCGCCAGCTCATCTGAGAACTGGTCCAGGTCAGCCTTCAGCTCCTCGGTTTTACGCTCCTGAACGGCGATCTTCTTCTGCAGGTCATCCAGGTAGTAGGCGATTTGCGTTGCTGCTCCCGCATCATTTTCATCCAGGTGGATACCCGGGAACTTGTCGCCCATCTCGGCTTCAACCTTCCGCAGATCAGCCAGCGTCTCGATACCGTATTCCTTCAATACTTTCAGGGCGGTAATTTCGTCCAGTGCCTTGGTCACGTGCTTTTCGGCATTCATCATGCCGGATGCAAAAATTTTCAGCTCGCTGCTGATAAGTTTGATTCGCTGGCGTAGGCCGTTCCACTGACTTGCGTGGGATTTTATGATTGAGAATGTTTTGGTGAAGTCACTGACTTCCAATCCTTGACCCGGCGTGTATCCCTGCTGGTAACCCAGATAGGAACTTACGTCTGAGGGGGCCGTCGGTAAACTCAGGCCCTTCTGTTCATACAGGTATAAGTCGACAATCTGATCTTTTGTCAGAATAAGCCCTTTCGGTCGAAAAGTGCCTGGCATGTTTCCGGTCGACGCATCAATCAGCGTCTTTGGCGCTTTCGCTGCCACCTCCGCTGTCTTTTCCATGGAAGTGTCAGACGTGTCATACAAAGCGTTATTCATAGTGATTCCCTGCTCTAGTAAAAAGCGCCTTCCTGGCGCTACTTATCATGTTCGCACTGCGTGTTGAGTTGCAGTGAGCGCAGGCTAGTTGCAACTATCGTCGGCTGTCAAAGTGAGTTCGCCTTCATCTGCTGTAGGAATATTTACAACAGCAACGTAGTTACGGCCCCAGCCCAAGAGGGCCGGGGATCGGCTGAGTGAATATCTAACGTGTTTCAGAAAAATACTAATGGGCGTCGCGATTGCTATTCAAGAATTCAGACAAGGCATCTTGGTCGTGGCTGTCGCCCAACACTGCCGCTTTGCTGAAATAGTCGAGTGCCAGAGCCCGTATTTCGGGGTGCCTGGACAGCGTGAGTGCCGCGCGACTGATCCGGAGGAATTTGAGGTTGCCCAACTCAAGGGCGGCTTGAAACCACACAAGGGCTGCATCGACATGACCGTCATCAGCGAGAATTGAGGCATGGCTGAACTGGCCGCGGAAATCACCTGCCTGTGCTGACCGTCTATACCACTCATGGGCAGCGGCAAGATCCCGCTCGCAGCACAGACCTTCTTCCAAATAACGCCCCACCAGGTTCATCGACTTCGCATGACCCAGCTCTGCCGCCTTGCGGTAACACGCCAACGCGCGGGCCTGGTCTTTATTGACGCCACAGCCGGTTGCCAGAAGATTGCCGTAGTTATAAAACCCCCAATCCAGACCATCCTCGGCGGCGAGACGATAATGCTCGGCAGCTTTGGTGGCGTCCGGCTCGCAGCCCCACCCATGCTCGTGGCATCGGCCGGCCATGTTCTGCGCCATCGCGTGGCCGCGACGGGCCGCAATCTGAAACCAGACCAGCGCCAGCGCCGGGTCGCGTTCTATGCCGCTGCCGTCGAGCAGGATCTGCCCAAGTAACGCTTGGGCGTCGACGATGTTGGCCTGCGCCGCGCTCAGAATCGCCTTTGCGGCACTGGCCGGGCTCTCTTCCAGCATGGCGCGCAACTGGTCGCCATCGAGCACTTCTTCACGTCGCAGATTCCAGGTCATGACTCAGACCTCGACCCACTGCCGCAGCAGGTTGTGATAGGTGCCGGTGAGTTGAAGCAGCGAGGGGTGATCAGGCACATCGCGGCTGAGTTGCTGGATGGCCGTGTCCATTTCGAATAACAACGTGCGGTGGCCATCGTCCCGCACCAGGCTTTGGGTCCAGAAGAACGAGGCGTACCGCGCGCCCCGTGTGACGGCGTTGACCTTGTGCAGGCTGCTGGCCGGATAAAGCAGCAGGTCGCCCGCCGGCAGCTTCACCTGACGGGTGCCGAACGTGTCCTGAATCACCAGCTCACCGCCGTCGTAATCATCGGGATCGCTGAAGAACAGCGTCGATGAAAGATCCGTGCGCACTCGCTCGGTGCTGCCCTTGGCCTGACGCACGGCGTTGTCGATATGAAAATCGAAACTGCCGCCGCCGGTGTAGCAATTCACCAATGGCGGGAAGACCTTGTGGGGCAGGGCGGCGGACATGAACGGGGGGTTCTGCCAAAGGCGCTCGAGCATCGCCGCGCCAATCTCCACGGCAAGTGGATGGCCTTCCGGCAACTGCAGGTTGTGCTTGGCTTTCGCCGACTGATGCCCGGCGGTGATCTTGCCGTCAGCCCATTCGGTTTCCTCCAGCGCCTGTCGGATGCGTAGCACCTCCTCGGGTGAAAACAGACCGGGGATATGTAGGAGCATGAATCGCGACCCGCGAGAAGAATGAAGCGGTGGATGATAGTGATTCTTATTGATCGTGTAAAACGTGGCCCGCGCGCGTGAATGGGTAGATGTGAAAATTGGGTAATGGGAAAGTGTAAAGAATGTAAGTTTTCTGCGAATGCGAAGCAGTCTCAACTATATTCCGCCGCCTTATTGTTTCCTTGGGGAAGGAAAATGTCGCGCCAAGCACAACCGGTTACCGCCCATTCGCAGCGTTCCATCGTCAGCGCCGTCGGTGTTGCCCTTGCGGCGATGTCAGCCGCCCATATGGCGCAGGCTGCGGAGCCTGCATCGGATGCTCTGAATCTCGGGGCCACCAACATTGACGGCGAGCGGGCCGACACAGCTTACAAGACCGAAGAATCGACCTCGAAAAAGTACACCGCACCCCTGCGCGAGACGCCAAAGAGCGTCACTGTGATCCCGCAGCAAGTGATCCGCGACACCGCTGCCACGAGCCTGGCTGACGCATTGCGCACCACCCCCGGCATTACCTTTGGCGCGGGCGAGGGCGGTAACCCGAATGCGGATCGCCCGATCATCCGTGGCTTCAACGCAGAGAGCGACGTGTTCGTCGACGGCATGCGCGACGTAGCGGCGCAAAGCCGGGAGATTTTCAACGTCGAATCGGTCGAGGTCAGCAAGGGCCCGGGCTCGGCGTTCACCGGCGCGGGCTCCACGGGTGGCAGCCTGAACCTCGTCACCAAGGGCGCCCATCTGGGCGATGCCTTCAACGGTGGCTACACCTTCGGTTCGGACCAGACTCAGCGCTACACCCTCGACGTCAACAAGCAGATGACCGACACCTCGGCCTTCCGCCTGAACCTGATGAAGCACGATTCCAACGTCGCCGGCCGCAACGATGTCGACAACAGCCGCTGGGGCGTTGCGCCTTCGTTCGCATTCGGTCTGGGCACCGACACGCGGGTCAAGGTCGACTACTACCACCTGTCCACCGACGACATGCCCGACTATGGCATTCCGCTGACCAACACTCCCGGCCGCAGCCAGTACGTGGTCGACAAGCCGGCCCACGTCAATGAAAACAACTTCTACGGCCTGACCGACCGCGATTACCGCAAGAGTGTCAACGACAGCGGCACGATCCGCCTCGAACACGACCTCAACGACAACCTGACGATCTCCAACAGCTTCCGCATGTCGCGCTCGACGCTGGACTACATTGTCACCAACCCGGACGACAGCCGCGGCAACGTCGCCAGGGGCCTGGTCTCGCGCTCGGCGAAGAGCCGCAATTCCACCTCCAGCGGCTTCGTCAACCAGACCGACCTGCAGGCGAAATTCAATACCGGTTTTGTCGAGCACAGTCTGGTGACCGGTCTCGAGTTTTCGTATCAGGACACCCACAACCGTGGCTACAACGTGCTCAGCGCCAGTGGCGGAAGCATCGGCTCGACGTGCAACGCTGCGCTGCTGGCGTCGGGCGATTGCACGAGCCTGTCCAGCCCGTCGCCGAAAGACGACTGGAACGGCACCATCACCGACAGCCAGGCGTACACCGATACCGACACCAAAACCAGTGCCGCCTACGTCTTCGACACGCTGAAATTCAACGAACAGTGGTCGTTGAACCTCGGCCTGCGGTATGACGATTACGACGTGCGCTCCAGCGGTTACAGCACGGGCGGCCGTGGTTCGGTGGCGGGCAGCTTCAAGCGTGAAAACACCAGCCAGCTGTGGAATTACCAGGTCGGCGTGACCTACAAGCCTTTGCCGAACGGCAGCATCTACGCAGCATGGTCGACGTCCAGCAACCCGTCGGGTGAGACCAGCGGCAATGGCGGGCTGGAAATTGCGGCGAACAACGCCAACCTCGATCCGGAAAAGAACCGCAACTACGAGCTGGGCACCAAGTGGGATTTCTTCGACGACAACCTGTCGCTGACGGCTGCGCTGTTCCGCACCCAAAAGACCAACGCGCGGGTGACCGATCCTGACAACGCGACCTTCCAGGTGCTGGACGGCGAGCAGCGGGTCGATGGCCTGGAGCTGACCTACAGCGGCAACATCACCGGCAAGTGGAAAGTCTATGGCGGCTACACCTACATGGAGAGCGAGATCGTCAGTGCGACCAGCAAGGCGGACGAGGGCAATCACATGCCGAGCACGCCGCGCAACAGCTTCAACTTCTGGTCGACCTACGAGCTGATGCCAAAGCTGACCGTGGGCGGCGGCGCGACCTTCGTCGACTCGCGTTTCGGCAATGAAGCCAACTCGGTAGAAGTGCCGTCCTACTGGCGCTACGACGCAATGGCCACGTACGCGCTGACCAAGAACGTCGACCTGCAGCTGAACGTGCAGAACCTGACCGACAAGCGTTATTACGACCAGGTCTTCACCACTCACTACGCCCACATGGCCGCCGGGCGTACCGCGCTGATAAGTGCCAGCTTCCACTTCTGATCTGAAAGCGAACCCGACACCTGTGGGAGCGAGCCTGCCTCGCGAAGGCGGAATCGACCGCTGGGTATCCAGCGGATGTCCCGGCCTCCTCGCGAGCAAGCTCACTCCTACAGGATGTATGTTGGCCGGGTGAGCGCGGGGTGTCAGGACGCGTTCACCCCACATCTTCGCATCAAGAATCAGCCACAGATGAGAATGTATGCCGTTTGTGCGCATAATGCGCGCCGTAGCGGGTGAGTGAGGGGTCGAGGGTGTTGAAGAAAGTCCTGTTTCAAGTGCACTGGTTCTTCGGAATCACGGCCGGTCTGGTGCTCGCCCTGATGGGGATCACTGGCGCGCTGTATTCCTTCGAGGACGAGATACTCGACGTGCTCAACCCTGACGTGTTGTTCGTGCAGCCCCAGGGTCGTCAACTGTCACTGGCTGAAATGGTCAGCAAGGTTGAAGCCCAGGGCAAAGACACGGTGGCGATGTTTCGCATTGATGTCGACAGCGACAAGGTCGCTCAGGTCTGGTTCAAGCCGCCGCCGGGTCAGCGCCGCGGCGAGATGCACAACTTCAACCCCTACACCGGCGCATTCACCGAGGACGTCACAGGTCAGGACTTCTTCGGCTTCATCCTTAACCTGCACCGATTCCTTGCCGCAGGGGAATATGGCAAACAAGTCACCGCGGCCTGCACGCTGATCCTCGTGTTCTTCTGCCTGTCAGGGCTGTATCTGCGCTGGCCGCGCAAGCCGCTGAACTGGCGCGTCTGGCTGACCATGGACTGGGCGAAGAAGGGACGCAGTTTCAACTGGGACCTGCATTCGGTGTTCGGCACCTGGTGCCTGATCATCTATCTGCTGCTGGCGATCACCGGGCTGATGTGGTCCTACGACTGGTTCAGCAACGGCATGACCAAGCTGATTGGCGATCCTCCCGTGGCGGGCGAACAACGCCGTGGCGGAGGGCCGCGTCCTGGTCCTGCTGTGAAAGAGGCGCCTAAGGAGCTCACGGCGTCGGCCCCGGATTACGACGCGATCTGGCAGACCATTCAGAGCGCGGCCGGACCGGACCTCAAGACTTACAACCTGCGCATGCCTCAGGCACCGGGCCAGATGGCGACGGTGTTCTACCTCCTCAAATCCGCGCCGCACCCCCGCGCGTTGAACCAGATCACCCTCGATCCGGCCGACGGTACGCTCAAGGCAGTGTCGCGTTACACCGAGAAAAGCCTCGGCGCCCAGTTGCTCATCAGCAACTACGCGCTGCACACCGGCAGCTACTTTGGCCTGATCGGGCGCATCGTCGTGACCGTGGCCGCGTTGCTGATGCCGCTGTTCTTCATCACCGGCTGGTTGCTCTACCTGGACCGCCGACGCGAGAAGCGCGAGATCCGCAACGCCCGCGGTGACGTGTCGGCGACGACAGGCGAGCAGGGCGCGACCTGGCTGATCGGCTTCGCCAGCCAGAGTGGGTTCGCCGAGCAACTCGCCTGGCAGACGGCCAGCCAGCTGCAGACCGCCGGCGTGCCGGTGAAGGTGCAGCGTCTGGGCGACATCACCGAGCAGGACCTGCACCAGAGCCGCAACGCGCTGTTCGTCGTCAGTACCTTTGGCGACGGCGAAGCACCGGACAGCGCCCGCGGATTCGAGCGCAAAGTGCTGGGCCGGCCGCTGGCGCTGGATAACCTCAACTACGCGGTGCTTGGGCTGGGCGATCGCCAGTATCAACAGTTCTGTGGTTTCGCTCAGCGGCTGCACGGCTGGCTGGCCGAGCGTGGCGGGCGCACGCTGTTCGCACCGGTTGAAGTGGACAGCGGTGACGGTGAAGCGCTGCAACACTGGCAACAGCAGTTGGGCCAGTTGACGGGCTCGACGCCGACGACGGTCTGGCAAGCGCCGGAGTATCAGAACTGGACGCTGGTGGCTCGGGAATGGCTGAACCCCGGGAGCGTGGGATCGAAAGTGTTCTTGCTCGGCCTGGCGTGTGAGTCGGCGACTCGCTGGGAGGCCGGCGATCTGGTGGAGGTATTGCCGCGCAACCCGGCCTCTGCGGTCGAGCAGTTCCTGTCCGGGTTGGGTATTGCTGCCGACACGCAAGTCACCGTCGACGGCCTGAGCGAGACCCTCAGCCAAGCCTTGTCCACGCGTCAGTTGCCGGTCAATCGCAGTCATCTGGTCGGCCTGCATGCGCAGGCGTTGGTCGATGCGCTGGTGCCCCTGGCGATGCGCGAGTATTCAATCGCGTCGATTGCCGAGGACGGTGTGTTGCAGCTGATCGTGCGTCAGGAACTGCACCCCGATGGCAGTCTCGGGCTGTGTTCGGGCTGGTTGACCGAGCATGTCGCCGTGGGCGGCGCGGTCAGTGTGCGGGTGCGTCGCAACAGTGGTTTCCATCTGCCGGCCGAGTCGGTGCCGATGATTTTGATTGGCAACGGCACCGGGCTGGCAGGCCTGCGCAGCTTGCTCAAAGCGCGCGTCGTTTCGGGTGAGCAGCGCAACTGGTTGCTGTTTGGCGAGCGAAACAGAGCGCACGATTTCCACTGCGCAAACGAGCTTAATGGCTGGCTGGCGAGTGGGAATCTGGCGCGTCTGGACCTCGCGTTTTCCCGGGATCAGGCGGAAAAAATCTATGTGCAGGACCGGTTGCGTGAGGCGGCTGATGAGCTGCGTCGCTGGCTGAATGAAGGCGCTGTGATTTACATCTGCGGCAGTTTGGAAGGCATGGCGGCTGGCGTGGATGAAACGTTGAACGCTCTGCTGGGTGAGGACGCGGTGCGGGAGTTGATCGAGCAGGGGCGGTATCGGCGGGATGTTTACTGATAGCGTTCTGGCTGCCAGGGCCTGTCGCGTCATTCCCGGCTAAAGCCAGCCTACACTGCAATTCCCGGCTAAAGCCGGTCCTACCCCAGCCACAAAAAAAGGCCGTTGCGCTCACACGCAACGGCCTTTTTATTAGTCAATCATCACGCCACAAACTGTTCCGCGTAATGGCAAGCAACCTGGCGGTTGTCGACCCAGCGCAGCTCCGGCACTTCCGTCACACAACGTTCTGTCGCGTACGGGCAGCGCTTGTGGAACGGGCAGCCCGACGGCGGGTTCAGCGGGTTAGGCAATTCGCCGACGATTTTGATCTTCGGCTTCGACGGGTCCGGGTGGATCGTCGGAGTCGCTGACAGCAGCGCCTGGGTGTAAGGGTGCAATGGACGGTTGTAGATCTCTTCCTTGGGACCCATTTCGGCCGGGCGACCGAGGTACATCACCAACACCGTGTCGGCGACGTGACGCACCACCGCCAGGTTGTGGGAGATGAACACGTAACCGGTGTTGAACTCTTGCTGCAGATCCATGAACAGGTTCAGCACCTGGGCCTGAATCGACACGTCGAGCGCGGAAGTCGGTTCGTCCGCCACCAGCACTTTGGGCTGCAGCATCATCGCCCGCGCCAGCGCGATACGTTGACGCTGACCGCCGGAGAACATGTGCGGGTAGCGCTGATAGTGCTCGGGACGCAGACCGACCTGCGCCATCATCGCCTGCACTTTCTCGCGGCGTTCGGCGGCGGAAAGGCTGGTGTTGATCAGCAGCGGCTCACCCAGTTGATCACCGACTTTCTGCCGCGGATTGAGCGATGCGTACGGGCTCTGGAACACCATCTGCACGTCTTTGCGCAGCTGCTTGCGTTGCGCCTTGGTCGCGCCGGTGACTTCCTGGCCGGCGATCTTCAACGATCCCGAAGAAGGCTCTTCGATCAGCGTCAGCGCCCGGGCCAGCGTCGACTTGCCGCAGCCGGACTCACCGACCACCGCCAGGGTCTTGCCGGCTTCGAGTTCGAATGACACGCCGTTGAGCGCGCGCACGGTTGCATGGGGCTTGAACAGCCCACGGGACACATCATAGTGACGAGTAAGGTCACGGGCGGTCAGTACGATTTCGCTCATCACGCCACCTCCTGATTCAGCGGAAAGAAGCAACGCGCCAGGCTATGGGCTTTCGGGTCAAGGCCCGGGCGTTGCTGGCGGCATTTGTCCTGGACGTACGGGCAGCGCGGCGAGAGCAGGCAACCACTTGGACGGTCATAGCGACCCGGCACGATGCCCGGCAGCGTCGACAGGCGCGCGGCGCCCATGCTGTGTTCGGGGATCGCTGCCAGCAATGCTTCGCTGTACGGGTGCGCCGGGATGTCGAACAGTTGGGGGACCTGACCCACTTCCACCGCCTGCCCGGCATACATCACGCAGACCCGCTGAGCGGTTTCAGCCACCACCGCAAGGTCGTGGGTGATGAGCACCAGCGCCATGTCCTGCTCTTTTTGCAGGGCCAGCAGCAGGTCCATGATCTGCGCCTGAATGGTCACGTCCAGCGCGGTGGTCGGTTCGTCGGCGATCAGCAGCTTCGGCTCGCCGGCGATGGCCATGGCGATCGCAACACGCTGGCTCATGCCGCCCGAGAGTTGGTGCGGGTAGGCGTCCAGACGCTGTGCGGCGCCCGGGATTTCCACCTTCTGCAACAGCTCAAGTGCGCGCTGATGGGCCGCGCGGCCAGACAGACCCAAGTGCTGCTTGAGCACTTCCTTGATCTGGAAGCCCACGGTGTAGCTCGGGTTCAGCGCGGTCATCGGATCCTGAAAGACCATCGACATGTCTTTGCCGACGATCTTGCGACGCTGGCGTGCATTCAGCGTGAGCATGTCCTTGCCGTCGAAGACCAGAGCGTCGGCGGTGACGATGCCGGGGTGCTCGATCAGGCCCATGAGCGCCATCATGGTCACGGATTTACCCGAACCCGATTCGCCCACGATTGCCAGCACTTCGCCCTTGTCGACGGCCAGGTCCAGTCCATCGACGACCGGGGTGGCCCTGGCGTCGCCGAAGCGCACGTTGAGGTTCTTGATGTTTAAAAGAGACATTCGGACGTCCTCAGGCGGCGTTCTTGAGTTTCGGGTCCAGCGCATCGCGCAGACCGTCGCCCATCAGGTTGATTGCCAGCACGCTGAGCAAAATGGTCAGACCCGGGAGGCTCACCACCCACCAGGCGCGTTCGATGTAGTCGCGGGCCGAAGCGAGCATGGTGCCCCACTCAGGCGTTGGCGGTTGTACACCCAGACCGAGGAAGCCCAGCGCCGCAGCGTCGAGGATCGCCGAGGAGAAACTCAACGTGGCCTGAACGATCAGCGGCGCCATGCAGTTCGGCAGCACGGTGATGAACATCAGGCGCGGCAGCGTTGCACCGGCCAGACGCGCGGCGGTCACGTAGTCACGGTTCAGCTCGCCCATGACCGCAGCACGGGTCAGACGCACGTACGACGGCAGCGAAACGATGGCGATGGCGATGACGGTATTGATCAGGCCAGGGCCGAGGATCGCGACGATGGCCACAGCCAGCAGCAGCGATGGCAGTGCCAGCATGATGTCCATCAGACGCATGATGGTCGGGCCCAGGATTTTCGGGAAGAAGCCGGCCAGCAGACCCATGAGGATCCCCGGAATCAGCGACATCACCACCGACGACAGACCGATGAGCAGCGACAGGCGCGAACCCTGGATCAGACGCGACAGCAGGTCGCGGCCCAGTTCATCGGTGCCCAAGAGAAACTGCCATTGGCCGCCTTCAAGCCAGACCGGCGGGGTCAGCAGGAAATCACGGTATTGCTCGCTCGGGTCATGGGGGGCAACCCACGGCGCGAACAGGGCGCAGAACACGATCACCAGCATGAACAAGAGGCCCGCGACGGCGCCTTTGTTCTTGGCGAAGTGCTGCCAGAACTCTTTGTAAACGGACGGGTAGAGCAGGCTTTGATCGACTGCTACTACGGGAGTAGGTGTGCTCATAAAAAGGGATCTCAGCGCTGATGACGAATGCGTGGGTTGGCAAAGCCGTAGAGGATGTCCACCACGAAGTTGACCAGAATCACCAGGCAGGCGATTAGCAGGATGCCGTTTTGCACGACAGGGTAGTCACGGGCGCCGATGGCTTCGATCAGCCACTTGCCGATGCCCGGCCAGGAGAAGATCGTTTCGGTCAGAACCGCACCGGCCAGCAGCGTGCCCACTTGCAGACCGAAAACCGTCAGCACCGGGATCAGCGCGTTGCGCAGGCCGTGAACGAATACCACGCGAGCCGGCGAAAGGCCCTTGGCACGGGCGGTGCGCACGTAGTCTTCACGCAGGACTTCGAGCATCGAGGAGCGGGTCATTCGGGCGATGACCGCCAGCGGAATGGTGCCCAGCACGATGGCCGGCAGAATCAGGTGACGCAGGGCGTCCATGAACGAACCTTCTTCATCGCTGAGCAAGGTGTCGATCAGCATGAAGCCGGTTTTCGGGGGAATGTCGTAGAGCAGGTCGATACGCCCCGATACCGGGGTCCAGCCCAGGGATACCGAGAAGAACATGATCAGGATCAGGCCCCACCAGAAGATCGGCATCGAGTACCCCGCCAGGGAGATACCCATGACCCCATGGTCGAACAGGGACCCTCGCTTCAGTGCTGCAATGACACCGGCCAGCAGCCCGAGAATGCCTGCGAAGATCAGCGCCGCAATCGACAGTTCCAGTGTTGCCGGGAACAGCGAAGTGAATTCGGACCACACGCTCGTGCGCGTACGCAGCGATTCGCCCAGGTCGCCATGGGCGAGCTTGCCGACGTAATCGATGTATTGCGCATAAAGGGGTTTGTTCAGGCCAAGACGTTCCATGGCTTGGGCGTGCATTTCCGGATCGACCCGGCGTTCACCCATCATGACTTCGACAGGGTCGCCCGGAATCAGGCGAATCAAGGCGAAGGTCAGCAAGGTGATGCCGAAGAAGGTGGGTATGAGCAACCCCACTCGGCGAGCGATAAAACTAAACATCTTCTCGTGTACCTCATCAGGTACCGGCGAGTCTCTGGGTAGCAGAGCCCGCCGGATTCTTCTTCTACTTCGCTTGGGTGGTAGCGAAGTTATTAGTGGTGAGAGGGCTGATGTGGTAACCCTCCACGTTGTTGCGCATTGCAGTGAACATCTTGGTGTGCGCCATGCTGATCCATGGCAGGTCCTGATTGAAGATCACCTGAGCTTGCTCGTAGAGCGAAGCGCGTTCGGCCGGGTCGGTTTTTTCCCGAGCCTGATCGATCAACGTCTGGAACTTCTGATTACACCAGCGCGCGTAGTTTTCGCCGTTTTTGGCGGCCTCGCAACTGAGGTTCGGGGTCAGGAAGTTATCAGGGTCGCCATTGTCACCTGCCCAGCCGGCCGACACCATGTCGTGTTCGCCGTTTTTGGCACGTTTGAGCATTTCGCCCCATTCCATGACGCGTATATCTAACTTAATGCCGACTTTGGCCAGGTCGGCCTGCATCATTTGTGCGCCGAGCATTGGGTTCGGGTTGGTCGGACCGCCGCCGTTGCGCGTGAACAGGGTCAGTACCGTGCCTTCAGGGACACCCGCTTCCTTGAGCAAGGCGCGGGCCTTGTCCAGGTCGTGGGCAGGGTTTTTCAGGTCTTTGTTGTAACCCAGCAGGGTGTCCGGATACGGGTTCACAGCGACGGTGGCGTTGCCTTTGCCGAACAGGGCGTTGACGTAGGCTTCTTTATCAAATGCGATTTCGATGGCCTTACGCACTCGCACGTCGCTCATGTATTTGTGCGTGGTGTTCATGGCAATGTACGCGGTGGTCATCGCGTTCAGCTCATCAACCTTGAGGTTGGTGTCTTTCTTGATGCTCGGGATGTCGTCCGGCTTCGGATACAGGGCGATCTGGCACTCGTTGGCCTTGAGCTTCTGCAGGCGCACGTTGTTATCGGTGGCGATCGCAAAGATAAGGGTGTCAGCCGGCGGCTTGCCGCGGAAGTAATCCGGGTTGGCCTTGAAGCGAACCTGAGCGTCCTTGGCGTAGCGCTGGAAGACGAACGGACCGGTGCCGATGGGCTGGCTGTTGAGGTTGTCGGTCTTGTTGGCCTTGAGCAACTGATCGGCGTATTCCGCCGAGTACACCGAAGCGAAGGCCATGGCGACGTCAGCCAGAAACGGCGCTTCGCGGCGGGTCAGGGTGAACTTGACGGTGCTGTCGTCCACTTTCTCGACGTTCTTCAGCAGCTCTTTGAAACCCATGCTTTCGAAGTATGGGTAACCGACCATCGACTGTTTGTGCCAAGGGTGGTTGGGGTCCAGTTGACGCTGGAAGCTCCACACCACGTCATCGGCGTTCATGTCGCGGGTCGGTTTGAAGTATTCGGTGGTGTGAAACTTGACGCCCTTGCGCAGATGGAACGTGTAGGTCAGGCCGTCATCGCTGATCTCCCACGTCTCAGCCAGCGCGGGAACAATCTCGGTGGTGCCCGGCTTGAAATCCACCAGACGGTTGTAAATGGTTTCCGCCGACGCATCGGCGGTCACGGCGGTGGTGTAGAGCGCCGTGTCGAAACCTTCCGGACTGGCTTCGGTGCAGACCACCAGAGGCTTGGCCGATACGCCGACCGCAACGCTGAATACCGCCAGTGCGATCGCGCTGCGCAATGTTGCGAGTTTGAATGTCGATTTCAAGTAACGCACTCCGCAAGTGATGAAGCCATTAGTGAGTCGGTATCGGGCCCCGAAGTTCGGTATAAACCGCACCGTGAGGCCCGATCGATCATGCTGATTACATAATGTTGAATGGAATCGTGGTCACCAGACGGAACTCGTTGATGCTGCCGTCAGCCTGATTGGCGCTCGCGCGGTGAGTGGTGTAGGTCGCACGCATGGTCGACGCCTTGAGCGGGCCGGACTGCAGGGTGTACGACGAGCCAACACCGTATTCGTAGTGAGTTTCGCCGTCCATTCGCGAGACGTCATAGGCGGTGCCTTTGTAATGGGTACCGTCGATGTCGAAACCGCGCGCCTGATAGATGTTGAATTTCAGGCCTGGCACGCCGTAGTCGGCCATGTTCAGCAGGTAGCTCAGCTGAACCGACTTCTCGTTCGGGCCGTTGAAGTCCGAGAGCAGGGAGTTGGCCAGGAAGATGGCGTTGGTGTCGTGGACGTAGTCGAAGTAGGTGTCGCCTTCGACTTCCTGGTACGCGACGCTGAAACTGTGCGCCTTGTGAGTGGCGGTCAACGACAGGCTGTAGGTGTCGTTGTCGATCTCGCCCATCTTCTTCTGACCGGAATCCTTGGTCTTGTAGTAGTTCAGGTTGGTGCTCAGGCCCAGTACGTCGCTGTCGCCGATTTCGTGCAGAGCCGAGAAGTAGTACTGATGCCAGAAGTCTTCGACATTGGAGGCGTAAAAGCTGGTGGTCAGGCTCTTGAATGGCTTGTAATCCACGCCTGCCATGTCAACGCGGTCGGCGGTGGCGGTGTTGTTGGTGTACTCGGAGCGGAACTTGGTCAGGCTCTGCTCGGTACGTGGCGACACGCGGTCGAAGCTGCCTGCCTGGATCGAGATGTTGTTGAACTCTTCGCTCAGGATGCTCACACCTTCGAAGCTCGAAGGAAGTGCGCGGTTGCCGATATAGGCCAGCACCGGGGTGTTCATCGACTGACGGCCGGCGGTCAGGGTCGTATTGGAAACGCGCGCCTTGATGTTGGCCAGGCCCATCTTGCTCCACTGCCCGACAGGGTCGCCGTTGTTCTCGGTCAGCGTACGGTTGGCGCCGCCCATCAGGTCGTCTTTGTCACGGTCCAGCGCAACGGCGTTGTAGACCGCCATTTGCGTGGCAAAACCGACAGTGCCCTGGGTGAAGCCCGAGCTGTAGTCAACGATGGTGCCCTGAACCCAGTTGATCCGGCGCGGGTCGCTGTCGACCACAACGCCGTTCTCTTTGCGGGTGAACTCGCCGCCACGGCGCAACAGTTCGTTGGCGTACCAGTTCTTGGTCGAACCGGTCAGCTTCGAGTCTTCCAGAAAGCCCTTGGCTTCGCCCTGGAGGTTGCTGGTGGCCAGTGTGGTCGGAACGAATTCCTGACTGGTCGGCTCTGCCTGGGCCGCGACGCTGATGGCGAGTACGGATAAGGCGAATACAGCGGTGCTGGCTTTTTTCACGTTTTGAAGCTCCCGATTGCTGCTTTTTTAGAGGCGGGCTTTTTATGGTGTAGCCCGCTCGATGGTGCGGCCCTATGGGCCAGTTTCTTGCCTATCCGGCTAAACGCGGATAAAGCAATGCCAAAGGGCGTGGTTGCGCCCCAGGCAAGTTTTGAATTATTCGGCGATGCTGACGCCCGAGAAATTGTTGCGGTTGAACGGGCTGACCAGGAAACCTTGCACTTCCTTACGCAGCGGCTGGATCACCGTCGAGTGGGCAATCGGCGTAATGGGTACCTGTTCTTTCAGGTAATGCTGAGCCTGTTTGTACAGCGCAATGCGCTCGTCCTTGTTCGTGTTCGAAACAGCGGCCTTGACCAGTGCGTCATATTTTTCGTCGCACCACATCGAGTAGTTATTGCCCCCGATGGACGCGCAGCTGTACAGCGTGCCCATCCAGTTGTCCGGGTCACCGTTGTCACCGGTCCAGCCGATCAGCGAAATGTCGTGCTCGCCGTTCTTGCTGCGCTTGAGGTATTCGCCCCACTCGTAACTGACGATGGTTGCCTTGATGCCCACCTTCGCCCAGTCGGCCTGAAGCATCTGGGCCATCAGCTTGGCGTTGGGGTTGTAGGGGCGCTGGACCGGCATGGCCCACAGGGTCAGTTCGGTGCCTTCCTTGACGCCGGCGGCGCGCAGCAACTCGCGGGCTTTTTCCGGGTTGTAGGGCGCGTCCTTGACCGTGTCGTCATAGGACCACTGCGTGGGCGGCATGGAGTTCTGGGCCAGTTGCCCGGCGCCTTGGTACACCGCCTCGATGATCGCTTTCTTATCCACCGCCATGTCCAGCGCCTGACGAACCTGCAAGTTGTCCAGCGGGGCGTGGCGCACGTTGTAGGTGATGTAACCGAGGTTGAAGCCGGGCTTTTTGATGACCTGCAGGTCCTTATCCGCCTCGATCGACGCGACATCAGCCGGACGCGGATTAAGCGTCACCTGGCACTCGTCTTTTTTGAGTTTTTGAATGCGCACCGAAGCATCTGTATTGATGGCGAAGATCAACTGATCAATCTTGACCCGACTCGGGTCCCAGAACTGTTTGTTTTTCACGTAGCGAATCTGAGAATCTTTTTGATAGCGCTGAAATACAAAAGGACCCGTGCCAATAGGCGCCTGGTTAATATCGCGGACATCGCCGGAGGCCATCAATTTGTCGGCATATTCGGCGGACAGAATTGACGCGAAGTTCATGGAAACGTTCTGGATGAACGCCGCATCAACTTTGTTGAGTGTGAACACGACGGTCATCGGGTCGGTCTTTTCCACCGACTTGATGTTCTTGTCCAGGCCCATGCTGGTGAAGAAAGGAAACTCCGTCGGATACGCCACGCGGAACGGATGGTCCTTGTGCAGCATGCGATTGAAGGTGAACAGCACGTCGTCGGCATTGAAATCGCGCGTGGGCGAGAAGATCTTGTTGCTGTGGAACTTGACGCCTTCACGCAGATGGAACGTATAGGTCAGGTTGTCAGGGGAGATATCCCAGCGGGTGGCGAGAGCAGGTACCACGGTGGTCTCACCGCGTGCGAACTCGGCTAAACGGTTGTAGATCGGCTCAGCGGCATCATTGTCAGTGCCCGAGGTGTACTGACCGATATCAAACCCGGCCGGGCTGCCTTCCGAACAGAAGACCAGGCTTTTGCTGGCGGCCTGAACGACAGGCGTCATCGCCAAAAGGCCGGCGGCAATAAGTGATGGCACAACGATATTCGTACGCATGATATTCCTTATCGTGAGAGGCGCATTAACTGCGAATGCCTGCGCGATCCATTGCAACCGTTTGCGCAAATGGAGAGTCAACGCCTGGAAGAAAATCCCACTGTTCAAGATAAACAACGGACCGCATGTGCGGCTTGTCAGACGGTATGTCTCCGGCGCCGCACAGTCCATAGTTACGCATGCTTCAAAGTTTGTAGGAAAAGTGCTTATCGTTAGTAGGCAAGAACTGTAGGCAAGTCGCTACTCATCTAACGATAGTCAATTTCATTTAACGATCGAGCACATGACAACGCGATCGCGTCGCCCTGGGGCAACGCGACCGAGTGGTCATTTAAAAATATTACTTGCCGCTGACGCTGACGCCGTAGAACGAGTTCAGACCGAACGGGCTGATCTTGAAGTCCTGAACTTCCTTGCGCATCGGCTGATAAACAGTCGAGTGAGCAATTGGGGTCATAGGGACCGCGTCTTTGAGCAGGTGTTGAGCCTGCTTGTACAGCTCGGTGCGTTTGGCCTGATCGGTGGTTTCCTTGGCCTGGTGGATCAAGGTATCGAACGGCTTGTCACACCATTTGGCGAAGTTGTTGCCGTTGAGGGCATCACAGCCAAACAGGGTACCCAGCCAGTTGTCCGGGTCACCGTTGTCGCCGCTCCAGCCAATCAGCATTGCGCCGTTTTCGCCGGCCTTGGCGCGCTTGATGTATTCGCCCCATTCATAGGAAACGATCTTGGCGTTGATGCCGATCTTCTTCCAGTCGTTCTGGAGCATCTCGGCCATCAGCTTGGCGTTCGGGTTGTAAGGACGCTGAACCGGCATCGCCCACAGGGTAATCTCGGTGCCTTCCTTCACGCCCGCCTGCTTGAGCAGGTCCTTGGCCTTGGCGATATCGAACGGTGCATCTTTGATGGTGGTGTCGTAGGACCATTGGGTCGGCGGCATGGCGTTGGTCGCCAGTTGGCCCGCGCCTTGATACACGGCATCGATGATGGATTTCTTGTTGACTGCCATGTCCAGCGCTTGACGCACTTTGAGGTCAGCCAGCGGGTTCGGCTTGTCTTCGCCTTTGATCTTGGGCATCACGTTGTAGGCGATGTAACCCAGGTTGAAGCCGGCCTGGTCAGGCATCTTCAACGCAGGGTCGGCTTTCAGCGGAGCGAGGTCAGCCGGACGCGGGTAAGCGGTGATCTGGCATTCGCCTTTCTTCAACTTCTGCGCACGAACCGAGGCGTCAGTGGTGATGGCAAAAATCAGGTTGTCGACTTTGACGTCTTCAGGCTTCCAGTAGTCCTTATTCCCGGTGAAGCGAATGTTGGAGTCTTTCTGGTAGCTCTTGAACACGAACGGGCCAGTGCCGATCGGCTTCTGGTTGATGTCTTCCGGCTTGCCTTCTTTCAGCAGCTGGGCAGCGTATTCAGCGGACTGAATGGACGCGAAGCTCATCGCCAGGTTCTGGATGAACGCAGCATCGACGGTGCCGAGGGTCATTCTGACGGTGTGATCGTCGACCTTCTCGATCTTGGTGATGTTGGTGTCCATCGCCATGTCGGTGAAGTACGGGAATTCGGTCGGGTACGCCTTACGGAACGGGTCGTCCTTGTTGATCATGCGGTTGAACGTGAACAGCACGTCATCGGCATTGAAGGTACGCGTCGGCTTGAAGTACGGCGTGGTGTGGAATTTCACACCTTCACGCAGGTGGAAGGTGTAGGTCAGGCCATCCGGGGCAACGTCCCAGCTGGTGGCCAGGCCTGGAATGACAGCGGTGCCGCCACGTTCGAACTGGCTCAAACGGTTGAAAACGGTCTCGGCCGAAGCATCGAAGTCGGTACCGGTGGTGTATTGACCTGGATCGAAACCAGCAGGGCTGCCTTCGGAGCAGAACACCAGATTCGATGCTGCATGGGCGAAGGGAGCGCTGGCGATCAAACCTGCGCCGAGAAGAAACGGAATGACCGCTTTTTTGAGCATGGTGGCCTCAGTTGTTGTCATTTTTTGATTGAGGGTACGGCCTTTTGAGCCGGTCCCACGGATACTTATGCAGGCGCCATACCCAAAGCAAGATGTTGGCGCCAGCAAGGTGTCAAACAGTGGCACGAACGTACACGAATGTCGCATAAGTGTAATTTCTGACGCTGTTGAACGTTTGCGTGTCGCATATCGATATCTTTGCAGCACCAAAAGGGTGCATCGCAACGTGGCGATTGCACCCGCTTCGGTCATCGAGTGTTACTTCGCTGTTGGTTTCAGCGAGTTACTTGGCCAGGCTTACGCCGTAGAAAGGCGTCAGGCCAAACGGGCTGAGTTTGAAGTCCTGAACCTCTTTACGCATCGGCTGAAAGACCTTGGAATTGGCGATCGGGGTGATCGGCACGTCGTTTTTCAGAATGTTCTGCGCTTGCTGGTACAGCTTGATGCGCTCATCGCGGTTGCTGGTCAGCTTGGCCTGGGTGACCAGTTTGTCGTAGCTGGGGTTGCACCATTTCGCGTAGTTGCTGCCCTTCACCGCGCCACAGCTGTACAGCACGCCGAGCCAGTTGTCAGGGTCACCATTGTCACCGGTCCAGCCGTAGATCATCACGTCGTGCTCGCCGGCCTTGGCGCGCTTGATGTACTCGCCCCATTCATAGCTGACGATGTTGGCCTTGATACCAATCTTCGCCCAGTCCGACTGGATCATCTGCGCCGACATGCGTGCGTTGGGGTTGGACGCGCGCTGCACGGTCATCGCCCACAGGTTGATCTGCGTGCCTGGCGCAACGCCGGCCTCCTTGAGCAACTGCTTGGCTTTTGCCGGATCGTGGGGCGCGTCCTTGATGTTCGGATCAAAGCTCCATTGCGCAGGCGGCAGAGCGTTCTGTGCCAGCTGCCCGGCGCCCTGGTAAACCGCCTTGATGATGGCCGGTTTGTCGATGGCCATGTCCAGCGCCTGACGCACCTTCAGTTGATCCAGCGGCGGATGGGTCACGTTATACGCAAGAAAGCCCAGGTTGAAACCGGCCTGGCTCAGCACCTTGAGGTTCGGGTCCTTCTGCGCTTCTTCGATGTCCTGTGGGCGCGGATACCCACTGATTTGGCACTCGCCGGTCTTCAGCTTCTGCAGACGGGTGGCGGCGTCGGTGTTGATCGAGAAGATCAGGTTGTCGAGCTTCACGTCCTCCGGCTTCCAGTATTCCTTGTTGCCGACGTAACGGATCTGCGCGTCTTTCTGATAACGCTTGAACACAAACGGCCCTGTACCGATCGGCTTCAGGTTGATGTCGCCTGCCTTGCCTTGCTTGATCAATTGGGCCGCGTATTCAGCCGACTGAATCGAGGCGAAGCTCATCGCCAGGTTCTGGATGAACGCCGCGTCGATGTTGTTCAGCTGGAAGCGGACGGTTTGGTCGTCGACCTTTTCGACCTGCTTGATGGTGGTGTTCATCCCCATGTCGGTGAAGTACGGCGACTCCGACGGGTACGCCTTTCGGAACGGGTCGTCCGGGTTCAGCAGGCGATTGAAAGTGAACAGCACGTCATCGGCGTTGAAGTCGCGGGTCGGTGTGAAATAGTCCGTGGTATGGAATTTCACGCCAGGCCGCAAGTGAAAGGTATAGGTCAAGCCGTCTTCGGACACGTCCCATTTCGTTGCCAGGCCCGGCTCGACATCGGTGCCGCCGCGCTTGAACTGGGTCAGGCGGTTGAAGACTGTTTCCGCTGACGCATCGAACTCGGTGCCGCTGGTGTACTGACTGGGATCGAAGCCGGCAGGGCTGGCTTCCGAGCAATAGACAAGGGTGCTGGCCGCCTGCACCGAGGGAACGCACAGCGCCATTGCGGCTGCCAGGAGCAGGGGTTTGAAGGTGGTGTCCATGTGAACCTCATTAAGTGCGGCACTCATGCCTGAATTCATCGACGGGATGATAGACCGCCAAGAATGCCGCACGGCTCACTCGGGCAACAAGCCAGGTAAATTCATAAGCTTATTACTTAATGAAGTTCTGCAACTCCTTCCACCAGGTGGTGCCGGAAACCACTTTCATGAACCCCTGCTCCAGAATGCCCTGCAAGCCCGAGGCCTGTGAGGTTTTGCTGTTGAACACGTAGTCCAGGTAGCTCTGGCTGTCTTTGATGAGTGTGTTCTGGATGGCGCGAAGTTCGTCGATTGCCGCTTGCTGGGTCTTGTCCAGCTCGCTCTTCGATTCACTGCGTGCCACTTCCGCCGGATTGCTGGCCGCCCATGCGTTGACGATCGGGTACTGCCATTCGCTGTCGGCAGGATGGCAGAAGAATGCCGACGCGACGGCGACCGGATCTGCCTCAGGTTTGCCAGCCCAGTAATCGACCATGGACTGGGCAACTTTGCGCACGGCTTCGGTAGCGAGCAGCGCGGCCAAATCGTGGAGCGGGTGTTCAGCGTGGTCCTTGGAGAGTTGCGAGTGGCTCGGCTCCAGCGTCGGGTCAGTATTCGGGTCACTGCCCAGCAGAGTCTGCGCATCGTCGACGCTGTTGCCGATCCAGGTCAGTACACCTTGTGCCGCGCTGTTGTACGCGTTCAGCAAAATGCCCGCCGGGGTGTTGATCAGCCAGCGATAGAACTTCAGGGTGTCTACGCCCATTTTTTTGGCGAGCGTCACCAGGCCGTCCCTGGCCGTCAGCAGCGCGTTGAATGCGTTGAAATAATCCTGATCAGGGTGTTCGCTCAGCAACACCAGCATCACTTTATCTCTGTCCGAGCGATAACCCGGCTGAGTGAGCTCGAACTCAAGCTCCTGGGTGGAAAAGAGGATTTTGCCCAGCGGTCCCGCCAGACTGGCGATGACGTCGGTGGCCCCGAATGTGCCCGTGACCAGAGGCAGGTTCCATTTGACGTGAACAGGCGTTGTCCAGGGTAGAACCCTGACATGCCCGGCCTTGATCAGGCTCAGTTCTGCGAAGTTTGAATGGGCGAACAGGTCTTCGAGCACATGCAGCGCGGCGCCGAAGCTTCGCAGTCCGTCGAGGGAACGGCCCTGTTCCATCGCCAGGCGCAGCTCCTGCTCCATGTAGCCCACCGCGTTGCCGATGTAGCGTTTCATTGACGTGGCCAAGTCCGCGCCAAGGGACGGATCACCGGATAGCACCCAGGCTTCGAAGTCCGGGTCACGCACTTTCGGGTCCGGGAACGGTGGATCGGTCACCAGCGGATTGTCGATGTGCTCCGTCGGCCGGTAAACACCCAGCTTCGTGGGCGTGACCTTCATTTCGTTCGGATAGCGCATCCGCAGATCGAAAAATTTCTTGGCTGCCAGCACGTCGATCAGATTCGTCCAGCCCTCGCGGGACAGTGTCGACGGGAATTCTTTTGGCATGTCGGGTGCACGGGTGATCTTGGGATCAACGACCTGAGAGTAATCCCGTAGCCAGTTGCCGAAATAAACGGCGTCGATTTCCGTTCGGCTGAATTTGAAATCCTGCAGTACCCATTCAATCGTCTGGTGGGTGCTGCCTTTCGCCTCGGCGTTGCCGGCTTCGAAGGCTTCGCGGTCGGAATTGCTGTGGGAAGGCTCGATGCGCAGATCGGTCGAGGCCAGATAGTCGCGAATGGCTTCGCCAGCCTTCTTCCAGGACATCGCGTACTCACGATTGCCGGAGGCCACTTCGGAATACGTGGCGAAACTCAGGTCGTCTCGTGACGGGGAGGCTGCTTCGGTCAACCACAAGGTGAAAAGATGGCCTTCCTCGAATGGGGCATCGTTCGCCAATGGCGCATTTTCATCAGCCAGTTCATGGCGCAGGACGTTGTCGATGTGGTGGCCGAATTCATGGAGCAGTGCGGTGAGCAACCACCAGTAGTGCTGCGGATGGGCGGTCGTACGCGCGAAGAATGACCAATCGACACGGATGACCCGCTCGCGGTTGTCATAGTCGGCTTCGAAGCCCAGCTCCCAGGAGAGAAGCACGGCAGGGTTTTGCACCTCACCCGCCTGCAGTTTGTCCCGCAGCTTCGTATAGAGGTGAGGCGGAATGTCGTTACCGAAGACGTTGCCCATCTCAATGGCAAAAGATTCTGGCGCGAGCGTTTCGGCCACGTGGGTCAGTAGATCCAGCGCGAATGTACTGCGCAACGTGCGGGTAGACACGTCGACAGGAATAACGGTTTGAGCTTGAAAAGGCATGATCGGATTCTTCCTTGAATCATTGGCCGCGCACGGCCGTGCTCTTGGGGCAGGCGGCCTTGAGTGCGCGTCAGGTGTGTTTTGCTGCGGACAATTCTATTTATTTCGGGCAGCGTGAAAATCGGCCGAATCGCCCCGGGACGTAGGAGATAGGAGCTGCGCTGATGGGGAAGCGGCCACGGGATGGCCGTAATAAAGCGGGGATGGGAGAGGGAAAAGGCGGCAGCCCTTGGCTGCCGCCGGGTGCATCAAGGGATAGCGACTTCGATCACGCCATCTGCTGCCACACTGACCTGGCTGGTGCCGGCCTCGACATCAGGCGTTGGCGCGGCGTCGGCACGCGCGGCCTTCATCATCATGACTGGCGCGCGCAGATACGGCTGCGGGAACCCGGAGGTGTTCAGGTTCAGGTTGACCAGTTTGTAGCCCGTACCGCCCAGTGCGTCGGTCACCAATTTCGCGCGAGCACGGAATGCTGTCACAGCGTCCTTGAGCAACGCGTCTTCGCTGGTCTTGCGTGCGGGGTTGGAAATGGAGAAGTCCATGCCGCCCATTTTCATGTCGCCACCCAGCAGGTCGCCGGTCAACTTGGAGAGGGCGGCAAAGTCGGCGCTTTCCAGGCGCAGTTCGGCGTGTTCACGCCAGCCGGTGATCTTCTGGCCTTTGTCGTCGTAGATCGGGTAGCTGTTGCGGCTGCCCTGACGGATGTTGATGTCTTTGACCTGACGCGCTTCGCCCAAGGCCTTGTTCAGGGTTTCAGTGACGCCGGCCGCCAGTTTGGCCGGGTCGGTGTTCTGCGATTCGGTGTAGAGGGTGACGGTCATCAGGTCGCGCTGCACTTCCTGGCTGACTTCGGCGCGGACCGAAACCTGGTTGTAGTGAACGTCGTCGGCGAGGGCAGGGGTGCTGGCCAGCGCGAGTGCGCCGAGGGTGAGCAGTGCGGCAGTAGGGCGAAGGCTGAACATAAAAACTCCTTGTTTGGCGAACCGTCCCGAGAGATGTGGCAAGTCCTCGGCGGACGGATGCCCATGAGACTGTGAACCCGGAGGCTTGTTCCTGCGCCATTGGGCGGAGGTCAAATGGATGTGGCGGTTTGACGCACTTTGACGGCAACTGTTGTCGCATTGGTTATACTCGCTCCGATTCGCCTGGAGCGCTCATCAGGAGAGCTCATGCTCGCCCCCTTGCAACTGCTTTCTGCCACCCGTCAGAACCTCTGGCGCCTGACGTTCATCCGCATTCTGGTGCTGGGTGCACAGGCGGGCTCAGTGGGGTTCGCCTATCTGTTCGATTTGCTGCCGCTGCCCTGGCTGCAGCTGGACATCACCCTGGGTTTCTCGGCGATCGTCTGCCTGCTGACGGCCATCCGTTTGCGCACCTCGTGGCCGGTGACCGAGCTCGAATACGCCGTGCAACTGGCATTCGACCTGTTTATCCACAGTGCGCTGCTGTACTTTTCCGGCGGCTCGACCAACCCGTTCGTTTCTTATTACCTGGTGCCGCTGACCATCGCCGCCGTGACGCTGCCGTGGCGTTATTCGCTGATCCTGTCGGGTATTGCGCTGGCGTTGTACACCCTGATGCTGGCCAAGTTCTTCCCGCTGGATGCCTTCGTGGCCCGCGAGAACATGCAGATCTACGGCATGTGGCTGAGTTTTGCGCTGGCGGCCGGGGTGATCACCTTCTTTGCCGCGCGCATGGCCGAAGAACTGCGCCGTCAGGAACACATGCGTGCCTTGCGCCGCGAAGAGGGCGCGCGCGATCAGCAATTACTCGCGGTGGCCACCGAAGCTGCCGGCGCCGCCCATGAACTTGGCACGCCGCTGGCGACCATGAGCGTGCTGCTCAAGGAAATGCAGCAGGACCATAAAGACCCTGCGCTGCAGGACGACCTTTCGGTGCTGCAGGACCAGGTCAAGCTGTGCAAGGAGACGTTGCAACAACTGGTTCGCGCCGCCGAAGCGAATCGCCGGCTCTCGGTGCAGGAACAAACCGTTACGCACTGGCTCGATCAGGCGCTTAATCGCTGGCACCTGATGCGCCCGGAAGCCACTTACCGCTTTCAACGCCTGGGACAGGGCGACGTGCCGATGCTGGCGCCGCCGCCGGACCTGACCCAGGCGCTGCTGAACCTGCTCAACAATGCTGCCGATGCCTGCGCCGAAGGGCTTGAGGTGAATCTGGACTGGACCGTGACTGAAATCCGCATCAGCATCCGCGATCATGGGGCCGGCGTACCGTTGGCCATCGCCGAGCAGATCGGTAAACCGTTTTTTACCACCAAGGGCAAAGGCTTCGGCCTTGGCCTGTTCTTGAGTAAGGCCAGCGTGACCCGCGCGGGCGGCTCGGTGAAACTCTATCCTCACGAGGAAGGCGGCACGCTGACCGAGCTGCGCCTGCCCCGTGACGCACGAGGAGATGAAGCATGACTGACGAAATCCAGGTTGAAGGCGAAGAGCTGCCGCACCTGCTGCTGGTGGACGACGACGCCACCTTCACCCGCGTGATGGCGCGGGCTATGGCGCGCCGCGGTTTTCGCGTGAGCACCGCCGGCTCCGCCGATGAGGGCCTGGCCCTCGCGCAGCAGGACATTCCGGACTACGCCGCCGTCGACCTGAAAATGGAAGGCGATTCGGGGCTGGTGCTGTTGCCCAAGCTGCTGGAACTGGACCCGGAAATGCGCGTGCTGATCCTGACCGGTTATTCGAGCATCGCCACGGCCGTCGAGGCGATCAAGCGCGGCGCCTGCAACTACCTGTGCAAACCCGCCGATGCCGATGACGTGCTGGCAGCGCTGCTGTCCGAACACGCCGACCTGGACACGCTGGTGCCTGAAAACCCGATGTCCGTCGACCGCTTGCAGTGGGAGCACATTCAGCGCGTGTTGACCGAACACGAGGGCAATATTTCCGCAACGGCGCGTGCGCTGGGCATGCATCGACGTACCTTGCAGCGCAAGTTGCAGAAGCGCCCGGTCCGTCGCTAAGCAGGGACTGCTTCTTAAACATTTATTCATGGAAGATCGTCTGTGGCGTCTGGCACATTGGCGCCAACGCCTTTAATTGCCTGCTGCCGAGCTTTTGCCATGAATTTTGATGTAGACGAATCCAGGGTCAATGACGCTGTAAACGGGAATTTCTTTTCCCGGGTCTGGAAGCTGGTGACGCCCTACTGGCGCAGCGAAGAAAAAGGCATGGCCTGGGTGCTGCTCATCGCAGTGATCGTGCTGTCGCTGTTCAGTGTGTTTATCTCGGTGCTGGTCAACAGCTGGTACCGCGACTTTTACAACGCCCTGCAGAACAAGGATCTGGGCGCCTTTACCCACCTGATTCTGTACTTCTGCGGCATTGCCGCCATTGCCATACTTGGCGCGGTCTATCGCCTCTATCTGACCCAGATGCTGACCATCCGCTGGCGTCGATGGCTGACGGAACAGCATTTTGCCAAATGGCTTGCGCACAAGAACTACTACCGGCTGGAGCAGGGCGGTTACACCGATAACCCGGACCAGCGTCTGTCTGAAGACCTCAATAACTTCACTTCCGACACCCTCAGCCTAAGCCTCGGCCTGCTGCGCACGGTGGTCAGCCTGGTGTCGTTCTCGGTGATCCTGTGGGGCGTGTCCGGCAGCATCGAGCTGTTTGGCATCACCATCCCCGGCTACATGTTCTGGGCCGCACTTATTTATGCCGCGGTCGGTAGCTTGCTGACTCACCTGATCGGCAAACGCTTGATCGTGCTGAGCAACCAGCAACAGCGTTACGAGGCCGACATGCGTTTCTCGCTGGTGCGCGTTCGCGAGAACGCCGAAAGCATCGCCCTGTCCGACGGGGAGGCCAACGAGAATCAGCGCCTGAGCGCACGGTTCGGCATGGTCTGGAGCAACTTTTGGACGATCATGAAGGTGCAGAAGCGCCTGACGTTCTTCACCGCCGGTTACTCGCAGATCGCCATCGTTTTTGCCTTCGTCGTCGCTGCGCCGCGTTATTTTGCCGGCAAGATCGAACTGGGCGAGCTGATGCAGATCAACTCCGCATTCGGCAATGTGCAGGAAAATTTCAGCTGGTTCATCGACGCGTACACCCAGCTGGCATCGTGGCGCGCCACCTGTGATCGTCTGCTCAGCTTCCGTCAGGCCATGGACGAAAACGAAGCGCGCGTGCCGGCCATCAAGGTCAGTCATGAGAGCGATGCCTTGCAACTCGAGGGCCTCGCGCTGTCTCTCGCCGGCGGTCGTAAGTTGCTGAACAATGCCAACATTCGCATTGCGGCAGGCGAAAAGGTCATGCTCAGCGGCCGCTCCGGCAGTGGCAAAAGTACGCTGCTGCGGGCGATGGGCGGATTGTGGAAAGAAGGCCACGGTGCCGTGAAGCTACCCGCCAAACGTGCGTTCTTCCTGCCGCAAAAACCGTATCTGCCAATTGGCACCCTGCGTGAGGCGTTGAGTTATCCCCAGGCGCCCGAAGTCTATCCTGCCGAACGCTTTGCTCAGGTGCTGGAAACCTGCCGCCTCGATCACCTGATCCCGCGACTGGACGAGAGTGAACACTGGCAGCGCATGCTTTCGCCGGGCGAGCAACAGCGCGTCGCTTTTGCCCGAGCGTTACTGTTCGCGCCGGACTGGCTTTATCTGGATGAAGCCACATCCGCGATGGACGAAGAGGATGAGGCCGCGCTGTATCAGGCGTTGCTGGACGAGCTACCAGGCGTGACCCTGCTCAGCATCGGCCACCGCAGCAGCCTCAAGCGTTTCCATCGCCGGCACGTGCGCATCGACGGTGGCCAGTTGCACGAGCAGCCGCTAACCGAATCGGCACTTTAAGCGTACAGTGCTGAAGCGATAAAGTGTCGTAAACCAGGTGCTACGCCGGGGTTGTTGTGTGATCGCACAACCCGGTGAGCTATCATCAGCGTTCAGCGTATTTAGAGATGCATGTTGGATATGGAAAATCAGAGCGCTCCGCCTCGCGCACGCAGAAAGCACCGCAGTCTCGCACAGGAACTGGTGACTGAACTCTCCGAGCGGATCCGCACTGGCGGGCTAAAGCGCGGGGACAAGTTGCCTACCGAGTCTGCAATCATGGAAGAGCAGGGCGTCAGCCGCACGGTTGTTCGCGAAGCCATCTCTCGCCTGCAGGCCTCCGGACTCGTCGAAACCCGGCATGGCATCGGCACGTTCGTTCTGGACACGCCGAGCCCGAGCGGTTTCCGTATCGATCCGGCCACCATCGTCACCCTCCGTGACGTCCTGGCGATTCTTGAGCTGCGCATCAGTCTCGAAGTCGAATCAGCCGGCCTTGCCGCCCAACGCCGATCCGCCGAGCAACTGGCCGATATGCGCGCCGCCCTCGACGCACTCAGCGAGAGCGCGGCCCATGCCAGCGATGCTGTCGGCGCCGATTTCCAGTTCCACATGGCCATCGCCCTGTCGACCGGCAACCGCTACTTCACCGACATCATGAATCACCTGGGCACTAGCATCATTCCCCGTACCCGTCTGAATTCTGCGCGCCTGGCCCACGACGACAACCAGCATTACATGAGCCGCCTGAGCCGCGAGCACGAGGAAATCTACGATGCCATCGCGCGCCAGGATTCCGATGCCGCCCGCGCCGCCATGCGCCTGCACCTGACCAATAGCCGTGAACGGCTGCGTCATGCCCATGAAGAGGCTGAATCGCAGCGGGCTTGAGACACGTTGTTAGAAGGCTAGGGCATAGCTGCGCTGCCCTCTAAGGTGTTTGCGCGGGTCGGTGATTCAGGCTCGGACGTCGGCTCGTTGACTCTGGCCGGAGGCCGTAGGAGTGAGCTTGCTCGCGATCGGCTGCGCAACAGTCGTAAAACTGAAGCTGCGGTGCTTTCAAACGCGCCGCATCACCAAGAATGCTGCCGCTTTGCGCCAGATCGCGAGCAAGCTCACTCCTACAAATCGCGCCATTCAGCACTCCTCTGCAGCGACTGCGGCATCTCATAACCGGGCTTCGCACCATGCCAGCATCAGCAGGCACCACTCATCCTCCCCCGTCATAAATATTTCAAAACGCTATTGAGTGATCCTACTACCGGTTGTACGATGACTTACGACATCAGCGCAGGACTGGTGCTTCATCCACAAAAATAGCTCCCCAGGGTGTTCGAATAATGAATCCACAAGAACTGAAGTCCATCCTCTCTCACGGTCTGCTTTCCTTCCCGGTTACCGATTTCAATGCCCAGGGCGACTTCCACCGCGCTGGCTACATCAAGCGTCTGGAATGGCTCGCCCCGTATGGCGCTTCCGCGCTGTTCGCCGCAGGCGGTACAGGTGAGTTCTTCTCCCTGACCGGCGACGAATACTCCGAAATCATCAAGACTGCCGTCGACACCTGCGAAACCAGCGTGCCGATTCTGGCTGGCGTCGGTGGTCCGACCCGCCAAGCGATTCAGATGGCTCAAGAAGCCGAGCGTCTGGGTGCCAAAGGCCTGCTGCTGCTGCCTCACTACCTGACCGAAGCCAGCCAGGACGGCGTCGCCCTCCACGTTGAAGCGGTCTGCAAATCGGTCAAGATCGGCGTTGTTGTCTACAACCGTAACGTCTGCCGCCTGACCCCTTCGCTGCTGGAACAACTGGCCGAGCGCTGCCCTAACCTGATCGGCTACAAAGACGGCCTGGGTGATATCGAGCTGATGGTTTCGATCCGCCGTCGTCTGGGCGACCGCTTCTCGTACCTGGGTGGTCTGCCAACGGCAGAAGTCTACGCCGCTGCCTACAAGGCGCTGGGCGTGCCGGTTTACTCCTCGGCGGTGTTCAACTTCCTGCCAAAAATGGCGATGGACTTCTACCACGCCATCGCCAAAGACGATCACGAGACCGTCGGCAAGCTGATCGACGATTTCTTCCTGCCGTATCTGGACATCCGTAACCGCAAACACGGCTACGCGGTGAGCATCGTCAAGGCGGGCGCCAAGCTTGCCGGTTACGACGCAGGCCCTGTCCGCGCACCGCTGACTGACCTGACGTCAGACGAAGTCGACATGCTGGCTGCATTGATGGACAAGCAGGGCAAGCAGTAATCGCCCAGTTGCCGCAAAACCGCTGAGCGATCAGCGGTTTTTTGCCCTCGGGGCTTCGCTAACGGACAGCTCGCAGTACAGCTTCACATCGCATCTGTTTTAGGGGCAGAGGCGAGCAGCACACACATAAGATCGTTTACCCGCGCAAAAAAAATAACTAGTGGGAGTTTCGAACATGCAGAAAACCAAGCCGACGCACGTCCGCTATTTGATCTTGCTCATGCTGTTTCTGGTGACCACGATCAACTACGCCGACCGTGCAACCATCGCCATCGCGGGCTCCAGCCTGCAGAAAAGCCTCGGCATCGACGCCGTCACCCTCGGTTTCATCTTCTCCGCATTTGGTTGGGCCTACGTCGCCGGCCAGATCCCAGGCGGCTGGCTTCTGGACCGCTACGGCTCCAAGAAAGTCTACGCATTGAGCATCTTCACCTGGTCGCTGTTCACCGTGCTGCAAGGCTACGTCGGCGAATTCGGTCTCTCCACCGCCATCTTCCTGCTGTTCGCCCTGCGCTTCATGGTCGGCCTCGCCGAAGCACCGTCGTTCCCCGGCAACGCCCGTATCGTGGCGGCCTGGTTCCCGACGTCTGAACGCGGCACGGCCTCGGCGATCTTCAACTCGGCACAATACTTCGCCACCGTTCTGTTCGCCCCGATCATGGGCTGGATCGTTTACACCTTCGGCTGGCAGCACGTGTTCATCGTGATGGGCAGCATCGGCATCCTGTTCTCCCTGATCTGGCTGAAAGTTATCCACAGCCCGCGCAACCACCCAAAAATCAACAAGGAAGAATTCGATCACATCGCCAACAACGGCGGCATGGTCGACATGGATCAGGACAAGGGCAAAGGCTCTGCCAGCGGCCCGAAATGGGACTATGTGCGTCAGTTGCTGACCAACCGCATGATGCTGGGCATTTACCTGGCTCAATACTGCATCAACGGCATCACCTACTTCTTCCTGACCTGGTTCCCGGTGTACCTGGTTCAGGAACGCGGCATGACCATCCTCAAGGCGGGCTTCATCGCTTCGCTGCCAGCCATCTGCGGGTTCATCGGCGGCGTGCTGGGCGGGATCATTTCCGACTACCTGCTGCGCAAAGGCCACTCGCTGACCTTCGCTCGCAAGGCGCCGATCATTGGTGGCCTGCTGCTGTCGACCTCGATCGTGACGTGCAACTACGTCGACATCGAATGGGTCGTCGTGGGCTTCATGGCACTGGCCTTCTTCGGCAAGGGCGTTGGCGCACTGGGCTGGGCGGTCATGTCCGACGCATCGCCGAAACAAATCGCCGGTTTGAGCGGCGGTCTGTTCAACATGTTCGGTAACATCGCTTCCATCACCACCCCGATTGTCATCGGCTACATCATCAGCACCACCGGTTCGTTCAAATGGGCCCTGGTGTTCGTCGGCGCCAACGCGCTGGTGGCGGTGATCAGCTACATCTTCATCGTCGGTGAAATCAAACGTGTAGAACTCAAGGAAACCCCACAGAAGGGTGCCTTGCCGGCCAGTGAAGCCGAGCTTTCTCAAGCGAAACTCTGAGGAAAAACCGTGATGAACTTGATCCAACATGCCGATTCGCCGCGTTACATTCGCTTGCACGCGCTTGATAACGTCGTCGTCGTGGTCAATGACCAGGGCGTACCGGCGGGGACTGAATTCGATAACGGTCTGGTGACCGTCGACAATGTGCCGCAGAGCCACAAGGTGAACACCGTGGACATCGCCGAAGGGGAGCCGATCATTCGTTACGGCCACACCATCGGCTATGCGCTGCAGCCGATCCCGAAAGGCAGTTGGGTCAAGGAAGATCAGCTGCGCATGCCATCAGCGCCGGCGCTGGACAGCCTGCCGATGTCCGACGCCGTGCCGGTCCGCGGTGAGCCGCTGGAAGGCTTCACCTTCGAGGGTTACCGCAACGCCGACGGCACCGTTGGCACGCGCAATATCCTGGGCATCACGACGACGGTGCAGTGCGTCACCGGGGTTCTGGATTTCGCCGTCAAGCGCATCCGCGAGGAATTGCTGCCCAAGTACCCGAACGTCGATGACGTGGTGGCGCTGACCCACAGCTACGGCTGCGGCGTCGCCATCACTGCCAAAGACGCGTACATCCCGATTCGCACGGTGCGCAACCTGGCGCGCAACCCGAACCTTGGTGGCGAGGCGCTAGTGATCAGCCTGGGCTGCGAGAAGCTGCAGGCCGATCAGGTCATGCACACTGGCGACGCCTCGGTCGACCTGAGCGAGCCCTGGCTGTATCGCTTGCAAGACTCCAAGCACGGCTTCAACGAAATGATCGAGCAGATCATGGAATTGGCCGAGACACGCTTGAAGAAGCTCGACCAGCGTCGTCGCGAAACCGTGCCGGCGTCGGAATTGATTCTGGGCATGCAGTGCGGCGGCAGCGATGCGTTTTCCGGCATCACCGCCAACCCCGCGCTGGGTTATGCCTCGGACCTGTTGCTGCGCGCGGGCGCAACCGTGATGTTTTCGGAAGTGACCGAAGTGCGTGATGCGATCTACCTGCTGACCTCCCGTGCCGAAAACATGGAAGTCGCTGAAGGCCTGGTTCGCGAAATGGACTGGTACGACCGTTACCTGGCCAAAGGCGAAGCGGACCGCAGCGCCAACACCACGCCGGGGAACAAGAAGGGCGGGCTGTCGAACATCGTCGAGAAGTCGCTGGGGTCGATCGTCAAATCCGGCAGCAGCGCGATCAACGGGGTGCTTGGCCCTGGCGAGCGGGTGACGCGCAAAGGCCTGATCTTCTGCGCGACGCCGGCGAGCGACTTTGTCTGCGGGACGCTGCAACTGGCGGCCGGGATGAACCTGCACGTGTTCACCACAGGACGCGGCACGCCGTATGGTCTGGCGATGTCACCGGTGGTGAAAGTGTCGACCCGCACGGAGCTGGCACAGCGCTGGCCCGATCTGATCGATGTTGATGCAGGGCGCATTGCAACCGGGCGCGCCAGCATCGAGGACTTGGGATGGGAGCTTTTTCACTTCTACCTCGACGTCGCCAGCGGAAAGAAGACGACCTGGACCGAGAAGTATCGTCTGCACAACGACATCACCCTGTTCAACCCGGCGCCGATCACATAAGCCGGAGTTCAGCCCTTTACCAGCCGGGCTTGGTAGCCCGGCTGGTACATGGTCCATGTGGGAGCGGTCGTGTCGCCACAGGTTTCTGCGCCGTACTCAGCGCCCCTGTGGCAGCGAGCTTGCTCGCGAATACGCCACTTCTGCCGCTGTAGATTTCGGACGTACCGGCCTCGTCGTGAGCAAGCTCACTCCCACGATTTAACCCTCTCGCCAAAAGACTTCGCGCCGTACTCACTTCCCTGTGGGAGCGAGCTTGCTCGCGAATTCGTCACTTCAATCGCTGAAGAATCAGCGACTGGTCATCAACTCCGCTTTCTCTTCACCCGCCTCAGGCTCCGGTTCCGGAAACGCCTCGGTGTGATCAAACTCCACGCCTTCGCCCATCGCCTTGTATTTCTTGCGCAGTGCGTGCAATTCCTTCTGATCAAGATTATCCAGGCTCAGCACAGCGTTCTGCGCGTCTTTGGTCACGCGCAGCAGTTCGTCGATCTTGATATGCATCTCATCGGTGTCGCGGTTCTGGGTGTTCTGGATCAGAAAGACCATCAGGAAGGTGATGATCGTCGTGGATGTATTGATGATCAGCTGCCAAGTGTCGTTGTAGTGGAAGAATGGCCCGGTCACGGCCCACAAACAGATCAGCGCAATCGCCACGAGGAAGGTTCGTGGGCTGCCGGACCACTGCGACAAGGCCTGCGCGAACTTCGAGAATTTCATTAACGGGTTTCCTTAGTTAACCAAGAGAGATACCCAAGGGACCACGCTAAGTCTTTGAAATTTCTTATCGCAACATGAAATCGGCGACAGGTTTCAGTCCCAGCCGAACACTTCACACGCATTGGCGGTGCTCGCTGCGGCCAGTTTGTCCGCAGGGATTTTCATCAGTTCGGCGATGGCCGCGCATATATCGGGAAGGTGCTCGGGGCTGTTGCGCATGCCCGGAAACATTGCCGGCGCCATGTCCGGGGAGTCGGTTTCCAGCACGACGCTTTCCAACGGCAGATCGGCGATCACCCGGTGCATGCGCAACGCCTGCGGCCACGTCGCCGCACCGCCCAGCCCCAGCTTGTAACCCAGCTTGATGTATTCCCGGGCTTCTTCGCGGCTGCCGGCGAAGGCGTGAACGATGCCGCTGCGCTTGAGCTTGAAGCGCTTGAGCGCGGCAATGGTGTCGGCGTGGCTGCGGCGCACGTGGAGCAGGGCAGGGAGGTTGAAGTCGGCCGCCAGCTGCAACTGCTGGTCAAGCAACGTCTGTTGCCGCGGGCGGTCCAGGGATTCGATGTAGTAATCGAGACCGATCTCGCCCACGGCGCACAGCTTGGGATGCCCGGCCAGACGCGTCAGCCAGTTGCGCATCTCCTGTACATGCTCTGGCTGATGCTCCTCAAGGAACACAGGGTGCAGACCCAGCGCGGCGTACACCGAAGGTTCGCTGATCGCCAGATCCCACACCCGTTGCAGATTGCGCTGATAGACGCCCAGCACCACGATGCGCTCGACACCCAACTGCCGGCTGTTGGCGAGGACGGCGTCGCGGTCGGCGTCGAAGTCGTCGAAATCCAGGTGCGTGTGGGTGTCGATCAGTCGCACGTTGCTTACGCCTCGTGAATCCGTTGTTTGAATGTCCGCACGATGGCATGCACGCCTGGCTCGTACTGATCCTGCTCGATGGCCGACAACGCCAGGGCCAGGGCTTTTTCAGCGATCAGATGGTGCTGCTGAGCCATGGCATTGACCGGCAACGGCAGGAAATCCAGCAATTGCGTGTCACCGAATGTGCCCAGATGAAGCTGGTCCGGGTTCAGGCGGCGCTGGTGCAGCACATCGAACACCCCTTGCAGCAGGACATAGGACGTCGTAATCAGCGCGTCGGGGAAATACCCCAGGCGATCAAACATCTCGCTGGCGAGTTGCTGGCCGCAGTCACGGCTGAACGCGTCGCCGTGTTCGATGATCACCGAGCCTTCGAAACCCTCCAGCGCATCTTCGAAGCCACTGGCCCGCGCCTGACTGACGCTCAGCTCCGGCCGCGCGCCGATCAGGGCGATGTGCCGCGGCTTGATCTCCAGCAGGCTGCGGGTCAGTTGCTGGCTGGCGTCGTGGTCATCGCTGACCACCGAGCAGAAGTGCGCCGGGTCCATCTCCCGGTCGATGGCGATGACCGGTGTCCCTTGCTGTTGCAGCGCGCGGTAGCTGTCATCGCTGGCCGGCAGGCAACTGGCGACGAACAGCGCATCGCAGCGTCGCGCGCGAAACAGCTGCAACAACTGCAACTCGCTGATGGGATCGTCGTCTGAACTGGCGATCAGCAATTGGTAACCACGCGCGCGGGCACCCTGTTCAAGTTGCTTGGCGATGCGCGCGTAACTGGGGTTCTCCAGATCGGGCAGGATGAAGCCAAGGGTCCGGGTATGCCGGCTGCGCAGCCCGGCCGCCTGCGGGTTGGGCCGGAAGCCGTGGGCGTCGACCACCGCGCGCACGCGCTCGACCGTCGCGCTGCTGATGCGTTGCTGTTCGGCCTTTCCGTTGATCACGTAGCTGGCCGTGGTCACAGAAACACCGGCCAGACGCGCAATATCACTGAGTTTCAAGCCGGGCATCCTTTCGTGATGAGAAGCAGAAGTGAGAGCTGAACTACCGTGGCAGGGATTTTCACCGATTAACAGCCATCATGACAGCAGACCGTTGTCTCGTAGGAAGCGTGTGGGCCGCGAAGGATGTTTCCTACACGATTCGACCGGATGAGCTTCAATCCGCATGGATTATCAAGTAACGTGCGCGGCACGCTAGATTAAACGATTCAGCAGGCCTGTTTATGGCGCCTTCTGCCCTGTTCTTTGCCTAAGGCGGGCCTGAGTCGAAGTATCAATGTGAGTTTACGCATTCATTATTAGCAAACCGTAAGTCATCGGTGTGTACGACCGGTCCTACAACAAGAATCTGGCGCGACCCCGCGCAGCACAGGAGAACGCAATGCTCGAGCTGACCATAGAGCAAATTTCCATGGACCAGTCGGCGGTGGACAAGCCCGCCGCGTTGCAACTGCTGGCTGACTTGCTTGTCGCCGATGGCCTGGTGGCTCCCGGCTACCTTGCAGGCTTGCAGGCGCGTGAGCAACAGGGTTCGACTTTTCTGGGGCAAGGCATCGCCATTCCCCACGGCACGCCGCAGACCCGCGACCAGGTGTTTGCCACCGGCGTGCGCCTGATGCAATTCCCCGAGGGGGTGGACTGGGGCGACGGGCAAATGGTTTATCTGGCCATCGGCATCGCTGCCAAGTCCGACGAGCATTTGCGGTTGCTTCAACTGCTGACCCGTGCCTTGGGTGAAAACGACCTGGGCGAAGCGCTGCGTCAGGCGAAGGATCCCGAGTCTCTGCTCAAACTGCTGCAAGGCGCGCCGCAGGAACTGGCCCTCGATGCTCAGATGATCAGCCTGGGCGTCATGGTCGATGATTTCGAAGAGCTCGTCTGGCGCGGCGCACGTTTGCTGCGCAAAGCCGAGTGCGTGAACAACGGTTTCGCGGCGGTGCTGCAGCAGGTCGAGCCGCTGCCGTTGGGCGAAGGCCTCTGGTGGCTGCACAGCGAGCAGATGGTCAACAAGCCCGGCCTGGCCTTCGTTACGCCGGACAAACCCATGCGTCATTTGGGGCAGTCGCTGACCGGCCTGTTCTGCCTCGCCAGTCTGGGTGAGTCCCACCAGGCGTTGCTCGAACGTCTGTGCGCCTTGCTGATCGAAGGTCGCGGCCACGTACTGGGTGAAGCGACCAGCAGTCGCGCGGTGCTTCAGGCATTGGGCGGCGAGGTGCCGCCCGACTGGCCGAGCGAGCGCGTGACCCTGGCCAATGCCCACGGCCTGCATGCGCGTCCCGCAAAAATCCTCGCGCAACTGGCCAAGGGCTTTGACGGCGACATTCGCGTGCGCATCGTCGACGGCACCGAAAATCCTGTGTCGGCCAAGAGCCTGAGTAAACTGCTGAGCCTCGGCGTGCAGCGCGGTCAGTCCCTTGAGTTCATTGCCGAGCCGACCATTGCTGCCGACGCCTTGCCCGCTTTGATTGCTGCGGTGCTCGAAGGCCTGGGCGAAGAAATCGAGCCGTTGCCGACCCATACCGAAGTCAAGCCAGCCCCGGCAGTTGTGGAAAAAACCCTCAGCGCCCCCGCCGCAGGCACTCAGATTCAGGCCGTGCCTGCTGCGCCCGGCATCGCCGTCGGCCCTGCCCACGTGCATGTTCTGCCGGTGATTGATTACCCGGCAAAGGGCGAATCGCAGAGCGTCGAACACGAACGTCTGCACAGCGCGCTGGCGCAGGTGCGCGTCGACATCGAGCAATTGATTCAACGCAGCACGGCGAAGGCCATTCGCGAGATTTTCGTCACGCACCAGGAAATGCTCGCCGACCCCGAGCTGGTCGACGAAGTGGCCCAGCGTCTGAAACAAGGCGAAAGCGCCGCTGCCGCGTGGATGAACGTGATCGAGGCCGCCGCGCGTCAGCAGGAACAGCTGAAAGACGCGCTGCTGGCCGAGCGCGCCGCTGACTTGCGGGATGTCGGCCGCCGGGTGCTGGCGCAAATCTGCGGCGTCGAAGACCTGGTTGAGCCGGAAGAACCGTACATTCTGGTGATGGATGAAGTCGGTCCGTCCGACGTCGCGCGTTTGGACCCTGCCCGTGTCGCCGGCATTCTCACCGCCCGCGGCGGCGCCACGGCCCACAGCGCCATCGTCGCCCGGGCGCTGGGCATCCCGGCCCTTGTAGGCGCGGGCGATGCGGTGTTGCTGATCAAATCCGGCACCCAATTGTTGATTGACGGCCAGCGCGGGCGTCTCGACGTTGCGCCCGACGAAGCGACCCTGCAGCGCGCCTTGCAAGACCGTGACACCCGGGAGCAACGCCTCAAGGCTGCCGCTGCACTGCGCATGGAGCCAGCGATCACCCAGGACGGCCACGCCGTTGAGGTCTTCGCCAACATTGGTGATAGCGCCGGCACGCCGGCAGCAGTGGAGCAGGGCGCCGAAGGGATTGGCCTGCTGCGCACCGAATTGCTGTTCATGGCCCACAGTTCCGCGCCCGATGAAGCGACACAGGAAGCGGAATACCGACGCGTGCTCAACGACCTCGACGGTCGCCCGCTGGTGGTTCGCACCCTCGACGTCGGCGGCGACAAGCCGCTGCCGTACTGGCCCATCGATAAAGAAGAAAACCCGTTTCTCGGCGTGCGCGGCATTCGCCTGACCTTGCAACGCCCGGACATCATGGAAAGCCAGCTGCGCGCGTTGCTGCGTGCGGCGGACAATCGCCCGTTGCGCATCATGTTTCCGATGGTGGGCACCGTTGAAGAATGGCGCCAGGCCCGGGACATGACCGAGCGTCTGCGTCTGGAGATCCCGGTTGCCGACCTGCAACTGGGGATCATGATCGAAGTGCCGTCGGCGGCATTGCTGGCGCCGGTGCTGGCCAAGGAAGTGGATTTCTTCAGCGTCGGCACCAACGACCTGACCCAGTACACGATGGCGATCGATCGCGGTCATCCGATGTTGTCCGCCCAGGCCGACGGTCTGCACCCGGCGGTGTTGCAACTGATCGACATCACCGTGCGCGCCGCTCACGCCAACGGCAAATGGGTAGGCGTTTGCGGCGAGCTGGCCGCCGACCCGCTGGCCGTCCCGGTGCTGGTCGGTCTGGGTGTGGATGAATTAAGCGTCTCGGCGCGGAGCATCGGCGAAGTCAAAGCCTGCGTCCGTGAATTGAATCTGATCGAAGCCCGAAAACTTGCGCAGGCGGCCCTGGCCGTTGGCAGCGCGGCGGACGTGCGTGCCCTCGTGGAGGGGCTGTAATGGCGAAAATTCTGACATTGACCATGAACCCGGCGCTGGACCTGACCGTGCAGTTGGGCCCCTTACAGATCGGCCAGGTCAACCGCAGCGATGCCATGCTCAGCCACGCGGCGGGCAAGGGCATCAACGTCGCCCAGGTGTTGGCTGATCTGGGGCACGAGCTGACCGTCGCGGGCTTCCTCGGCGTCGACAACCAGCAGCCGTTCGAAACCCTGTTCGCCAAGCGCGGCTTCGTCGATGAGTTCGTGCGGGTGCCGGGCGAGACGCGCAGCAACATCAAACTGGCGGAAAGCAGCGGGCGTATCACCGACCTCAACGGCCCGGGCCCGGAAGTCAGCCTTCAGGCGCAACAGGCGCTGGCCGCTCGGGTTGAACAGATCGCGGCGGGTTTTGATGCGGTGGTCGTGGCCGGCAGTCTGCCCCGCGGCGTCAGCGCGCAGTGGCTGAAAACGCTGTTGCTGCGCCTCAACGCCATGGGTTTGAAAGTGGCGCTGGACACTAGCGGCGAAGCGTTGCGCGCCGGCCTGGAAGCGTCGCCGTGGATGATCAAGCCCAATACCGAAGAACTGGCCGACGCCCTTGATGCGCCGATCATTTCCATCGCTGCGCAAGCCGAGGCGGCGGCCGATCTGCGCCAGCGTGGCATTGAGCACGTGGTGATTTCCCAGGGCTCGGAGGGCGTTCACTGGTTCAGTTCCAACGTGGCGTTGCAGGCACTGCCGCCCAAAGTCACCGTCGCCAGCACCGTCGGCGCGGGGGATTCGCTGTTGGCCGGGATGGTCCACGGCTTGCTGTCTGGGCACAAACCCGAGCAAACCTTGCGAACTGCCACGGCCATTGCGGCCATGGCCGTGACTCAGATCGGCTTCGGCATCAATGATCCGGCGCAATTGAAACGTCTGGAAAGCGGCGTCAACGTCCGCGTCCTGACGGCATAACAAGAGAGGAAGTGTGATGAAGTTAGCCATCGTTACGGCCTGTCCGAACGGCAAAATCAGCAGCGTCCTCAGTGCCCGTCTGCTGGATGCGGCGGCCCAGCGCCAGGGTTGGAGTACCAGCGTCGAGATCCATGATCCGCGTCATCCGGAGAAGCAACTGTCGCCGGGCGACATCGAAGCGGCCGACTGGGTGCTGGTGGTCAACACCGGCGCGCTGGACCTGGCGCGCTTCGCCGGCAAGCGCCTGTATCAGGCCACGCCCGCGCAAGCGTTGCAGGACGCCGACGGCTTTCTGCGTTCAGCGGCGGCCCTGGCGACCGAGCACACCGCGACTTCTGCTGCGCCGACTGCTTCCAGCGCGCAACCGCGTCTGGTGGCAGTGACGGCGTGCCCGACCGGCGTTGCCCACACCTTTATGGCGGCCGAGGCGATTCAGCAGGCAGCCAAAAAGCTCGGCTATGAACTGCAGGTGGAAACCCAGGGCTCGGTCGGTGCGCGTAATCCGCTCAGCGCCCAGGCCATTGCCGACGCCGATGTGGTGCTGCTGGCGTGTGATATCGAAGTCGCCACCGAGCGTTTCGCCGGCAAGCGCATCTTTCGCTGCGGCACCGGTATTGCGCTCAAGCAAGCTGAAGCGACGCTGAAGAAAGCGCTGGCGGAGGCGGAGGTTGAATCCACGGCTTCGGCATCCAAGGCCTCCTCCAAAAAGGAGAAGACCGGCGTCTACAAACACCTGCTCACCGGCGTGTCGTTCATGCTGCCGATGGTGGTAGCGGGCGGTTTGCTGATCGCGCTGTCGTTCGTGTTCGGCATTCACGCGGCGGAAGAACCGGGCACGCTGGCGGCAGCCTTGAAACAGATCGGCGCGGGCGCGGCGTTTCAGTTGATGGTGCCGTTGCTGGCCGGTTATATCGCGTATTCCATTGCCGACCGTCCGGGCCTTGCGCCGGGGATGATCGGTGGCCTGCTGGCGAGCACCTTGGGCGCGGGCTTCATTGGCGGCATCATCGCGGGATTCCTGGCGGGCTACAGCGCCTGGGCGGTCAATCGCTACGCGAAGTTGCCGGCAAGTGTCGAAGCGCTGAAGCCGATTCTGATCATTCCGCTGCTGGCGAGCCTGTTCACCGGCCTGGTGATGATCTACGTGGTGGGCAAGCCGGTGGCCGGCATGCTCGAAGGGCTGACCCACTTCCTCGACACCATGGGCACGGCCAACGCGGTGCTGCTCGGCGTGCTGCTGGGCGCGATGATGTGCGTGGATCTGGGTGGGCCGATCAATAAAGCGTCCTATGCGTTTTCGGTGGGCTTGCTGGCCTCGAGCAGCGGCGCGCCGATGGCGGCAACCATGGCGGCTGGCATGGTGCCGCCGATCGGCATGGGCATCGCGGCATTGATCGCCCGTCGCAAGTTTGCCCAGAGCGAGCGTGAGGCGGGCAAAGCGGCGTTCGTGCTGGGGCTGTGCTTCATCTCCGAAGGCGCGATTCCGTTTGCGGCGAAAGACCCGCTGCGGGTGATTCCGGCGAGCATCGTCGGTGGCGCGCTGACCGGTGCCCTGTCGATGTTCTTCGGCTGCAAACTCATGGCGCCCCACGGTGGGTTGTTCGTGCTGCTGATCCCGAACGCGATTAACCATGCGCTGCTGTATCTGCTGGCGATCGTGGCGGGCAGCGTCGTTACCGGCGTGCTGTACGCGCTGCTGAAACGACCTGAACCCGCCGAGCTGGATGCGGTGCCCGCCGGCGCGTAACCGCTGGCGCTTCCCTGGCTATAACCGGTTCCACGGGATGCACGCGATGCTTTTAGTGGGACCGGCTTCAGCCGGGAAGAGGCCGGTTGGCGCGCCATCACATTTGCGGTGTTAACGCCGACGCCTTCCCGGCTAAAGCCAGTCCTACAAGTGCGCGGTCTGGCTTCGGGAGATGTGTCGGATGTTCGGGCCTCTTCGCGAGCAAGCTCACTCCTACAGAAGGCTGAGTGCGCCCCGGATTTCCGCGGCCGAACACGATCAATTGTAGGAGTGAGCTTGCTCGCGAAAGCGATATCCCAAGCGCTGAATGTGTGTCGGATGTTCGGGCCTCTTCGCGAGCAAGCTCACTCCCACAGGGATCGGGCTTGGCACTGGATCTTGTGCCAGACACAGACAACCCTCGGCCTGTTCACTGCCCTGTCATCTCCCGCAAACAATCCGCTGCTAGCGTCCTCCTTTCGGATTCCCTTGAGGAGGATAAACATGTCCCGGTTCGACCTGACTCGCCGCCGTATCATCCAGGCCGCTGGCGCCGGATTGTTGTTGCCGGGGCTTGCGCCGGCGGTCATTGCCTCGGTGAAGGATCGACCGAAGATGACCGACGGCGTGCAGTCCGGCGATGTGCTCGGCGACCGCGCCATGGTCTGGAGCCGCAGCGACCGGCCGGCGCGCATGGTGGTCGAATGGGACACCCGCAGCATGTTCCGCAACCCCCGTCGCACGGTCTCGCTGCTCGCCGACCAGCGCACTGACTTCACCGCCCGCGTCGAACTGACCGGTCTCCCAGCGGATCAAGCCATCTTCTACCGCGTGTTTTTCGAAGACGCGCAAACCGGCGTCGCCAGCGAACCCTGGTTCGGTCATCTGCGCAGCGTGCCGGTCAATCGCCGCAACATCCGCTTTGTCTGGAGCGGTGACACCGTCGGCCAGGGCTTCGGCATCAACCCCGAGATCGGCGGCATGCGCATCTATGAGGCCATGCGCCTGCGCTTGCCGGACTTCTTCATCCACAGCGGCGATACCATCTACGCCGACGGCCCGGTGCCCGCCGAAGTGGTCACCGAAGGCGGGCGCGTCTGGCGCAACATCACCACCGAAGAGAAGAGCAAGGTCGCCGAAACCCTCGACGAATACCGCGGCGCCTACCGCTACAACCTGATGGACGAGAACCTGCGGCGCTTCAATGCCGAGGTCCCGCAGATCTGGCAGTGGGACGACCACGAAGTGACCAACAACTGGTCACCGAGCAAACAGCTCGACGATCGCTACAAGGTCAAAGACATTCAGCTGTTGGCAGCCCGCGGGCGTCAGGCGTTCCTCGAATACTCCCCTATGCGCCTACAGAGCGCCGACAACGGCGGGCGTGTCTACCGCAAGATCGCTTACGGCCCGATGCTGGACGTGTTCGTGCTCGACATGCGCAACTACCGCGACGGCAACGACGCCAATCTCGCCGATAAGCCCGGGCCGACCACCGCCTTCCTGGGCCGCGAGCAACTGGACTGGCTCAAGCGCGAACTTCAGGCTTCTGGCGCTCAGTGGAAAGTCATTGCCGCCGACATGCCTATCGGCCTCGGCGTGCCCGACGGCGAGATCAGCCCCGGCGTGATGCGCTGGGAGGCGATCGCCAACGGTGAGAATGGCGCGCCAAAGGGCCGCGAACTGGAGGTCGCCGAGCTGCTGGGTTTCCTGCGCCAGCAGAAGGTGCGCGACACCGTCTGGCTGACGGCCGATGTGCATTACTGCGCGGCACACCACTACCTCCCGGATCAAGCGGTGTTCCAGGATTTCGACCCGTTCTGGGAGTTTGTCGCGGGGCCACTCAATGCGGGCAGTTTCGGACCCAATACCCTGGACAAGACGTTCGGGCCTGAACTGGTGTTCCAGAAGGCGCCGCCGGCGCAGAACACCTCGCCGTTTGCCGGGTTTCAGTTTTTTGGTGAGGTGAACATCGATGGCCAGAGCGGGGAGATGACCGTGACGCTGCGGGATCTGGACGGGGTTTCAGTGTTTGAGAAGACGCTGCAACCCACGCCCATCGCCTGACGCAGCCTTGGGTTGTACGACCACTGCGTAATTGCCGGTAACACTTCCCGCGCCGCTGGCCTATCATTAGCCACCTAACGACGGCTCAGGGTTTGGCGTGCATGCTGGCAATCTTTCTGGAAACCCTGAACATCACCGCGCCGGTCTTTGCGATGTTGTTTCTCGGCGTATTGCTCAAGCGCGTGGGCTGGATCAACGACAGCTTCATTCACACCGCTTCCTCGTTGGTGTTCAACTGCACCATGCCGGCGCTGCTGTTTCTGGGGATCATTCACGCTGACCTCCACGCGGCGTTTCAGCCAGGTGTGTTGATCTACTTCATCGTCGCCACGCTGGCGGGTTTTGCGTTGTCGTGGGGCTGGGCCATCTACCGCGTGCCGTTCGCCGAACGAGGCACGTACACCCAAGGCGCGTTTCGCGGTAACAACGGTGTGATCGGCCTTGCCCTGGCCGCGAGCATGTACGGCGACTACGGCATTTCCCTGGGGGCGATCCTCGCCGCGCTGGTCATTCTTTTCTACAACACCCTGTCCACCGTTGTGCTGGCGGTCTACAGCCCGGTCATCAAGTCCGACCCGTGGAGCATTACCAAGAGCGTCATGGCCAATCCGCTGATCATCAGCATTGTCATTGCGGCGCCGTTCGCCTACTTCCAGATACCGCTCCCCAAATGGCTCGACACGTCCGGCAGCTATCTGGCGCAGATGACCCTGCCGCTGGCGCTGATGTGCATCGGCGGCACGCTGTCATTGAAGTCGTTGCGAGAGAGCGGCACGTTGGCGATCAGTGCGAGCCTGATGAAGATGGTCTGGCTGCCGCTGATCTGCACGCTGGGCGCGTGGTTGCTGGGCTTCCGTCATGCGGAACTGGGGATTCTGTTTCTGTATTTCGGCGCTCCGACGGCGTCGGCCAGTTTCGTCATGGTCCGCGCGGCCAATGGCAATCACGAGTTGGCTGCGTCGATCATCGTCATGACCACCCTGGCAGCGGCGGTCACCACCAATATCGGGATTTTCATCCTGCAGTGGGGCGGGTGGATTTAGGTATCCCGGCGCTGAAAGGTGGGAGATAGCTGTCGCCCGTACGCCGAGCTTTCGCGCAGCAATCACTGTCCGTGTGGGAGTGAACTTGCTCACGAAGACGTCACTTCAGCCGCTGAAGATTTGGCGGATGTCCCTGCGCATTCGCGAGCAAGCTCGCTCCCACCATTCGCGCGCCCCTACGATTTGTCAGGGCTTAGTGCTGACGCCGCCACGCTCGCACCGTACCCACGACGATGCACAGGGCGATTACCGGCAGCGCGTAGTGAATCATCAGGCGCTCCAGTCGCTCGGCCAGTGGCATGCCCGTGGTAAACGCCACGATGTGCAGCCCATACACCGCGTACAGCCCGAGCAGCAGCAGCCCCTCCAGCCGGGTGATCCGGTACCCCGAATAGAACAGCGGCACGCACAGCGCCGCGACACCCAGCATCACCGGCAAATCGAAATCCAGTGCATTGGGCGAGATCGATAACGGCGCGGTGGAAATCAGCGCCGTGATGCCGAGCACACCCAGCAGGTTGAACAGATTACTGCCGATGATGTTGCCCACCGCGATATCGCGCTCGCCGCGCAATGCTGCGATGAGCGAGGTCATCAGCGCGGGCAGCGAGGTCGCAACGGCGATCACGGTCAGGCCGATCACCCGCTCCGACAGGCCCAGATCCAGAGCCACCGAGACCGCCGCGCCGACCAGCAGATGACTGCCAAAGGTCAGCAGGGCCAGGCCGCAGGCCATCAGCGCCAGTCGACCCAGCAGCGGCCCGACGCGACGACGCGGCTCAAGGTCCGTCCTCGCCACATGCCGCGCGCCGTGGGCGAACTGGCGCACCACGACGAACAGATACGCCGCCATGGCCAGCAACAGCACGACGCCATCCAGCGCGCTCAACTCGCCATTCCACGCCAGCGCCGCAACCAGGGCGGTGGCAGCGATCATCAATGGCAAATCGACGCGCACCAGTTGCCGGGCCACGCGCAGGGGGATGATCAGGGCAGACAGCCCCAGCGTGACCAGCACGTTGAAGATATTGCTGCCGATGACGCTGCCCACCGCAATGTCGGTGCTGTCAGTGAACGCCGCTTGCAGCCCGACCGCCAGTTGCGGGGCGCTGCTGCCCAGCGCAACGACGGTCAGGCCGAGAAACAGAGGGCGGGTTTTGAGCAGGGCGGCCAGGGCCACGGCAGCGCGCACCGACAGTTGCGCGCCGAGGATCATCAACAGCAGGCCGCACGCCAGCTCGATGAGCGTAGGCAGGGGAAGATTCGTTAGGGCGAGAATTCAGGGCACCAGTCAGTCGTCGAGGGCTTGTACCCGCACGTGGGCGGTTCCGCTGCGCAGCATACCCAATTGCGCGGCGGCTGCACGTGACACATCGATCAGCCGCCCCCGGGTGTGCGGGCCGCGGTCGTTGATACGGACAATGACCTTGCGGTCGTTGTCCAGGTTGGTGACTTGCACGCGCGTGCCGAACGGCAGTTGCCGGTGCGCGGCGGTCAGGGAATTGGCGTCGAAGCGTTCACCGCTCGCGGTGCGCTGGCCGTGGTGTTGCGAGCCGTAGTACGAGGCGCCGCCGGTGGCGTTGTAACCGTGCGGGTCGATGATGCCGTCACTGGCGCAGCCGGCCAGCAGAGAGAGCAGGGCGCAAGCGCCGAGGATTCGCTGCATGGGGCAGGGTCCCTACAGAATGTGATGATCGTTCCCGTGCAGAACGTGGACTGGATCAATAAGGTAGGTGCGAGGATATGTGGGAGCGAGCTTGCTCGCGAAGACGGCGTGTCAGTCGCTAAAAACATAGCGACTGTACTAACGTGTTCGCGAGCCGCTCGCTCTCACCGGTTCTGCACTCAGCCTTCGAGCTTGCGCTTCAGCAGTTCGTTGACCTGAGCCGGGTTGGCCTTGCCTTTCGATGCTTTCATCGCTTGCCCGACGAAGAAGCCGAACATCTTGCCGCGTTTGGCTTCGTCGGACGCGCGATATTGCTCGACCTGCTCGGCGTTGGCGGCGAGGACATCGTCCAGCATCGACTCGATGGCGCCGCTGTCGGTGACTTGCTTCAGGCCGCGCTGCTCGATGATCTCGTCGGCGCTGCCTTCACCATTGGCCATGCCCTCAAACACCATCTTGGCGATCTTGCCGGAAATGGTGTTGTCCTTGATCCGCAGCAGCATGCCGCCCAACTGTTCGGCGCTGACCGGCGACTCATCGATCTCGACGCCTTGCTTGTTCAGCAACGAACCCAACTCGACCATCACCCAGTTGGCCGCGAGCTTCGCGTCCCCGGAAATGCTGACCACCTTCTCGAAGAAGTCCGCCTGCTCGCGGCTGGAGGCCAGGACACTGGCGTCGTACAGCGACAGGCCGAACTGCGACTGGAAGCGTTCGCGTTTCTGCGGCGGCAGTTCCGGCAGCGTGGCGCGGGTATGCTCCAGGAACGCGTCTTCGATGATCACCGGCAACAGGTCAGGATCGGGGAAGTAACGGTAGTCGTTGGCTTCCTCTTTGCTGCGCATGGCGCGGGTTTCGTTGGTGTTCGGGTCGTACAGGCGGGTCTGCTGAATGACCTTGCCGCCGTCTTCGATCAGATCGATCTGGCGCTGGATCTCGCTGTTGATCGCCTTCTCGATGAAGCGGAACGAGTTGACGTTCTTGATCTCGCAGCGGGTCCCGTACTCAACCTGGCCTTTCGGGCGAATCGACACGTTGCAATCGCAACGCAGCGAGCCTTCGGCCATGTTGCCGTCGCAGATGCCGAGGTAGCGAACCAGCGCGTGCATGGCCTTGACGTAGGCGACCGCTTCTTTGGCCGAACGCATGTCCGGCTCGGAAACGATTTCCAGCAACGGCGTACCGGCGCGGTTCAGATCAATGCCGGTCATGCCGCTGTAGTCTTCGTGCAGGCTCTTGCCGGCGTCTTCTTCAAGGTGGGCGCGGGTCACGCCGATGCGCTTGATGGTGCCGTCTTCCAGGGTGATGTCCAGATGGCCTTTGCCAACGATCGGCAATTCCATCTGACTGATCTGATAACCCTTCGGCAGGTCCGGGTAGAAGTAATTCTTGCGGGCGAACACGTTGTGCTGACCGATCTCGGCATCGATGGCCAGGCCGAACTTGACCGCCATCTGCACGGCTTCCTGGTTCAGCACCGGCAACGTGCCCGGCATGCCCAGGTCGACGAGGCTGGCCTGAGTGTTGGGCTCGGAGCCGAACGTGGTGGCGCTACCGGAGAAAATCTTTGATTGGGTGGTGAGCTGGGTGTGAATCTCCAGCCCGATGACGACTTCCCATTGCATGTGTTTTCTCCTTAGAAGCCAGCCGGCGAGCGGGTGTGCCAGTCGGTTACTTGCTGATATTGATGGGCAACGTTCAGCAAGCGGCCTTCCTGGAAATACGGCGCCAGCAATTGCACGCCCACCGGCAGGCCGTCGGCGAAACCGGCAGGCATCGACAGGCCCGGCAGGCCCGCGAGGTTGGCGGTGATGGTGTAGAAGTCTTCCAGGTACTCGGCGATCGGATCGGCGTTCTTGGCGCCGATTTTCCAGGCCGGGTTCGGCGTGGTCGGGCCGAGGATCACGTCGACTTCGGCAAACGCGTTCATGAAGTCGTTCTTGATCAGGCGGCGGATCTTCTGCGCCTGCAAGTAGTAAGCGTCGTAGTAACCGGCCGACAGCGCGTAGGCGCCAACCATGATCCGGCGCTGCACTTCAGGGCCGAAGCCTTCGCCGCGGGAACGCTTGTACAGATCGGTGAGGTCTTTAGGGTCTTCGCAGCGATAGCCGAAGCGTACGCCGTCGAAACGCGACAGGTTCGAGGAGGCCTCGGCCGGCGCGATCACGTAGTAGGCCGGGATTGCGTGTTGCAGGTTCGGCAGGCTGATTTCCTTGACCACGGCGCCGAGCTTTTTCAACTCTTCGACGCTGGCCATGATCAGATCGGCGATGCGCGGGTCCAGACCTGCGCTGAAGTATTCCTTCGGCACGCCAATACGCAGGCCTTGCAGCGAGGCATTCAGACCGGCGCTGTAATCCGGCACGGGCTCGTCGATGCTGGTGGAGTCATTAACGTCGAAACCGGCCATACCTTGCAGCAACAGCGCGCAGTCTTCAGCGGTGCGTGCCATCGGGCCGGCCTGATCGAGGCTGGAAGCGTAGGCGATCATGCCCCAGCGCGACACGCGACCATAAGTCGGCTTCAGGCCGGTCAGGTTGGTCAGTGCAGCAGGCTGGCGAATGGAACCGCCGGTGTCGGTGCCGGTGGCGCCGGGCAGCAGACGCGCCGCCACCGCCGCCGCTGAACCGCCGGACGAGCCGCCCGGGACGTGCTCCAGGTTCCACGGGTTTTTTACCGCGCCGTAATGGCTGGATTCGTTGGCCGACCCCATGGCGAATTCGTCCATGTTGGTCTTGCCCAGGGTCACAGTGCCAGCGGCGGCGAGCCTGGCAACCACGGTGGCGTCATAGGGCGCCTTGAAGTTGTCGAGCATCTTCGACGCGCAGCTGGTGCGAATGCCCTTGGTGCAGAAGAGGTCCTTGTGCGCCAGGGGAGCGCCCAGCAGCGCGCCGGTTTCGCCTGCCGCACGACGGGCGTCGGCGGCCTGAGCCTGGGTAATCGCCAGGTCTTCGGTGACGGTAATGAAGCTATTGAGTTGCGGATCCAGCTGGGCGATGCGCGCCAGCAGATTGCGGGTCAATTCTTCGGAAGAAAACTTTTTATCGGCGAGTCCGCGAGCGATCTCTGCCAGAGTCATTTGATGCATTGCAGGCACATTCCCTTAGTCGAGGACTTTCGGAACCAGATAAAGGCCGTCTTGGACCGCTGGTGCGATGGCTTGATAGGCGTCGCGATGATTGACCTCGGTAACGGCGTCTTCACGCAGGCGTTGCGAGGCTTCAAGGGGATGCGCGAGGGGCTCGATGCCGGTGGTATCGACCGCCTGCATCTGGTCAATCAGCCCGAGAATGCTGTTCAGTGCTTCAGTAGTACGCGGGATATCGGCGTCATTAAGGCCCAGTCGGGCCAGATGAGCGATTTTTTCCACGTCGGAGCGATCAAGCGCCATGGGGTTCTCCAGTGGAATGCGGACGGGGTGAGCCGTACGTCAGATTGCGGAACACTACGCCCTTTAAACGGTCATAAGGCCGCGATCTTCCAGGGTAGTGCTCGGAAAAACCGCCAATTTAACATATTGGCTCCTTGCCCAAAATCCCTGTCGTTGTTAGAGTTTGCCGCACTTTTTTACCCACGCGTTGCCTAGGGTCCTTTCCCCATGTTCAAGAAACTGCGTGGCATGTTTTCCAGCGATCTTTCCATCGACCTGGGCACTGCCAACACCCTTATTTACGTGCGTGAGCGCGGCATTGTGCTGAATGAGCCATCAGTTGTGGCCATTCGGACCCACGGAAATCAGAAGAGCGTTGTTGCGGTCGGGATGGAAGCCAAGCGGATGCTGGGCCGTACCCCGGGCAACATCGCCGCCATTCGCCCGATGAAAGACGGCGTCATCGCCGATTTCAGCGTCTGCGAAAAAATGCTTCAGTACTTCATCAACAAGGTTCACGAGAACAGCTTCCTGCAGCCAAGCCCTCGTGTGCTGATCTGCGTTCCCTGCAAATCGACCCAGGTCGAGCGTCGCGCCATCCGCGAATCCGCTCTGGGTGCCGGTGCACGTGAAGTATTCCTGATCGAAGAGCCAATGGCTGCGGCCATCGGTGCCGGCCTGCCGGTTGAAGAGGCCCGCGGTTCGATGGTCGTCGACATCGGTGGCGGTACCACTGAAATCGCGTTGATCTCCCTGAACGGTGTGGTCTATGCCGAGTCCGTCCGCGTGGGCGGCGACCGTTTCGATGAAGCGATCATCACCTACGTGCGCCGCAACTACGGCAGTCTGATCGGCGAATCCACCGCCGAGCGCATCAAGCAGGAAATCGGCACGGCCTATCCGGGCGGCGAAGTGCGTGAAGTCGATGTGCGCGGTCGCAATCTGGCCGAAGGCGTGCCACGTGCCTTCACCCTGAACTCCAATGAAGTGCTGGAAGCGTTGCAGGAATCCCTCGCAACCATCGTTCAGGCCGTGAAGAGCGCGCTGGAGCAGTCTCCGCCAGAGTTGGCCTCGGACATCGCCGAGCGCGGTCTGGTGCTGACCGGTGGTGGCGCGTTGCTGCGTGATCTCGACAAGCTGCTGGCCCAGGAAACCGGTCTGCCGGTGATCGTGGCTGAAGACCCGCTGACCTGCGTCGCTCGCGGCGGTGGTCGTGCGCTGGAAATGATGGACAAGCACACCATGGACCTGCTCTCCAGCGAATAAGTCGCCGGATCGCAGCATGTTGCGCTTAACGGGCAGCACCTCACCGTGCTGCCTGTTCGTGTCTGACCTGTTGACGTCGCGCAGCGATGTTGCAAGTCTGACGCCCTGCATTTCCATCAACCCGCATCAGGCCGGTTTCATGTCGCATGAATAAGCACAGTCACACTCACGCATCTCTGGAAGGAGCGGCCCATTAAACCGCTTTTCTCCAAGGGCCCGTCCCTGGGCGTCCGTCTACTGGTGCTGGTCGTGCTGTCTGTGGCCATCATGGTCGTGGACGCGCGTTTCACCCTGCTCAAGCCTGTCCGCAGCCAGATGTCGCTGGTGCTGATGCAGTCTTACTGGATTGCCGATCTGCCCGAGCGCCTGTATCAGGGCGTCGCCAGCCAGTTTGGCAGCCGCACCGAACTCGCCGCCGAAAACGAAAAACTCAAGACCGAGAACCTGCTGCTCCAAGGCCGCCTGCAAAAGCTGGCCGCCCTGACCGAGCAGAACGTGCGCCTGCGCGAGCTGCTGAATTCGTCGGCACTGGTCAACGAGAAAGTCGAAGTCGCCGAGCTGATCGGCATGGACCCGAACCCGTTCACCCACCGGATCATCATCAACAAGGGTGAGCGCGACGGCGTGGTCCTCGGTCAACCGGTGCTCGATGCACGCGGCCTGATGGGGCAGGTGGTCGAATTGATGCCGTACACGTCTCGCGTGCTGCTGCTGACCGACACCACCCACAGCATTCCGGTGCAGGTGAACCGTAACGGCCTGCGCGCGATTGCCAGCGGCACCGGCAACCCGGAACGTCTTGAGCTGCGCCATGTGGCGGACACCGCCGACATCAAGGAAGGCGACCTGCTGGTGAGCTCCGGTCTGGGTCAGCGGTTCCCGGCGGGCTATCCGGTGGCGACGGTCAAGGAAGTGATTCACGATTCCGGCCAGCCCTTCGCCATCGTGCGAGCGGTGCCGACCGCTGCGCTGAATCGCAGCCGCTATCTGCTGTTGGTGTTCTCGGACGGCCGTTCTCCAGAAGAACGCGCTGCCGACGCCGCGCAGCAGCAGGAATCCCTTGATCGTCAGACGGCTGACCCGTCAGCGGTGCCATCGGCCACTGTGCCCGGTGCTGCCCCAGCCGCCACGCCGAACAAACCGGTCGTTCCGGCCACCGTGCCGAAGCCTGCCGGGCACAGTGCTTCATCGACGCCCGCCAACGCCAACGCCAATGGCGCAGCGGCTCCGGCGACCACCGCGCCGGCGGCAACCACACCTGCCAAGCCCGCGACCAGCAAGCCGCCCGCCAAACCTGCGGCGAAACCCGCCGCCACCCGACCGGCGACCCCTGCTGCGACCCCGGCCGCCCCACGCGAGAGGGAAGAATAATGGCGCGTCACGCTCCCGCACGAAACGGCTGGGTGGTCTGGTTGACCTTCGCCATCGGCCTGCTGCTCAGCGTCTCGCCGCTGCCGCAGTTCATGGAAATATTTCGACCACTGTGGTTAGCGCTGCTGCTGGCCTTCTGGGCGTTGGCGCTGCCGCACAAGATCGGCATGGTCACGGCGTGGATGCTCGGGCTGGCCGAGGATGTCCTGTACGGCACGTTGCTGGGGCAGAACGCGTTGATCCTTACGCTGATTACCTTTCTGGTGCTCTTGTTGCAGCAACGTTTGCGCATGTTCCCCATGTGGCAGCAGTGCCTGGTGATCCTGGTGATTTTCGGCCTCGCCCAACTGGTGCAGCTGTGGCTCAGCGCCCTGACCGGCAACCGTCAGCCGACCCTGGCGCTGGTCTTGCCGGCGTTGGTCAGCGCATTGCTCTGGCCATGGGTCAGCTACGGCCTGCGCGGACTGCGCCTGCGGTTGAAGATCAACTGAGTAATTGGGAACGGCATCTGTCAGTTTTTGTAGGACCGGCTTCAGCCGGGAAGGGGCCGGTATGGGCGCCATCAGTTCTGCGGTGTGACACCTGACGCTTTCCCGGCTAAAGCCGGTCCTACAAGTACGCGTCGCATCAGTGAGACCGGGTCTGAGTGCGCGATCTGTTTTTAGTGGGACCGGCTTCAGCCGGGAAGAGGCCGGTGTGACCACCATCACGTTAGCGGCATGCACCAAGGCTACGCTTGTGATCAACGACACGGAGACGTCCCATGCCCCAACTTCTTCTTGCCTCCGGCTCCCCGCGCCGTCGTGAGTTGCTGACCCAGATTGGCGTACCGTTCACGACACTGAGCGCCGATATCGACGAAACCCCCCTGGCTGACGAAACCCCAGCCGCTTACGTCCTGCGACTGGCTCGTGGCAAGGCGGACGCCGGGCTGCTGCAGCTCGCCAACGATCCTGCGTACCCGACCGCCTGCGTCCTCGGTGCCGACACCGCCGTGGTCCTCGATGGCCGCATCCTCGGCAAACCGGCGGACGAAGCCGAGGCGCTGGCGATGCTCGCCGCACTTTCGAACCGGGAACACGAAGTCCTGACCGCCGTCGCCGTGGTCCACGAAGAGCGCTGCGAAACGCGAACTGTCACCAGCCGTGTCCGTTTCCGTGAGATCCCGGAAGATGAGGCCCGCCGCTACTGGGCCAGCGGCGAGCCGTGCGACAAGGCCGGCGGCTATGGCATTCAAGGGCTTGGCGCGGTGTTCGTGGAAAACCTCAGTGGCAGTTATTCCGCCGTGGTTGGCCTGCCCTTGTGCGAAACCGCAGAAATCCTCCAGCGTTTCGGCATACCCTGTTGGCAACGCCCGGAAGGTGACAAGTCATGAGTGAAGAGATTCTGATCAACATCACGCCGATGGAATCGCGCGTGGCCGTCGTTGAGAACGGGGTGTTGCAAGAGGTGCACGTCGAACGCACTCAACGTCGCGGGATCGTGGGCAATATCTACAAGGGCAAGGTCGTGCGCGTGCTGCCTGGCATGCAGGCGGCGTTCATCGACATCGGCCTGGACCGCGCGGCGTTCATTCATGCATCGGAAATCTCCATGCGCGAAGGCCCGGCCGTGGAGACCATTAGCTCGCTGGTCCACGACGGACAGAGTCTTGTCGTGCAGGTCACCAAAGACCCGATCGGCAGCAAGGGCGCGCGGTTGACGACTCAACTGTCGATCCCGTCCCGCTATCTCGTCTACATGCCGCGCACGGCCCATGTCGGCATTTCTCTGAAAATCGAAGACGAAGCCGAGCGCGAACGCCTGAAACAAGTGGTCAGCGATTGCGTCGCCAAGGAAGGGATCAAGGAGAAGGGCGGTTTCATCCTGCGCACTGCTGCCGAAGGGGCGGGCGCCGACGAGATCATGATGGACATCCGCTACCTGCGCAGGCTGTGGGACCAGATTGGCGAGCAGATCAAAACCATCAGTCCGGCCAGCGTGATCTACGAAGACCTGGGTCTGGCGCTGCGCACGTTGCGCGATCTGGTCAGCCCGCGCACCGAAAAGATTCGCATCGATTCACGGGAAACCTTCCAGAAGACCACCCAGTTCGTCGCCGAGCTGATGCCGGAAATCGCCGACCGCCTTGAGCATTACCCCGGCGAACGGCCGATCTTCGACCTGTATGGCGTCGAGGACGAAATTCAGCGGGCGCTGGACCGCAAGGTGCCCCTCAAGTCCGGCGGCTACCTGGTGATCGATCCTGCCGAAGCCATGACCACCATCGACGTCAACACCGGCGCGTTTGTTGGCCATCGCAACCTCGAAGAGACCATTTTCAAGACCAATCTTGAAGCAGCGACGGCCATTGCCCGGCAGCTGCGGCTGCGCAACATCGGCGGCATCATCATCATCGATTTCATCGACATGGAAGACGCCGAGCACCAGCGTCAGGTGCTGCGAACCCTCGAAAAACAACTCGAGCGCGATCACGCCAAAACCAACATCATCGGCATCACCGAACTGGGTCTGGTGCAGATGACCCGCAAGCGCACCCGGGAAAGTCTGGAGCAAGTGCTCTGCGAGCCATGCAGCAGTTGTCAGGGCCGTGGCAAGCTGAAGACACCGGAGACCATCTGCTACGAGATATTCCGTGAGATTCTGCGCGAAGCCCGCGCTTATCAAGCAGTGGGTTATCGCGTGCTGGCCAATCAGAAAGTGGTCGACCGGCTGCTCGACGAAGAATCCGGCAACGTGGCCGAGCTGGAGGTGTTCATCGGCAGGACCATTCGTTTCCAGGTCGAGACCATGTACTCCCAGGAACAATATGACGTCGTGCTGCTCTGAGAGTGCGTGATGCGCCGCGCTGCCGAGTGGCGGTGCCGTTGAAGACAGAAAACAGTGCCCTTGAGGCAGACGGAACGGATGCCGTCCAAAGAGAACACCGCGTGGCGATTGAGCACAACCTGGACGTACCCGCACCTGCACGATTGGGCCGGATTCCACTTGCAGGCAGTTTTTGCGGAGGCGCTGCGACATGGAGCGTCTGACCCGCTTTCTGGCTGTGCTGACCCGTTGGGGGCTGAGCCTGTGCGCCCTCGTCGTGGTGCTGGTTGCGCTGTACGTGAGCGTCGGACGGCAGCTGGTGCCGATGGTGGCCGAATACCGCGCCGACGTCGAAGCCAAGGCGCAGGCCGCGCTGGGCATGCCTGTAAGCATTGGCCGCCTGGAAGGCAGCTGGAGCGCCTTCGCCCCTGTCTTCGTTGCGCGTGACGTGATGATCGGTGAAGGCGGCAACGCCGTTCGGCTCGATCATGTGCGAGCCATGCCGGACCTGCTCGCCAGCGTGAGGACCCGTGAAGTTCGCCTCGAACGGCTTGAGCTGGACGGCCTGCAGATCGGCCTGAAAGAAGACCAGAACGGCCACTGGGCACTGCAAGGGCTTCCGGTGCAGCCCGATCAGATTGTCGATCCCGAGAAAATCCTCAACCAGATGCAGATGGTTTCGCAGCTGTCGCTGTTCGACAGCCAGATCACCTTGCAGCCGTATGACCACTCGCCTCTGACGCTGACCTACGTGAGCCTGACGCTGAAGACCGGCAGTCTGCATCAGCGCCTCGACGCCCGCCTGAACCTGCCTGACGGCCAGCCGTTGTCGCTGAATGTCCGCTCCACCGTGCGCGCCCACGAATGGCGCGACGGCAAGGCCGAGGCCTACTTGAGCTTGCCGCAAAGCGACTGGTCGAAGTGGCTGCCGAAGAGCCTGACCCGCGACTGGAAGATTCAGAAGCTCAAGGCCGGCGGTGAGTTGTGGCTGAACTGGGGTAAAGGCAATCTTCAGAGCGCGGTTGCGCGCCTGAATGCGCCGCAGTTCAAAGGCGCGTACGCCGACCGCAAACCTGCAAGCATCGATAATCTTGCCCTCAATGCCTGGTTTCAGCGCGACGAAAAAGGCTTTAGCGCCACGCTCGACCCGCTGGCGATGGACCTGAACAGCAAGCGTTGGGAAAGCCACGTTCATCTGCAGCAGACCGCCGCGACGGCCGACGCCGAAGAACTGTGGCACGTTCAGGCTGACCGGCTTGATCTGACGCCGATCACGCCGCTGCTCGACTCACTGGCGCCGTTGCCCGACAAGGTCATGGTGGCGGTCGACCGCCTGAAAGTCACCGGCGGGCTGCGCAACGTGCTGGTCGATTACCGACCGCAGGCCGAGCCGCCCAAGCGAGTGAGCTTCGCCGCCAATCTGGACAAGGTCGGCTTCAACGCCTACCACGGTGCGCCGGCGGCGGGGAACGTCAGCGGTGCCATCAGCGGTGATCTCGGCCAGGGCGAACTGCGCCTCGACACCGACGATTTTATGCTGCACCTGGACCCGATCTTCCGTAACGAATGGAAGTACCTGCATGCCAATGCGAAGCTGACCTGGTCGCTGGACGATCAGGGCTTCACGCTGATTGCGCCGTACATCAAGGTCGAGGGGGAGGAGGGCAGTATTGCCAGTGATTTCCTGATCCGCCTGCACTTCGATCACAGCCAGGAAGACTACATGGACCTGCGCGTCGGGCTGGTCGACGGCGACGGTCGCTACACCTCCAAGTATTTGCCCGCCGTGCTCAGCCCGGCCCTCGATCAGTGGCTGCGCACCGCGATTCTGGGGGGCAACGTCGATCAGGGTTTCTTCCAGTACCAAGGCTCGATCAACAAGGACGCGCCTGATGTGGCCCGGGTCATCAGCCTGTTCTTCAAGGTGCGCAACGCGAGCCTGGCCTTCCAGCCGGGATGGCCGCAGCTGAACAATGTCGACGGGGACGTCTTTGTCGAAAACAGCGGCGTGCGCATTCGTGCCAACAAAGGTCAATTGCTGAACACTCAAGTCAGCAACGTCGATGTGGACATTCCCCACGTGCCGGCGGGCCAGTCCAGCCATCTGTTGGTGGATACAGATCTGAAAGGCAGCCTCCAGGACGGTATGAAGATTCTTCAGGAAGCGCCGATCGGCACCGCCCAGACCTTTGCGGGCTGGCAGGCGGAAGGGCCGTTGCAGGGGCATCTCAATCTGGATATTCCGCTGGTCAAGGGGCAGGACCCCAAGGTCGTGATGGATTTCAGTACCGACAGCGCGCGGCTCAAGCTCGCCGATCCGGTGCTGGAGCTGACGCAACTGCGCGGCGACTTCCGATTCGATTACACCAAAGGCTTGAGCGGCAAGAACATCAAGGCCGTCGCGTTCGACAAGCCGGTGAACGCCGAGATTTTTGCCGAAGGCAAGCCGGGGGCGCCGGTGACGCGCATCACCGCCAGTAGCCAGATCGCCAGCAAACGCCTGACCGATTGGCTGGGCGTCACGCAGCCGCTGCCGATCTCGGGAGATCTGCCCTATCAGCTGCAGTTGACGTTAAGCGGCAACGCCAGTCAGCTGCAGATCAACTCCAACCTGAAAGGGCTGGCGGTCGATCTGCCAGCGCCGTTCGGCAAAACCTTTGATGAGACGCGCGACACTGATTTCCGTATGAACCTGCAAGGTCCGGAGCGGCGCATTGACGTCGGCTACGGCAACATCGCTAACCTCGCGTTCGCATCACCGCCGGGCGCGTTTGGTGACGGGCGTGGCGAGCTGTTCCTCGGTGAAGGCGGGGCGATCGTGCCGGACAGCAAGGGCCTGCGCGTTCGCGGCTCGTTGCCGGAACTGGACATCGCGCCCTGGCAAGCCATGGCTGAGCGCTACGCTGGCAATGACCCGGGCGGCAGCGCCAAGCAATTACTCAACAGCGTCGATTTGCAGATCGGCAAGCTGACCGCGATGGGCACGACCCTGGAGCAGGTGGGGGTTCAGCTTCAACGCAGCAGCGCCGCATGGGCCCTGTCGCTGGACAGCTCGAAGGTGAAAGGCACGGCAACGTTGCCGGACAGCAAGACTGCGCCCATCGACATCAGCCTGCTGTATGTGCGCTTGCCGGCGCCGGACCCGACCGCGGCGGTCGTTGAAAACGCGCCGGACCCGTTGGCGGACGTGGACCCGCGCAAGATCCCTGCGCTGAACATCAAGATCACCCAGCTGTTTCAGGGCGATCAATTGATGGGCGCGTGGTCGCTCAAGGTCCGCCCGACGCCGAACGGCATCCAGATGGCCGACATGAATCTGGGCCTCAAGGGCATCGCGCTGCTGGGCAACGGCGGCTGGGAAGGTACGCCGGGGACGACCAGCAGTTGGTTCAAGGGCCAGGTGAGCGGCAAGAATCTCGCTGACGTGCTGAAAGCCTGGGGTTTCGCGCCCACCGTTACCAGTCAGGAATTCGAGCTGAACGCTGACGGTCGCTGGCCGGGCTCGCCCGCGTGGGTAGGCTTGAAGCGTTACTCCGGCAGCCTGGATGCGACGCTGAAGAATGGCCAGTTCGTTGAGGTCGAGGGCGGCGCGCAGGCGTTGCGGGTGTTCGGCCTGCTGAACTTCAATTCGATTGGCCGGCGTCTGCGCCTGGACTTCTCCGACCTGCTGGGCAAGGGCCTGAGCTACGACAAGGTGAAGGGGCTGTTGGTGGCGAGCGATGGTGTCTACGTCACTCGCGATCCGATCACCATGACCGGCCCGTCCACCAATCTGGAGCTCGACGGCACGCTGGACATGGTCCGCGACCGCGTCGACGCCAAGCTGTTGGTCACGCTGCCGGTGACCAACAACCTGCCGATTGCCGCGTTGATCGTCGGCGCGCCAGCAATCGGCGGCGCGTTGTTTCTCGTCGACAAGCTGCTCGGGGATCGCGTATCGCGCTTCGCCAGCGTGCAGTACAAGGTTGAAGGGCCATGGAAAGAACCCAAGATCACCTTCGACAAACCGTTCGAGAAGCGGCAGTGAAGGATGACGCCAGGCAACTGAATCTGTGGCGTGATGCCTGACGCGTTCCCGGCTAAAGCCAGTCCTACAGGTGCGCGCGGTGCGTAGGACCGGCTTTAGCCGGGAAGAGGCCGGTGTTGGCGCCCTCAATTTTGTGGTGTGACACCCGACGCTTTCCCGGCTAAAGCCGGTCCCACAAGGTGGGCGCCGTGTGTAGGACCGGCTTCAGCCGGGAAGAGGCCGGTTTGAACGCCGACAGTTTTGTGGTGTGGCGCCTGACGCGTTCCCGGCTAAAGCCAGTCCCACAGGGTGCGCGCGGTGCGGAGGACAGGCTTCAGCCGGGAAGAGGCCCGTTTGGATGCCGACGATTTTGTGGTGTGACGCCTGACGCCTTCCCGGCTAAAGCCAGTCCTACAGGTGCGCGCGGTGCGTAGGACCGGCTTTAGCCGGGAAGAGGCCGGTGCCATCACCCTGAATTCTGCGGTGTGACATCCGACGCTTTCCCGGCTAAAGCCGGTCCCACTAAGTTGAAATCAGCGTGTTGAACAAGCCCAATCATCGGTGCGTGGAGTAGAGTGCAGTTCTATCGATCAGGGAGCGCTTATGTCCTTTGCAGTCATTCAGATGGTCAGCCAGAGCGATGTGCTCGGCAATCTGGCCCAGGCGCGCAGGTTGCTGGAACAGGCCGCAGCGTCGGGTGCGAAGCTGGCAGTGCTCCCGGAAAACTTCGCTGCCATGGGCCGTCGTGATGTCGCTGCCATCGGCCGCGCCGAGGCCCTTGGTGAAGGACCGATCCTGCCATGGTTGAAACTGGCTGCTCGCGACCTCACATTATGGATAGTGGCCGGGACATTGCCGCTGCCCCCTGAAGGCCAGCCTGATGGCAAAGTCACCGCATGCTCGCTGCTGGTCGACGACCAGGGCCGGCAAGTCGCGCGTTACGACAAGCTGCATTTGTTCGACGTCGATGTCGCTGATGCGAGAGGGCGCTACCGGGAATCCGACGATTATGCCCATGGCAACAACGTGGTGGTGGCCGACACACCCGTTGGGCGTCTGGGGCTTTCGGTGTGTTACGACCTGCGTTTTCCCGAGCTGTACACTGCGCTGCGGGAAGCGGGGGCTGAATTGATCAGCGCGCCGTCTGCCTTCACCGCGGTGACCGGCGCGGCGCACTGGGAGATTCTGCTGCGCGCCCGGGCCATCGAAACCCAGTGCTACGTACTGGCGGCCGCGCAAGGCGGCATTCATCCGGGACCGAGAGAAACATTTGGGCACGCGGCGATCATAGATCCATGGGGCCGCGTGATGGCCGAGCAGGCACAGGGTGAAGCCGTGCTGCTGGCCGAACGAGACAGCGTAGAACAAGCGTCCATACGGACGCGCATGCCGGTATCGAATCACCGGCGATTTTTTTCGCAGGCCGCCGTGCGACCTGCCAATACCCCGGAGTGAATATGAGCCACTTGTCCTCTGTCAGCGAACACCTTCTGGCACCAGGCGGCCTGAGCATCGATAGCCTGCAATCGGTGCTCGGCGAGCTGGCCGGCCCCGGCATTGACGCGGCCGACCTGTATTTTCAGGGGCAGATTTCCGAGTCCTGGGCGCTGGAAGACGGCATCGTCAAAGAAGGCAGCTTCAACCTGGACCAGGGCGTCGGCGTCCGCGCGCAATCGGGTGAGAAAACCGGCTTCGCCTACAGCAACGCCATCACCCCTGAAGCACTGACCCAGGCGGCCCGTGCCGCTCGCTCGATTTCCCGTGCGGGTCAGAATGGCCAAGTTCAAGCGTTCACCACTCAGGACGTCGCCCAGCTGTATGCACCGGACAACCCGCTGGAAGTCATGACCCGCGCCGAGAAAGTCGAATTGCTCAAGCGCGTCGATGCCGCCACCCGTGCGCTTGACCCGCGCATTCAGCAGGTCACCGTGAGCATGGCCGGTGTCTGGGAACGCATTCTTGTGGCCTCCACGGATGGCGGTCTTGCCGCCGACGTGCGTCCGCTGGTGCGTTTCAACGTCAGTGTGATCGTCGAGCAGAACGGCCGTCGTGAGCGCGGCGGGCATGGCGGCGGCGGTCGTACCGATTACCGTTATTTCCTCAGCGACGACCGTGCCATGGGCTATGCCCGCGAAGCGCTGCGTCAGGCGCTGGTCAATCTCGAAGCGATTCCGGCCCCGGCGGGCACCTTGCCGGTGGTGTTGGGCTCGGGCTGGTCCGGCGTGCTGCTGCACGAAGCCGTCGGCCACGGCCTTGAAGGCGACTTCAATCGCAAGGGCAGTTCGGCGTACAGCGGCCGCATGGGCGAGATGGTCGCGTCCAAGCTCTGCACCATCGTCGATGACGGCACCCTGGCCGATCGCCGCGGTTCTCTCACCGTCGATGACGAAGGCACCCCGACCGAGTGCACCACGCTGATCGAAAACGGCGTGCTCAAGGGCTACATGCAAGACAAGCTCAACGCACGGCTGATGGGCGTGGCGCGTACGGGTAACGGTCGTCGCGAATCCTACGCGCACCTGCCGATGCCGCGCATGACCAACACCTACATGCTCGGCGGCCAGAGCGATCCGGCGGAAATCATCGCCTCGGTCAAGCGCGGCATCTACTGCGCCAACCTCGGCGGTGGACAGGTGGACATCACCAGCGGCAAGTTCGTCTTCTCCACCAGCGAGGCCTATCTGATCGAAGACGGCAAAATCACCGCGCCGGTCAAAGGTGCGACGCTGATTGGCAACGGCCCGGAATGCATGAGCCGCGTGTCGATGGTGGGCAACGATCTGTCACTGGACAGCGGCGTTGGCACGTGCGGCAAAGACGGTCAATCGGTTCCGGTCGGCGTCGGTCAGCCCACGCTGAAGATCGATGCGATCACCGTTGGCGGCACTGGCGGGGCTTGAGAGTCGAGGGGGCTTGCGCCGGTTGAGTGACTCAATCGGCGCAGCGGTTCTAGCGCAGTCCGCGTTTGCTTTCGTCTAGCTCGCGGATGTATTTGAAGATTTTGCGGGTCGCGGTAGGGGCCTTGTTCTGCGCAGCTTCGTGCTGAGCCTGACGGATCAGCGAGCGCAGTTGCTGGCGGTCGGCGTCCGGGTATTCACTGACGAATTGCTCAAGCACGTCGTCAGTGCCGGTCACCAGGCGATCACGCCAGCGTTCCAGGTTGTGAAAGCGCTCGTTGTACTGGCGCGTAGAGGCGTCAAGCTGATCGAGCAGCACCAGGATTTCATCCAGATCCTGATCGCGCATCAGCTTGCCGATGAATTGGATGTGGCGTTTGCGCGCAATGTGCGCGGTGTGCTTGGGAGCATCGGCCAGTGCCCGACGCAGAGGGTCGGTCAGAGGCAGCTTGGCCAGCACATCGGGCTTGAATGTCGTCAAGCGTTCGCCCAGCTCCACCAGAGCGTGAAGCTCTCGTTTGACTTGGGTTTTGCTTTTCTCTCCGTCGAAGGAGTCGTCGTAAGAATCAACCATGGGGGCCGTCCGCAAATAAACGCCGCCATGATAACCAGTCAGGGCCCGGTTGTCCGGCCCGGCTGCTGAAATCAGAATTTGATGGAGAACGTCATGAGTGCATCAGAAAGCGTCGGCCCGCAGGCTTTGCCGGCATTGCAGCAGCAGGTCGAGCAGATCGTCGCTGAAGCCAAGCGTCAGGGCGCGACCGCGTGCGAAGTCGCCGTGTCGCTGGAGCAGGGCCTGTCCACCACGGTTCGCCAGCGCGAAGTCGAGACGGTCGAATTCAACCGCGACCAGGGTTTCGGTATCACCTTGTACGTGGGCCACCGCAAGGGTTCGGCCAGCACCTCCGCGAGCGGTCCCGACGCCATTCGTGAAACTGTAGCCGCGGCGCTGGCCATCGCCAAGCACACGTCGGAAGACGAGGCCTCGGGTCTCGCCGACTCTGCGCTGATGGCGAAAGATCAGCCGGATTTTGATCTTTATCACCCCTGGGACATCACTCCCGAGCAGGCCATCGAACGCGCGCTGATCTGTGAAGCCGCTGCCTTCGACGCCGACAGCCGGATCAAGAACGCTGACGGCACCACGCTGAACGTGCATCAGGGCTGCCGCGTGTATGGCAACAGTCACGGTTTCATCGGCGGCTACGCGTCGACCCGCCACAGCCTGAGCTGCGTGATGATCGCCGAAGGCGAGGGGCAGATGCAGCGCGACTACTGGTATGACGTCAACCGTCGTGGCGAGCTGTTGATGGACGCCACACTGATTGGCCAGAAAGCTGCTGAACGCGCGGCGAGCCGACTGGGCGCACGGCCGGTGCCGACCTGCGAAGTGCCGGTGCTGTTCTCGGCGGAACTGGCCGGCGGCCTGTTCGGCAGTTTTATGGGCGCGATTTCCGGCGGCAACCTGTACCGCAAGTCGTCATTCCTCGAAGGCGCCATCGGCCAGCGTCTGTTCCCCGAATGGATGACCATCGACGAGCGGCCGCATTTGGTCGGCGCCATGGGCAGCTCCGCGTTCGACGGCGATGGCCTGGCGACCTACGCCAAGCCGTTTGTCGAAAATGGCGATCTGGTTTCCTACATCCTCAGCACCTATTCAGGCCGCAAACTGGGCCTGCCGAGCACCGCGAACGCAGGTGGCGTGCATAACCTGTTCGTCAGCCACGGCACTGAAGACCAGGCGGCGTTGATCCGCCGCATGGGACGCGGGCTGCTGGTCACGGAACTGATGGGCAGTGGGCTGAACATGGTCACCGGCGATTATTCTCGCGGCGCGGCGGGTTTTTGGGTCGAGAACGGCGAGATCCAGTTCCCGGTTCAGGAAGTGACCATTGCCGGCAACATGCGCGACATGTTCAAGCAGATCGTCGCCGTGGGCAGTGATCTGGAGCTGCGCAGCAACATCCGCACCGGTTCTGTGCTGATCGAGAAAATGATGGTGGCGGGTAGCTAAGTTCGCTGTGTTTGACCGCTTCATCCCAAGGCCTGCCCCGATCCCGGTGCGGGCCTTTTTAATGGGGGCGTTCAGGCTCAGCGCGTTAACTCAAACCATCACTGGGGTTGTGCTGATTCTTAAACTCATTTAATAATGAATCTCATTCGTTAAATGGGCCTCGGTCATGGGCACTGTTCTGCACGAGTCGCCGTACCTGGAGCACTGGCGCGCATTGAGTCTGCGGATTCGTTGCGCGCTGGATCCGGACGAGCCGCGGCTCATCGAACACTACCTTGCGGAAGGCCGCTATCTGGCGCGCTTTACCGCCACGCCCAAATCCCTCATCTGTGAAAGCACCTTCCGCCTGCTGCTCGACACCGCCAGCGACACCGCGCTGCCCTGGCATTGGCGTTGTCTGTGCCTGGACCAGGCGTGGCGTCCGCTGCGTGACATGCAGTCGCTCGCCGAGTCGGCTGCGCAACAGCAACGCGTCCAGGCTTTCGCCCGGCGCCTCGCGAACTGCGCGCTGCTGCCGTCGATGCCTCTGGCAGAACCCGCGCCATCGAATCCGCAAAACGCCCTGCCGACGGCATCTGATCGCCGGCGCCACCCGTGAGGACCTGCGCCATGGAGCAATGGAAACGTACCATCCTGAGCGGTAACAGTTGCTTCAACCGAGGCGACCTGATCGATGCGCGCGAGCTGTACCTGCAAGCTCTCGCCCTGGCACAGGTGCTCTTCGACCGATGGCGCGTCGCCGATGAAGCCGTGGCGGCGTACGTGATTTCTCATCACAACCTGGCGGATCTTCACCTGAGTCTGGGGCAGCCGGAGGAGAGCGCAGAATACCTCTGCACCGTCCATCAGCGCCTGCTGAATGTGATTCAAGACCCGCAAATGACACCGGCCCTGCGACAGGCAGCGCTGCGACACAGTAATAAAACCTACAGCGAACTCTTGGGTTTCGTCGGCCAATACGGCGAGTACCCGCGTACCCAACGCCTGCTCAACAGCAATGGCGAACATTCCCGCTCGGCGCTTCAGCACCCTGCTGCTCGTGCCGGCACCCTCTCGTTCGGAGTCCACTGACATGCCCTTTACGTTGCCAGCCTTGCCCTATGCCTACGATGCGCTCGAACCCCACATCGATGCTCAGACCATGGAAATCCACTACAGCAAGCACCACCAGACCTACATCAATAACCTCAACGCGGCGGTCGACGGCACTGAATACGCCGAGTGGCCCATCGAGAGGTTGGTCGCCAGCGTCGCCGAGCTTCCGGAAAAAATGCGCCCGGCGGTTATCAATCAGGGCGGCGGTCATGCCAACCACTCTCTATTCTGGGAAGTGATGAGCGCCCAGGGCGGCGGCGTGCCAAGCGGTGCGCTGGCGTCAGCGATCGACGGGCAACTGGGCGGATTCGAAGCGTTCAAAGATGCCTTCACCAAGGCGGCGCTGACACGTTTCGGCAGCGGCTGGGCCTGGCTGAGCGTCACCCCGGACAAAAAGCTCGTGGTGGAAAGCAGCGGCAATCAGGACAGTCCTCTCATGAACGGCAACACGCCGATCCTCGGGCTGGACGTCTGGGAGCACGCTTATTACCTGCGCTACCAGAACCGTCGGCCGGAATACATCGCTGCGTTCTACAACGTCGTCAACTGGGATGAAGTTGCCAGGCGCTACGCAGCAGCACTCGGCTGAAAACTCTCAGAACTCGGATAAGGCGATTTATGCGCTCGGACATACTGGCTCTCGGCAGCGTGCGGTTATTGCGCCTGGCATTGGGCTTGATTCTGGTCATCGTTGGCACAGCGTTGCTGGTGGCCCAGGGTCTTTCGTGGGTGGCGCTTGAGCCCAGAATGTTACGAGCGCTGGAAGGCGGTGCCATCTGTGCGTTGGGCACCGCGTTGGGGGCCGTGCCGGTGCTGGTGATCCGTGGCATGCCGGTGGCGGTGTCCGACGGCCTCCTGGGTTTCGGCGCCGGCATCATGCTGGCGGCGACAGCCTTTTCGTTGATCGTGCCGGGACTGGGCGCGGCTCATGACCTGGGCTTTACCCCATGGGGCGCCGGAGCGTTGGTCAGCTTCGGGATACTGCTCGGGGCGGCGGGTTTGTTTCTGGTGGATACGCTGGTTTCCAGAGGGCCGCAGTTGTCGGAGGTGGCTGGGAAGCCGGCGATCCCTTCGAACATCTGGCTGTTTGTGATTGCCATCATTGCCCACAACATTCCGGAAGGCATGGCAGTGGGGGTGTCGGCAGGCGGCGGTCTGGCCCACGCCGACAGCCTGGCGATGGGTATCGCCATTCAGGATGTGCCGGAAGGGCTGGTCATCGCGCTGGTTCTGGCGTCGGCCGGCATGTCGCGGCTCAAGGCGTTTCTGATCGGCGCGGCTTCCGGTTTGGTCGAGCCAGTATTCGCGGTGCTCTGCGCCTGGCTGGTGGAAGTGGCCGCGTTGCTGTTGCCGGTGGGACTGGCGTTGGCGGCCGGGGCGATGCTGCTGGTGGTGACCCACGAAATCATCCCCGAATCCCGTCGCAATGGTCACGAAAAGATCGCCAGCTTCGGATTGCTGGTCGGGTTCTGCCTGATGATGGTGATGGACACCGCGCTGGCCTGAGGAGCGCGCAGGTGAAGGTCTGCCTCAGCCCAGCTTCGACAGCGTCACGGCATCTGGCTCGCCATCAAAAAACGCCTCAAGCACTTGCTGAAACACCGGCGTGTCCGGCGCGACCGCTGCAAACAGCGTCATGCTTGATCGCAGCTTCATGTCATCCGGTGAGCCCATGATCTGCGTGGCGCTGCGGTCTTCCCACTGAAGCAACGCTTCGCAGCAACGGGCTAGCCGATCTCCCAATACCGGATGCTGCACATAAGCGATCGCCTCTTCACGCCCACTGATGCCATACCGCCGGGCCATGTCGCTGTGGCCCAGGCCGGCCAGCTGCGGGAAGACGAACCACATCCAGTGCGACTGTTTGCGCCCGGATTTGAGTTCCGCCAATGCGCGTTCATGCATTGACGCTTGCGCCTCGACAAATCGCTGCAGGTCAAATGGATCGCTCATTTCACTCACCTCGTTCTGACCACGGCACCCCGCCGTTCATGAGATTGAGACTACGGCAGTGGGCGATGTTTCCAGCTCTTTGAGGCGCCGACTCCCCAGGTGGGTAAAAACCCTTATAATCCTGCGCCTATTCATCTGATGCGAGATCCGCCGTGAGCTTACCGCCGTGCCCAAAATGCAGTTCCGAGTACACCTATGAAGATAGCAGCCAGCTCGTGTGCCCGGAATGCGCCCACGAGTGGTCGGCTGATGGCGCCAGCGCCGAAGCGGGCGATGACACAAAGGTCATCAAGGACGCAGTGGGTAACACTCTGCAGGACGGCGACACCGTCACGGTCATCAAGGACCTGAAGGTCAAAGGCTCTTCGCTGGTGGTCAAGGTCGGCACCAAGGTCAAAAACATCCGCCTGGTGGACGGCGATCACGACATCGACTGCAAAATCGACGGCATCGGCGCGATGAAGTTGAAGTCCGAGTTTGTGAAGAAGGGTTGATCCCCGGCCGGCCTGATCGGCAGGTCGATCGTCCCTCACGGTTTGCCTGCTGATCGTTCCTCACGCTCTGCGTGGGAATGTTGCTCATGATGCTCCGCGTCCCCTCAATGTGGGCGCGGACTTGGGACGAATGTCGCAATTATGTAGGCCTGATCCTCTTGGTGATTCGGAAACTTCCCACCATCAGAGTGGCATTGCTGCCCATCCATCCCGTCGCAAGCCCCATAGCCTATGCCGCCTTGGATTGGCTATGCGGGAATTGCTTCGATGTCAGATTTCTACCAGTACTTCAAAGAAAACATGGAGAGCATGGGGCTGCCTGCGCCTCAATCGCTTTTTGGCTCTGTCACGAGCGCGGTTGCGACAGCGACGACGCTTCTCAGCCAGGTCGAGAAATTCGGTAAAAAAGTAACCATTAATGAGCTTGTGCGCGCGGGTACCAGATTAGAGCAACTTGCAATCGTCGGAACATGCTCGGCGGCGTTCTATTTGGGTGCGGTGATTGGAAGCATTGCCGTTGCTACCGGAAGGGTGCTTGGTAACGGCGCGACTTTGTCCGACGTGCTTCTCACCGCCCACTCCCATGACCTTAGGACTGACTGGCTGGTCCATTGCTTACACATGTATCCAGGCATATACCAAGCCGCCACTCCGGGCAAAACCCTTTATCGATTCTTGGGACATGTGGTGTGAAAGACTCAATCTTGCTGCTGACAGTCGCTGTGATCGTCGCCTATGCCGCATGGGTTTTCTGGCACTACGTCGGTCTGAACGGCTTTGAGCTAATAAGCACTTTGATAGTTGTGTCGCTTGCGGTGGACAACACGCGCTTGAGGCGCGAGTTGAAAAAGCGCAGAGCTTAGTCGGTAAGTGCGATCCCAGCGGCCTTGCTAACGGGCGCTGTGATCGTTCCTCACACTCCGCGTGGGAATGCCGGTCATGATGCCCTGCGCCTGTGGAGTGCCACCCCGGTTACTCCCACCGTTAACTGCAAGCCGCCATGTAGCTGAGAGACGCGGAGCATCCCCGAAGGCGTTAGCACGCGGAGCGTGGCAACGGTCATAGTGGGGCGACATGCCTGCGCCTCAACTCGGCAAATTGATCCCGAACGTATTCACCCCATGCCCACTGCGCACGAACACGGTGCCGCCGTGCATCAGGGCGATGGCTTTGACGATCGCCAGGCCCAGCCCGTGGTTGGCGCCGCTGTTGCTGCGCGAGGCGTCGACGCGATAGAAGCGCTCGAACAGTTTCGGCAGATGCTCGCCAGCAATCGGCGCGCCGGGATTGGTCACGCCAATACTGACGTGATCGCCCTCATCGCGAATATCCACCTGAATCAACTGCCCCGGCGAGGTGTGCTGCACCGCGTTGTGCAGCAGATTGATCAGCGCCCGGCGCAAGTGCGCGGTTTCGATCGGCGCGTTGGCATCACCACGCACTTCAACCTGGACCTGGGCGTCCTCGAGAATGAAATCCAGATAATCCAGGGTCTTCGCCACTTCTTGGGCGAGCGAGGCCTGGGTCAGTTGCGTGGCCTTGCTACCCTGGTCGGCGCTGGCGAGAAACAACATGTCATTGATGATCGAGCGCAGCCGTTCGAGCTCTTCGAGATTGGATTGCAGCACCTCGAAGTAATGCTCGGCGGATCGCCCTCGGGTCAGCGCCACTTGGGTCTGGCCGATGAGATTGGTCAGCGGCGAGCGCAATTCGTGGGCAACGTCGGCGTTGAACGACTCCAGCCGCGAATAAGCCTGCTCGACCCGATCCAGCGTCGAGTTGAAAGAGGTCACGAACTGATCCAGTTCCGGCGGCAGCGGCGACAACTTGAGGCGCCCGCTCAGTCGTGGCGGCGTCAGCTTGCGCGCCTCCAGGGACAACTCCGTCAGCGGTTTCAGGCCGATACGCGCCACCCAGTAACCCAATGCAGACGCGAGCAGGATGCCGATGGCCGCCAGACTGATCAGCGCGATCAGCAGGGAATGTTGGGTCTGCCAGAAGGTTTCGGTGTCGACCGCTGTCAGAAAACGCAGCGGCGGGCGTTGATCTTTCGCCGGGAACTGACTGACCAGCACCTTGAACGGGTAATCATGGCCCCTCAGGTTCAAGTCGCGCATGCCCAGCGGACCGTTGGCGAAGGCACGGATCTCGGCGTCCGGGTCGCCGAATTCGTAGGTCGGGTTGTCGCTGACCACCCAGAAGCGCAGGCGTTTGTCTTCCTCGCTGAGCAGCCTGAGCTTGGCGTTGATCTTGGCCCAGTGTTCCGGGTTTCCGTAACGCTGCACGGCGGATTCGAGCACGCTGTAGCGGGCGTCGACCTCCGATTCCGGCAGCAGGCCGAGGCTTTTATCCACTTGCAGGTAGAGCGCCCAGCCGATCAACAGAAACACCAGCAGCGCCACGAGGGCAAACATCCCGCTCAGGCGCAGGGCGATGGAATTAGTCGACACGACGGCTCTCCAGCACGTAACCCATGCCGCGGATGGTGTGCAGCAATTTTTGCTCGAACGGCCCGTCGAGCTTGGCCCGCAGTCGTTTGATCGCGACTTCGACAACGTTGGCGTCGCTGTCGAAATTCACGTCCCAGACCATCTCGGCAATCGATGTCTTCGACAGGATTTCCCCCTGACGCCTGGCCAGTACGCTGAGCAGCGAAAACTCCTTGGCGGTGAGGTCCAGACGCACGCCGGCGCGGCTGGCTTTGCGGCTGATCAGGTCGATCCACAAATCGGCGACGCTGATCTGCACCGGCTCGTGGCCGCCGCTGCGCCGGGTCAGGGCTTGCAGACGCGCCACCAGTTCCAGAAACGAGAACGGCTTGCCCAGGTAATCGTCGGCGCCTTCGCGCAGGCCGCGTATGCGATCGTCGACGTTCTCGCGGGCGGTGAGCATGATCACCGGCGTCTGTTTACGCGCACGCAGGGCGCGCAGCACGCCATAGCCGTCCAGTCCCGGCAGCATGACGTCGAGAATGATCACCGCGTATTCGCTTTCCAGCGCCATGTGCAGGCCTTCGATGCCTTCGCGCGCGACGTCGGTGGTGTAACCCTGCTCGGTCAGGCCCCGGTGCAGGTAATCGGCGGTTTTCTCTTCGTCTTCGATAATCAGGACACGCATCGGTCCACGCTCACTTTTCGCTGCTTGCTTATTAGGTGCTTGGGTTCAACCGCTTATTTTTCAGCAACCAGGTCGGCCGCAGCCGGCCTGGAAACCGTTGAACCTGATGCTACCGAGCCCGGCGTTGGACGCTGGCGATGGAAAATTCGCTCCAGTTGCAGGTAGATCACCGGCGTGGTGAACAGCGTCAGCGCCTGGCTCACCAGCAATCCTCCTACCACGGCGATGCCCAACGGCTGACGCAGTTCAGCGCCGACACCATAACCGAGCATCAAGGGCAGCGCGCCAAGCAATGCGGCCAGCGTGGTCATGATGATGGGCCGAAAGCGCGTCAGACACGCTTCATAGATAGCGTCGCGCGGGGACATCCCGCGATTGCGCTGGGCGTCCAGCGCGAAGTCCACCAGCAGGATGCCGTTTTTCTTGACGATGCCGATCAGCAGCACGATGCCGATCAGGCCCATGATCGAAAAGTCCTGACCCATCAGCCACAGCAGCAACAGTGCGCCGATACCGGCGGAGGGAAGGGTGGAAATGATCGTCAGCGGGTGGACGAAGCTTTCATACAGCACGCCCAGAATGATGTACACCGCCACCAGTGCGGCGAGAATCAGCCACGGCTGGTTCGCCAGCGAGCTCTGGAACGCCTGGGCCGCGCCCTGGAAGTTGCCGATGATCGAGGCCGGCATGCCGATCTCGTTCTTGGCCTGATCGAGCAACACCACGGCATCGCCCAGCGCTACGCCCGCCGACAGGTTGAAGGACAGATTGGCGGCCGGGAACATACCGTCGTGGCTGATCGACAACGGGCCCATCCTCGGCGCACCGACCTTGGCCAGCGCCGACAGCGGCACCATTTCATTGGTCAGCGGCGAGCGCAGGTAAAAGTAGTTCAGGCTTTCGGCCTTGCCGCGCTGTTGCGGCTCTAGCTCCAGAATGACTTTGTACTGGTTGATGTCGGTCTGGTATTCGTTGATCTGGCGCTGACCAAAGGCGTCGTACAGCGCCTGATCGACATCCGCCGTGGTCAGGCCGAAGCGCGCGGCGGCGCTGCGGTCGATGTCCAGATGCGTGACGCTGCCGCCCAGTTGCAAGTCGTTGGAGAGGTCGCGGAAAGCCGGCAGTGTTTTCAGCTTATCGGTCAGCTTCTGCGTCCAGACATTCAGCAGCGCGCCGTCGTTGCTCTTGAGCACGTATTGGTACTGCGCGCGGCTCGGCCCGGAACTCAGGTTGATGTCCTGCCCCGCGCGCAGGTACAGGACGATGCCGGGGATCTGCGCCAGTTTCGGCCGGATCCGGTCGATGAACTGACTGGCGGAAACGTCACGGTCTGCACGGTCCTTGAGGGCGATCCACACCCGGCCGTTGGCGATCGTCTGGTTGCTGCCGCTGACCCCCACCGAGTGGGAAAACGCCTTGACCGCCGGATCGGCCGCGATGATTTTCGCCAGCTGTTTGTGTTTCTCGATCATGTCCGGGAAGGAAATATCCGCCGCCGCTTCGCTCGTGCCGAGCACCATGCCGGTGTCCTGCACCGGGAAGAAACCTTTGGGGATCAGCACATAGCCCACAACCGCCAGCACCAGAGTCAGGCCAAAAATCCCCATCATCAATCGCTGGTGGGCGAGGGCGAAGCGCACGCCGCGGGCATACCGCGCCAGCAGTCGTTCGCCGAAGCCGGGTTTGGCGTGGGGATCGTGTTTCGGCGCGCGCATGAACAGCGCCGCCAGGGTGGGCGCCAGGGTCAGCGAGACCACCACCGAGATCAGAATGGTCGACGTCGCCGTCAGCGCGAACTCCTTGAACAGCCTGCCGACCACGCCGCCCATGAACAGCAGCGGAATGAAGGCGGCGATCAGCGAAAAGCTGATCGACACCACGGTAAAACCGATTTCGCTGGACCCCTTGATCGCCGCGTCGCGCTTGCTTTCGCCGGCTTCCAAGTGTCGATGGATGTTCTCCACCACGACAATCGCATCGTCGACGACAAACCCCACCGCGACCACGATGGCCACCAGGGTCAGGTTATTCAGGCTGAAGCCGAGCACGTACATCAGCGCGAAACTGGCGACGAGGGACACGCCCAGCACGGCAGTCACGATCAGCGTCGCAGAGAGCTGGCGCAGGAACAGCGCCATGACCGCAATCACCAGCGCGATGGCAATCAGCAACGTCATTTCCACTTCATGCAGCGACGCACGAATGGTTTTGGTGCGGTCGCTGAGCACCGAAACGTCTACCGACGCCGGGAGCATTTCCTGCAACTTGGGCAACTGGCCGAGCACGCGATCGACCGTCTCGACGATGTTCGCGCCGGGCTGGCGGAACACCACGATGTTCACGCCCTGTTGATCCCCGGACCAGGCCCGCACGTAGGCGTTTTCAGAACCGTTGATGACCCGAGCCACGTCACGCAGATGAACCGGGGCGCCGTCTTTGTAGGAAACAATCAGTTGTTCGTAGTCCTTTGCCTGAAACAGTTGGTCGTTGGAGGCGAGGGTGGAAATGCTGTCTTTGCCATACAGCGCGCCCTTGGCCAGGTTGAGGCTGGTCTGCTGCAGGGATTCCCGCAGATCGGCGAGGGTCAGCCCGATGGACGCCAGTTTTTCAGGCGCCGCCTGGACGCGAATTGCCGGACGTTGCTGGCCAGTGATGTTGACCTGTCCGACGCCATCGATCTGACTCAACTGGCGCGCCAGCAGGGATTCGGTGACGTCGCTGAGTTCGGTGCCGGGCATCAGGTTCGAGCTGACGCTGAGGATCAGCACCGGGCTGTCCGCCGGGTTGACCTTGCGCCAGGTCGGCAGCGTCGGCAGGTCTGCGGGCAAACGTCCAGCCGCCGTGTTGATCGCTGCCTGCACTTCCTGCGCGGCGGTGTCGATGCTTTTGTTAAGGGTGAATTGCAGGGTCAGGTTGGTGGAGCCCAGTGCGCTGCTCGAGGTCATCTGGGTCATGCCGGGAATGGCGCTGAATTGCACTTCAAGCGGTGTTGCCACCGATGACGCCATGGTTTCCGGGCTGGCACCAGGCAACTGGGCCGCGACCTGAATCGTCGGAAATTCGGCTTCCGGCAGCGGCGCCACCGGCAGGCGAGGGAAAGCGATGCAGCCCAGCAGCACCAGCGCGAAGGTCAGCAGAACCGTGGCGATCGGGTGATTGACGCACCAGGCGGAAATAGACCCGCGGCTGTTCATTTCGCTGCCCCGGTGGCGTCGGCAAGGGTATCCACAGGATCAGCCTTGACCACCTCGATGCGCGTGCCGTTTTTCAGGCGCGACTGACCGTCGCTGACCAGCACGTCATTAGCCTCCACCCCGCTGATCAACATCAGGTCGCTGTCCTGATACAGCACCTTGACCGGTACCACCTCGGCAGTGTCGCCTTTGATCCGATACACGTAATGCTGGTCGATGCCGCGCTGCACCACCTGCGGCGGGACCTTCAGGGCACCGCGGTCGATGGCGGTCTGAATCCGCACGGTCACCAATTGCCCGGGCCATAGCTTCTCTTGCGCATTGTCGAATATCGCCTTGGCGCGGATGGTGCCAGTGCTAGCGGCCACCTGATTGTCGATCAACAGCAACTTGCCCTGACCCAGCAGCGTGCCGGTCGCCCCTTCGCCGAGGTAGGCGTTGACCGGCGCGGGCGTGCTGGAAGCAATCAGATCATGCAGCGTGGGCAGCATCTGCTGCGGCAGGGAAAACTCCACTGACACCGGGTCGATCTGCGTCACCGAGAACAGCCCGGTCGCGTCGCTGACGCGCAGGAAGTTGCCCTCATCGACGTTGCGGATGCCGACCCGGCCCGTCACGGGCGAGCGTATTTGCGTGTAGGAAAGCTGCACTTGCGAAGCATTAATCGACGCCTGATTGCCCAGCGCCGTGGCCTTGAGTTGGTCGACCAGCGCTTGCTGCTGATCGTATTGCTGCCTGGAAATGCTGTTGTCGACCGTGAGCAACTTGTAGCGCTTGAGGTCGACATTGGCCACGTTCAGCTGCGCCTGGCTCTGGGTCAACAGCGCTTTGGCCTGTTCGAGGGCGGCGCGGATCGAGCGATCATCGATGGTTGCCAGCAGATCACCCGCCTTGACCTGCTGCCCTTCCTTGACCAGCACTTTGGTCAGGATGCCGTCCACCTGCGGGCGGATCACCACGCTTTGCAGCGACAGCACCGAGCCTATGCCGGTGACATAACGGGGCACGTCTTCCTGCATGACGTTGATGACGCGCACCGGCACGGCAACGGGAGCGCTGACCTTTTTCGCAGCGGGGCGGGTCATTGCCCAGACGCCTATCACCAGCAGCACGACCACCAGGGTCGCGAGCACCACCACGTTGTTCTTCTTCTGCATACAGGGACAGGCCAGCCAGTGAATGAGGGGCGGGTAACCGGAAGCGTCCTTTATAACCCTTTGACCCGGTCAGCAAAATGACTGCTACCTGTCAATATTGTCAGGTGAATAAGGGCAGACGATGAACGTGGGTAAAGAAACAGCGCCGCAGGGCGATACCCAAGTAGAAGGCACGAGTTTCGATGAACGAGTTCTACTGTGACGGGGAAAATTCCTACATAAACTTCGTGAGTTCTAAATGCTTGTTCACAGGCCGGGACTTACTTTGTGAGCCGGGCCTACTCCGGAGTGTTTGCGATGAAAAGCCAAAAGGCTGTTTCGCTGTTTTTCTCGATCACGGTCATCGGTGCATGTGCCATGACAACGCCAGCCGCCTGGGCTGCCCAAGGCGCGCTCATGTTTCACGGCAGCGTGACCAATGCGACGTGCGACGCGCAGGTTTATAGCGCTCCGTCTTCAACCGGCTCTTTTAAAACCTTGCGAGCCGACACTTATCTGACCGTGGGCGATAGCGGTGGTGACGACACGTGCGCTCAGCGAGTTGGGCCCGTACAGGTCACTTTCAACGAGCTGTCCGCAGCCGGGCCGGATATTCACGCGGGCATCGTCACGCTGACGTACCAATAGGCGCTTTCTAGCTTCCCCTAAAACATTCGCTGACGAACCCGGCTCAATCGAGCCGGGTTTTTTGTGGGTGAAGGCTTTTAAGGCGCCCTTCTGCGGCCAGGCCTTTCGGAGCACGGTGCAAACCTTCGTACCAGGTTTTCTGGAGGCTCAATCACGCAAGCCCCGGCCTACGGGAGGTGTGACACAAAAGCGTAACCTCCTACTGAAAAGTCCGACGCGCCCCACTGTGCTTTCTGTCCATAGGAAGTAGAGCGCCTGACAGCCGCCCTTGGAAGCGCTGCTTATAGTTCGTCTCGTCCTTTTGGGCACACACGAATCGACACAAGGAACGTCGTTATATGAAAAAGCTTTCTCTTAGACTGGCTATCGTGGCCGCAATCGGCCTCGGCATTTCCGGTACCGCGAATGCTGCCAACAACGGCAAACTTGTTTTCACCGGCACCCTGACCAACATCACGTGTGACATCGGCGCCGGGACTGGCGCAACCCCCGGCAACAACCCGGGCGAGATCAACGTAGACCTCGGCAACGTCTCTTTCTCCGACATCGGGCTCTTTGCCGATAACAAACTTGAAACCGCTTCGCCCATCCAGCTGTTGGTCAACTGCACCGGCGGCGCCGCTCAATACAACACTGTCAACATGCGCTTCGTTGCCCGTCAGGGCAGCGGTCTGGATAACCTCGATCAGAAACTGCTGCGTGCGACCGGTGCGGCAGACGGTGTGGGCATCGGCCTGCTCAATGCGTCCAACCAGTTGATGGACCTGAGCGGCAACGAAACCATCGACACGCCGCTGATCAAGGACGGCGCCGATGGCGCTACCGCCGAGATCAACTTCGGCGCGGTTTACGTTCTCAATGGCGCGCCGACCAATCCGGGTAACGCTGACGGCTTCCTGCCGTTCGTGATGGATTACCAGTGATGTAGCAGGCGAGCGGGCACTGCTCGCTCGCCTTCCTCACGCGCTCACTTCCAAACCCGAGACGGTCTCATCATGCTTCCTGATTTCATTCGTTGCTCCGCCATCTGGCTGGGGTTGCTTCTGGCTGCCCCGGCGCAGGCGGGTATCGTGCTCAACACCACGCGTGTCATCTACCAGGCCACGGACAAGGAGGTCAGTTTCGTTGTGAACAACAGCGGCACCGCTGACATCCTTGCCCAGTCCTGGCTCGAAGCGCAGAGCGACACCGAGAACCTGCCCTTCGTCGTCACCCCGCCGCTGGCGCGAATGGCGGGCAGTACGCGGCAAATGATTCGGGTGATCTACGCCGGCGAAGGTTTGCCTCAGGACCGCGAGTCGGTGTTCTGGCTCAACGTCCAGGAGATCCCGCAATCGGCGAAAGACAACCAGCTGCAGATCGCGATTCGCCAGCGTATCAAGCTCTTTTACCGTCCCGCCGCATTGAATGGCGACCCGCTCGACGCTGCAAAAAGCCTGCGATGGCGCGTGCACGACGGCCAGCTGCAAGTCAGCAATCCGACGCCCTATCACGTGTCGATGATCCAGATCGACGCCCGACAGCAGGGCAAGACGCTGTTCACCGCCGACAGCCGGATGCTGGCGCCCCTGCAGACCGTGCAGTTGCCGCTCAAGCAGACGGCCAGCGGTCAGGCGGTGGACCTTCGGTTCATCAGCATCAACGATTTCGGCGCGCAGGAGCCGTACACCGCAAAAGTGTCCGGTGGACAGCCGACCCAAGCCATCAAGGCCGCCAATGTCGTGACCCACGCCGAGTAGCCACTCGGTTGCGGGTGGAATTTTGCCCAGGTCTTCCTTCGGTCGCAGTCATGCGGCTCCAGCGCCTGCGCCTGCCAAACATGATTTTGCCAGCGCGTCGGAATCGAGAACACGAGTGAAACCAGCCAATGGAACCCCGAGATCACACCAAGGGACATGCACGGACCGCAGCATGCTTTTCCCCCGTCGACCGCAGACATCAGGCACGCCGGCCGTTCCTGCTGAACCCGTTGGCGAGGATCATCCTTGCATCGGCAGGGCTGGCGCTGGCCTCGTCTGCGACGGCAATGACTGATCAAAACAGCGCCGCGACCGATGTGAAATTCAATACTTCGTTCATTCAGGGCACCGATCAGCCTGCCGATCTCGCGACGTTTCTGCATGGCAACAGCGTGGTGCCCGGAAGCTATCGGGTGGACGTCTACGTCAACCGTGTCCTGAGCGGGCGGCGCGACATCAACTTTGTCCCCAATGCTGAAAAAGGCTCCGTAGAACCCTGTCTCACCCTGGACATGCTCCGCCAGTTCGGCATGAACGCAGAGGCTGTGCAAGCCGGCGACACCTTGCCGACGGCGTGCTTCGATCTCCCGGCGCGTGTCGAATTTGCCCGCGTCGATTACCAGCCGGCGAGCTTGCGCCTGAACATCAGCATTCCTCAGGCGATGATGTCGCGCAGCGCTCGCGGCTACGTGCCGCCGGAATTATGGGACGAAGGCGAGACCGTCGGTTTCGTCAATTACAACTTCAGCGGCGCGCGCCGTACCCGCAGCGGCCAAGGTCGATCTCAAGCGCAGGATCAGTATTACCTGAGCCTGCGCAACGGCATGAATCTGGGTGCCTGGCGGCTGCGCAACGAGTCTTCGCTGACCTATGGCAATGATCAGCCTTATCGCTTTCGCAGCAATCGGACGTTCATGCAGCGGGACATCACATCGCTGAAAAGCCAGCTGACCCTGGGCGAGACCTTTACCGATTCGCAAGTGTTCGACAGCGTTCGCTTCGTCGGTGCGGCCTTGGCGTCCGACGACGGCATGCTGCCTGACAGCGAGCGCCTGTTCGCGCCTGTCATTCGTGGCATCGCCGACACCAACGCGTTGGTAGAAGTGCGGCAGAACGGTTTCATGCTGTACAGCGGCAACGTCTCGCCGGGTCCGTTCGAAATCACCGACATCTACCCCAGCGGGTCGAACGGTGATCTGGAAGTGACGGTCGTCGAAGCCGACGGCAGCAGGCGCGTGTTCGTGCAGGCCTATGCATCACTGCCCATCATGGTGCCGAAAGGCGCGTTGCGTTACAGCCTCGCCGCGGGGCAATACGACAGCAACACTGAAGACGGCCTTTCACCCTCGTTTGCCAGTGGCACGCTGGTGTATGGCCTGACCGAGCAGGTGACCGCAGCGGGCGGCGTGCAAATCGCCGAGGATTATCAGGCGGGCAACATCGGCGCGGGGATCAATACCGGGCTCGGCGCAGTGTCGCTGGACCTGACCCAGTCCCTCAGCCGACAGCGCGAGCAACGCTACAGCGGACAGAGCCTGCGCCTGCGCTACGCCAATACGCTGGACCTGACCAACACCACCCTCGCCGTGGCCGGTTATCGCTATTCAACCGATCAATACCTGACGTTCGACGATCACGTCGATGCGTTGCAAGCAGATGACGGATCAGCCCGCGCGCGCGCCAAAGATCGCATCGAAATCAGCCTGACCCAGGCGCTGCCGGAGCAGTCTGCGTCGCTGAGCTTTACTGGATCCGAACAGCGCTACTGGGACAGAGGCAGCGAGACGCGACAGCTTTATCTGTCGTGGAACTCGGCGTGGCGCAGCGTTAGCTATAACGTGTCGGTCGAACGCAATCAGACCTTCGAACGCAGCGGAGAAAGCCAGTCCGACAACCGCATCGCGCTGACAGTGAGCCTGCCGCTGGGAAGCGATTCCGGGTCGTCGCGGCTGTTTGCCAATGCCGTTCGTGACAGCGCCGGCGCGTCCAGCCTGCAGTCCGGCTTGAACGGTCAGCTGTTCGACGACCGCAACAGCTTCTACTCGCTGCAGGCCGGGCACGACAGTGCGTCGGGCTCATCGGGGTTCGGCAAACTCAGCACCACAACGGCCTACGGGCGTTTCGATGCGGGGTACGGGCAGGGCAGGGATTATCAGGCGCTGAGCATGGGCGCTTCAGGTTCGGTGGTTGCTCACGCGGGCGGGGTGAATTTCGGTCAGCCCCTGGGCGAGACCTTCGCCCTGGTGCAGGTAAAAGACGTCAGCGGTGCGCGGCTGAGCAATTTCAGCAACGTCGAAACCGCCGATAACGGCTACGCCATCCTGCCTTACGCCCAGCCGTATCGGACCAACTGGGTCAACCTCGACACGCGTCAGCTAGGTGCCGACGTCGAGTTGGAGAATGCCGTGGATCAAGTCGTGCCCCGGCGCGGCGCGGCGCCCTTGGTCAGCTTTCGCACGGCAATTGGCCGGCGTGTGCAATTCGACCTGGAGCGGGCCGATGGCAGCCGCGTGCCAATGGGCGCAGCGGTGGAGGACGAGCAGGGCAAGCCGCTGGCGACCGTCGATCCGAGCGGGCGAGCACTGGTACTGAGCGAACGGGACAGCGGCGAGCTCATCGTCAAATGGACCGGTCAACAGTGCCGCGCAACCTTCGTGCTGCCGCCGAAAGAAGCCCACCGCAGCTACGATCGCCTGAAGGTGCAGTGCCAATGAACCGCGCTTGCCTGTCAGGTATTTTGCTGGCCTCGATCAGCGGCATGGCACAAGGCGCGGTGTCGCTGTCAGGCACCCGGTTGATCTTCGACGGTCGCTACAACGAGGCGACGATCGAGGTCAGTAACCGCGGTGATTCCGAGGCTCTCATTCAAGCCTGGCTCGATACGCCGCGCGGGGACGATCAACCAGGCAATGGGCCCTCAGCCGATCTGCCGTTCGCGTTGACCCCGCATCTGGTGCGCATCCCGGCAAAGAACAAACAAACCTTGCGCCTGTTGTATGAAGGCATCGGCATGCCCCAGGACCGGGAGTCGATGCTGCATCTGTACGTGCTGGAAATCCCACGGCGCAGCCCGGCGGTTCAGCAACTGAGCATTGCCATACGCCAGCGCATTAACGTGTTCTACCGCCCGGCGGGGCTGGCCGGCGATCCGGCGGATTCCCCGCAAACGCTGATCTGGCAACGCGTTCCGTCGGCCAACGCTGCGCTGTCCCTGCGCAACCCGACGCCGTATCACGTTTCGCTGCAGGACCTGCGCATCAATGGAATCAAGGTCGCGGACCACCGGTTGCTGCCGCCTTTTTCGGACGCATCACTGACGCCGCCTGTCCTCGGTAAGAAGGGCACACTGCCCGAAACCCTGAGCTTCAAGGCCATGACCGATTACGGCGGGCAGCGTGAGTACTGCGCGCCATTTCGGGAAGGGCAGCCGTTCACTGTGCCGCTGGGCAAGCCGGATTCACACTCACTCATAGGGAAATGCTGACATGAAAACATCCATCATCCGAAGATGGCTGATGCTGCCGATCACGTTGCTGATGACGCTATTGATGCCCGGTCTCGCACTGGCGCTGACCTGCAAGACCCAGGGCGCTGGCGAGTCAGTGGTTCGCGCGGACCTGAGCAGCACCGTTGCCATTCCTGCGAACCTGCCCGATGACAGCGTGGTCTGGCGCTCGGAGCGATTGAACCTTGCCATCGAGTGCGCGCGGGACGAAGCGGGCGGCCCTGAGGACGTGTTCATGAATCTGAACCCTGACAACTTACAGATCGGGGAAGGGATTCGCGCCGGACTCACGTTCAGTGGCGTTGATTTCGTGCAAAACAGCGGGCGTATTCCTACGCAACAGCAGGCCCCTGCCTGCACGGATGCAAGCTCGGGCTGCCCGAGCGTCAGGTTCAACCTGCCGTTTTCAGTGTTTATAGAGAAGTACGGCCCGACCCCGCCCTCCGGCGTCGCCAGTGATCTGTACGACTATCGGATGTTTCAACTGGATGGCCGTGACGGGCCCAGTTCCGGGGCTGACGGCACGTTGAGCTACGTCATCAACAACCTGATGGGCTTGCGCTTTGTGGCGTGCGACGCCGAATTGCGCGTCATGCCCGAGACGGTGGACTTCGGCGACGTTGCCATTCGCAATGTGCGAGTGGGAGAGATGGCGACTTTTCAGCGCTTTGCCCTGGCCACCAGCCGGACCTGCGAATCGCCGTTCAGCCTCAATGCTCGGATTACCCCGGTGTCCGGGATACTCAAGGGCGATGTGCTGGTGCCGGTCGACAACGACAGCATCGGCATTCGGATCACTCAGGCCCGCGACCGCTCGCCCGTGCCGTTCCACGAACCCTTTCACTTGACCGATCTTCTGGAGGGCAACTACTCGGACACGGCCGACTTCAACGCCGAACTGCTGTGGCAAACCAGCACGCCGACCGCAGGGCCTTTTTCAGCGGAAGTGATGGTGGATCTGTTCTACAAATAGGCGGGCGCAGCCGGTCTGTTGGCAGCAGCGATCCGGCGGCGATTCAGGTATGCTGCGCGGCCCTCGGGCGCCGCCCGTATTCCTCGAACGTCTGCCATTCCGGAGCTTTCATGACCACCCCCGAACACACGCCCGCTCCTGAACTGGACACGTCGGTCGACACCAACGCTGTCCCGGCGGATACGAAACCTGCGATTCCCGCCTTCAGCTTCCCGTTCAAACCGGGCGAGTTGTTGCAGGCGAAGAAGGATCAGCAGCACTACAAGGGTTCAGGCAAATCGAACCACGACAAGCGTCCAGGCGTTGCGCCATCAGGCACACGTCGGTCGATGGGCAAGCGCTGATTACGCCTTCGCTGACGCGCGCTGCAGGATCATTCTCCGCCCGCCATGCTCATGCGTCCTTGCGAAAACTGTCCCGGTATTGAGTCGGCGTCACTCCCAGGCGCTGGCTGAAGATCAGCCGCATTCGCGCGGCGCTGCCAAACCCGCAGTGATACGCCACCGCCTTGATCACCATTTCGCTGCCTTCCAGCAAGTGCCGGGCAGCGTCGATGCGCGCGCGCTGCACGAACTCTGCAGGGGTGACCTTGGCGTCGCGGGCAAACACCCGGGCGAACGTGCGCGGACTCATCGCCACCACGTCGGCCAGCCGCTCCACTGAAAACGGTTCGCCGATGTGCTCCATCACATAGCGCTGCACCTTGGCCACGGGCGAATCGTCGTCTGCCGACGCTGTGAGGTACGGGCTGAATTGCGACTGCCCGCCCTGACGCTGGGCGACCACCAGCAGACGCTTGGCCACCGCGAGGGAAATCGCCGGGCCGTGATCCTCCGCCACCAATGCCAGCGCCATGTCGATGCCCGCTGTGACCCCGGCTGAGGTCATCAGCGCGCCGTCGCGAACGTAAATGCGATCAGGCTCGACCCTCGCGTGGGGGAACTGGTCGGCGAGTTGCCGAGCGTGGCTCCAGTGGGTAGCGGCCTGCCGGCCATCCAGCAAACCGGCGTGCCCGAGGATGAACGCCCCGGTGCAGATTGAACCGTAGCGTCTCGCCTGGGGTACGGCTTGCAGCAGCCACTGGGTTAGGGCGGGCATTTCCGCGGCGTCCGGCAGCGAAGGGCCGCCGGGAATCAGAAGGGTGTCGAACGGCTTAGGCGCGTCCGCCAGGGAATAATGCGCACCCAGCGGCATGCCGTTGGACGCAATGATCGGGTAGGGCGCCGAGCCGATGGTGACGATCTCGTAGCCATCACCCTCGGGCAGGAAGCGGTTGGCTTCGGCGAATACATCGAGTGGCCCGGCCACGTCCAGGGACTGAACGTTGGGAAACAGCACGATCGCGACGCGCTTCATGCCGGCACACCCAGACCGAAAGGGGAGGCTTGAAGGCGAGGGTTGCTGTGGGAATTATCCCGCCAGCCAGGCACACGCCGCGAACGGTCCGAGCGCAAGTCGCCTTACTTCTTCGGCAACGTAGTGACGTTGTCCCACTCAGTAATCAGCGCTTTCTTGTTCTTGCGGTCGTAGAGGCAGAGCTCGGTTCCCGTCTTGTTCTTCATGAACGCCTGTTTGTACTGACCTTTGATCAACAGCGCGTTGAAGCCGACGCTGTCATCGAAGGCAGCGTCAGCGCCGGCAGGTTTGGCGTTCTTCAGGGAGCTGGCGCTGACACAACTGTCGACCAGGGTTTTGTTGAAGGCGGTCCAGGCGTCCGGGCTGGAGGCATTGGCCTGACCAGCAGCGGCGGCGGTTAGTACGAGCAGCAGCGCGGTGTGCATCTTCACGGGTAGGCATCTCCATGGCGTGAGGGGTGAACGCGGCCCGGCGCAGAATCAGCGCGGTTCGAGTTCGTGGCGCTGAATATATTGCATACCGGCGCGCTCATACAGCCGGCGTGCGCCGAGATTGCTTTCCATCACCTTAAGGTCGACGTGGCCCTCACCGCGCTGGCGAAAGGCTTTGAACACTTGACCGAGCAGCGTGAGCCCCAAGCCCTGATTGCGCGCGCGAGGGTGGACCACCAGGTTGCGGATGAACGAGCTGGTCCAGCATTGCGCAACCGCGACCACACCCTGGGCGTCCTCCAGCACGAAACACAGCGCCCGATCACACTCAGGATCAGTCTCGAAGGCGTCAAGCCATGCGGGGTAATCTGCGACGCGACCGCCACCGTCCTCGCGGCCCAGCACCAGCAATTGGTGCACCGACGCCGCGTTTTGCGCGGTGAATTCAACGAGGCGCACGGAGGCCGGCCATCCCGGATCATCAAGGGTCGGGCCGAGGTCGCGGCGCATCAGCCAGTAATGCGCGGTGGAGGCATCGCCTGCGGTCGGTCTCAGATGCCCTGAGCTTCGACCGTGCGGGCGGCTTCGATCAAGCATCGTGTCAGCTCGGGCGAGGAAAATTTTGTCAGAACCGCGTTGGCGCCGGCGGCGTTGGCTTTTTCGGCGTTCATCGCGCTGTCCAGTGAAGTGTGCAGCAGCACGTACAGCTCCTGGAAGTCCGGCGTTTCCCGAAGTGTACGAGTGAGCGCGTAGCCGTCCATTTCCGACATCTCGATGTCGGACACCACCACGTTGATCTGCTGTGCGGTGCCTTGCAGTTCAAGCAGTTGATCAATGGCTTCCCGCGCGCTGCGGGCCGTGTGGCATTCGACGCCCAGATTGCGCAGAGTGATCACCGATTGCTGCAGCGCCACCTGACTGTCATCGACCACCAGAATGCGGGCCTTGGCGAGCACTTCGGCATCTTCAGGGCGCAGCTCGGCCCGCTCTGCAACAATGCGCGGCGGGGCGATACCGTGAATCACCTTCTCGATGTCCAGCACCTGAACCAGCGTCCCGTCCACCTGTGTCACGCCGGTGATGAATGACTTGTTGCCGGAGCCAAACGGAGGCGGACGAATGTCGGTGGTCAGGCAGTGAACGATCTTGCTGACGGCCTGCACGTGCAGCCCCTGCTTGGAGCGGCTGACATCGGTGACGATCAGGCAGCCGCCATCCGGGTCCACCAACGGGCGCTCGCCAATGGCACGACTCAGGTCGATCACTGACAGCGGATTGCCGCGCAAGGTGGCGACGCCTTTGACGTGTGGATGCGATTCCGGCAGACGCGTGAGAGGAGGGCAGGGAATGATTTCACTGACCTTGAGCAGGTTGATCGCCATCAGCTTTCCGCTGCGTAACGTGAACAGCAGAAGCGAGAGTGAATCCGCACGGACGTTCTTGGACATATAAACCTTCTGTGATGCGTTGCCTGGCCGCATGGAATCGGCCAACAGCTTTCGATGACGGTTTATCGACCCGTTGAGGGCAGGCTTTAACCCTTTCGGTTTTTCCCGGCCGTGTGACCCGTCCGAATTGCAGTCAATTTGACTGCGCTGAGGTCACTTTGACCATTGGTTTTCTCGAGTCATATTGACTGTGCGTTGGCCAAGCCCTTGATTTCGGGCCGTGGAGTTGCTGGCACGATTCCTGAACTACCGAGGTAACGCATCCTCATCACATCTCGGGAGTTCTTTATGTTGTCCGCATCTGATCGTGCCATCGTCAAGTCAACAGTGCCACTGCTGGAAAGCGGCGGAGAAGCGCTGATTACCCATTTCTACAAAATGCTGCTCGATCGATATCCACAAGTACGTCCTCTGTTCAATCAGGCACATCAGGCCAGCGGCGATCAGCCTCGCGCACTGGCGAACGGGGTGTTGATGTACGCGCGGCATATCGATCAGCTTGATCAACTGGGCGATCTGGTCACCAAAATCATCAACAAGCACGTGGCCCTTCAGATTCTGCCCGAGCACTACCCTCTTGTCGGGGAATGCCTGCTCGAGTCCATCCGCCAAGTGCTGGGGGCCGAGATTGCCACTGACGAGGTGATTACGGCGTGGGGCAACGCCTACGGACAGCTGGCCGACATTTTGATCGGCGCAGAAAAAACCATCTATGACGAAAAGGCCCAGGCAGTCGGCGGCTGGCGTGGCGCGCGGGAATTCAAGGTCGTCGCCAAGACTCGGGAGAGCTCGGAAATCACCTCGTTCTACTTCGCCCCTGCAGACGGCCAGCCGATTTTGCAGTTCACTGCCGGCCAGTACATCGGCCTGCAGTTGCAGGTGGAGGGCGAAGAAATCCGCCGCAACTACTCGTTGTCGGCGCTGGCCGGCAATAACCAGTACCGCATCAGCGTCAAGCGCGAACCGGACGGTGTCGCTTCCAATTACCTGCACGATCACCTGCAGATTGGCGACAGCATCAATCTGTATCCGCCATCGGGGGAGTTCACGCTGACCGACAGCGACAAGCCGCTGGTGCTCATCAGCGGGGGTGTCGGCATCACGCCAACCCTTACGATGCTTGAGGCAGCGTTGCCGACCCAGCGGCCGATTTACTTCATCCACTGCGCACGCAACGGCTCGGTCCATGCATTTCGCGACTGGATCGAGAGCCTGGCGAGCAAGCATCCTCAGCTCAAGCGTTTCTATTGCTATGCCGAAGATGACGGCGTCAGCCCGGCGGCCCATGGGACGGGTCTGCTGGATCAGACACGCCTGGAGCAGTGGCTGCCGGAGAATCGCGACGTCGATGCGTACTTCCTGGGGCCGAAGGGCTTCATGGCGGCGATCAAGCGTCAACTGAAAGCGGCCGGGGTGCCCGAGGCACAGGCGCGTTATGAATTCTTCGGTCCTGCGTCAGCGCTGGAATAATCGCTGCGACAATTAGACGCATCCTACATATATATAGAAGGGCTCAATGCCGTGATCCGTGTCTGCGACAAAAAGCCGCACTCTTCTATATATAGGCAGGAAACAGGAGCGCTCACACTAGCGTTTGAATTGGAACGTTAACGCTCGGCTAATGCAGGCGTGTTCACCATTGCGCGGGATACGACGGTGGACCGGAAGGCGGTTACGTCCGGTCGCGAATGGCACTGCGTGAACGGGCTGTCTCGACGGTGATAGAATCGCCGCCTTTGCGGGGCGTCCGGGCCGCAACACTCCACATCCGTCGATCCGGATGACTCCAATTCAAAGGACATGTGAATGACTGAAGAGATGTTGTACCTGCGGCGTGAAAAGCAGTTTCTGGTGTTGCTGGGCATCATCTGCCTGGCGTTGATCGGCGGCGCCTTGTACATGCAGGTGGTACTGGGCGAGGCGCCTTGCCCGCTCTGCATCCTGCAGCGGTATGCGCTGTTGTTCATCGCGGTATTCGCGTTCATTGGCGCAGCAATGCCGGGCCGTCTGAGCCTGACCATCTGCGAAGCGCTGGTGGTGTTGAGCGCAGTGGGCGGGCTGGTTACGGCCGGGCGCCATGTGTACATCCAGACCCACCCGACCGAGAGCTGCGGCATCGATGTATTGCAGCCGATTGTCGACGGTTTGCCCCTGGCGTCGCTATTTCCGCTAGGCTTCCAGGTAGGCGGTTTCTGCGAGACGCCATATCCGCCAGTTCTCGGATTGTCGCTGGCGCAATGGGCGTTAGTGGCGTTCGCACTGACTGTTGTGCTGGTCCCGGTGGGAATCATTCGTAACCGGATGAAAGCACGCTGATTACAAAGTGTTGCGTAACAAAGTCCCGGAAATCCTTCAATAGAACCGGGGCTTTGCCCAGTTTCAGGGTGCGACATAACACCGCATTTTTACGGATCGTGAAATTAACTGTTGCGCAGAAACTTATAGTCAATAAAACTTTACGTATCTACAATCGCCCCCAATTCACGCCCCCCCTCATTTGCGGGACGGTGTAAATCGAGGTTATGGAGCGTCTTTTCGCTCTAGTAGACGCGGTTCGAATGGCCTCCCGAGTCACGTTCTGAATGTCTGCGCCAAGGGATAGGGTCCGCATTAGCGGGTGCCACCATTCGAATAAGAAACCAAAGCTCAACCCGGATTTGTTGTGAGGCCCCATGCTTCCTGACAGGCCCCTTTTCAATCCAAGCATTTGCCAGCACCTGGCAGGGTGAAGTGTTGGCGGTCGAAACCCAACTGCGATGCGAAAGCTGCTTTTAGAGGTCGTGAGATGAGTAAAAAAAGGTACCCCAGGTTTTTTGGCTTCTTGGCCCTTTTCAGCATGCTCCTGCTCAGCGGGTGCGATTACACCCTGCTGGATCCCAAAGGCCATGTGGGCGTTCAAGAGCGTGACCTGATCATCACTGCTACCTTGCTGATGCTGCTGGTGGTGGTGCCGGTCATTTTCATGACCATCATCTTCGCCTGGAAGTATCGCGCTACCAACAAGAGCGCGACGTACACGCCTGACTGGGCGCATTCGACCCGGATTGAGCTGGTGGTCTGGCTGGTTCCATTGGCCATTATCATTGTGCTCGGCTATGTGACCTACAAGTCGACCCACGCGCTGGACCCTTACCGTCCGCTCGAGTCCGACGTCAAGCCGGTGACCATCGAAGTGGTCGCACTGGACTGGAAATGGCTGTTCATCTATCCGGAACAGGGCATCGCCACCGTCAACAAGATCGTGTTCCCGGCCAATACGCCGATCAATTTCCGCATCACGTCCGATTCGGTCATGAACTCGTTCTTCATCCCTGCGCTGGGCGGCCAGATCTACGCGATGGCCGGCATGCAGACCAAGCTGCACCTGATCGCCAATGAAAACGGCGAGTTCGATGGGATCTCCGCCAACTACAGTGGCGCAGGTTTCACCGGCATGAAATTCAAGGCGACTGCCACCTCACAGGCTGATTTCGACGCCTGGGTTGCCGACGTCAAGAATTCACCTAAAACACTGGCAACGGCCGAATACGCCGCGCTGGCCAAGCCTAGCGAACGTAACCCCGTTGAACTCTACTCCTCGGTCACTCCGAACCTGTTCCAGATCATCATCGACAAGTATGAAGGTATGAAGCCGGGCAAGATTGTCCACGAGAAGAAAGAAGTAGCAGGTACGGAAGGGATGGACATGGGTAAGCATTCAGCTGCGCAGGCAGAGGAGTAAACGATGTTTGGTAAATTAAGTCTGGACGCGATTCCGTTCCACGAGCCGATAGTCATGATCACGGTCGCCATGATCGCGATCGGTGGTGCGGCGTTGCTGGGTCTGATCACGTACTTCAAGAAGTGGACTTACCTCTACACCGAGTGGCTGACGTCTGTCGACCACAAGAAAATCGGTGTCATGTACATCATCATTGCAATGGTCATGCTGCTGCGCGGCTTTGCCGACGCCGTGCTGATGCGTTCGCAATTGGCCATGGCTACTGAAGGCTCACCCGGCTACCTGCCGCCTGAGCACTATGACCAGATCTTCACCGCCCACGGTGTGATCATGATCATCTTCATGGCGATGCCGTTCTTCACCGGCCTGATGAACATCGTCGTGCCTCTGCAGATTGGCGCTCGCGACGTTGCCTTCCCGTTCCTGAACTCCTTGAGCCTCTATCTGCTGATCTCCGGCGTGATTCTGGTCAACGTGTCTCTGGGCGTCGGCGAGTTCGCACGTACCGGTTGGGTTGCTTATCCACCGCTGTCGGAACTGGGCTATAGCCCGGGCGTGGGTGTGGATTACTACATCTGGGCACTGCAGCTGTCAGGACTGGGGACAACGTTAACCGGGGTCAACTTCCTGGTCACCGTGCTGAAGATGCGTACCCCTGGCATGAAACTGATGGACATGCCGATCTTCACCTGGACCTGCACCTGGGCCAACGTCCTGATCGTGGCTTCGTTCCCGATCCTGACCGGCACCCTGGCGTTCCTGACCCTCGACCGTTATCTGGACTTCCACATCTTCACGAACGAATTGGGTGGTAACCCGATGATGTACGTGAACCTGTTCTGGGCGTGGGGTCACCCTGAGGTTTACATCCTGATTCTGCCGGCGTTCGGGGTCTTCTCCGAAGTCATCTCGACCTTCACCGGCAAGCGTCTGTTCGGCCACCACTCGATGATCTACGCCTCCGGTGCGATCTCGATCCTCGGCTTCATGGTTTGGCTCCACCACTTCTTCACCATGGGTTCGGGTGCAAGCGTCAACGCCTTCTTCGGTCTGGCGACGATGCTGATTTCCATCCCGACGGGTGTGAAGCTGTTCAACTGGCTGTTCACGATCTACCAGGGGCGTCTGCGTTTCACCGCGCCAGTCTTGTGGACCCTGGGCTTCATGGTCACCTTCTCCATCGGTGGTATGACTGGCGTACTGCTGGCTATCCCGGGTGCTGACTTCGTTCTGCACAACAGCCTGTTCGTGATCGCGCACTTCCATAACGTGATCATCGGTGGTGCTGTGTTCGGTTACATCGCCGGCTTCGCGTTCTGGTTCCCTAAAGCGTTCGGCTTCAAGCTGAACGAGAAGTGGGGCAAGGCAGCGTTCTGGTTCTGGATCTCGGGTTTCTACGTCGCCTTCATGCCGCTGTACGCATTGGGCTTCATGGGCATGACTCGTCGTCTGAACACCACTGACAACCCGGACTGGACGCCATACCTGCACGTCGCCTTCGTCGGTGCGTTGCTGATTGCTGTCGGTATCGCCTGCCAGCTGATCCAGATCTTCGTGAGTATCCGTGACCGCGAGCAGAACCGCGATCTGACCGGTGACCCATGGAATGGCCACACCCTGGAATGGTCCACTTCGTCGCCGCCGCCTTTCTACAACTTTGCAGAAATGCCGAAAGCCAACGAAATCGACCCGTGGTATGCCGCGAAGCGTGATGGCGAGGCGTACAAGGTTCCGGCCAAGTACTCCGACATCCACATGCCGAACAACACGGCAACGGGCATGGTAATGGGCGGCCTGCTGACCGTGTTCGGTTTCGCGATGATCTGGCACATCTTCTGGCTGGCGGCTGTCAGCCTGATCGGCACGATCGTTTACTTCGTGATTCACGCGGCACGTGACGATCAGGGCTACATGGTTCCTGCATCCGAAGTGGCACGTATCGAAGGCGAGCAACACGCGATCCTGGCTCGTGTTCGCAATGGTCAGACAAACTCTCCTGTCAACAAGCTGGAGCAGGCATAAACAATGTCGAACTTAGTATTTGATGGCGCGAAGGGTCACGACCACGGTCATGACCACGAGCACGACCATGGTCACCATGACGCCGGCGAGATGAAGATCTACGGCTTCTGGATCTACCTGATGACCGACTGCATTCTGTTTGCGTCGATCTTCGCCATTTACGCGGTACTGGTTAACAACGTAGCGGGTGGTCCTGCGGGCCACGACATCTTCGAACTGCCTTACGTGCTTGGCGAAACCGCCTGCCTGTTGCTCAGCTCGATCACCTACGGCTTCGCCATGCTGGCGATGCACAAGGGCAACAAGTCGGGCGTTCTGGGTTGGTTGTTCGTGACCTTCCTGTTCGGCCTGGGCTTCATCGGCATGGAGATCAACGAGTTCCACCTGCTGATCTCCGAAGGTTACGGTCCTAACCGCAGCGGTTTCCTGTCGGCGTTCTTCACGCTGGTCGGCACCCACGGTCTTCACGTGACCAGCGGCCTGATCTGGATGGCGATCATGATGTATCAGGTCTCCAAGCACGGTCTGACCGGGACCAACCAGACTCGCCTGAGCATGCTCAGCCTGTTCTGGCACTTCCTGGACGTTGTCTGGATTTGCGTGTTCACCGTTGTCTATCTGATGGGGACCATTTAAATGGCGAATTCACATCACTCAAATGACGCTGCCAGCCATGAACCTGCCGCCCACGGCAGCTTCAAGTCGTACATGGTCGGTTTCGTACTGTCGATCATCCTGACCGCGGTTCCTTTCGGTCTGGTAATGTTCCCGACGATCTCGAAAGTGGCCACGCTGTGGGTCGTTCTGATCTTCGCAGTCGTGCAGGTGTTGGTTCACCTGGTGTACTTCCTGCACCTTGACCGCTCGGCGGCACAGCGCAACAACGTCATCGCGTTTGCCTTCGCTGGCCTTGTGATCGTGCTGCTGGTTGGTTTGAGCACCTGGATCATGTTCAGCATCCACACCGCCATGATGGCGAAGTGAGGAAAACCTGATGTCACTGAAGCACTTTATCCAAATCACCAAACCGGGGATCATTTTCGGTAACGTGCTTTCGGTGGCAGGTGGCTTTTTTCTGGCGTCCAAGGGACATGTCGACATCGGCCTGTTCCTGGCAGCCGTGATCGGGACTTCGCTAGTGGTGGCTTCTGGCTGCGTGTTCAACAACTGCATCGATCGCGATATCGATGTGAAGATGGAACGCACCAAGAATCGGGTGCTGGTGCAGGGGTTGGTGTCAGTGAAACTGGCATTGATCTACGCTACCGTGCTGGGCGTTGTCGGCGTTGGCCTGCTGTACACCAAGGCCAACGCACTGGCGGCGCTGTTTGCCGTGATCGGCTTCGTGATCTACGTCGGCTTCTACAGCCTGTACCTGAAGCGCAGGTCGGTTCATGGCACCTTGGTAGGCAGCCTGTCAGGCGCGATGCCGCCGGTGATTGGTTACGTCGCGGTCAGCAACACCTTCGACCTTGCGGCGCTGACCTTGCTGGTGATGTTCAGCCTGTGGCAGATGCCTCACTCGTACGCCATCGCGATTTTCCGCTTCAACGACTATCGGGCTGCGTCGATTCCGGTCCTGCCGGTCAAGCGTGGTATTCGGGTCGCCAAGCGGCACATCCTGATCTACATTTTGGCTTTCCTGCTGGCGACCTTGATGCTGACGTTCGGCGGTTACGCCGGGCTCAATTATCTGGCCGTTGCGGCGGCGATGGGCATGTATTGGTTGTACATGGCCTGGACCGGCTACAAAGCCAAAGACGACACTGTTTGGGCACGCAAGCTGTTCGTGTTCTCCATCTTCACGATCACTGCCTTGAGCGTGGCCATGTCGCTGGATTTTCAGGTAACTAAGGAACTGTTGGTCACATACGCAGCGCCTTAGTCGACTGAATGAAACGAAGAAAACCCGGTTGCTCGTGAGAGAAACCGGGTTTTTTTTCGAGCTGAATAAAGTCTCTGGGTTAGCTTGCCGGGTCTTTCCCGGAGGCCTCCTCGGCGTCCTTGGCTGGCCCGAGCACGATGGCCAGATGGCGCAAGTCTTCAATCTCCACGCTGACGCTTTTCCCGGACGGACTGGCAACCAGTTTGCCCAGGGCAAAGACCGTGAAGAAGCGTACCTCATCGGCATGGCTCAGCAGCTCGCTGAGGTAGCGGCTGGAGCGGTAGGCCTGCATCTGCGCGGGCGACACGTACAAGGTCACCAACTTGCCTTGCAGGCGATCGAAGAACTTGAATTTGAAGCCCGTCCCGTAACGCTCGACCAGTCCGCCGCCATACAGCACCCGACGCTCGTCATTGAGCTGAGCGAATTTGATATGGCGAAAATAGGCGCGCAATGACACCTCGCCCTGACCCGGGATGCGCAAGGTGAGCAGTGCCAGTTCTTCCTTGGTCAACGAGGCCTGGGCCTGACGAAAGCTGTCGACCAGACGCTCCAGATTGCTGGTGCGATTCTGCTTGTCCTGTTTGGCCTTCAACGCGTCAGCTGGGAGCGTGGCGTCTTCGGCCTTCTCGGTCGGCTCGGCGTCAGGCTTGTCTGTCGGCGACGTGGATTTTACGCGTTCCTTCGGGGTGGGATCGAAGACGTCGATGTAGTCATCCAGCTTGCGCTTGACCTTGCGCAACTCGCTTTCAGCTTCGGTTTCGTTTTCCTGCGCAACCGGCGTCTTGACGGCTTCATCCACCCACTCGCAATCGGCGTGATGTTCGTAGTTGGGGTTGGCCCGGTAATGCGCGGCGACGAAGGTCGGATGCTCCTGGGGCTTAACGTCATAGCGAACCCCTGTGATCTTGACGCCCAAGGCGCGACACGGTTCGGACGAGCACAGGAAGCTGAAGCGCGCCCGGGGGGGCTCTTGAGAAAAATACTCGCGCCGCGCCGCCACGATGGAAAGCTCTTGCTGCAGCTCAACGCAAAACGCGCGAGTAATGGTTCTGTTGGTTTTCATGGATACGGCGGGGTCCTGTGCCGAAGTCTTGCGGGCGTGCTGCGCGTTGTCACTCTGTAGGCATCGCCAGCCATTCGCCAACCACTTTCTTGTAGGTGCCGGTGGCTTTGGTGAGATGCAACCACTGATCAACATAGGCCTTCCAGGCCACGTCATCCCGCGGCAGCAGGTAGGCCTTTTCGCCGTACTGCATGTAATTCGACGGATTGACCGTGCACAAGCCGGGAATGCGTTTCTGCTGGTACAGCGCTTCGGACGCGTCGGTGATCATCACGTCGGCTTGCTTGTCGAGCAACTGCTGGAAAATGGTTTTGTTGTCGTGGAAGGCCAGACTGGCCTTGGGCAGGTAGGCATGGGCGAAGGCTTCGTTGGTGCCACCTTGAGGCTCGATCAGTCGAACGCCGGGCTGATTGATCTGCTCAAGGGTTTGGTACTTCGATTCATCTTCGCAACGTACCAATGGCACCTTGCCGTCGATGTCCAGCGTGCTGCTGAACGCCGCCTTCTTCTGCCGCTCCAGGGTGACCGAGATACCGCCGACGGCCATGTCGCATTTGCCGGCCGTGAAGTCGGGCATCAGGGTTTTCCAGGTGGTCGGTACCCACTCGATCTTCACACCGAGGCTCTGGGCCAGCGACTGCGCCAGCTCGATGTCGATGCCTTCGTACTGGCCGTCTGGCTTGAGAAAGGTGTAGGGCTTGTAGTCCCCGGTCGTGCAAACGGCCAGTTGGCCCTTCTGCATAATGGTGTCCAGGTGCGACGGGGTCTCAGCGGCCTGAGCCTGGATGCTGCTGACCATGCTCAACAGCAAACCGGCGGTGATGCGTGTGTTCATCGAGTCGATCCCTCTGCGTCAAATGCCTGTCTGCCGTTATAGAGGCGGTCGGCGCAGATGGGAAGTGTTATCCCGCAGAGGAGGGCGGGACGTCTTTCGCCCGCTTGGCTGCCTGGCGGGCGGGGCGCGTTTTCGCGCGATGATGCCGATACAGTGCGACGGCCGCGCCCACCACGACCACGCCGAGGAATATCGGCATTTTATAAGGCTTCAGGTTGCCGAGCATGTTCTCCAGGAAACCGCCCGCCCAATAGCCGGCGGCCAGAAACAGGCTCGCCCAGACTGCCGCGCCGATCAGGTTGATCACCGCAAAACGGATAGGTGACAAGCGACTTGCGCCGATGACCAGAGGCCCGATCAAACGCATGCCGTAGAGAAAGCGCACCGAGAAAATGGACGCCGTGGGGTAGCGCTTGATCAGGTCGGACACGCGGTCGATGGTCGCTTGCTGGCGGTGCAGACGCGGCAGCAGGCGTGGCCCGAAATGGCGCCCGGTCCAGAACAGAATCTGATCGCCCAGCATCCCGCCCAACGTGGCGTAGATCAGCACCTGCTGCCATTGCAGTACGTGCTGGTGCGCCGCCAGCCCGCCGAGGATCAGGATGGTTTCCCCCTCCAGCAGGCAGCCGATGAACACGGCCCAGTACCCGTAGTTTGAGAGCAGATAGTTGAAGTCGATGTGTTCGAACATGGAAGGCCGGTGGTTTTCGGTGAATGGATGCCTGCTGAAAAGTCCAGCAGTGTGCGCCTTGGGGGACACATTGCACGCCGTTCGACCGAAGCCGGTCGTCATCGGTTCGGTCGCTTTGAGTCGAATCTTCCGGCGCCGCACCGTCAGGGAAAGGTCTGTGGGTCGCTCAGGCAGTGGATCAGATGATCGTAGACAAGTCGTACCCTGCTCGGCACCGGCCCTGACTGCGTCCGGTACACGGACAGGTCCATGGGCGGCGGCGCCACTGTCGGCAACACCTCGACCAGACGCCCGTCACGAAGATGCGCCTCGGCCAGGTAATGGGGCATCTGCGCAAATGTGACACCCGCCAGCACGAATTCCAGCTCAGTCTCCGGGTCATCACAACTAAAGGCGGGGGAGGGCGGCAAGTAGCTTTGGCCTTCGGACAGAAACCACGGCCAGGGTCGTCCGTTGTTACGGTCAATCAACGTCGACAGCGGCAGTGTTTTCAAGTCTTCGAGTGTGGCCGGCATTCCGACTGCCGCAATCAATGCCGGCGCTGCCACGATCTTCAACGGCACATGCGCCACCGCCCGCGCGATGTAGCGCCGGTCCCGGACCGTGCCGATGCGAATGCCGATGTCGATCCTCGAGGCGACGGCGTCGGTGAGCTGGTCGTCCAGGCTTAACTCGATCCGCAGGCCGGGATGTTGCTGCATCAATGGCTGGAGAAAACCGGCCAGATAGAGCTTCCCGATCGAGTGCGGCGCTGTAATGCCCACGCGGCCCACCACATCCGCCGCTGGATTTTTCGTGTGGGCGGCGAACAAGCGATCGAATTGGTCGAGGGTCTCACGCGCCTGTCGCGCAACCTCTGCGCCGTACGCCGTGACATGGGCCTGTCGGGTGCTGCGATGAAACAACGGCTCGGCGAAGGTTCGCTCAAGCTCTTTGATGGCACGCGTAACCTTTTGTGGCGAGGTGCCGAGGCGAGTCGCGGCTTCCCGAAACGTAGGCGCGTCAACGGCCACCAGAAAGATACGCAGCATTTCCATTCGGTTAAGCATGTCAGGCCACTCGTATTCCAGAAAGTGGAATTCTCAAAACCGAACTCTTCCATTTTGTGGCAGGAATATCCAGCGCAAACTGGCTCCCATCAACTTCCCATGCGTCAGGAGCACTGCAATGAGCAATGGCATTCAAGGCAAAGTCGTCGTCATCACCGGCGCAAGCAGCGGACTCGGCGAAGCCACCGCGCGGCATCTGGCAAAACTGGGCGCCAAGGTCGTCCTCGGCGCCCGCCGTCAGGAGCGCATGGACGTCATCGTCCGCGACATCATTGCTAACGGCGGTGAAGCATCGGCCTACACGGTTGACGTCACTCGTCGAGACGACCTGTCAGCACTCGTTGAAAACGCCATTCGCGACTTCGGCCGCATCGACGTCATGATCAATAACGCCGGGCTCATGGCCATCGCGCCGATCGCGGAATTGCGCGTCGACGAATGGGACCGCATGATCGACATCAACGTCAAAGGCGTGCTCTACGGAATCGCCGCCGCACTGCCGAAGTTCGAAGCGCAGGGCTCCGGGCACTTCATCAACATCTCGTCGGTGGCCGGCATCAAAGTCTTCAGCCCGGGCGGCTCCGTCTACAGCGGCACCAAGTACGCCGTCCGCGCGATCTCCGACGGTCTGCGCCACGAAGTCGGCGGCAAGATCCGCACCACCACCATCGAACCCGGTGCCGTGGATTCCGAGTTGAAACTGGGCAGCGGCCATCAGCCGAGCGCGGATGTGGTCAAAGAGTTCTACAAGCAGGCGATCCCCGCCGAGTCCGTCGCCCGCGCAATTGCCTACGCGATTGAACAGCCGGGGGATGTGGACATCAACGAGATCGTGCTGCGGCCGACTTCGCAGGACTTTTGATGGGGGCAAATATTGCGGCGTGACACCCGGCGCCTTCCCGGCTAAAGCCAGTCCCACTGAGTGTACGCATAGTAGGACCGGCTTCAGCCGGGAAGAGGCCGGTATGATCGCTATCAGATTGCGACATGCAGCTATTGTTCTCCGCTGAATCCAGTCTTGATAAGTGGGAGAGCCAGCGCCTTACTGCAAATCAACCGTCAGCGACGGCGCCCCGAAACTCACCAGTTGCGCGTTGGACTGGCTCAAATATCCGCTCCAGAAACTCTCCAGCTTCTGCACCGTATTGCCCGACCGATAACCATTCTTGGCAGTCCCGGGCACCAGACCTGCACCCAATACATACACCTTGGCACCGCCCAGGTCGGCAAACAGTTTCTTCTGCTCGACCTTCTTGAGCTCGGCAGCCGGGTCAATGGCGCGGATCTGGTTGCTGGCGTAGAAGCTTCCGAAGTCGCTGTTCTCCAGCATGTCCGAAACCAACAACACCACCTTCTCCCGCGCAGGCCGTGGGGCGATGTCTTCGCCTATCTGCTTGAGACTGAAAAAGATCTCGCTCTTGGCGATGTCCTCGCCCGGCTTCGCAAAACTTTCCACCAGTTTCTGGCCAAGCGTTTTGCGGAAGAAATCGACTTGTTTGGTCAGGCAGCTGTCCAGCTGACGCAAACTGTTCATGCCGATATCGTCGCGTTTCTTCTCGTCCAGCTTGTCTTCAAGTTGCCCGGTATACATCAGCTTCATGTAATTGCCGGGCAAGTAGGCCGAAAACTGATACAGCCGGACGCTGTCACCCGGTTTGACGTACCGCAGCGCATGACTGTAAGTCGAGTCCTTCAGGTCCTTTGGCAACTGAACCGTCTGGTCGACGATGATAGTCAACTCGCGTCCTGAGGAAGCGGGCCGGTATTCGGACAGTTTTGCAAACTCATAGCAACTGGGCAGGTCATTGCGCTCAGCCGCGTGCAGTAACGGCGTGCCCAGTAACAGGAAAGTGCTTGCCAGCAAGGCGCGCCCGATCATCTCACTGCTCCTGACGGGTTTGGGTGGCTTTTGCAGCCATCCGTTGCAGTTTCTGGACTTTCTTCAACTGCTCGACAGTGACCTGGTACTTACCGGCAAGGAATGCCAGTTCGTCGTCGTCGAAGTCATTCAGATCGTCAAAGTTGTCCGGGTCGAGTGCGACTGCAGGCTTCAGTGCAACTGGGGTCGCTTCTGGAATCGCAGTGGGCGTTGCCGTCGCCAACTCGGCCGTCGCTGGTTGAGTAACCGCAGGCTTTGCCCTCGCGCGCTCGTACGCCTGGTCTGTGCTCAGCTGCTCGCGGCGCAGACGGTCTTGCTCCAGACGGCTGTCGTCGCTCTTGCGGAAGCCCTCATGGCGCTTGGTCACATAAGTATCGAAGTTGCGATGGCCAAACCCTTTGAGCAAATGCTCTCGCTCATGGCCCGAGGTGGTAATGCGATTGGCAAGCCGACTTTGTAATGCCGTCAGTTTGGCCTGCGCATCCCGGGCGACCCGTTCGCGAAGATTCTGATAGTGAGCCGCAAACTCTTCGGCATTATTGAACCCACGCGTGTATTGCCACGCTTGTCCCGACTGTTTCCCGGCGAAGGAGAACCGATTGGACAGCACGATACCCACGCCCTGAATGCCCAGGAAAATCACCGAAAGGATAATGTAAGTCGTCAGCGACGCAGCGCGGATGGCTTCCATTTTGTCGTGAGCCGAGGTCTGATCGGCACTCTGATTTTCCTGCGCGCTTTCGGCCGGCAATTCGAATGGTGAGTCCGGCAGTTTGTTGTTGCCCGACTGAGTCTGGCTAAAGGCATCCGGGTTGCTGACCAAATCAACTTCCATGGATTTGAGGCTGTAGTTACGGATGACAAATGCACCAATCGCAATCGCCAGCACATAAATCAGGCAGACCGTTGTCCAGGTGTATTTAGGCGTGACGCGCGCGTTGTGGTCAGTGCGGTTAAGCACTTTCAGGTAGTTGGGTTCGTCGTCGTCGCGGTAGGTGTTGTCGATATCAACTTTGGTGTCCGCCTCCAGATCTCGCGGCGTGCGCGACTGTTCATACCAGGTGCGAATTTTGGTAATCAGGCTGCTGTGATGCATCTCGCGGCCTGCCATCTCGGTGAAAAATACAGCAGCGACAGAGAGCAGAAAGGCCGTGAACCACGCCAGCATGCCAGCGACATTGGCGGATATGTTCTGCACCATAAACGGCGCAAGGACATAGGCAAAACCAACGGCCTCAAAGAAGATTAGCCCGATGATCAGCATCCACATGAGGAAGCCTTTCTCTCGTCGACCGGTCTCGTGAACCTTGTTCAGGTAATCACGGCACTTGTCATAGAAGTCCGGGCTTTTGTTCAGCTCATGGTAATAAGAGTAATAGTCGGCGCAAAGGCGCGTTTCACTGTCCATCCAGCCATCCGCATTAGTGATGGGTGGCTTGCTGCTCCAGCGACTGATTCGACCTACGAGCGGCAGTGCATACGCTACGTTCATATAGAAGTAACTGACCTTCGACCACCAGATCTTGATGGCAACCAAGAGCACCATCGTGCTCAGGATCAAACCCACTGCCACGCGGTGCAGTACAAGAAAAGCAGTCAGGGCGTCCATTGAAAACTGTTCCATGTTGTTCCTCGAGCGTTACGTACTTCAGGTGCGGATAGGGACGAATTTTGCGACGTAGCTCTCGCCGGTTTTGTCATAGAACAACTTGCCGTCTACGGCCTTGCCACCATTCTTATCCAGAACTATGTCCATGCAGTTCACCGGCGCCTGGGCGTCGTCGATGAATACGCGATAGAGCACGGTGTCCTGTCCTTCGAAGGTGTTGGCAACAGCGGCGAGTGTGGTCGCCTTGCCTTTCCTGTTCTGGTCGTAGCCTTTAACCAGTTGGATACGGGGCTGCTTGGCAATCTCTGCGTTGTTGCGCAGCACGGCGATTGGCGTGATGGTCACCAGGTTGCCGTTGACGTTGTTGGCCCAGACTCTGCCGTTGTAACCGGGCAAGTAATCGGTGGTCTCGTGCTCGGCCAGTTCTTGCCCGCTCGCAAGGTTCTTCACCGCGCCGGCAACCCGTGGGCGGTCCGCTTCACAGCTCGCGACCGGCACGCTTGCATTGGCTTTGCTGATCAGCGTGAAGCCCGTGGACTCCATCGGTTTGACCAGGCGGGCCAACTGATTGGTATCAGCGCTGGAGGGGCTTCCGCCGAAATCGACGAAGTTCGAGGGAGACGCGGCAACCGGTTGCTCGACAGATTTTGTCGGCGCCTTAGCTTGAGGTGCAGACGCAGCGACTTTAGCTTTGGACGTGGATTGGTTGCGAGTGCCATGGGCCAGGTAGCGCGGGTTGCTGCGCTCCTGTTTGACGCGTTGTTCCAGCAGCGCCGTGGACTCCAGCTGGACGATTTCGACCCGCCGATTCTGGGCGCGCCCTTCGGCAGTGGTGTTATCGGCGAGGGGGCGAGCAGCGCCTACACCCTGGAAGTACAGACTCTGAGCTGAAATACCGGCCTCGGCCAGGACTTTACCTACGCTGCGCGCACGACGTTCGGAGAGTTGCTGGTTGAAATCAGCCGAGCCGGTCGCGTCGGTATGCCCGACCACCAGAACCGCTTGCGGCTGGGCGCTGGACTGACCTTGTGCCGGCTTGAACGCATTGGCGAGCTTGCGCACTTGGCGCAGGCCATCGGCCGTCAATTGGTCGCTACCTGTGGGGAACATGCCCTGGTCTTCGACCTGAGCGACGATGCCTGCATCGGCCATCACTGCGGGCTTGCCATTCTGCGCGGGGGCCTGCGCTTGCAGCGTGTCGATCTGCATCTTCAGGTGTTCTTCCTGCGCGATCCGCTGCAGTTCCTGCTGACGGTTCTGCCAGACATGGCCCACCGCGCAACCCGCTGCACCGCCAACCACGCCGCCTGCCACGGCTTTACCCGCATTGCCCGTAGCCGCGTAGATCAAGCCCGCGCCGAGCAATGCCCCGCCTGCGCACCCTATCGCCGTGCCGTAGTCACGGCCTGCCTGATCGAACGTTGCGCAACTGCTCAGCGTCACTGCCAGTGCCAGCACTGTCAGCTTGCCGGGATGAAAAGACTTCAATGCGTACGCTCCTTGTGAGACTGCGAAGACGCACGGACACAAATGACCCGGCCCAATCGCCCGTCTTCGTCCGTGATGAAAAGCCTTCAATGGATCCGATTTTTCAGGTGGGGGATTTCACCACAGCGGGGCAGGGGATTCAATGTCAAAGGGCCATTCCCGTTTGGTTTCGGGAATTCTTGCTGAGGGATCAGCCGAGGCTGGCGATGTGCTGAGGACGCGGGTGATTGATGCGGATGCTCATACGTTCAATAAATTCCGCCCACAAAAAAACCGGCTCAAATCTGGCCGGTTTTTTTGTGCTTCAAGTCACGTAACCACTTGAAGGTGTTGCTGTTTGGTGCCCCGAGGGAGAATCGAACTCCCACTTCTTTCGAAAACGGATTTTGAATCCGCCGCGTCTACCAATTCCGCCATCAGGGCTCAATGGCGGCGAAGTATAGAGATGAGCCTACCGTTGGTCAATCATGTTTCATGGTCAATTTTCACTTATTCGGCTAAACTTCCCGGCCCTGCTAGACGAACCCCATCATGCGTGTCGCTGACTTTACCTTCGAGCTCCCGGATTCATTGATCGCTCGCCATCCTTTGGCGGAGCGACGCAGCAGCCGTTTGCTGACCCTCGACGGGCCAAGCGGCGCGCTGGCACACCGCCAATTCACTGATTTGCTGGAGCATTTGCGCCCCGGCGATCTGATGGTCTTCAACAATACCCGGGTGATTCCGGCGCGGCTGTTCGGGCAAAAAGCCTCGGGCGGCAAGCTGGAAATCCTGGTCGAGCGCGTTCTCGATCAGCACCGTGTGCTGGCCCATGTGCGCTCCAGCAAGTCGCCCAAGCCGGGTTCGACAATTCTCATCGATGGCGGTGGCGAGGCCGAGATGGTCGCGCGCCACGATGCGTTGTTTGAACTGCGCTTCGCAGAGCCGGTGCTGCCATTGCTCGAGCGCGTCGGGCACATGCCGTTGCCTCCTTATATAGACCGCCCGGACGACGATGCCGATCGCGAGCGCTATCAGACCGTGTACGCCCAGCGCGCGGGTGCGGTGGCGGCGCCGACGGCAGGTCTGCATTTCGACCAGACCATGATGGCCGCGATTGCCGAGAAGGGCGTCGAGACCGCGTTCGTGACGCTGCACGTCGGCGCGGGTACGTTTCAGCCGGTGCGCGTCGAGCGCATTGAAGATCACCACATGCACAACGAGTGGCTTGAAGTCACTCAGGAAGTGGTCGACGCCGTGGCCGCCTGCCGCGCACGCGGTGGTCGAGTGATCGCCGTGGGCACGACCAGCGTGCGTTCACTGGAAAGTGCTGCGCGCGATGGCGTGCTCAAGCCCTTCAGCGGCGACACCGATATCTTTATTTATCCGGGCCGACCGTTCCATGTGGTCGATGCGCTGGTCACCAACTTCCACTTGCCGGAATCGACGCTGTTGATGCTGGTTTCGGCATTCGCCGGTTATCCCGAAACCATGGCGGCCTATGCGGCTGCGGTGGCGCACGGTTACCGCTTCTTCAGTTACGGGGATGCCATGTTCATCACCCGCAATCCCGCGCCGACCGCTCCCGGGGAATCCACCCCGACGGACTCGGCCCCAGAGGATCAAGCATGAGTCGCACCTGTCGTATGTCTTTCGAGCTGCTGGCCACCGATGGCAAAGCGCGCCGCGGTCGTCTGACCTTTCCTCGCGGCGTTGTCGAAACGCCTGCGTTCATGCCGGTCGGCACCTACGGCACGGTCAAGGGCATGCTGCCTCGGGACATTGAGGCCACCGGTGCTCAGATGATCCTCGGCAACACCTTTCACCTGTGGCTGCGTCCGGGCACTGAAGTCATCAAAGGCCACGGCGACCTTCATGATTTCATGCAGTGGAAAGGCCCGATTCTGACCGATTCGGGCGGTTTCCAGGTGTTCAGCCTGGGCGCGATGCGCAAGATCAAGGAGGAGGGGGTGACCTTCGCCTCTCCGGTCGACGGCGCAAAAGTGTTCATGGGGCCTGAAGAATCGATGCAGGTTCAGCGCGACCTCGGTTCCGACGTCGTGATGATCTTTGACGAATGCACGCCGTACCCGGCCGACGAAGAGGTTGCGCGCACCTCCATGGAGTTGTCGCTGCGCTGGGCCAAGCGCTCCAAGATCGCCCATGGCGAAAACACGGCGGCGCTGTTTGGCATCGTTCAGGGCGGCATGCACGAGAACCTGCGCATGCGCTCCCTCGAAGGCCTGAACGAACTCGACTTCGACGGCCTGGCAATTGGCGGCCTGTCGGTCGGCGAGCCCAAGGACGAGATGATCAAAGTCCTGGACTACCTGCCGGGGCGCATGCCGGCTGACAAACCTCGTTACCTTATGGGTGTAGGCAAGCCCGAGGACCTGGTTGAAGGTGTCCGCCGCGGCGTCGACATGTTCGACTGCGTGATGCCTACGCGCAATGCGCGCAACGGTCATCTGTTCATCGACACCGGTGTTCTGAAAATCCGTAATGCGTTCCATCGCTACGATGAGTCGCCGCTGGATCCGACCTGCGATTGCTACACCTGCAAAAACTTCTCCCGCGCCTATCTGCATCACCTGGACAAGTGCGGCGAAATGCTGGGTAGCATGCTCAATACGATCCACAATTTGCGCCATTATCAGCTGCTTATGGCTGGTTTGCGCGAGGCTATTCAACAGGGTACATTGGCCGCCTTTGTCGACACGTTCTATGCCAAACGCGGGCTTGCTACGCCGCTGTTGGACTGAGCGACATCCGGTCTTTCGCTTCCTATTATTAAAATATGCAACTGGAGTGTTAAATGAGCTTTTTCATCTCTTCCGCTTTCGCGGATGCGGCTGCCCCTGCCGCTGCAGGCCCTATGGGCGGCGGCTTCGAGTGGATTTTCCTGGTCGGTTTTCTGGTCATCTTCTACTTGATGATCTGGCGTCCACAGGCCAAGCGCGCCAAAGAGCAAAAGAACTTGCTGGGCAACTTGCAGAAGGGTGACGAAGTCGTCACTACCGGCGGTATCGCAGGCAAGATCAATAAAGTGACTGATGACTTCGTTGTTATCGAAGTCTCCGACACCGTAGAGCTGAAGATCCAGAAGGGCGCAATCGCTGCCACCCTGCCCAAGGGCACTCTGAAAGCCATCTGATTCCAGTCTTTTACCAATCGACGGGGCGCGCAAGGCGCCCCGCGTTATAAGCAGGCGGCGTGATGTTGAACAAATACCCTCTGTGGAAATACATCCTGATCCTGGCAGTGCTGGTGATCGGTTTTATTTATTCCGCACCCAATCTCTACCCTGATGACCCGGCTATTCAAGTCACCGGCGCAAGCACTGCGCTGCAGGTCAATCAGGCTGATCTGGATCGCGTAAGCAAGGCGCTTACCGATGCTGGCATCGCGGTCAAGGGCGCGTCTCTGGCCGAGAACGGCAAGGGCGGTTTGTTGCGTCTGACCAAACAGGAAGACCAGCTGCCAGCCAAAGATGTCGCACGCAAGGCGCTGGGCGACGATTACGTTGTCGCGCTCAACCTGGCTCAGACCACGCCGAAATGGCTGCGCAGCATTGGCGCTACGCCGATGAAGCTGGGTCTCGACCTGTCCGGTGGCGTGCACTTCCTGCTTGAAGTCGACATGGACAAGGCGCTGAGTGCGCGTCTGAATGTCTACGAAGGCGAAGTGAAGAGCCTGCTGCGCAAGGAAAAAGTGCGCTATCGCAGCCTGCCCCAGGACAACGGCGCCATCCAGCTGGGCTTCAGCGATGCTGATACCCGCGAACAGGCCCGTGCGCTGATCCGCAAGGACTACACCGATTTCGATATCACCACGAGTGATCGCGGCGAAATGCCGATCCTGCGCCTTGCCATGACGCCAGCCAAGATCGCTGAAATCCGCGAATACTCGATCAAGCAAAACCTGACCACCGTGCGTAACCGGGTCAACGAGCTGGGTGTTGCCGAGCCGCTGGTTCAGCGTCAGGGTGCCAACCGCATCGTGGTTGAGCTGCCAGGTGTTCAGGACACCGCCGAAGCCAAGCGTATTCTCGGCAAGACGGCCAACCTTGAGTTCCGTCTGGGCGCAGGTCCCGACGACAACAAAGCAACCACCGAGATGTTCGAGTTCCGCGAAGGCGGTCGTCCTGCGGCGCCGGTCGAGCGTGGTCTGATCATCACCGGTGACCAGGTGACTGATGCCAAGGCCGGCTTTGACGAGCACGGCCGTCCGCAGGTGAACATCAAGCTGGACGGCCATGGTGGTGATCTGATGAGCCGCGCCACCCGCGCGAACGTCGGTCGCAGCATGGCGGTGATCTTCATCGAGCAGAAGCCGACTACCACCTACACCAAGCAAATGGTCAACGGCGTCGAAAAAGACGTGCCGGTCCAGACGTTCAAGGAAGAGAAGAAAATCATCAGCCTGGCGACCATCCAGTCGCCGCTGGGTGCTCAATTCCGCATCACCGGCCTGAACGGCGCGGGTGAATCTTCCGAGCTGGCGCTGTTGCTGCGTGCCGGTGGTCTGGCTGCACCGATGTACTTCGCTGAAGAACGCACCATTGGTCCAAGCCTGGGTGCCGACAACATCACCAAGGGTATCGATGCATCCCTGTGGGGCATGCTGTTCGTCTCGCTGTTCATCCTCGCCATCTACCGTTTCTTCGGTCTGATCGCGACCGTGGCACTGGCCTTCAACATGGTCATGCTGCTGGCGCTGATGTCGCTGCTGGGAGCAACGCTGACCCTGCCAGGCATCGCCGGTATCGTCTTGACGATGGGTATGGCGGTCGATGCGAACGTGCTGATCTTCTCGCGGATTCGTGAAGAGATCGCCAATGGCATGACGGTCCAGCGTGCGATCAACGAGGGCTTCGATCGCGCGTATACCGCGATTCTCGACGCCAACCTGACGACGCTGCTGGTCGGCGGCATTCTCTTTGCGATGGGCACAGGCCCGGTGAAGGGTTTTGCAGTCACCATGTCCCTCGGGATCTTTACCTCGATGTTCACAGCCATCATGGTGACCCGCGCAATGGTCAACCTGATCTTTGGCGGTCGTGACTTCAAGAAGTTGTGGATTTAAGGGGCTGCCATGAAACGTACGATCAACTTCATGGGCGTTCGCAACATTGCGTTCGCCATTACCATGCTCCTTACCGTTCTGGCGTTGTTCAGCTGGTTCTATAAAGGGCTGAACTTCGGTCTGGATTTCACTGGCGGCACGCTGATCGAGCTGACCTACGAGCGTCCGGCCGATCTGCACAAGGTGCGCGAAGAGCTGGTGGCGTCGGGTTACACCGAAGCCGTTGTACAGAGCTTTGGTGCAACGACTGATCTGCTCGTTCGCATGCCGGGTGAAGACCCGCAGCTGGGGACTCAGGTTGCCGACGCGCTGCGCAAGACAGGGGCCGATAACCCGGTCACCGTCAAGCGCGTCGAGTTCGTCGGTCCGCAAGTGGGTGAAGAACTTCGCGACCAGGGCGGCCTCGGCATGCTGCTGGCGCTGGGCGGCGTACTGGTCTACCTGGCCTTCCGCTTCCAGTGGAAATTCGCGGTAGGGGCAATCATCTCGCTGATCCACGACGTGGTGGTGACGATGGGCATCCTCTCGTTCTTCCAGGTGACCTTCGACCTGACCGTACTGGCCGCTGTGCTGGCGATCATCGGTTACTCGCTCAACGACACCATCGTGGTATTCGACCGGGTTCGCGAGAACTTCCGTCTGCTGCGCAAGGCATCGCTGATCGAGAACATCAACATCTCCACCACGCAGACGTTGCTGCGGACCATGGCGACCTCGATCTCCACATTGCTGGCCATCGTCGCGCTGTGGATCTTCGGCGGCGACAGCCTGCACGGTTTCTCGGTGGCGCTGTTCATCGGTGTTCTGGCGGGTACGTACTCGTCGATCTACATCGCCAACGTGGTGTTGATCTGGCTGAACCTGCGCAGCGAAGACCTCTTGCCACCGGTCACTGTCGATAAAGTGGATGATCGTCCGTAACCGATACTGGTAACCGGCCATCACCTGAAAAGGCGCGAGTGTGAACTCGCGCCTTTTTTTATGCTCCAAGGCTGGGAGTAGCGCGAGCAATTGCGCTGAATATCGTCAGGAGGTTCACGTGAACAAGTCGTTGCTTATTGGTGCAGTATTGGGTGCTGTCGGTGTAACCGCCGGTGGTGCTTTGGCCACCTATAGCCTCGTAAAACAAAGCGGCCCAGAGTACGCAGACGTACTTGCCGTCGAGCCTGTGAAAGAACAAATCAAAACCCCGCGACAAGTCTGCAAGGACGTTGCCGTGACTCACCGAGCGCCGGTCAAGGACCAGCATCAAATCGTGGGGAGTGTCATCGGTGCCGTAGCGGGTGGCCTGCTCGGCAACCAGGTGGGTGGCGGTAATGGCAAGAAGATCGCCACGGTCGCCGGTGCGGTGGGTGGCGGTTACGCCGGTAACAAGGTTCAGGAAGGCATGCAGAACCGCGATACCTACACAACCACCGAGTCGCGCTGCAACACTGTCAACGACATCAGCGACAAGGTTGTTGGCTACAACGTGAAGTACAAGCTCAACGACAAAGTCGGGCAGGTGCGTATGGATCGTGATCCAGGCAGCCAGATCCCCGTCAACAAGGACGGTCAGTTGGAGTTGAGTCAGGCGGGCCAATAAGCCCTGACTCAACGCTAAAAAAAACGCCCCTCATGCAGGGGTGTTTTTTTTTGCCTGGAATAAACGCAATGAAGGCGCCAAGTCTCCTGCGCATCCACCACCATACTTATTAAGTATCGTGTGGGTAGTAACTATATATTTTTAATCAAAATTCCCGGCCGGTAAGCTCGTTTCGGTGGTAGGGAACTCCTACAGTCGCCATTCCACCTGAATAACTCTAATAAAAACGAGCTGGACCCAACGGGATATAACAATGCACAAAAGCCCAATGTCTCTAGGGCTCACGTCTGCTGCCCTCGGACTGAGCCTTGCTTTACCCGGTTTCGCGGAAGCTGACTTTTTTGAAGACAGCAAAGCGGATCTGGAATTTCGAAACTTCTACTTCAACAGCGATTACCACCAGGACGGCGCGCCTCAGTCTAAGCGCGACGAGTGGGCGCAAGGTCTGATCCTCAACTATGAGTCGGGATTTACCGATGGCACGGTAGGGTTTGGCGTGGATGCCATTGGCCTCTTCGGTTTGAAACTGGACTCCGGACCTGACCGCCGCAACAGTGGACTCCTGCCGGTCGGTGACGACAAGGCACCCGACGATTACGGCCGATCAGGTGTGACCGCCAAAGCGCGGATGGCCAAGAGCGTGCTGCGCGTGGGCACCTTGTTGCCCAAGCTGCCGACCGTCCTGCCCAACGACGGACGCCTGCTGCCGCAGACCTTTCGTGGCGCCCAGTTGACCTCAAAAGACGTGTCCGACATGACGCTCAATGTGGGGCGGCTGACCAGCAATACCGAACGCAACGACAGTGGCCATGAAGACATCGAGGCCGAGGCCAAGGGTATCAAGGGCGGGCGCCCCAGCGACAAGTTCGACTTCGCCAGCGCGAGCTACAACTGGAGCAAAGGCCTCACCACGTCCTATAACTACGGCGGTCTGGAAAACAACTACAAGCAGCATATCGTGACGCTGCTGCACAGCGTCCCGCTCGGTGAGTCGCAGTCGCTCAAGAGTGATCTTCGATACGCCCGTTCGCTCAAGGACGGCAATACCAACATCGACAACACAGCCGTTGGCGCGAAGTTCACCTACAGCGTCGGTGGTCATGGCTTCGGCGTTGCGTACCAGCGCATGAACGGCGAGACCGGGTTTCCCCACCTGGCCGGAACCGACTCGTTTCTCGTCAACTACGTCATGATTTCCCCGGACTTTGCCAACCCCGAAGAGCGTTCCTGGCAGGCGCGATACGACTATGACTTTGCAGCGGTCGGACTGCCCGGTCTGAGCTTCATGAGTCGCTACCTCAAAGGCGACAACTTTGCCCGCGGCGCCAGAGAAGGCACCGAGTGGGAGCGCAACACCGACATCGCCTATGTATTCCAGAGCGGTGCGTTGAAGAACCTCGAACTGAAGTGGCGCAACGGCAGCTACCGCAGTAATGGCGGCAACGACATCGACCAGAACCGCGTCATCGTCAGCTACACGCTGCCGCTGCTATAGCCGCTGCGCATCCTCCGCACTCATCACGACAACGCACCCTCGGCAACTGCCGCACTGGAGCCTGAAATGCCCACAACAAAAACCCTTCTTCATCTGGCCGTCGCCTGCGTATTGAGCACCAGTTATGGCGCGTACGCAGCCAACACCGCCGAGGTGCCCTGCAAAACCACCGAGGAATGCGCCGCTCAAGCCGCGAAAATCGGGGCGACCGTTGAAAAAACGAAAGCCCGAGGCAGCAACACCGACAGCCAGTTTTCATGGCTGAACAGGATTAACAAGGCGTCGATCGTGATGCTCACTGAAGAAGGCATCGTCAAGCCCGAGATGGGTCAGAAGATCGCCACGGGTGTGCGCTTCGCCATCGATCAGGCGGACCAGCCCAATGGCAAGCGGCCCACCGATGTGTTGCAGCTTGAAGCAATCATGACCGACAAAATCGGGCCCGAGGCCTCGCTGATTCACTCCGGCCGCAGTCGCCAAGACATGCTGGCCACCTATCGTCTGGCGAAGTTGCGCACCGATGTGCTGGCGTACAGCGAAGCGCTGAACGCTACACGCAAGCGCTTGTTGGATCTCGCCGACAAGAACATCGACACGCTGATTCCCGCCTACACCAACGGCGTCCAGGCCATGCCGATCACCTACGCGCACTACCTGCTGGCGTACGAGGCAGCGTTTGATCGTGACGGACAGCGCATTCGCGAGTTGTACCAGCGCTTGAATCAAAGTCCGATGGGCACGGCAGTACTGGCGAACTCAGCGTACCCGCTCAACCGCGAGCGGCTCGCCGAACTATTGGGCTTCGACGGCGTGCGGGAGAACTCACTGGATTCGAGTCAGGTTTCGACGTACGACATCCCGATCGAGGCTGTGGGCATCGCGTCCTCGTCGGCCATCCGGGTAGGCGCACTGATTGGCGATATCCACACGCAGTACCACCAGATTCGTCCGTGGTTGCTACTGGATGAGGAAAAGACCTACACCAGCAGTGCGATGCCCCAGAAGCGTAATCCGGGGTTGCTCATGCGTGCCCGTGAATCGGCGTCGGACGTCGTGGGACTGGCGCAGACGGTCACGCTGCGGGCCCATAACGTCACTACCGGCATGACCGACTATAAATTCGCTTTCGATTCTCTCGGCGTGTTCGATTCGACTAAGGAGATGTTCGGGGCAATGGACGCAGTGATCGATGCGCTGCAGGTCAATCCCCAGCGAGCGCGGGAAGAGCTGGAGAATGAGTGGACGACCTCCATGGAACTGGCCGACACGCTGGAACGCACGCAGAAGGTTCCCTTTCGGATCGGCCATAGTTTCGCTTCGTTGATCGTCGAACAGGCCCGCAGTGAAGGGCTTACTCCGAAGACCTTCCCCTACGCCGATGCGCAGACGCTCTACACCCAGGCGGCGGACAAGTATCAGTGGAAGCAAAACACCTTGCCGCTGGATGAGGCGACGTTCCGCGCTTCACTCTCGCCGGAGAACATGGTGAAGACACGAAAGGGCACTGGCGGTCCGCAACCGGAGGAGGTTAAGCGCATGCTGGCTGAAGCGCACAAAACCCTCGATGGGGACCAGGCATGGTTGCGTGAGCGCCGCGAAAAGCTGACCCAGGCCGAAGGAAACCTGGATCGAGCGTTCGAGAAGTTGCTTTCCTCCAAGGGATGAATGGTGAAGGGGCGTAGCGAGGAATCGTTGCTGCGCCCCGGCTTGTAGCCGTTTATCTCAGTGCCTGGGCAAGCAGGTCAGTCCTGCGGTGCTTCGCCGTGAATCGCCGTAGGGGCTGAATCAACCCGCTTTGTGTTTTGCCACCGTGCGATGGCGAGGCAGGCCACGCAATTCCCCAGCACGTTGGTCAGCACGCGGCACTTCATCAGTCGTTCCACACCCAACAGCAAACCGACACTCTCCACGGGCACCATTTGGAACAGATTCAGGGTGGCAATCAACGTAAAAAATGCCGACCCCGCCATGCTGGTCGACCCCAGGGAGGTCACCATTGAAATCAGCAGCAAGGTCATCCAGTTCGCCGCCGTCAGGTCGATGCCCGACATCTGAGCCAGAAAAAGCACGGCTGTGATCAGGTAGATATTCGAACCGGCGAGGTTGAAGGTATAACCGGTGGTCAACACCAGGCGGCTCAACTGCCGCTCACACCCCAGGCCCTGCATCTTTTCGATCAGGCCGGGAAGCGCCGCTACCGAAGAACCCGTGAAAGTCACCAGCAGCAAGTCATCCTTCAGGTGCAGCACCAGTGACCACAGCGAAGTCCCCGAAGCCCGCGCTATCGGCGCGAGTACCAGTAGAACGAACGCGCCACAGGCCAGGTACATGACCGCGACAAACTTGAGCAGCGGCAACGCTGAACCGAGCCCGAACTTGCCGATGGTGAAAGCAATGGCGCCGAAAGCGGCGAGGGGCGCGAAGCGCAGTATCAGCCTCAGGCACCTGAAGAGCTGCTCGACGATTCGTTCCAGCAGGAGTCGCAGCGCGTCCGCCCTTCGATGGCCGCGGGCGTGCGCTATCCATGCTCCGGTCAGCAGGCCCGCGAGCATGATTTGCAAGACGGGATTGTGCATGAGTGCGTCGGCAAGGGTGGCGCCAATCCCTGTCCATGAGAGGGTTGTCGAAGAGAAGCGCAGGCTATCCAGACTGTTCGGCAGCCAGGAAGCCTCCGACGCCGCGTGGCTGCCGGGTTGCATCAAGCCGGCGATCACGCATGCCAGGGACAGCGACAACAGCGCCATGGCTTGAAAATAGACCAATAGCCTGGCTGCCAGCCCCCGTTGCCCGAGGCGCAAACCCGCGACGCCGGATGCGATCAGCAGAAACATCATAAATGGCATCAGCCAGCCAATAACGCGAATGAAGCCGTCGCTCAACGGTTTCATCTCTACCGCGAGCGGCGGATTAAGGGCGCCAAGCAGCGCGCCACTGAGGATGGCGACAAGAAGATGCAGAGTTGTGCTGCGCAGAAGCCTGAGAGGCATCGGGTTCCGGAGTGGGCATGTTTATTGTTATGAGCGCGCCTTGCCAGTGGTTTGGCGATTGGGCACGCTTGCTGGCCAACGTCGCGTAGATCGACGGCAATCATAAACCCCGTAGCGAGATAGACCATCATGGAGCTTCGTCATCTGCGCTATTTCGTCATGGTGGCTGAGGAACGACATTTCACCCGCGCCGCAGCACGCCTGAATATGCAGCAGCCGCCGCTGAGCCAGCAGATCCGGGCGCTGGAGGACGAGCTGGGTTTCGAGCTGTTCAAGCGCCATCCCAAAGGGGTGGATCTCACTGCGGGCGGGCAGGTTTTCCTGCAAGAGGCGCAGGACATTCTGGCGAGGGTCAAGGAAGGTTCGCTCAAGGCTTCGCGCGCCGCCCACGGCATCGAGGGGCAACTGACCATCGGTTTCACCAGCTCGGCCGCTGCCCATCCGCTGATTCCCCGGATCATTCGTGCTTACCGTGAGCGTTTCCCTGGAGTGGCGGTTTCGCTGAGGGAGGGCAGCGCGCAGCAGCTGACCGAGTCGGCCATTGATGGCAGCGTTGACGTCGGCATCTTGCGGGCGCCCGTCAGCCGACATCAGAGCATCGCTTTTTACCGGCTGCTGAACGAAGAGATGCTGCTGACGTTACCGGTAGGGCATCGCTTGTTGACCGGGCATCAGGCAGACCAGGGGCCGCCTGTTATTTCGCTCCTCGATCTGGCCGACGAGCAATTCATCCTGGTCCGTCGTCCGGGTGCCCCCGGGATGTACGCCAACCTGATCAAGGCCTGTTTGAACGCCGGTTTCAATCCGAAGGTCGCCTTTGAGGTTGAGCGTATGCTCACCAACGTCAGCCTTGTCGCCGCGGGCGCGGGCATCTCTATCGTGCCGGGGTCGATGCGCGATGTGCACAAGGAAAGCGTGGTGTATTGCCGGATCGCTGACGCAAAGCCTCGGTTGCACGCACCAATAACGCTGGTATGCCCAAGCTTTAATCCACAGCCGCCGCTGCGCAACTTCGTTGCCCTGTCGCAAGAGCTGAGCGGGCGGAGAATTACGCAATAAAAAAACCGGCACATGGCCGGTTTTTTGTACAGTCCGCTTGGCTTAACGCTTCAGCGACGTCGGCACAAACGGAGCGATCGAGGTCAGCACCGCTTTGAAGCATTTGGTGTTGCCCGCAACGATGTGGCCCTTTTCAAGGAAGTCGTGACCGCCGTTGAAGTCACTGACCAGACCGCCTGCTTCCTGAATCAGCAGGGCGCCTGCGGCCATGTCCCACTCCGACAGACCCGATTCCCAGAACGCATCGAAACGGCCCGCAGCCACGTAAGCCAAGTCCAAGCTCGCGGCGCCGGCGCGACGGATGCCAGCAGTCTGGCCCACCAGCGAACGGAACATGTTCATGTAGTTATCGAGGTTGTCGAGTTGGTTCTCGCGGAACGGGAAACCTGTGCCGAGCAGTGCGCCTTCAAGGCTCTTGCGCGGGCTGACGCGCAGACGACGGCCGTTCAGGGCAGCGCCGCGACCGCGGCTGGCGGTGAATTCTTCCTGACGGACCGGGTCCAGAACAACGGCGTGTTCCAGGCGGCCGCGGTATTTGCACGCGATGCTGACGGCGAAGTGAGGAACGCCACGCACGAAGTTGGTGGTGCCGTCGAGCGGATCGATGATCCAGAGGTAGTCGGTGCCTTCGCCGCTGCCTTCATGCAGGCCGCTTTCTTCGCCAAGGATGCCGTGGGTTGGATACGCCTTGCGCAGGGCAGTGATGATGCTCTGCTCGGCGGCGCGATCGATTTCGGTTACGTAATCTTTCGCGTCTTTTTCGTCGACCTTGATGGTATCCAGGCGCTCGATGGAGCGGAAAATCAATTCGCTGGCGCTGCGGGCGGCGCGCAGCGCGATATTCAGCATGGGCTGCATGGATGGATCACCTAGGTCGTTAAAGAGAGCCGGCCATTCTATTGGTTCTCTTGGATGATTTCCAGCGCGAGTGCAGACTTTGCCGCGCGTCCGGTCGGCTTGGCGTGAGCAACTCGGCGATGCTCTGTGCCGTTTTAGTGGCGCATCCCTTGCGTGAGGCGCAAGGTTCGTGGCGTTGAAGCAAGCGCTTCTGTAACATTCGTCCCCCTTTTCACCTGCTAGCGAGACTTCACCAGTGCTGCAAAATATTCGTGTCGTCCTGGTCGGTACCAGCCATCCCGGAAATATCGGTGGCGCCGCACGTGCCATGAAAAACATGGGCCTTTCGCGTCTGGTGCTGGTTGATCCCGCCATGTTTCCCCACCATGAAGCCGATGCGCGGGCATCTGGGGCGGGCGACATTCTGGAGGGCGCGCAGGTCGTGGCGACGCTGGAAGATGCGTTGGTGGGTTGCAACCTGGTATTGGGCACCAGCGCGCGGGATCGCCGCATTCCCTGGCCGCTGCTAGACCCTCGCGAGGCGGGCGTCAAGACCGTCGAGCATGCCGCGCTGGGCGAAGAGATCGCATTGGTGTTCGGTCGTGAGTACGCCGGCCTGACCAACGAAGAGCTGCAGCGCTGTCATTACCACGTGCACATCCCCTCGGACCCGGAATTCAGCTCGTTGAATCTCGCCGCCGCCGTGCAGGTGTTGAGTTACGAAACCCGTATGGCCTGGCTTGCCGCCGACGGACAGGCAAGCAAGGTGGAGAAGTTTGAGGTGAACTCGGTGCGCAGTACCGAACTGGCCACCATGGATGAGATGGAGAAATTCTATGAGCATCTTCAGTCCACGCTGGTCACCATCGGCTTCCTTGATCCCGAGAAGCCGCGTCACTTGATGGCCCGGCTGCGTCGTCTTTACGGCCGCTCTGCGGTGAATCGATCCGAGATGAGCATCTTGCGCGGCATCCTCACCGAAACCCAGAAAGCGGCGAACGGCGAACCCTACAAGCGGAAGGATCAGTGATGTTCGAGCGTTTGCGGGAAGACATTCAAAGCGTGTTTCATCGTGACCCGGCGGCTCGAAACGCCTTTGAAGTGCTCACCTGCTATCCCGGCATGCACGCCATCTGGCTGCATCGGTTGTCCGGGTGGCTGTGGCGCAACGAGCTGAAATGGCCAGCACGCATGGTCTCCAACTTCGGCCGCTGGCTGACGGGGATCGAGATCCATCCGGGCGCGAAGGTCGGCCGGCGCTTTTTCATCGATCACGGGATGGGCATTGTCATCGGCGAAACCGCCGAGATCGGCGATGACGTGACCCTCTACCAGGGTGTGACCCTGGGCGGTACCAGTTGGAACAAAGGCAAGCGCCATCCGACCCTGGAGTCTGGCGTGGTGGTCGGTGCGGGCGCCAAGGTGCTCGGCCCGTTCACGGTAGGCGCGGGCGCAAAGGTCGGTTCTAACGCAGTCGTGACCAAGCCTGTGCCGGCGGGTGCAACGGTGGTGGGTATTCCGGGACGGATTATCGTCAAGTCTGACGACGAGGCGCAAGCAAAGCGCAAGGCCATCGCCGAAAAGCTCGGCTTCGATGCTTATGGCGTCAGCGAGGACATGCCGGATCCAGTGGCGCGCGCGATCGGCCAATTGCTCGATCACCTGCAAGCGATGGACGTGCGCGTGGAAGACATGGGCAAGGCATTGAAGAGCCTGGGCGGTGAATACCGCGAGAAGGAGTTGCCGGAGCTGCGTCAGGAAGTCTTCGAATGCATGAAAGAGCGTTCCGAAACTGATGCTCCCACCAAATAAGGCAGCGCGCGCCTGCAGGCGGCACATGTGCCAATCCCTGGCGCGTTTTGCTATGATGCGGCCGCGCTTTTGCGGGTAATCCCGACTATCCCGCTAGGTCTTATAGTTGACTTAAATACTCGGGAATAGCATACTCGCCCCCATTCCGAACCTCCGCGGTACACGTCATGCGACTGACTACAAAAGGCCGATACGCTGTCACTGCCATGCTCGACCTTGCATTGCATGCGCAGCATGGGCCAGTGTCTCTGGCCGATATCTCCGAGCGGCAAGGGATTTCCCTTTCCTACCTCGAGCAACTGTTCGCCAAGCTGCGCCGCGGCAGCCTTGTGTCCAGCGTGCGTGGTCCCGGCGGCGGTTATCAGCTGTCCCGCGACATGCAGGGTATTCAAGTGGCGCAGGTGATCGACGCCGTCAACGAGTCGGTTGACGCGACGCGCTGCCAGGGGCTCGGTGACTGCCATGCTGGCGATACCTGTCTGACCCACCATTTGTGGTGCGACCTCAGTCAGCAGATTCACGAATTTCTAAGCGGTATCAGCCTGGCCGACCTCGTCACTCGCCGTGAAGTGCAAGAAGTCGCCCAACGTCAGGATCTGCGCCGTTGCGGTAGCAAGACGCAGCCACTGGACAAGATTGAAACATCCGCCGTTGAGTGAACGCAGATGAACGCGCGGCGCGCCTGCCTGATAGGAGATATTCAATGAGATTGCCGATTTACCTCGATTATTCCGCGACCACCCCGGTCGACCCGCGTGTTGCGCAGAAAATGAGCGACTGCTTGCTGATGGATGGCAACTTCGGTAACCCGGCGTCGCGCTCCCACGTCTTTGGCTGGAAAGCTGAGGAAGCGGTTGAGAACGCTCGCCGTCAGGTGGCCGATCTTGTCAACGCCGACCCTCGCGAAATCGTCTGGACCTCCGGTGCTACCGAATCCGACAACCTCGCGATCAAGGGCGCTGCGCATTTTTATGCCTCCAAAGGCAAGCACCTGATCACCAGCAAGATCGAACATAAAGCCGTGCTCGACACCATGCGTCAGCTTGAGCGTGAAGGCTTTGAAATCACCTACCTCGAACCGACCGAAGATGGCCTGATCACTCCGGCCATGATTGAGGCGGTGATGCGCGACGACACCATTCTGGTCTCGATCATGCACGTCAATAACGAGATCGGTACGGTCAACGACATCGCGGCGATTGGCGAGATGACCCGTTCCCGCGGTGTTCTCTTCCACGTCGATGCGGCGCAGTCCACCGGCAAGGTTGAAATCGACCTGGCCAACCTCAAAGTTGATCTGATGTCGTTCTCGGCCCACAAGACCTACGGTCCGAAAGGTATTGGCGCATTGTGGGTCAGCCGCAAGCCACGGGTTCGCATCGAAGCGGCCATGCACGGTGGTGGTCACGAGCGTGGCATGCGTTCCGGCACGCTGGCGACGCACCAGATCGTCGGCATGGGCGAAGCGTTCCGTGTTGCCAAAGAAGACATGGCTGCCGAGAACGTTCGTGTCAAAGCCTTGAGCGATCGCTTCTATCAACAGGTCGCGCATCTGGAAGAGCTGTACGTCAACGGCAGCATGACTGCCCGTGTGCCGCACAACCTCAACCTGAGCTTCAATTATGTAGAAGGCGAGTCGCTGATCATGGCGCTCAAGGATCTGGCGGTTTCGTCAGGCTCCGCGTGCACCTCGGCTTCGCTGGAACCTTCCTACGTGCTGCGTGCCCTGGGTCGCAACGATGAGCTGGCACACAGCTCGATCCGTTTCACCTTCGGTCGCTTTACCACTGAAGAAGAGATCGACTACGCCGCGCAGAAAGTCTGCGAGGCCGTCACCAAGCTGCGCGCCTTGTCGCCGCTGTGGGACATGTTCAAAGATGGCGTCGACATCTCCAAGATCGAGTGGGCGGCGCACTAATTCAAAGTCGCCATTTCATGCGGCACTTTGAAAACCGGGTTTTCCAAGTGTCGTGAGAGCGACGTGTTGTATCTGATGAGGATTGCACCATGGCTTACAGCGAAAAGGTCATTGACCACTACGAAAATCCGCGCAACGTCGGCAAGATGAACGCGGAAGACCCTGATGTCGGCACCGGCATGGTCGGCGCGCCGGCGTGCGGCGACGTCATGCGTCTGCAGATCAAAGTCAACGAGCAGGGCATCATCGAAGACGCCAAGTTCAAGACCTACGGCTGCGGCTCTGCCATCGCGTCGAGCTCCCTGGCCACCGAGTGGATGAAAGGCAAGACTCTGGATGAAGCAGAGACCATCAAGAACACTCAGCTGGCCGAAGAACTGGCCCTGCCGCCGGTGAAAATCCACTGCTCCGTACTCGCTGAAGACGCCATCAAGGCGGCCGTTCGCGACTACAAGCAGAAGAAAGGCCTGCTCTAAACAGAGCATGTTCCGCTGCGTTAAGTAACTTGCGTGAGGTAAGGAGTTCCGATGGCTATCAGCATGACCGAAGCAGCCGCCAACCATGTGCGTCGCTCCCTCGATGGGCGTGGCAAGGGTGACGGCATTCGTCTGGGCGTTCGCACGACCGGTTGTTCAGGCCTTGCGTACGTGCTCGAGTTCGTCGATGAGCCTGAAAGCGAAGACACGGTGTTCGAGTACCACGGCGTCAAGGTGATCATCGATCCCAAAAGCCTGGTCTATCTCGACGGCACCGAGCTCGATTTCGTCAAGGAAGGGTTGAACGAAGGCTTCAAGTTCAACAATCCCAACTCGCGCGGTGAATGTGGCTGCGGCGAAAGCTTCAACGTCTGAGGCTTATCGTGGGTACTCCTTGTCACTTTGCTTTGTTCGACCTGCAGCCGGGCTTCAATCTGGATCTCGATCTGCTGGCGACGCGTTACCGTGAGCTCGCCCGGAGCGTGCACCCCGACCGTTTTGCCGACGCCCCCGAGGCTGAGCAACGGGTTGCGCTGGAGCGCTCCGCCAGTCTGAACGACGCCTACCAAACCCTGAAGAATGCGCCTAAAAGGGCGCGTTACCTGTTGGCGCTGAAGGGTGAAGTTCCGCTGGAAGTCACCGTGCAGGATCCCGAGTTTCTGATGCAGCAGATGCAATGGCGCGAAGAGCTCGAAGACCTGCAGGACGAAGCGGATCTGGCAGGTGTCGCGGTATTCAAGCGCCGGCTGAAGGTTGCCCAGGAAGAACTGAACGAAAGCTTCGCGGCCTGTTGGGACGATGCTGCACAGCGTGATCAGGCTGAAAGGCTGATGCGTCGCATGCAGTTCCTCGACAAGCTCTCCTACGAAGTGCGCCAGCTCGAAGAGCGCCTCGACGATTAACCCCGCGCCGTCCTTCTGGGGCGGCTCGCCAGTGATATCAGAAAAGCAATGGCTCTACTGCAGATCGCCGAACCCGGCCAAGCTCCAAAACCTCATCAGCGTCGTCTGGCTGTCGGGATTGATCTCGGCACGACCAATTCCTTGGTGGCTGCCCTGCGCAGCGGCATCAGTGAGCCGCTTCCCGACCAAAACGGTCAGGTCATCCTGCCGTCTGCCGTTCGCTATCACGCCGAGCGGGTCGAAGTCGGCCAGTCGGCCAAGGACGCTGCAGCGACCGATCCGCTGAACACCATCATTTCCGTCAAGCGCCTCATGGGTCGCGGGATTTCCGATGTGAAGCATTTGGGTGGGCAGTTGCCTTACCGCTTCACCGGCGGCGAGTCCCACATGCCGTTCATTGAAACCGTGCAGGGCCCGAAGAGCCCGGTTGAAGTGTCGGCGGACATCCTCAAGGTGCTGCGTCAGCGTGCTGAGGAAACCCTGGGTGGCGAGCTGGTCGGCGCGGTCATCACCGTTCCCGCTTATTTCGATGACGCCCAGCGTCAGGCCACCAAAGACGCCGCAAAGCTGGCGGGCCTTACCGTTCTTCGCCTGCTTAACGAGCCCACGGCGGCTGCCGTGGCGTACGGGCTGGATCAAAACGCCGAAGGTGTGGTTGCTATTTACGATCTGGGTGGCGGCACCTTCGATATCTCGATTCTGCGCCTGACCGGCGGCGTGTTTGAAGTCATGGCGACCGGTGGCGACAGCGCGCTGGGCGGTGATGATTTCGACCACGCCATCGCGACCTGGATCATTGCTGAAGCCGGTCTGTCCGACGATCTCGACCCGGCTGCCCAGCGCCGTCTGATGCAGACGGCATGCGCGGCGAAGGAATCCCTGACTGACGCCGATTCGGTCGATGTCGTCCATGGCGACTGGCAGGGTGTACTGACCCGCGCCGCATTCGATGCCCTCATTGAGCCAATGATCGCCCGCAGCCTCAAAGCCTGCCGTCGCGCCGTTCGTGATTGCGGCATTGAGCTGGATGAAGTCGAAGCCGTGGTCATGGTGGGCGGCTCCACCCGTGTGCCGCGAGTTCGCGAAGCGGTGGCCGAACTGTTTGGCCGTCAACCGTTGACCGAGATCGACCCGGATCAGGTAGTCGCCATCGGCGCTGCGATCCAGGCCGATACGCTGGCAGGCAACAAGCGCGATGGCGGTGAGCTGCTGCTGCTCGACGTGATCCCGTTGTCCCTGGGGCTGGAGACCATGGGCGGGCTGATGGAGAAGGTCATTCCGCGCAACACCACGATCCCGGTGGCCCGCGCCCAGGAATTCACCACTTACAAAGACGGCCAGTCGGCCATGATGATTCACGTGCTGCAAGGCGAGCGTGAATTGATCAGCGACTGCCGTTCACTGGCGCGTTTTGACCTGCGTGGCATTCCCGCGATGGTCGCCGGCGCCGCGAAAATCCGCGTGACCTTCCAGGTCGACGCCGATGGCCTGCTCAGCGTGTCCGCCCGCGAGCTGGCATCCGGCGTTGAGTCGAGCATTCAGGTCAAGCCTTCGTATGGGCTGACTGACGGTGAAATCACCCGCATGCTCAAGGACTCCTTCCAGTACGCCAGTGACGACATGGTGGCTCGCGCGTTGCGTGAACAGCAGGTCGACGCCCAGCGTTTGCTCGAAGCCGTTGAAGGCGCGTTGCAGGCCGATGGCGATCGCTTGCTCGATGCCGAAGAGCGCATGGTCATCGACCTGCAGATGGAAGAGCTTCGTGAATTGATGAAGGGCGATGACGGCCCGGCCATCGAGCTGCAGACCAAGCGTCTGTCGCAGGTGACTGATGCGTTCGCCGCCCGCCGCCTGGACTCGACGGTGAAAGCCGCGCTGTCAGGGCGAAACCTGAATGAGATTGAGGAATAACTGATGCCGCAGGTTACATTTCTGCCACACGCCGAGCATTGCCCGGGCGGAATGGTTGTCGAGGCTGAAGTCGGCAAGTCGATTCTGGAGCTCGCCCACGATCACCACATCGAGATCGAAAGCGCGTGCGGCGGCGTCTGCGCCTGCACCACCTGCCACTGCATCATTCGTGCGGGGTTCAACTCCCTCGAAGAAGCGGATGAGCTGGAAGAGGACTATCTTGATCGTGCGTGGGGTCTGGAAGCTCAGTCCCGTCTGGCCTGCCAGGCCAAGGTCGGCACCGAAGACCTGACCGTCGAAATCCCGAAATATTCGCTTAACCACGCTGCCGAAGCGCCGCACTGATCGAGAAGCTGTCATGAGTTACGGTTGGAATGAGGTACAACGCATTGCTGAAGAACTCGCCGAGACCCACCCCGGCGTCGACCCTTATTCGGTTGGGTTTACCAAGCTGCAATTGATGATCCAGCAACTGCCTGATTTCGACGACACTTCTGGCCGCGTCGGCGAGAAAGTGCTCGAGGCGGTGCAGACGCTCTGGGCCGACGAAATCGACTGATCAGATTTGCACGTTAGGCAATAACATCAAACCCGCGTATAATTCGCGGGTTTAATTTTTCGCAATAATCACTGCTTCTGGAGTTACACCATGGCTGTTCAACGTACTTTCTCGATCATCAAGCCTGATGCTGTTGCCAAAAACGTCATCGGCGAAATCACCACCCGTTTCGAAAAAGCCGGTCTGCGCGTTGTCGCTTCGAAACTGAAGCAACTGTCCAAGGCCGAAGCAGAAGGTTTCTACGCTGAGCACAGCGCCCGTGGTTTCTTCGGTGATCTGGTTGCATTCATGATCTCCGGCCCGGTTGTCGTACAGGTTCTGGAAGGCGAAAACGCTATCGCTCTGAACCGCGAGCTGATGGGCGCTACCAACCCTAAAGAAGCAGCTGCCGGCACTATCCGTGCTGACTTCGCTGATTCCATCGACGCCAACGCTGTTCACGGCTCCGACTCCGAAGCCGCTGCTGCTCGTGAAATCTCGTACTTCTTCGCTGCTACAGAGGTAACCACTCGCTAAGCTATTGCTGCGAGTGAGGGTGAATCCATGACTGAATCAACTGGCAAAATCAACCTGTTGGGTCTGACCCGGCTGGAAATGGAAAAATTCTTCGAGTCTATCGGGGAGAAACGCTTCCGTGCCGGTCAGGTCATGAAGTGGATTCACCACTTTGGCGTCGATAACTTCGATGCCATGACGAACGTCGGCAAGGCCCTGCGCGAAAAGCTGCAGAGCCGTGCCGAAATTCGGGGTCCTGAAGTCGTCAGCGAGGACATCTCCACCGACGGCACCCGTAAGTGGGTCGTTCGTGTCGAGTCCGGCAGCTGCGTCGAGACCGTTTACATTCCGCAAGGCAAGCGCGGCACGCTGTGTGTCTCGTCCCAGGCGGGTTGTGCGCTGGATTGCAGTTTCTGCTCCACCGGCAAACAAGGCTTCAACAGCAACCTCACTGCCGCCGAAGTCATCGGTCAGGTGTGGATTGCCAACAAATCATTCGGCAGTGTCCCGGCTACCGTCGACCGTGCCATCACCAACGTGGTGATGATGGGCATGGGCGAGCCATTGCTGAACTTCGACAATGTCATTGCCGCCATGCATCTGATGATGGATGACTTGGGGTATGGCATTTCCAAGCGCCGGGTGACGCTGTCCACCTCCGGCGTGGTGCCAATGATCGATGAGCTTTCCAAGCACATCGACGTCTCGCTGGCCCTTTCGCTGCACGCGCCCAACGACGCGCTGCGAAACCAGTTGGTGCCGATCAATAAAAAGTACCCCTTGAAGATGCTCCTCGAGTCCTGCCGCAACTACATGGCTGCGTTGGGCGAGAAGCGTGTGCTGACCATCGAGTACACGCTGCTCAAGGACATCAACGACAGGCCTGAGCACGCGATCGAGATGATCGAGCTGCTCAAGGATACGCCGTGCAAGGTCAACCTGATCCCGTTCAACCCGTTTCCGCATTCGGGCTATGAGCGCCCCAGCAATAATGCGATCCGTCGTTTCCAGGATCTCCTGCATCAAGCCGGTTTCAACGTCACCGTGCGCACCACGCGCGGTGAGGACATCGATGCTGCCTGCGGCCAGTTGGTCGGGCAGGTCATGGACCGCACCCGTCGCAGCGAGCGTTATATTGCCGTGCGGGAGCTCAGTGCCGATGCCGAGGTGGTGCAGGTCGCTTCCGCTCGCAATTGAATGCGAATTTGACTGAGAGGATCTCTATGCTCCTGCGCGTTGCGCTGCTGCTCTGTTTTGCCACGCTGCTGGTTGGTTGTGTGTCCACCGGCAACGTCGATCCGCTGAGTACCAGCAAGGGACGTGACGAGGCTCGTCAGGCTTATGTGCAGTTGGGATTGGGCTATCTTCAGCAGGGCCAGATGGAGCGTGCGAAGGCACCTCTGAAAAAAGCGCTTGAGCTCAATGGCTCCGACGCAGACGCCAATGCCGCGCTGGCTCTGGTGTTTCAAGCCGAGATGGAACCGGAGCTGGCGAACCAGTATTACGAGAAAGCGTTGTCGGCACGTTCCAAAGACGCGCGGATCCTCAACAACTACGGCAGCTTTCTCTACCAGCAGAAGCGTTACAAGGAAGCCTACGAGCGCTTCGAGCAGGCCGCCGAGGATAACCTCTACGCAGAGCGCGCCCGGGTTTTCGAGAATCTCGGCATGACCGCGGTGATGCTGGGCGATCGCGTAACCGCCCGTGAGCATTTCGACAAGGCGCTGCGTCTCGATCGTCAGCAGCCACGCGCGTTGCTGGAAATGGCTGAGTTGTCGTACGAAGACAGGCATTATGTGCCAGCGCGCGATTACTACGAGCGTTTCAGCCAGTTGAGCGAGCAGAATGCGCGGAGCCTGTTGCTCGGTACGCGGCTGGCGAAGGTGTTTGATGATCGCAACAAGGCGGCCAGTTACGGGTTGCTTCTAAAAAGACTCTATCCCGGTACGCCGGAATATCAGCAATACCTGTCGGAGCAATGATGAAAGCGGCGCATCCCGAAGTTGTAGCAGCCACTCGCACGAACCCAGGCGAAACATTGCGTCAGGCCCGCGAGAGCAAGAACTGGTCGCTGCCAGATGTGGCGTTGAGGCTTAACCTCACCGTGGCGTCCCTGACTCATCTGGAAGCGGGCGATTTTGACAAGCTCCCCGGCCATACCTTTGCCCGCGGCTATGTACGCGCATACGCCAAGCTGCTGGACCTTGATCAAGCGGCGTTGGTCAGTGCGTTCGATCAGTACACCGGCACTGACGGCAAGGGCAGTAGCGTTCATGCGCTGGGCCGAATCGAAGAGCCGGTGCGCCTGTCTCACAACATTCTGCGCATCGTCAGCCTGTTGCTGCTCGTCGCATTGATCGGCGGCGGCTTCGTGTGGTGGCAGGATCAAGCCACGCTGCGCGGCAAGGAACCGACCAATCTGGGCATGGAACACGTCGAAGTCGAAAGTGCGGACGGCACCACCCAGATCCATCCGCTTGACGAGCCGGAAGATCAAGCTGTCGCTCAAGGCCAGACCGCGCTGCCGTTGAATAACGCCGAGCCGGCGTCCGCGCCTGAAGCGCCCGCTGCATCCAGCAGTGCAACCACCACCACGGGCACGGTTGCAGGCGCTGTTGTTCCCCATAGCACATCTACCACCGCTCCGGTAACGCCTGCGCATACCGCGTCGACGCCAACAGCGCCGGTCACAACCGTAGCGCCAACGCCTGCGACGACCGCGCCCGTCAACAGTGCCCCGAGCGCAACCGCTGACGCCGCGCCCGTACCGGCAGGTGCCGGCCGCGTGCAGGTACAGTTTGTCAACGATTGCTGGACCCAGGTCACCGATGGCAACGGCAAAGTGCTGATGAGCGGGCTCAAGAAAAAAGGCGATAGCCTCGACGTCAATGGCAAGCCGCCGCTGACCCTGCGTCTGGGCTTCGCTCGTGGCGCGCAAGTGAGCTACAACGGTCAGCCGGTTGATGTGGCACCTTTCACCAGTGGCGAAACTGCTCGCCTGAAGCTAGGGCAATAAGTCATGCACGGCGAATCTCCGATCAAACGTCGCGAATCTCGTAAAATCTGGGTCGGCTCGGTGCCGGTCGGTGGCGATGCCCCGATCGCAGTGCAGAGCATGACCAACAGCGACACCAATGACGTCGCGGCCACCGTGGCCCAGATCAACCGTCTGGAAGCCGCGGGTGTGGACATCGTTCGCGTCTCGGTGCCGGACATGGACGCTGCCGAGGCTTTCGGCCGTATCAAGCAGCTGGTCAAGGTCCCCCTGGTCGCTGACATCCATTTCGATTATCGAATCGCCCTGCGCGTTGCCGAACTGGGCGTCGATTGCCTGCGGATCAATCCGGGCAACATCGGCCGCGAAGACCGCGTCCGCGCGGTGGTGGAGGCGGCCCGTGATCGCGGCATTCCTATCCGTATCGGCGTCAATGCCGGTTCGCTGGAAAAAGACCTGCAGAAGAAGTACGGCGAGCCAACGCCGGCGGCTTTGGTCGAGTCCGCACTGCGTCACGTCGAGCATCTGGACCGTCTGGATTTCCAGGACTTCAAGGTCAGCGTCAAGGCCTCCGATGTGTTCATGGCGGTCGAGGCTTATCGCCTCCTGGCCAAACAAATCATCCAGCCGTTGCACCTGGGTATCACTGAAGCGGGCGGTTTGCGCTCAGGCACAGTGAAATCGGCCGTCGGCCTAGGTATGCTGCTGGCCGAAGGAATCGGCGATACCATTCGGATTTCCCTGGCTGCCGATCCGGTTGAAGAAGTGAAGGTCGGTTACGACATCCTCAAGTCGCTGCGCCTGCGTTCCCGTGGCATCAACTTCATCGCCTGCCCGAGCTGCTCGCGGCAGAACTTCGATGTGGTCAAAACCATGAACGAGCTGGAAGGGCGCCTTGAGGATTTGCTGGTCCCGCTGGATGTTGCAGTGATCGGCTGCGTGGTAAACGGTCCCGGCGAGGCGAAGGAAGCCCACGTTGGTCTGACCGGTGGCACGCCGAACCTGATCTACATCGATGGCAAGCCGGCGCAGAAGCTGACAAATGACAATCTGGTGGAACAGCTTGAACGCTTGATCCGTCAGAGAGCGGCCGAAAAGGTCGAGGCCGACGCAGCGCTGATCGCGCGCGGCTAACCCAGTTTCCAAGGAATATTTGTGAGTAAGTCTCTGCAAGCCATTCGTGGCATGAACGACATCCTGCCGGATCAAACGCCGCTGTGGCGCTACTTCGAAGGCACCGTATCGCGTTTGCTGGATAACTACGGTTATCGCCAGATCCGCATGCCGATCGTCGAGTTCACCGACCTGTTCAAACGCTCCATCGGCGAAGTCACCGACATCGTCGAAAAAGAGATGTACACCTTCGCCGACCGCAATGGCGATTCGCTGACCCTGCGCCCTGAAGGCACAGCGGCCTGCGTTCGTGCGGTCCTCGAACACGGCATCACCGGCGGCGGTCAGGTGCAGAAGCTGTGGTACATCGGCCCGATGTTCCGCCACGAGCGTCCGCAAAAAGGCCGTTATCGTCAGTTTCACCAGATCGGTGTCGAGGTGTTCAACCTCGATGGTCCGGACATCGACGCCGAGCTGATCGTCCTGACCTGGCGCCTGTGGGGCCTGCTGGGTATCCGCAATGCCGTCAAACTGGAACTCAACAGCCTGGGCACCAGTGAAGCCCGCGGCCGTTATCGTGAAGCGCTGGTCGAGTATCTCTCTGCGCGTCACGAGCAACTGGACGAAGACAGCCAGCGCCGCCTGAAGACTAACCCGCTGCGTGTGCTCGATACCAAACACCCTGAAACCCAGGCTGTGCTGGTCGATGCACCCAAGCTGGCCGATTACCTGGACGACGAATCCCGGGTTCACTTCGAAGGCCTGAAGGCGCGTCTCGACGCGGCGGGCATTCCTTACGTGATCAACCCGAAGCTGGTTCGCGGCCTGGATTACTACAGCAAAACCGTATTCGAGTGGGTCACTGACCAACTCGGCGCTCAGGGCACTGTCTGCGCGGGCGGCCGTTACGACGGTCTGGTCGAGCAGATGGGCGGCAAGCCGACATCAGGCGTGGGCTTTGCCATGGGCATTGAACGTCTGGTGCTGCTGCTGGAAACCCTGGAGCAGGTTCCCGAAGACATCGCCCGTACGGTCGACGTTTATGTCTGCGCCTTCGGCGAGGCCGCCGAGCTGGCGGCGCTGACCTTGTCCGAGCGCGTGCGCGATCAGGCGCCGAACCTGCGCCTGCACGTCAATGCCGGGGCTGGCAGCTTCAAGAGCCAGTTCAAGAAGGCCGACAAGAGCGGCGCACTGTACGCGCTGATCCTTGGCGATGAAGAGCTGGCGCGCAAGGAAGTGGGCGTCAAGCCGCTGCGTGGTCAGGGCGAACAACAAAATATTGCCTGGGATGCTCTGTCCGAGCACCTGGCCACCTGCATCTCGCAGGGTTGAAGCAGACAAAAGCCGATTTAGCGAATAGGAGTATTGGGGTGTCGAGTACCGATGATGATGAGCTGGTTGCCGTAAAGGACTGGTGGCAGCGTAACGGCAAGCCTCTGGTGACCGGCGGCCTGCTGGCGGTGATCGTGGTGTTGGGCTGGCAAGGCTGGCAGCGCTATCAGAACAACCAGGCACAGGGTGGTTCGGCGCTTTATCAGCAATTGCTGGAAACCGCACTGACGCCTAGCGGCCAGGCTGATGCAGGCCGTGTGGCCGAGATCGCCGGCAAACTCAAGAGCGAGTTCGGCGGCACCGCGTACGCTCAGTACGGCAGCCTGTTCGTGGCCAAGGTGGCCGTAGACACGGGCAAGCTGGATGACGCTGCGAACGAGCTGAAATCCGTGGCCGACAAGCCGGCCAATACGACTCTGGGTGAGATCGCCCGTCAGCGTCTGGCTCGCGTGCTTGCCGCACAGAACAAGGCTGAAGATGCGCTGAAGTTGCTCGACGGTCAGGCCGACACGTCGTTCGCGGCCAGCCGTGAAGAGCTCCGTGGTGACCTGCTGGTGCAGCTGGGTCGTACCGATGATGCCTACGCTGCATACAAAAAGGCCAAGGCGGCGCTTTCCGAAGAAGCGGCTGTTGGCGGTCTGCAAATGAAGCTCGACGATCTGGCGAAAGGGGATGCGTGACGTGATTCGTTGGAAACATGCAGCATTGCTGGCTCTGGCCATTCTGGCCGCGGGTTGCAGCAGCAACAGCAAAAAAGAGCTGCCTCCGGCAGAGCTCGTCGACTTCAAGGAAGAAGTGACCCTGCAGAAGTTGTGGAGCCGCTCCGTCGGTGACGGTCAGGGCGATATATACAACATGCTGGTCCCGGCCATCGACGGCGAAAACATCTACGCTGCCGACGCGAACGGTCTGGTCATGGCGATCAATCGCAGCAACGGTGACGTGGTCTGGAAAAAAGAGCTTGAGCAACCGGTTTCCGGCGCCGTTGGCGTAGGTTTCGGTCTGGTCATGCTGGGCACGTTGCGCGGCGAAGTCATCGTCCTCGACGAGGCCACCGGCGAACAGAAGTGGAAATCCAAGGCAACCAGCGAAGTGCTGTCCGCTCCGGCCACCAACGGCAGTGTCGTGGTTGCCCAGACTCAGGACGACCGGGTTATAGGTTATGACGCCATCACTGGCGATCAGCGCTGGATCTACGAGAGCAGTCCTGCGGTTCTGACACTTCGTGGCACCGGCGCACCGATCGCCACCAATTCGCTGGCCATTGCCGGGCTGTCGACCGGTAAGGTCGTGGCGCTGGATATCAACAACGGCGTCCCGGCCTGGGAGCAGCGCGTTGCCGTTCCGACAGGTCGCTCCGAGCTGGATCGTGTGGTCGACATCGACGGCGGCTTGCTGCTGTCCGGCAACACGCTGTATGTCGCGACCTATCAGGGCCGCGTAGCCGGTCTGGAACTGCAGAGCGGCCGCGTGCTGTGGCAGCGTGATGCATCGAGCTATTCGGGTGTGGCGCAGGGCTTCGGCAGCGTTTACGTTTCGCTGGCCAACGGCACCGTGGAAGGCATCGATGAGCGCTCGTCCACCGGTCTGTGGAGCAACGACTCGCTGGCCCGTCGTCAACTCGGCGCGCCGGAAGTGTTTTCCAGCTACGTTGCGGTTGGTGACATGGAAGGCTATCTGCACCTGCTGAGTCAGGTCGACGGCCATTTTGTCGCCCGTGAAAAGATTGACAGCGATGGTCTGCGTGCACGCCCGCTGGTCTCCGGCAGCACCATTTACGTCTTCGGCAACAGCGGCAAGCTGGAAGCGCTGACGATCAAGTAGTGGCTGTCTATGCTTGAGGCGGTCGTGTTTGGACTTCCTCAGGCGGCCCCGCTTTCATGGGGCCTGCGACGCTTCGGTGTCGCTCCGAACTCCGGCCGCTGCCTTGCAGCGGCTTTTGTATTTTCTGAAATAACGAAGTGGAGAGCCGCATGGTTCCCGTAATCGCCCTGGTGGGTCGACCGAACGTCGGCAAGTCCACCTTGTTCAACCGCCTGACCAGGACTCGCGACGCTATCGTCGGCGACTTGTCCGGTCTGACCCGTGATCGCCAATACGGTGAGGCCAAGTGGCAAGGGCGCTCCTACATCCTGATCGACACCGGCGGTATCTCCGGTGACGAACACGGCATGGACGAAAAAATGGCTGAGCAGTCGCTGCTGGCCATCGAAGAAGCCGATGTCGTGTTGTTCCTCGTTGACGCAAAAGCAGGCTTCACTGCCGCCGACCAGATGATTGGCGAGCACCTGCGCAAGCGCAACAAGACGTCCTACGTCGTCGCCAACAAGGTCGACAACATCGACCCTGACATGGCCCGAGCCGAGTTTGCACCGCTGGGCATGGGTGACGCGATTCCGGTGGCCGGCGCTCACGGACGCGGCATCACCCAGATGCTTGAAATCGCCCTGCGCGACTTCCCGAAAGACGCTGACGAAGTCGAAGAAGGCGAAGAAGAGGAAGTTGTCGCCGAAGGTCAGGAAGCCAAGCGCATTCCGGGTCCGAGCGAGAAGGACGGGATCAAGATCGCGATCATCGGTCGTCCTAACGTCGGCAAGTCGACGCTGGTCAACCGCATGCTCGGTGAAGACCGGGTTATCGTCTACGACGAGCCCGGCACCACCCGCGACAGCATTTACATCCCGTTCGAACGCAACGAGGAAAAGTACACGCTGATCGACACTGCTGGTGTGCGCAAGCGCGGCAAGATCCACGAAGAAGTCGAAAAGTTCTCCGTGGTCAAAACCCTGCAGGCGATCAAAGACGCCAACGTGGTGATCTTCGTGATGGACGCCCGTGAAGGCGTCGTCGACCACGACCTGAACTTGCTGGGCTTTGCCCTTGAGTCCGGTCGGGCGCTGGTCATCGCACTCAACAAGTGGGATGGCATGGTGCCGAGCGAGCGCGACTATGTGAAGGTTGAGCTGGAGCGTCGGCTGTTCTTCGTCGACTTCGCCGACATCCACTTCATCTCGGCGCTGCACGGCACCGGCGTGGGTAACCTGTATCAGTCGGTGCAGAACTCGTTCAAATCCGCTGTGACCCGCTGGCCGACCAGCCGCCTGACCCAGATCCTTGAAGACGCCGTCAGCGAGCACGCACCGCCCATGGTCGGCAGCCGCCGCATCAAGCTGCGTTACGCTCACTTGGGTGGCGCGAACCCGCCGTTGATCGTGATCCACGGTAACCAGGTCGAGAAAGTGCCGAAGTCGTACGTTCGGTATCTCGAGAATACCTATCGTCGCGTGCTCAAGTTGGTCGGTACGCCGATCCGCATCGAGTTCAAGGGCGGCGAAAACCCGTACGAAGGCAACAAGAACACGCTGACCGACCGCCAGGTCAACAAGAAGCGTCGAATGATGTCGCACCACAAGAAGGCCGACAAGAAGCGCCGCGACAAGCGCTGATCGTGTAAAGGTCTTTCTCGGAAAAGGCGCCAGTGGCGCCTTTTTTTGTGCGCGATATCTGGGCTATCCTGCCAGTCCCCGAGCCCTTCAGGTATCGGGAGTGGAGCAGGAAAACCCATGATCACCAGCAAACTGCCGAACGTTGGCACCACCATTTTTACTGTGATGTCTCAGCTTGCCGCCGAAACAGGGGCGATCAATCTGTCCCAGGGTTTTCCCGATTTCGATGGGCCCGACGCACTGCGTGAAGCCTTGTGCCGCCGCGTCATGGACGGCAACAACCAATACGCGCCGATGGCCGGGCTGCCAGCATTGCGCGAGCAAGTCGCCGCCAAGATCGCTCGCTGCTACGACCGTCAGGTCGGCGTCGACAGCGAAATCACCATCACGCCCGGCGCCACCCACGCCATCTTCTGCGCCATCCAGGCGGTTGTCAGAGCCGGCGATGAAGTCATCGTCTTCGACCCGTGCTACGACAGTTACGCGCCTTCGGTGGAACTGGCCAGTGGACGCTGCGTCCATGTTCAGCTCAAGGACGGTGACTTCGCCATCGACTGGGAAAAGCTCAGCGCTGCGTTGAGCCCTCGCACTCGAATGATCGTTATCAACACGCCGCACAACCCCAGCGGCGCGCTGATCACCCGCGAGGAACTGGATCGCCTGGCTGCGTTGATCCGGGACCGGGACATCTACGTGCTCAGCGATGAAGTCTACGAACACCTGGTGTTCGACGGCCTGCAGCACGCCAGCGTGCTGGCCCATGACGAACTCTACCAGCGCGCTTTCGTGGTCAGCTCGTTCGGCAAGACCTACCACGTCACCGGCTGGAAAACCGGCTACCTTGTCGCGCCGCCGGCACTGACCGCCGAAGCGCGCAAGGTCCACCAATTTGTTGCGTTCTGCGGCGTGACACCGCTGCAATGGGCGCTGGCCGATTTCATGGCGGCGCACCCTGAACATGTCGACGAACTGCCGGCGTTCTATCAGGCCAAGCGCGATTATTTCTGCGATCGCCTGGAAGCCTCGCGCTTCACCTTCACGCGCGCCAGCGGCACGTACTTTCAGCTCGTTGATTATTCGCAGATCCGCCCGGACCTCAATGACGTCGACATGTCGCTGTGGATGACCCGCGAACACGGTGTCGCGAGCATTCCGATTTCGGTGTTCTACCAGAATCCGCCTGAAGGCCAGCGCCTGATCCGGCTGTGCTTTCCCAAGCGTGAGGAGACGCTGCGTCAAGCAGCGGAAAAACTATGCGCGATCTGAGCACGCTGCCCAATCTGAACATCGCGTTGGTCCAGACCACGCTGGTCTGGCACGACGCCCCGGCGAACCACGCCCACTTCGAAGAACTGCTGGCCCAGGCCCAAGGCGCGGATCTGGTGATCCTGCCGGAGATGTTCACCACTGGGTTTTCGATGGAATCCGAACTGCTCGCCGAGCCCGAAGACGGCCCGACTGCCCAGTGGATCCTGGCGCAGGCCAAGCGACTGGATGCCGTGGTGACCGGCAGCGTGATCATTCGCGACGCTGACGGCAGCCATCGCAATCGCCTGCTGTGGGCGCGACCGGACGGCGAGCTGCTGCATTACGACAAGCGCCATCTGTTCAGAATGGCCGGGGAACACGAGCATTACAGCCCGGGCGAGCGCCAGGTGCAGTTCGAGCTCAAGGGCTGGCGGATTCGTCCGCTGATCTGCTACGACCTGCGTTTTCCGGTGTGGAGTCGTGACGCCCAGAATACCGATTTGCTGCTGTACACCGCCAACTGGCCGGGCGCTCGCCGTCTGCACTGGAATCGCTTGCTGCCAGCGCGGGCCATCGAGAACCTCTGTTACGTCGCGGCGGTGAATCGCGTAGGCATTGATGGCAAGGGCTTTGCCTACACCGGCGACAGCCAGGTGCTGGATTTCCAGGGCGAGAGCCTGCTGAACATCGGCGAGGCAGACGGGGTGTTTCAGGTCAGCTTGTCAGCGCAGAGTCTGGCGGCGTATCGCGAGAAATTCCCGGCCTGTCTCGACGCGGATACATTCGAGATACAGTAACGTCATAGAGTTGAGGGGCGGGTGGTCGATAGCGGTTGTACCCAGACAGGAGATCGGTATGACCACCATCAGCACATCCTCATTGAGTTCGTATTCCACCCGCTTCACGGTCGCGTTAAAGAAAGACGCCATGGCAACGGCGGCTGACAGCGACGCCTCGACCACCACCGATGCCACGTCAGCATCTGCATCTATCACAGCCACTGCGGCAGGTGGCGCTGGCGGAGCGGGTGGGGCATCTGACTCTTCCAGTACCAGCGAGCAGGCCATCGCGAAGCTGGAAGAGCAGATCAAGGAAACCCAGAAGCGCTTGCAAGAGCAGCAACAGCAGCTCGCTGCCGCCGAGGCCAGCGCCGGCACCGACGAGGAAAAGTCCGCGCGCGTGATGGCGATTCAGGGACAGATCTCGTCGTCCACCGCCAGCCTGGCCACTGAGCAGGCGGCCCTCTTGCAACTGCAGAAGTCCGGCAGCATCAACACCACCGCCTGATTCATTGATTCAGAGACAAAACGCTCCATGACCTCGGTCGTGGGGCGTTCCTGTGGGTGCAATAAATTCGACTTCAGATGTTTGTACGCTGGCCGATACAACGTGCACCTCATAAGGAGTTCATCATGACCACTATCAACACAAGTTCCTTGGGTGCTTACTCCAGCGTGTTCACGGCTGCCGTCAAGACCGACGACGCCACCAAGAGCGATGCCAAGGCTGCCAGTGTCGAGCTGCGTGGCAATGTGTATGGAGACTCCAAGGCGTCTGGCGCCACTGAGTCAGGCGACGCGCCGAGCATGAAGGAGGAGATGATCAAGCAGTTGCAGGAGCAGATTCAGCGAACCCAGAAGATTCTCCAGCAGCAGCAGGCTCAGCTGGCTGCGGCTCAAGGCAGCAAGGCGCCGGATGAGCTGAAGGCGACGCAGGTCATGGCTATCCAGCAGCAAATTTCCGGGACCATGGCTCAACTGGGCGCACTGCAGGCTTCCCTGTTGAACTTGATGAAAGTCAAAGTCGACACCACGGCCTGACAATCCGGCATTAAACAAAAGGCCCTGAAGCTTGCACTTCAGGGCCTTTTTTGTCGCTGCGGGTTTTACCACGCAGCGTGCTTGCCGGCGATTACGCCGCCTTCGTCGCGTCAGCCTGCAGCAAGCCACGATTGAGCGCGCTGAACAGTGCCTTGAAGCTGGCCGTGGTGATGTTCTCGTCGATGCCGACGCCGTGTACCGCGCGATCGCCATCCACACGCAGCTCGATGTAGGCAGCGGCTTTGGCCGTGGTGCCCGCGCCGATGGCGTGTTCGTTGTAGTCCATGATCTCGGCCGACACCGGGAGGCCGGCGACCAGCGCTTCCAGTGCACCGTTGCCCGTGCCTTTCCAGCGCAGGTTGCTCTCGCTGTCGCCCATGCCGGTCACGACCACTTCCACGGCGCTGTTGCCGTTCTCTTCCTGCAAGCGATGGCTGACCAACGCGTAGGGCTTGTTGGCCTGCAGGTATTCACGCTTGAACAGCGAGTAAATCTGCTGAGCCGTCATCTCCAGACCCAAACGATCGGTCTCGCCCTGAACCACCTGGCTGAATTCGATCTGCATGCGACGGGGCAGGGAAATGCCGTATTCCTGTTCGAGTAGGTAAGTGATCCCGCCTTTACCAGACTGGCTGTTGACGCGGATGACCGCCTCGTAGCTGCGGCCAATATCAGCCGGGTCGATCGGCAGGTAAGGCACTTCCCACAGCGTGCCGTCCTTTTGCTGGGTGAAGCCCTTGCGGATCGCGTCCTGGTGAGAGCCGGAAAACGCGGTGTGCACCAGATCGCCGACGTACGGATGACGCGGGTGCACCGGAATCTGGTTGCATTCCTCGACCACCTTGCGCACGCCGTCGATGTCGGAGAAATCCAGCTGCGGATTCAGGCCTTGGGTGTACATGTTCAGCGCGACGGTCACGAGGTCGACGTTGCCGGTGCGCTCGCCATTGCCGAACAGGCAGCCTTCAACACGATCCGCGCCGGCCATCAGGCCCAGCTCGGTCGCGGCGACGCCGGTGCCACGGTCATTGTGGGTGTGCAGGCTGATGATCACGCTGTCACGACGGGAAATGTTGCGGCAGAACCATTCGATCTGGTCGGCGTAAATGTTCGGGGTGGCGACTTCGACGGTCGCTGGCAGATTGAGAATCACCTTGTTCTGCGGCGTCGCGTTCCATACTTCGATGACGGCGTCGCAGACTTCCTTGGCGAACTCCAGCTCGGTGGCGCTGAACGTTTCAGGCGAGTACTCGAACTGCCATTGGGTTTCTGGCTGCAGCGCGGCGTATTTGACGAACAGCTGAGCGGCATTTACCGCAATGGCTTTCACGCCCGCTTTGTCCTGATTGAAAACGATGCGGCGGAAGGACGGGCAGGTGGCGTTGTACAAATGGACGATGGCTTTTTTTGCACCACGCAGGGACTCGAACGTCCGCGCGATGAGGTCTTCGCGGGCCTGAGTCAGGACCTGAATGGTGGTGTCGTCCGGGATGTGGCCGTCTTCGATGAGCGTACGCACGAAGTCGAAATCCGTCTGCGACGCAGACGGGAAGGACGCTTCGATTTCCTTGACGCCCACTTGCACGAGGGTTTTCCAGAAACGCAGCTTTTTGACCGCATCCATGGGCTCGATCAGCGACTGGTTACCGTCTCGCAAGTCGGAACTGCACCAGATCGGCGCCGCAGTGATGGTCTTGGAAGGCCAGGTGCGGTCAGGCAGGTCAATGACAGGGAAGGCGCGGTACTTCGTCGAGGGATCTTTGAGCATGGTCATGTGAATAGTCCTTGTTGTACTCAGGGCCGAAAGAAGGCGGCCAGCCGGTTGATGCGAGAGTAGCACTGCGGGTGAGCGTCGAGGCACCGCGTTCAGCTTTGCAGTCGTGCACTGACGAGGCAGAGGCAGCGATGTTGACGCATCAGAATGAGGGTGTGAGAGGTTTTCATGTCGCCAAACGTAACCAATGGGGTGAAAGCTGGCAAGCGGTTGGGAAAAATTGAGAGAAGTGACCGGTAAATACTCGAGATCAAGTTTTTATTGCTAGATTCTAAGGCTCTGCGCGATTTAATTGCCCTGTCAATCGGGTGTGCGCAACATTGCGGTCGCTGATTTTGAACATGTCCAAGCGGCAAACTTGTCACCTGTGGGAGTGAGCTTGCTCACGAAGACGGTGTTCCAACCCCTGGAGATCTGGCGGATCTACCGACCTCTTCGTGAGCAAGCTCACTCCCACACAAACGTGTTCGCCGCACGATCGTGCGGCCCCCCACAGCGCCATTACCCCCGATCAAGCATTACGGCTGAAACGCATTGATGAAAATCGCCGGATCCACGCGCGCGTCATTCAGGCTGACGTTCCAATGCATGTGCGGCCCCGTCGCGCGGCCAGTCGAACCGACTCGCCCGACCACACCACCGCGCGGCACGGCATCGCCGACCTTCACGTCGATCTTCGACATATGGCAGAACATGCTGATGAAGCCCTGCCCGTGATCGACGAACACCGTGTTGCCATTGAAGAAGTAATTGCCGATCAGAATTACCTTGCCCGCCGCTGGCGATTTGATCGGCGTGCCAGCGGGGACCGCGAAGTCCAGTCCCGCATGAGGGTTGCGCTCTTCACCGTTGAAAAAGCGTCGAACACCGAATTTGCTTGAGAGCGGCCCGTCCACCGGTTTGTCCAGCAACAGATTACTCGGCGTGACCGGGCTGAACGTACGATAGGCGCGAACCTGCACGTCGAGCTCCTGCTCGATGCGCTTCAGGTCTTCCGGGTCGGGATTGACCTGACGTTTATTCTTCAGGGTAATCCGCTGCTCCGGGTATTTCTTGTCGCCGACCACGAAGGGCAGGTTACGGCCGCCGCTGCTGACCTGCTGCGAGGTTCCAGGCTTGATGCTCAACGGAATGCCGACGATGGCCAGCCAGCGCGCGTCCTGATCCTTGACCACCAGCACCGGCTTGCCCTGCCACGTGGCTTTGGGCGCTTGTGCGGCGGGGCCGAGATCGACCACCGCTACGCCGCCTGGCACGGGCTTGTTGAGCAGGCGGGAAATGTAGCTGTCGGCGTGGGCGGGCAGGGCCGCGCAAAAGACCAAGGCAGCAGTGGCCAACGAACGGGATAGAAGAGGCAGCATTGATCAATCCAGAAGTGAAAGGGTGACAGGCGTCAGATGGTTGTCTTCGACGCGCACTTGCAGTTCGCCGTCGGCCAGCTTCGCCGTCAGGCGCTGACCCTGATGAGTCTGTTCGGCAGCGCGAATGGCCCTGCCGCGTTCATCCAGCAAAATACTGTAACCACGGCCGAGGGTCGCCAGCGGGCTGACCACGTTGAGCGTCTGCACCTGACTTTGCAGGTGCAGGCGACGGCTCTTGAGGTTTTCCTTGATCGCACGGGGCAGCCGCTCGGCCAGTACCGCCAGGCGCTGACGCAGAAACATCAGCGTTCGCCCGGGATGTTGCGCGGCGAGGCGGCTTTCCAGATGGCTCATGCGCACCTGGCGCTTGTGCATCTGCTGCTCAAAGGCCCGGCGCATGCGCATGTCCAGGTCGTCGAGGCGCTGGGCGCGCTGGCGCAGACGCTCGCCAGGGTGACGCAAGCGGCGGGAAATCCCGTCCAGGCGCAATTGCTCGCGCATCAGCCGGTCCTGCATGCGGCTGATCAGTCGGCGCTCCAGGCTGTCGACACGGCGGTGCAGATCACTTGAATCCGGCGCCAGCAGTTCAGCGGCGGCGGAGGGCGTCGGGGCGCGCACGTCGGCGACGAAGTCACTGATCGAGACATCGGTTTCGTGGCCGACCGCGCTGACGATCGGCGTCACGCACGCATCGATGGCGCGGGCGACGGCTTCCTCGTTGAAGCACCAGAGGTCCTCCAGCGAACCGCCGCCCCGCGCCAGGATCAACGCATCGAAGCCGCGGCCGTCAGCGAGTTTCAGTGCGCGCACGATCTGGCCAATGGCTTCGCGGCCTTGAACTGCGGTGGGAATCAGGGTGAGTTCAACTTGGGGCGCGCGACGACGAAACACGCTGATGATGTCGCGAATCACCGCGCCTGTGGGGGAGCTGATGATGCCGATGCGCTTGGGGTGCAGCGGCAGGGCGACCTTGCGCTCGGCGCTGAACATCCCTTCGGCGCTGAGCTTTTCCTTCAACGCGTCGAAGGCCAGACGCAGCGCGCCATCGCCAGCAGGCTCGACGGTGTCGAGAATCAGCTGGTAGTCGCCGCGACCTTCAAACAGCGAGACCTTGCCGCGCACCTTGACCGCCAGGCCGTCCTTCAACGCTTGGCGAACCCGCGCCGCGTTGCTGCGGAACAGCGCGCAACGCACCTGGGCGCCGGAGTCCTTCAGCGTGAAATAAACGTGCCCGGAGGCCGGACGCGAGAGGTTGGAAATCTCGCCCTCCACCCAGATGCTGGAAAATACATCTTCCAGCAGCACGCGTGCGCGGCCGTTGAGCTGGCTGACAGTGAGGACATCCCGGTCAAGGCCGAGTCTTGCGAAGGGGTCTTTGATCATGGCGGCATCATAAAGGCATTGGGGCTTGGGTCACCAGATGAGTTCGCTGACGCGCGCACCCTGTCGACCCTACTTGACGTCACCGACAGCGCGATTAAGCTGCGGCCCCCCGATTACTCGTCAGACAGGCCCTCCATGGACACCCAAAGCATCATCGTCCCGCAAATCTCCAGCTTTCCTGCGCATGAAGCGAAGGCGCGGGCGATCCTGCGCTGGCTGGTGAAGCTGAACGTCGTCGAGGAGTCGCTGACCACGTGTGGGCGCAGCTTCAACCGCATGGCTTATGCGATTGCGCCAGGCGCGCGACGCTTCGTCGAAAACCCGGACGCCTTGCCGTTCGGTCAGCCGGTCAACGGTCTTGAGATCGTCCTCAAACGCTGCATCTATACCCCGCAGCAGGGCTTCAAGGAGGAGGCCGGTTGTCCAGAGTGTCGGCGCGAGATCGGCGAAGCCCTGTTCGACAGCCTTGAAGACTGGATGCCGGGCCATACCGACAACTTCATGTGCCCCGAATGCCGCCATGAAGACGACATCAACGGCTTTCTGTTTCTGGAGCCGTGCGGGTTCTCGAATCTGGGGTTCATTTTCAATAATTGGCTGGATGCCGGTTTCAAAAGCAGCTTCGTCGAGGCATTTGCCGAGCGTATGGACCGTCCGGTGTCCCATGTCAAAGTCAGGCTGTAGAGGTGCGGTGCAGTGATAGACGGCATTAATCTCGCTCGTACGCTAAATAGCCTGATCTTTACATTGAGATAGTGCAGGTGTCTGGGTACAATGGCGCGCTTCCATTTTCCCGCTCGGGAGCCCAGCGATGCTGCGTATAAGCCAAGAAGCCCTTACATTCGACGACATTCTCCTTGTGCCCGGTTATTCCGAGGTGCTTCCCAACGAAGTCAGTCTGAAAACACGATTGACCCGTGGCATCGAACTCAACATCCCCCTCGTTTCCGCCGCTATGGACACCGTCACTGAAGCCCGTCTGGCAATCGCCATGGCTCAGGAAGGCGGCATCGGCATCATCCACAAGAACATGACCGTCGAGCAGCAAGCTGCCGAAGTGCGCAAGGTCAAGAAGTTCGAAGCGGGTGTGGTCAAGGATCCGATCACCATCGAGGCTGACGCCACCGTTCGTGACTTGTTCGAACTGACCCGTCAACACAACATCTCCGGCGTTCCAGTCCTGCATGACGGCGAGCTCGTCGGCATCGTGACCTCCCGCGACGTCCGTTTTGAAACCCGCCTCGACATCGCCGTTCGCGAAGTGATGACGCCGAAAGAGCGTCTGGTCACCGTTCGCGAAGGCGCCGACAAGTACGAAGTGCGCGACTTGCTGCACAAGCACCGTCTGGAAAAAGTCCTGATCGTCGACGACAAGTTCGCGCTCAAGGGCATGATGACCGTCAAGGACATCGAGAAATCCAAAGCCTGGCCTCTCGCGAGCAAGGACGACCAGGGTCGTCTGCGTGTCGGCGCTGCGGTCGGCACCGGTAAAGACACCGGCGAACGCGTCAGCGCGCTGGTTGCTGCGGGCGTTGACGTTATCGTGGTCGACACCGCCCACGGCCACTCCAAAGGCGTGATCGACCGCGTTCGCTGGGTCAAACAGAACTTCCCTGACGTGCAAGTCATCGGCGGCAACATCGCCACCGGCGCCGCTGCACTCGCACTGGTCGAAGCTGGCGCTGACGGCGTCAAGGTCGGCATCGGTCCTGGCTCCATCTGCACCACCCGTATCGTCGCTGGTGTGGGCGTCCCGCAAATCAGCGCCATCGCCAACGTGGCGTCGGCACTGGAAGGCACCGACGTTCCGCTGATCGCCGACGGCGGCATCCGTTTCTCGGGTGACCTGTCCAAGGCCATCGTTGCTGGCGCTTACTGCGTGATGATGGGTTCGATGTTTGCCGGTACCGAAGAAGCCCCGGGCGAGATCGAACTGTTCCAGGGCCGTTCGTACAAGGCCTATCGCGGCATGGGTTCGCTGGGCGCAATGTCCCAGGCCCAGGGCTCGTCGGACCGTTACTTCCAGGACTCGTCCGACGGCGCGGAAAAGCTCGTACCGGAAGGTATCGAAGGCCGCGTTGCGTACAAGGGTTCCCTGACTGCCATCGTTCACCAGTTGATGGGCGGCCTGCGCTCCTCAATGGGTTACACCGGCAGCGCCGACATCCACGAAATGCGCACCAAGCCTGAATTCGTGCGCATCACCGGTGCCGGCATGGCTGAGTCCCACGTTCACGACGTGCAGATCACCAAGGAAGCGCCGAACTACCGGGTCGGCTGACGCCTCCAGCCACAAGTTGATAGTTACTAGCTACAAGCGATCTGTAGCGGCACCGCCTCTAGGCCTGTCGCTACGGATCTGCGGCCCCCGACACCTTGCAGCTTGAAGCTTGAGGCTTGAAGCTGCTCTATCTAGAGTCCTCTCATGGCCCTCGACATTCACGCCCACCGCATCCTGATCCTGGACTTCGGTTCCCAGTACACCCAGCTAATCGCCCGTCGCGTTCGCGAAATTGGCGTTTACTGCGAACTGCACCCGTTCGACATGTCGGACGAAGCGATCCGCGAATTCGCCCCGAAAGGCATCATCCTCGCCGGCGGCCCCGAGTCCGTACACGTTGCCGACAGTCCTCGTGCTCCCCAGGCCGTGTTCGACCTGAACGTGCCAATCTTCGGCATCTGCTACGGCATGCAGACCATGGCCGAGCAGCTCGGCGGCCACGTCGCCGGTTCCGAACTGCGTGAATTCGGCTATGCCCGTGTCGACATCGTCGGCAAGAGCCGCGTGCTGGACGGCATCGAAGACCACGTCGACGCCGATGGCGTTTTCGGTCTGGACGTATGGATGAGCCACGGCGACAAAGTCACCGAGATCCCGGAAGGCTTCCACGTACTGGCCAGCACCCCAAGCTGCCCGATCGCCGGCATGGCCGACGACACCCGCGGTTACTACGGCGTGCAGTTCCACCCGGAAGTAACCCACACCAAGCAGGGCGGTCGCATCCTGTCGCGCTTCATCCTCGACATCTGCGGCTGCGAAGCATTGTGGACCCCGTCGAAGATCGCTGAAGACGCCATCGCCCAGGTTCGCGCTCAAGTGGGTACCGACAACGTGCTGCTCGGCCTGTCCGGCGGTGTTGACTCTTCGGTGGTCGCAGCGCTGCTGCACAAAGCCATCGGCGACCAACTGACCTGCGTCTTCGTCGACAACGGCCTGCTGCGTTTGCACGAAGGCGAGCAAGTCATGGCCATGTTTGCCGAGAACATGGGCGTGAAGGTCATTCGCGCCAACGCCGAAGACCAGTTCCTCAACAACCTGGCTGGCGAGAGCGACCCGGAGAAGAAGCGCAAGATCATCGGGCGCACCTTCATCGACGTGTTCGACGCCGAGTCGACCAAGCTCGACAACATCAAGTTCCTGGCCCAGGGCACCATCTACCCTGACGTGATCGAGTCCGCTGGCGCCAAAAGCGGCAAGGCGCACGTCATCAAGTCGCACCACAACGTGGGCGGCCTGCCGGAAGAAATGAACCTGAAACTGGTCGAGCCACTGCGCGAACTGTTCAAGGACGAAGTCCGTCGCCTGGGCCTCGAGCTCGGCCTGCCGTACGACATGGTCTACCGCCACCCATTCCCGGGCCCGGGCCTGGGCGTACGCATTCTGGGTGAAGTGAAGAAGGAATACGCCGACCTGCTGCGTCGCGCCGACCACATCTTCATTGAAGAACTGCGCAAAGCCGACTGGTACCACAAAGTCAGCCAAGCCTTCGTCGTGTTCCAGCCGGTGAAATCGGTTGGCGTGGTCGGCGACGGTCGTCGTTACGCCTGGGTCGTCGCCCTGCGCGCCGTAGAAACCATCGACTTCATGACCGCACGTTGGGCGCACCTGCCTTACGAACTGCTGGAAACGGTGAGCGGCCGGATCATCAATGAGATCGAAGGTATTTCGCGCGTGACGTATGACGTGTCGAGTAAGCCGCCTGCGACGATTGAGTGGGAATGATCAACTTCTGATCTGAACTATTTATAACGTCGTAGCTAAAAGGCCGGGGGGCCATCAACGCATCCCCCGGCTTTTTTGCATTCAAGCCTCAACGCACCAACGTCATCCCCATCAGCTCCAGCGCAGTCGTCAAATCCGCCAGCGTCTCAAACCGACGTCCGCTCACTCGCTGCCATTTAGGCCGATCGATATAGACGCGCTTGCCCTCTCGCTTGATCTCGGTACGAACCGCAATGCCTTCGTTGCTGCGGTGGACGATGCTCAGTTGACCATCACTTTCATCGAGGGTGAACATACCCGCTCGAGGCAGTTTGTTCTCCAGGCTGATCTCAATCCGGGGCGCGGCGACAAGAACCTGCAGACGCAGATCACTCTGTACGCGTCCCGCACGACGGCCCACCGTGTCGGTCGTTTCAACCCCGGGGTCCGGCGTTATTCCCGCCGACTCAGCCACACGAACGTCTTCAATGCGCAGCCCTACAGCACCTTCCAGTTCCGCGAGACCGGGCACGCCCTGATACGTATTGGCGTGGGAATTACCCACCAGTGCCACCCAGTTACCACCGATCTGCGCCGACTGATCTGCGTCGATAACGCCCTTGGCGTAGTAATTCATCATTTTCTGTCGCAGCGTGGGATCCGCGCCTTCGATTCGGCCGATGCGATAGCTGGCCATGCAGTCGATAGCCCGGACGCGGACGCGGTTTTCTCGCGCTGCTTTCAACACCGCCATGAACGTGTGCTTGCCTGTGGGGTCGGTCCGGTGGCCCTTGTCCAGTGACTCGACGTAAGCCTCAAGCGTTGGTGACAACTCGCCGGACTTCGAAAAGGCGTCCAGATCCGCTTGGTGAAAGTCGGTCAGCAGGTGCTCCATATACAGGGTTTTCACCTTGAGCTTGGTGAGCAGCGGCATCTGTTCGATCAAAAACTGTTTGCTGCCGATCCCCGCATGACTCTCGCCGATGATTAGGCCCAATGAGCGTTTGAATATCGTCTTGAGAACACTTTTGAGCGGTGCGTTGGCAGGCAGCTCTGGCATCGCTGGACGCCTCGGCAGTTCGAGCGTGTTGAAGAATGCGTTGGCGTCATCGCGGAGATTGCGACGGATGCGCTTGAAATCGTCGTAGGGATCGGGTTTGTCAAAATCGGCGCTGTGATAGCGATCGTCGACAAAGCGGCCGCCATATTGCGCGCCATCCATGACATCAGTCCTCAGCGCCGCTGGCACTTCGTATGGGCTGGGGAGGGTGGTCGTCTGGGGATAAACGCCGACCCCACGACCGGGACCCATCTTGCCGAGCACTTTGCCGCCGCCTGACAGGTTCAAGGAAGTGACGGGCTCCCACGCGCCAGCGGAGGTAAGGCGCACAGGCACGTTTCGGTAAAACGAGTAGGGGTTTGTCGGGTCGATGATGGCCCAGGATTTCAGTTCGTTGATGTAGCGAACGGCGTAGGCGAAGCCATCGATCTCGATGAAGGTTTCGCCCTGATCGGTCAGGTAGATGCCTTTCATGGGGCCCTCTTCGCGTATGGGTTCGAAGGCATCCAGCAGCATGTTGGTCTCGAAGGAGGCCAGCTTATCGTTGCGTTCAAAAGTGTAAACGGATTCTGGTTCCAAGCCCGGTGTCTGAACAAACCCATCGGTGGGCTCATCTCCTTCCGGTGCCAGCTCTCCCTCGGGTTCAGGCTGCAGCAACTCGCCGTCCGGCATCGCCTCCCCGCCGACAAGAAAGGTGCTGTTGAACAGGACGTCGATGCTGGCCGTCACGGCGCCGATGACCCCCGCCTTGCGCTCCGCCGTGCTTGCGCCGTTCATGGCCTGATCAATGTTAAGTCCCATGTCGGCGATGCCGGCGCCAACGGCTGCCAGCGCAATCGGCCAGTCAACCGCTGCCAGTGCACCGGAAAGCCGAGAGAACGACCGCAAATAGCCGATCCACATCTGCTTGCGCAGGTCGCCGTTGGAATGCAGTGCCAAGTCGGCATCGGCAAACATCCGCGCTCGGATCGCGTCTCGCAGATGAGCGAAAGGGTCCCCTGACACAGGCTGGCTGTGTTGATTAATCACGCCGGGATGCGCCGCGCCCCACGTGGTGTAGAGCACATCCAGTCCGTGGAACAGCCCGATGTTGCTGTCGGCCTCTCCGTGTGCCGACAACGGGAAGTGGCCCATGAAACGTGCGCGCCGCTCCGGGCGGTTATTTTGCGACAGCAGCCACCCATGCAGGTCTTCCGAGGTGGCGAAAGCATGAAACGCCTGCACCTCGCCGGGGGTGTAGAGAATCTGTCGGCCGCCCGCGGTCACGATGCGCAGGATATCGCTGGCCTCGTAACCGATCACGTCAAAGGTCCAGACGCTCGCTTCGGCGCTGGCCGGCGCGCTGGCTTGCAGGGTTGCCAGGCTCGGTGACTCGGACGGTTCTACGTTCGCCACACGTAAGACGCTTCGCAGATCCTCTTCGCTGAGCGAGCCCGCTTGATGGTCTTCGAAAGCGCTGGCGATGAAGTTGGCCTTGGCCAGGGTGCGAAAATCATCAGCGAAGTCGCGCCAGAACGTCTTCAACTTCTCTTGATAGCGGGATTTGAAATCCACGGCCCAGAAGTCGCTCATGACCTGCGCGGGCAGCATCCTGATCTCGTTACGCTCGTCGAATGCGTCGGCATCGGCGCCTGCGGTATAGAAGCCGCTGAGCATCTGCAGGGTGTCGGCATTGTCCTGATCACGGGGGTTGAAACGGTGCATGACCAACTGCGGAAGGGTTATCGATTGCCAGGGCGCATCGCGGTGCTGCCAGCCATTGAATGATCGTGGACTGCTGACCGCCGTGTGAAAGCGGTGCCAGTAAATCGTATCTGGCTCGGCGTCGTGACCGGTCTGGCGCAAGAGAATTTCTCGAGCGATGCTGCGGGCCATTTCGCGCATGTCCGGGCAGGCCTCGACCAGACGGTCACTTATTCTGATGAGGGCGGTTCGATCCTGGTCCAGGGTTGCAGAGGACAGGTGATTAACTGCGGTGGTCATATTCGTCTTCCTTGATGAACGGGAAGACAAGCTTGGCGTGATTCCCGATTCATTTGGCACTAAATATGTATTGCGTACGCGGTCTCCTTAAATTTCTGTAAGGGCAGGTGTATCGTGTCCGCCCCTCGCATCGCTCACGGATGCGACCCGTCGTTTGAGGTTTTTTCGTACATGTCTTTTACCCGTCGACAGATACTCGGAGGTTTGGCCGGTCTTGCCGTGGTCGGGCTCGGCGCGGGCGGCGCTTCAAGGTATTGGCTGGGCAAGCGCGGGCCGGGGGAAGGGCATGATTACGAACTGATCGCCGCGCCACTCGACGTTGAACTGGTGGCCGGGCAGCAGACGCCCGCCTGGGCATTCGGCGGTTCGGCGCCGGGCACTGAGCTACGCGTCAGGCAGGGCGAGTGGCTACGGGTGCGCTTCATCAATCATCTGCCCGTTGAAACCACCATTCATTGGCATGGCATTCGGCTGCCACTGGAGATGGACGGCGTGCCTTACGTCTCGCAATTGCCGGTCAAGCCGGGCGAGTACTTTGACTATAAATTCCGGGTGCCGGACGCCGGCAGCTATTGGTATCACCCCCATGTCAGCAGCAGCGAAGAGCTGGGGCGCGGGCTGGTGGGGCCGCTGATCGTCGAGGAGCGCGAGCCGACGGGGTTTACCCACGAACGCGTGGTCAGCCTGAAGAGCTGGCATGTGGACGAGGAGGGCGCTTTCACTGACTTCAGTGTCATTCGCGAGGCGGCCCGCGAGGGCACGGCCGGGCGATTGTCGACGATCAACGGCGTGCCACAGGGCGTGATCGAGTTGCCTGCCTGGCAGATCACCCGGGTGCGCATTCTCAATCTCGACAACACGGTGACCTACCGCCTGAATCTGCCGGGCGCCGAGGCGACGATCTACGCCCTGGATGGCAACCCGGTCAAACCGCGCGCGCTGGGCAAGGATTACTGGCTGGGCCCGGGCATGCGCATCTGTCTGGCGATCAAGGCGCCTGCCGCCGGTGAAGAACTCTCCCTGCGTAACGGCCCGGTGCGGCTGGGCACATTTCGCTCGGTCGCCAACAACGATGCGCCGGGCGAGTGGCCCCCTGAGCTGCCGGCGAACCCGGTCGCCGAGCCGGATCTGGCGAACGCCGAGAAGCTCAATTTCAATTTCGAGTGGGTTGGTTCGGTGTCGGTGAATGTCGACAACGGCAAACCGCCCAGCTTGTGGCAGATCAATGGCCAGGCCTGGGACATTACCGACAAGACCTGCGCGGACCGGCCAATTGCCAGGCTCGAACGAGGCAAGAGTTACATCTTCGAGCTGAAGAACATGACGCAGTATCAGCATCCCATTCACTTGCACGGCATGAGCTTCAAGGTCATCGCTTCCAATCGAAAGAAGGTGGTTCCGTATTTCACGGACACCTATCTGCTGGGGCGCAACGAGCGCGCGCGCGTCGCCCTGGTCGCGGATAATCCCGGCGTGTGGATGTTTCACTGCCATGTGATCGATCACATGGAAACCGGTCTCATGGCCGCTATCGAGGTTTCGTAATGCGTCAGCCCCCCATCATCGATCGCAGTGGCGATCAGCACTTCATGCGCGAAGCGCTGGCACTGGCTGCCGAAGGTGCGTTGCTCGGCGAGGTGCCGGTCGGCGCGGTGGTGGTGCAGGGCGGTGAAATCGTGGGCCGCGGCTTCAATTGCCCCATCAGCGGCAGCGATCCCAGTGCCCACGCGGAGATGGTCGCCATTCGTGCGGCGGCGCAGTCACTCAGCAATTACCGCCTGCCGGGCAGCACGCTGTACGTGACGCTGGAACCCTGCAGCATGTGCGCGGGGTTGATCGTCCATTCACGCATCAGCCGCGTGGTGTATGGCGCCACCGAGCCGAAAGCGGGGGTGGTGCAGAGTCAGGGGCAGTTCTTTACGCAGCCCTTCCTGAATCATCGCGTGCTGTTTGAAGGCGGGGTGCTGGGGGAGGAGTGCGGGATGATGCTGAGTGAGTTTTTCAGGATGAGGCGGGCGAAGGGCTAGTTCAGTGCGACGGCGAGCGGTTCTGGCGCTGACTAGAGCGGCGCTTTCTCCTCAGACGGTTTGGTCTTGTCGACTCCGGGCACATGCAGCGAGCCTTCCGCGACCTGGCCGCCTTCCATCTGCGGCTGCGTCACCCACGTGAGGATGTCGTAATAACGGCGGATGTTGGCGACGAAGCTGACCGGCTCACCTCCCCGGGCATAGCCGTAGCGGGTCTTGCTGTACCACTTCTTCTGCGACAGACGCGGCAGCATCTTCTTCACGTCCAGCCATTTGTTCGGGTTAAGCCCTTCGGTTTCCGCCAGCTTACGCGCGTCATCCAGATGGCCGCTGCCGATGTTGTAGGACGCCAGCGCCAGCCAGGTGCGATCCGGCTCCTGAATCGAGTCGTCGAGCTGTTCTTTGACGTAGGCGAAATACTTGGCGCCGCCCTGAATACTCTGTTTTGCGTCGAGCCGATTGGACACGCCCATCGCCTGGGCCGTGCTCTGCGTGAGCATCATCAAGCCGCGCACGCCGGTCTTCGACGTCACGCCCGGCTGCCACAACGATTCCTGATAACCGATGGCTGCAAGCAGGCGCCAGTCGACTTGCTCAGCCTTGGCGGCGGTCTGGAAGTGCTTCTCGTACTTGGGCAGGCGTTCCTGCAAGTGTTGGGCAAAGGTGTAGGCGCCGACGTAACCAAGAACGTCAACATGCCCGTAATAGCGGTCTTTGAGCCGCTGCAGCATGCCGTTCTTCTGCATCTTGTCGAGATAGGCGTTGATCTCGTTGAGCAGGCTGTTGTCATCGCCCAGCGCCACGGCCCAACGCTGATCGCGGCCATCGCCGAGGTCGAAGCCGACGCGTACGTTGGGGAAATACACCTGATTCATCGCCAGCTCGTTGGAATCCACCAGGGTCAGGTCGATCTGGCCCTCATCCACCATGCGCAGCAGGTCGACGACTTCGACCTGATCGGACTCTTCATAGTTGATGCCGGGGTACTTGACCTTTAGCGCCGCCAGCTGCTCGGCGTGGCTGCTGCCTTTAAGCACGAGGATGCGCTTGCCGACCAGATCGCCCGGGTCGGTGGGACGCGACTGGCCGTTGCGGTAAATGACCTGCGGGGTGACTTCAAGATAGGAATGGGAAAACCTTACCTGCTTCGCGCGGTTTTCGCTGCTGACCAGGCCCGCTGCCGCCAGAACCGGCCCGCCGGGTTTGCCCATCTGATCGAACAGGTCGTCGAGGTTGTCGGCGGCTTCGATTTTCAGTTCAACGCCCAGATCATCGGCGAAGCGCTTCACCAGTTCGTACTCGAAACCGGTTTCACCGTTGCGGTCCTGAAAATAGGTCGCCGGGCTGTTGCGGGTGACGACGCGCAGAACGCCATCCTCCTTGACTCGTTCCAGCGTGTTGGGTTTCTCCACACACGCGCCGAGCAGCAGGAAGATTCCGGTTGCGATGAGCCACTTGGCACAGCGTGGGCGGAAATCTGATAGGGAAAACATCGGTGCAGTATACGCAAAGGAGCCATACCGCCATATCTCGACAGCGCGGGTCCCGTCTGATAGAGCAGAGGAATTTTTACCTTCCGGCGCAGGCAAGCGCCCGGAGCCGACATTCGGGTGCATCCCATGCCGTGGTTTCGGGTGCCGACGCAGACTGATTAGGCTAGAATGCACGGCCTCAAGCACACCCCCTTCCCGAGGCTGTCCCGACGATGTTGATCCTGCGTGGTGCTCCCGCCCTTTCCGCCTTCCGCCACAAGAAATTACTTGCGCAGCTGAACGATAAAGTTCCGGCTGTCTGTGGCCTGTACGCTGAATTCGCCCACTTCGCTGAGGTCAATGGCGTCCTGACCGAAGACGAGCAGCAAGTGCTTGCCCGCCTGCTGAAATACGGCCCGAGCGTACCGGTTCAGGAGCCTGCGGGCCGCCTGTTCCTTGTCCTCCCGCGTTTCGGCACCATTTCGCCATGGTCGAGCAAGGCCACCGACATCGCGCGCAATTGCAGCCTGACCAAGATCCAGCGCCTTGAGCGCGGCATTGCCTTTTATGTAGAAGGCCAGCTCAGCGACGCCGACGCACAGCTGATCGCCGACGCGCTGCACGACCGCATGACCCAGATCGTACTGGGCGCGCTGGAAGAGGCCGCCAGTCTGTTCAGCCACGCCGAGCCCAAGCCGCTGATTGCCATCGACGTACTGGGTGGCGGCCGCGCGGCCCTGGAAAAAGCCAACGTCGAACTGGGTCTGGCCCTGGCCGAAGACGAAATCGATTATCTGGTGAACGCGTTCACCGGGCTCAAGCGCAACCCCCACGACATCGAATTGATGATGTTCGCGCAGGCCAACTCGGAGCACTGCCGTCACAAGATCTTCAACGCCAGTTGGGATATCGACGGCCAGAGCCAGGAAAAAAGCCTGTTCGGCATGATCAAGAACACCTACCAGATGCACAACGAAGGCGTGCTGTCCGCTTATAAGGACAACGCCTCGGTGATTGTCGGCAGCGTGGCCGGCCGCTTCTTCCCGAATCCTGAAAGCCGCGAGTACGGTGCGGTTCAGGAGCCGGTGCACATTCTGATGAAGGTCGAAACCCACAACCACCCGACGGCGATCGCTCCGTTTCCGGGCGCAGCCACCGGTTCCGGCGGCGAGATCCGCGACGAGGGCGCGACCGGCCGCGGTGCCAAGCCGAAAGCCGGCCTCACCGGTTTTACGGTGTCCAACCTGAACATTCCGGGTTTCGAGCAGCCTTGGGAAAAGCCGTACGGCAAACCCGAGCGCATCGTGACGCCGCTGGACATCATGATCGAAGGCCCGCTGGGTGGCGCGGCGTTCAACAATGAGTTCGGTCGCCCGGCGCTGACCGGTTATTTCCGTACCTTCGAGCAGTCGATCAGCACGCCGCACGGCGATGAAGTTCGCGGCTACCACAAGCCGATCATGCTCGCTGGCGGCATGGGCAACATCCGCGAAGAGCACGTGCAGAAAGCCGAGATCACCGTCGGCGCCAAGCTGATCGTGCTCGGCGGCCCGGCGATGCTGATCGGTCTGGGCGGCGGCGCGGCTTCTTCCATGGCGACGGGCACCAGCTCGGCTGACCTGGATTTTGCCTCGGTGCAGCGTGAAAACCCGGAAATGGAACGCCGCTGCCAGGAGGTTATCGACCGCTGCTGGCAGCTGGGCGACGCCAACCCTATCGCGTTCATCCATGACGTCGGCGCGGGCGGTCTGTCCAACGCTTTCCCGGAACTGGTGAACGACGGCGGTCGCGGTGGCCGCTTCGAGCTGCGCAACGTGCCGAACGACGAGCCGGGCATGGCCCCGCTGGAAATCTGGAGCAACGAGTCCCAGGAACGTTACGTCCTGGCCGTCAGCGCCCCTGACTTCGAACGGTTCAAAGCGATCTGCGAACGTGAGCGTTGCCCGTTTGCGGTCGTAGGTGAGGCGACTGAAGAGCCGCAACTGACCGTCACCGACAGTCATTTCGGCAACAGCCCTGTCGACATGCCGCTGGAAGTGCTGCTGGGCAAGGCCCCGCGCATGCACCGTTCGGCCGAGCGTGAAACAGAGCTGGGCGACGACTTCAATCCGGGCACCCTCGACATCGAAGAAAGCGTGCAGCGCGTGCTGCATCACCCGGCCGTGGCGAGCAAAAGCTTCCTTATTACCATTGGCGACCGCAGCATCACCGGTATGGTCAATCGCGACCAGATGGTCGGCCCTTGGCAAGTGCCGGTGGCGGACGTCGCCGTCACGGCAACCAGTTTTGATGTGTACACCGGCGAAGCCATGGCGATGGGTGAGCGCACTCCGCTAGCGTTGCTGGATGCTCCGGCGTCCGGCCGCATGGCCATTGGCGAGACCCTGACCAATATCGCAGCGTCGAGCATCGGCAAGCTTTCCGACATCAAGCTGTCCGCCAACTGGATGTCCGCTGCCGGCCACCCGGGCGAAGACGCGCGTCTGTACGACACCGTGAAAGCAGTGGGCATGGAGCTGTGCCCCGAGCTGGGCATTACCATTCCGGTGGGCAAGGACTCAATGTCCATGAAGACCCGCTGGAGCGATGAGGGCACCGAGAAAACCGTGACCTCGCCGCTGTCGCTGATCGTGACCGGTTTCGCGCCGGTCACCGACATTCGCAAGACGTTGACCCCGCAACTGCGCATGGACAAGGGCCTGACCGATTTGATCCTGATCGACCTGGGCCGTGGGCAGAACCGCATGGGCGCGTCGATTCTCGCCCAGACCCACGGCAAGCTCGGCAGCGTTGCACCGGATGTCGATGACGCCGAAGACCTGAAAGCCTTCTTCGCCGTCATTCAGGGCCTCAACGCCGACGGCCACCTGCTGGCCTATCACGACCGTTCCGACGGTGGCTTGATGGCGACCGTGCTGGAAATGGCGTTCGCAGGCCATTGTGGCCTGAACCTCGAACTCGACACGCTGACCGCCAAGCGCGAAAAAGTCGCAGCCATTCTCTTCAACGAAGAGCTGGGTGCGGTGATCCAGGTTCGCCAGGACGCCACGCCGCTCGTGCTCGCACAGTTCAGCGCTGCCGGCCTGGGCGAAGATTGCGTTGCGGTGATCGGGAAGCCGATCAACAACAGCGATGTCATCATCAGCCTGAGCGGCGACACCGTGTTCAAAGGCGATCGTCGCCTGCTGCAGCGTCAGTGGAGCGAAACCAGCTACCAGATCCAGCGCCTGCGTGATAACGCCGATTGCGCCGATCAGGAATTCGATGCGCTGCTGGAAGAAGACAACCCGGGCCTGAACGTGAAGCTGGGCTACGACGTCAACGACGACATCGCTGCGCCTTACATCAAGAAGGGCGTTCGCCCACAAGTGGCAGTGCTGCGTGAGCAGGGCGTCAACGGTCAGGTTGAAATGGCGGCTGCGTTTGACCGCGCCGGCTTCGCCTCGGTTGACGTGCACATGAGCGACATCCTCGCCGGTCGCGTCGACCTCAACGACTTCAAAGGTCTGGTGGCGTGCGGTGGTTTCTCCTACGGCGACGTGCTGGGTGCCGGCGAAGGGTGGGCTAAGTCGGCGTTGTTCAACAGCCGTGCACGGGATGCGTTCCAGGGCTTCTTCGCCCGCAGCGACAGCTTCGCGCTGGGCGTTTGCAACGGTTGCCAGATGATGTCCAACCTGAGCGAGCTGATCCCGGGCAGCGAGTTCTGGCCGCGCTTTGTGCGCAACCGCTCGGAGCAGTTTGAAGCGCGCGTGGCGATGGTCGAAATCCAGAAGTCGGCGTCGATCTTCCTGCAAGGCATGGCTGGCTCGCACATGCCGATCGCCATTGCCCACGGTGAAGGTCACGCTGAGTTCAAGACCCCTGAGTCGCTGATTGAAACCGATCTGTCCGGCACTGTTGCCGTGCGTTTCGTCGACAACCACGGCAAGGTCACCGAAACCTATCCGGCCAACCCGAACGGTTCGCCCCGTGGTATCGCGGGTCTCACCACCCTCGACGGTCGCGTGACGATCATGATGCCGCACCCTGAGCGCGTGTTCCGCGCCGTGACCAACTCGTGGCGCCCGGATGAGTGGGAAGAAGACGGCGCGTGGATGCGCATGTTCCGCAATGCGCGCGTTTGGGTGGACTGATCGCCGATGTACAAGCTGGCCTTCTTTGTGCCACCGAGCCATGTGGAGCAGGTCAAAAACGCGTTGTTCGCCGCCGGTGCGGGGCGAATCGGCGCGTATGACTGCTGCTCATGGCAGGTGCTCGGGCAAGGCCATTTTCGCCCGCTGGACGGCAGTCAGCCGTTCATCGGGCACGCCGGCGAGGTCGAGCAGGTTCAGGAATGGAAGGTCGAGCTTGTAGTGTCAGATGAGCTGATCAGGCAGGCGGTTGCTGCGTTGAAGAACAGTCATCCCTATGAAGTACCGGCTTACGATGTCTGGAAGCTGGAAGATATCTAGCTTCCTGCAGCATGGCTCTAGTTGGAGCGATCTGCATCACTCCCGCAAATCTTACGGCCGAATCTCTATCATCGTGCCGTCCTTCACCAGATCCCACACCTCGCGAATGTCGCTGTTGCGCATGGCGATGCAGCCGTTCGTCCAGTCAAGCGTGTGGAAATACCACTCCGGGTAATCGTCGTTGATCGGCGTGCCGTGAATCATGATCATGCTGCCCGGTTTCACGCCTTCGCGGCGGGCGCGTGCGGCATCGGAAATGTTGGGGTAGGAAATGTGCATCGACAGGTTGTAGGCGTCGCTGGTCTTGCGCCAGTCGAGCCAGTAGAAACCCTCCGGCGTGCGCTGGTCGCCTTCCTGCAGCTTGGGTCCGTTGGGCGCCTTGCCCAGTGAGATCCGGTAGGTCTTCAGCGCCTCGCCACGGCTGATCAGCTGCAACTGATGTGCGGATTTGAGGACCAGCACCTTATCGATGGTGCGGTCCGCGATGTTCTGGGTGTCGACGACCTTCCCGCCAACGAACTTCTGTTCGCTGCCTTTGGGCACGATGGTCTGAGTGAACGCAGCCTGGGACAGCGGCACCACTGACAGGCATAAAACGGCAAGCAACCAACGCATGAAAAGGGTATCCCTGAAGCCTGCGCGGCAATCGCGCATCGTCGTTTCGATCAAAGGGTCTTGAGCGGCGGTGTTACAGACAGACAATCGGTGCGTACCTGGAAATCTTGATGCCGCCGGTCGCGGAAAAAACATTCCAGGGTTCGCCTGACCGTATTGAACGCCAGCTCCGACCACGGGATATCCGCTTCGTCGAACAACTTAACCTCAAGGCTTTCGATACCGGCAGCGAACTCCGGTTTGACCAGATTCGAGCGGTAGAAGATATGCACCTGATTGATGTGCGGCACGTCGATCATCGAATACAGCTCCAGGTCCTCGACCTCTGCACACGCCTCTTCAAGGGTTTCCCGGCGGGCGGCCTGCTCGACGCTTTCGCCGTTTTCCATGAACCCTGCGGGCAGCGTCCAGTAGCCCATTCGTGGCTCGATGGCTCGACGGCACAGCAACACCTTTTCGCCCCACACCGGCACGACGCCGGCCACGATGTTGGGGTTCTGGTAGTGAATGGTGTCGCAATGTTCACACACGTAACGCAGGCGGCTGTCGCCCTCGGGAATACGCTGGATGACCTGTTTGCCGCAGTTGCTGCAGAATTTCATGATCGAATCGGGTTCCTGTTGGCAGCGGCTATCTTGAGCTGTAGCGCGGGTGGACGGCAAGAGGCGTCTTGCGCGCGCGGGGTTGTCCTACAAGACTTGGGCGCGTCGTCGCTTTGGTGCATGATGCCGGGCAGGCAACCGATCGAGAATTCCCATGCTGGATGAGCTACTTCACCGTATGAGCAGCTACACGCCGGTGATGCTGGAAACGGACGCGCGCTTCCCCGAGGCCGCCGTGCTTCTACCCATTACCCGCAACGCAGAACCTGAACTGGTGCTGACGCTGCGCGCCAGTGGCCTGTCGACCCACGGCGGCGAGGTGGCCTTCCCGGGCGGGCGGCGTGATCCGGAAGACCCGGACTTGATCTTCACGGCGCTGCGCGAGGCCCAGGAGGAGATCGGTTTGCCGCCTGGTCTCGTCGAAGTGATCGGTCCCTTGAGTCCGTTGATCTCCAAGCACGGTATAAGAGTGACGCCCTATGTCGGCGTTATTCCTGATTTCGTCGAATACACACCCAACGATGGCGAGATCGCGGCCGTGTTCAGCGTGCCACTGGACTTCTTCCGTCAGGATGCGCGCGAACACACCCACCGCATCGACTATGAAGGGCGCAGCTGGTACGTGCCGAGTTATCGCTTCGGGGAGTACAAGATATGGGGCCTGACCGCGATCATGATCGTCGAATTGATGAACCTGCTTTTCGACAGCGGCATCGACCTTAACGAGCCGCCCAAACGATCGATCATCCACACGCTGAAATCCTGACCCGCAGCCGCCGCGCGAGCATGAGGACTGAGTCATGAGGAGCAAACCATGAAATACCGTCTGGGCGACGCCCGCGTCGATGCGCACGCCAGCAGCTGGATTGCGCCGACAGCCACCGTCATCGGCAATGTGCGTTTGCAGGCCAATGCCAGCGTCTGGTTTGGCGCTGTGTTGCGTGGCGACAACGAGCTAATCGACATCGGCGAGAACAGTAACGTGCAGGACGGCACGGTGATGCACACCGACATGGGGTCGCCGTTGACCATCGGCCGCAACGTCACCATCGGTCATAACGCGATGCTGCATGGTTGCAGCGTGGGTGACGGCACGCTCATCGGCATCAACTCAGTCATCCTGAACGGCGCGCAGATTGGCAAACATTGCATCATCGGCGCAAATTCGCTGATCGGCGAAGGCAAAGTCATCCCTGACGGTTCGCTGGTCATGGGCTCGCCCGGCAAAATCGTCCGCGAGCTGACTGACGCGCAGAAGCAGATGCTCGACGCCAGCGCCGCCCATTACGTCCACAACGCCCAACGCTACGCGCGTGACCTGGCCCCACAGGAAGATTGATGTCCAGCGCCAACCCCCCCACCCATGCAGCACCCGTCGATGAAGCGCCGATCCATGAAAAGCCGGTCCGCTCGCCCTGCGTGAGCATTTGCGCACTGGACGACGCCGACATCTGCACGGGTTGCCAGCGCACCGTGGCCGAGATCACCGGCTGGAGCCGCATGGACAATCAGCAACGCCGCGCTGTCTTGATCGCCTGTGATGAACGGGCGAGGGCCGGCGGGATGATGTTTCAAGTCAGTGGCAACAGCCCTCGACCGTGAATCAAGCCCGCGCCGCTGCATCCCATTTCCCGGCCTTCATGGTAAATTGCGCGCCTTTCTACCTGCGGTTGCTTGCACACGCCGAGCGACCCTCGACCTGCTCCACGAGGACCTGAGATGACTCAAATCGGAACTCCACTGTCGCCGACCGCGACCCGCGTTTTGCTCTGCGGTTGTGGCGAGCTTGGCAAGGAAGTAGTGATCGAACTTCAGCGCCTGGGCGTTGAAGTGATTGCTGTTGACCGTTACGCCAATGCTCCGGCGATGCAGGTCGCGCACCGCAGTCATGTCATCAATATGCTCGACGGCGCCGCCTTGCGTGCGGTGATCGAGTCCGAGAAGCCCCATTACATCGTCCCGGAAATCGAAGCCATCGCTACTGCGACCCTGGTGGAACTGGAGTCCGAAGGCTTCACGGTCATTCCGACCGCCCGTGCCGCGCAGTTGACCATGAACCGCGAAGGTATTCGTCGTCTGGCCGCTGAAGAACTGGACCTTCCAACCTCGCCCTACCACTTCGCCGACACCTTCGAGGACTACAAAAAAGCCGTCGAAGACCTCGGCTTCCCGTGCGTGGTCAAGCCGGTGATGAGCTCGTCGGGCAAGGGCCAAAGCCTGCTGAAAACCGACGCGGATATCCAGAAGGCCTGGGATTATGCCCAGGAAGGCGGTCGTGCCGGCAAAGGCCGGGTGATCATCGAAGGCTTCATTGATTTCGATTACGAAATCACTCTGCTGACCGTGCGTCACGTCGGCGGCACGACCTTTTGTGCGCCGGTTGGCCATCGTCAGGAGAAGGGCGATTATCAGGAATCGTGGCAGCCCCAGGCCATGAGCGCGGTGGCATTGGCCGAGTCCGAGCGCGTTGCCAAAGCGGTGACCGAGGCGCTGGGTGGCCGCGGTCTGTTCGGCGTCGAGTTGTTCATCAAGGGCGATCAGGTCTGGTTCAGTGAAGTCTCGCCACGCCCCCACGACACCGGTCTGGTCACGCTGATCTCTCAGGACCTGTCGCAGTTCGCGCTGCACGCCCGCGCCATTCTCGGTCTGCCGATCCCGCTGATTCGCCAGTTCGGGCCATCGGCGTCGGCGGTGATTCTGGTAGAAGGCCAGTCGACCCAGACGGCGTTTGCCAACTTGGAGCAGGCCCTGAGCGAACCGGACACCGCGCTGCGCCTGTTCGGCAAGCCCGAGGTCAATGGACAGCGCCGCATGGGCGTTGCCCTGGCGCGCGACGAGTCGATCGAAGCTGCCCGTCGCAAGGCCACTCGCGCGTCGATGGCGGTGAAGGTTCAGTTGTAAGCGTCACGCCGAATAAGAAACGGCGCCCTCATGGGCGCCGTTTTTGTTTCGCGATCACGCACCGTCGATGTCCGGTTTGCTCAGGCAACCGTATCCAGGTCCGCGTGCCGGGTTTCTTTCAGGCACAGCACGGCGATCACGCTGATCAGTGCCGCCGCCGAGACATACCCACCGACCCAGCTCAGGCCACCCATTTCCACCAGCTTCTGCGCGAAGAAAGGCGCGACCGAGGCACCGACGATACCCCCGATGTTGTAGGCCGCCGACGCGCCGGTATACCGCACACGCGTCGGAAAAAGCTCCGGCAACATCGCCCCCATCGGCGCAAAGGTGACGCCCATCAGGAACAGCTCGATCGACAGGAACAGCGTCACCGCCCAGGTCGTGCCGTGGGTCAGCAAGGGCTCCATCAGGAAGCCCGACAGGATCGCCAGCACGCCGCCGATGACCAGCACCGGCTTGCGACCGAATCGATCACTTGCCAACGCGGAAAGCGGTGTCGCCAGGGCCATGAACAGCACCGCAAAACACAGCATCGCGAGGAACGACTCGCGGCTGTAACCCAGGGTTTTTACGCCATAGCTCAGCGAGAAGACGGTGGAGATATAGAACAGCGCGTAGCACACCACCATCGACGCCGCGCCCAGCAGCATCGGCTTCCAGTATTGACCGAACAGCTCGGCAATCGGCAATTTCACACGCTCATGGCGGGCGATGGCCTTGGCGAAAACAGGCGTTTCCTCAAGCTTCAGGCGCACATACAAGCCAATGATCACCAGCACGGCGCTGAGCAGAAACGGCACGCGCCAGCCCCAGGAGCGGAATTGCTCGTCATCCAGCGTCATCGCCAGTGTCAGAAACAGCCCGTTTGCCGCAAGGAAGCCGATCGATGGGCCCAGCTGCGGGAACATGCCGAACCACGCCCGTTTGCCCTTGGGGGCGTTCTCGGTCGCCAGTAACGCGGCCCCGCCCCATTCGCCGCCCAGTCCAAGGCCTTGGCCGAAGCGCAGCACGCAGAGCAGGATCGGTGCCCACGACCCGATGGCGTCGTAACCCGGCAGTACGCCAATCAGCGTGGTACAGACGCCCATGAGCAGTAGCGAGGCCACCAATGTCGATTTGCGGCCGACACGGTCACCGAAATGGCCGAACAGCGCCGAGCCCAGCGGACGTGCGAGAAAGGCGATCCCGAATGTCAGAAACGCCGAGAGCATCTGTGCGGTACTGGACGTCTGTGGGAAGAACACCGGCCCGATTACCAGTGCGGCGGCGGTGGCGTATACGTAGAAATCATAGAACTCGATGGCGGTGCCGATGAAGCTGGCCGTGGCGACGCGGGCCGCCGAGTTGGCGGGGCGGGCCTCGCTCTCGTCACGGGTTGGACAGGCAGAAGTCGTGGTCATGGGAAATCCCTGGCAGTCGTATCGCCTGTCAGCGAGAGACGAAGATTCGTTCGCGCGCTGCGGCAATCGTTAATTGTTTTTTTGGTCCAGCGCTGAACAGACTAGCCCGGATGCGGGCAAGGCGCGTGGCGTGCTCGGGATAGGAGCGAAGGCCAGGGTGTCGCGTGAGCGGTCAGGCTGTGTGACTGGCCGGATCGCGCATTGTGCGGGTAGCACGCGGATCGGCGGGGCTGGGTAAGCGGATCGATTATAGGAAGGGGATTGGCGCGGAAACAAGTGTTTCAGGGCGCCGCCTGCCTTCTCAGATCACGTCTTTGGTGCGGGTGTTCAACCACACCAACACCCGGCTGACGCGGTTGTCTTCGGTCTCGAGGATTTCCAGGCGGTAGGGCCCGATCTTCAGGCAGACCGCGCTGTTAGGGATCGTCTCCAGCGCTTCGGTGATCAGCCCATTGAGGGTTTTAGGGCCATCGGAGGGCAGATGCCAGGCGAGGCTTTTATTCAGATCGCGAATCGACGCCGCGCCATCGATCACCAGCCGCCCGTCAGGCTGCGGGTGGATGTGCGGGTTATCGAGGGCTTGCTCGCTTTCGAACTCGCCGACGATCTCTTCAAGAATGTCCTCGAGGCTGACGATGCCCAGCACCTCGCCGTATTCATCGACAACCACGCCCATGCGCCGCTGCTGCTTGTGGAAGTTGAGCAGCTGCATCTGCAGCGGCGTGCTCTCTGGTACGAAGTACGGTTCGTAACAGGCGGCCTGTAGCGCCTCTTTGGTCAGCTCGTTGCGCGGGAGCAGGTGGCTGATCATCCGTGTGTTGAGCACGCCTTCCACCTGATTGATGTCGTTGTGGTAAACGGGCAGACGGGTGTGGCGGGAAATGATCAGCTTGTCGACGATCTCCTCAATGGTGTCGTCGAGGTTAATGCCGTCGACTTCGCTGCGCGGCACGAGGATATCGTTCACAGTCATGCGATCCAGCGCGTAAATCCCGGAGATCACATGGGCGCGGCCATACTGGCTTTCGTTGTCCTGATAGACCGTCGGGTGCGTGTCGTCTTCGTCATCGTGGGTGTCTGGCCGACGCTTCGACAGAAAAGGGCGCAACAGCGTTTTGGCAATGTTCTTGTAGATCCAGGTCAGCGGTTGCAACAGCCGAACCGGGATACGCAGCACGTTGTTGCCCAGCAGCAGAATGGACTCGGGGCGACGCGCCGCCAGCTTTCGCGGGATGAACTCAGTTATCACGACCAGCACGCTGGTAACACCCAACCAGGCAATCAGCGGCCCCTGAAAATACCAGTGCCCGACGGCAAGAAGGGTGGCGAGGACGGTAATCAGCGTCTTGAGCAGCGTATTGCCGAGGATAAGGCTGTTGAGGTTGAACGCGAGCACCGGCTTCAGTGGCTCGTTGGAGCGGGGATTGACCGGCATCGCCCGAAGATTGTGGTGCGCAGCCTCGACCGCGCTGAACAGCCCGGACCACAGCGTCAGCAGGGCCAGGAGCGTAAGCATTGTGCCGACCGGCAGGTTGTCCATGATCAGCGCTCGTCAGATATGCAGAATGTATTCACGAACGAGCTTGCTGCCGAAGTAGGCCAGCATCAACAGCAGAAATCCGCCCAGCGTCCAGCGAATCGCTTTGTGACCCCGCCAGCCCAGATGATGGCGGCCCCAGAGCAGCACACTGAAGACGATCCACGCGAGAATCGACAGCAAGGTTTTATGCACCAGATGCTGGGCAAAGAGGTTTTCGACGAACAACCAGCCGGAAATCAGCGACATCGACAGCAACACCCAGCCGGCCCAGAGAAAACCGAAGAGCAGGCTTTCCATGGTTTGCAGCGGCGGGAAGCTTTTGATCAGGCCAAGGGGATGCTTGTTTTTCAGTTGATGATCCTGCAGCAACAGGAGCAAGGACTGGAAGACCGCGATGGTGAACATCCCGTAGGCGAGAATCGACAACAGGATGTGGCTGATAATGCCGTGTTCTTCAATGATCGGCTGCAGTGTGCCGGAAGGCGCGAACTGCGCCAGCAGTGTCGTGAGCAGGCCCAGTGGGAAGAGGAGAATCAGGAGGATCTCCACCGGCAGGCGAATGCACGCGAGCATGGTCACGATGATGACTGAAACAGCGATCAGGCTGGCGGCACTGAAAAAGTCCAGACCCAGGCCGATAGGGCGCACCAGTTGGCCGAAAAGCGCACTGGCCTGGCAGGCGACGGCAAGGGTGCCGATCAGGCACAGCAGCCATTTGTCGGCCTTCTGGCCCTGGCGCAGGCGCATACCCTGGTAGACGGTCGCAGCGGCGTAGAAGACGGCGGCGGCGAGGCTGAAGAGCAAACTCGGTGACAAAGGGAACATAGATCCTGTTGGGCATGCCCGAAAGCCGGTGAGTTTGGCATAAAACGCGCATTTCACGAAAGACTACAGAAGCAGACGCCGTGGTGTCCGTGGGCCGGAGTCTTCGCTATAATCCGCGACCTGCTCAAGCCACAGGCTTGCCGATCGCTGTTTCAGCCGCTTTTATAGCGTCACTATTATCAATAGCGATGCTGTAAAGAGCAGGCGTCGCGATTTCGGCAGCCGACTGAACGGCCGCTACGGGCCGGGCCGCATCAATCGGGGTTCAGCACGAGCCCAAAGGATCACGCATGTTTGAAAATCTGACAGATCGTCTCTCGCAGACGCTGCGCCAGGTCACTGGCAAAGCCAAGCTGACCGAGGACAACATCAAGGACACACTGCGTGAAGTGCGTATGGCGCTGCTTGAAGCCGACGTCGCCTTGCCGGTTGTCAAAGACTTCGTCAATCGCATCAAGGAGCGCGCCGTCGGCACCGAGGTGTCGCGCAGCCTGACGCCGGGCCAGGCGTTCGTGAAGATCGTCCAGGCCGAGCTGGAAGAGATGATGGGGGCGGCCAACGAAGAGCTGACCCTCAACGTCACGCCGCCAGCGGTCATTCTGATGGCCGGTCTGCAAGGTGCGGGCAAGACCACCACTGCCGGTAAGCTCGCCCGATTCCTGAAAGAACGCAAAAAGAAAACCGTGATGCTGGTGTCGGCGGACGTCTATCGTCCGGCCGCGATCAAGCAGTTGGAAACCCTGGCCAACGACATCGGCGTGACGTTCTTCCCGTCCGACATTAGCCAGAAGCCGGTCGACATTGCCGAAGCGGCTATTAAAGAAGCCAAGCTCAAGTTCATCGATGTCGTGATCCTCGACACCGCCGGTCGTCTGCACATCGATGCCGAGATGATGGGCGAGATCCAGGCGCTGCATGCGGCGGTCAAGCCGGCCGAGACGCTGTTCGTCGTCGACGCCATGACCGGCCAGGATGCCGCCAACACGGCCAAGGCGTTCGGTGATGCGCTGCCGCTGACCGGCGTGATCCTGACCAAGGTTGACGGCGACGCCCGTGGCGGTGCTGCGCTGTCGGTGCGCGCCATCACTGGCAAGCCGATCAAGTTCATCGGTATGGGCGAGAAGAGCGAGGCGCTGGAGCCGTTCCATCCGGATCGTATCGCATCGCGCATTCTCGGCATGGGCGACGTGCTCAGCCTGATCGAGCAGGCTGAACAAACCCTCGACAAGGACAAGGCCGACAAACTGGCCAAGAAGCTGAAGAAGGGCAAAGGCTTCGACCTCGAAGACTTCCGCGATCAGCTGCAGCAAATGAAGAACATGGGCGGCCTGGGCGGGCTCATGGACAAACTGCCAAGCATCGGCGGCGTCAACCTGTCGCAGATGGGCAACGCACAAAACGCCGCCGAAAAGCAGTTCAAGCAGATGGAAGCCATCATCAACTCGATGACCCCGGCCGAGCGTCGCGACCCTGAGCTGATCAGCGGTTCACGCAAGCGCCGCATCGCCATGGGTTCGGGGACCCAAGTGCAGGACATCGGTCGTCTGATCAAGCAACACAAACAGATGCAGAAGATGATGAAGAAGTTTTCGACCAAGGGCGGCATGGCCAAAATGATGCGCGGCATGGGCGGAATGTTGCCCGGCGGCGGTATGCCCAAAATGTAAATCGCAACGCGCGGGCGCTATTCCCGCGCGTTCTTCATTGGGGCGACCGTCCCGGTGGCTTGCTCAGGCAGGCACTCAACGCCGTCATCGCTGACGGCTCCATGGCAGATCTAGATGGCCCGACGGCGTACGCCGGAAAAAGTCATTTGCAAAACTCCGGATATTCCTTAGAATATGCGGCCTTTCGGGCACCCATGCCCGCTGTGCATCTTAGATTTGCAGCACCGACTACAGGAAAATTGTTCAATGCTAACAATCCGTCTTGCCCTTGGCGGCTCTAAAAAGCGCCCGTTCTACCACCTGACTGTCACTGACAGCCGCAACCCACGTGACGGTTCCCACAAGGAACAAATCGGTTTCTTCAACCCGGTTGCCCGTGGTCAGGAAATCCGTCTGTCCGTGAACCAAGAGCGTCTGGCCTACTGGCTGAGCGTTGGTGCACAACCTTCTGAGCGTGTTGCTTCGCTGTTGAAGGAATCTGCCAAGGCTGCGGCCTGAGCAATATGAACGCGACGCCAGCTTCCGCCGACGATCTGATCGTCATCGGCAAGATTTATTCGGTACACGGCGTTCGCGGCGAAGTGAAGGTGTATTCCTTTACTGATCCAACCGAAAACCTGTTGCAGTACAAAACCTGGACGCTCAAGCGCGAAGGGAATGTGAAACAGGTCGAGCTGGTCAGTGGACGCGGGAACGACAAGTTCCTGGTCGCCAAGCTCAAGGGTCTTGATGATCGTGAAGAAGCTCGTCTTCTGGCCGGTTACGAGATCTGCGTGCCACGCAACCTGTTCCCTGAACTGACCGACGGCGAATACTACTGGTATCAGCTTGAAGGTCTGAAGGTCATTGACGGTCTTGGGCAGTTGCTCGGGAAGGTCGATCATCTTCTGGAAACCGGCGCCAACGATGTAATGGTGGTCAAACCCTGCGCAGGCAGTCTGGACGATCGTGAACGCCTTTTGCCCTATACGGAGCAATGCGTGTTGGCAGTTGATCTGGTTGCAGGCGAGATGAAGGTGGAATGGGACGCGGATTTCTAAGCAATGGCCAGCCTGCGCATAGACGTCATCACGCTGTTTCCCGAGATGTTTTCCGCCATCAGCCAATACGGCATCACCAGCCGTGCGGTGAAACAGGAGCTGTTGCAGCTTACCTGTTGGAATCCGCGGGATTACACCACTGATCGACATCACACTGTGGACGATCGCCCGTTTGGCGGTGGCCCTGGCATGGTGATGAAGATCAAGCCCCTCGAAGATGCTCTGGCTCAGGCCAGGCAGGCGGCGGGGGATGCGGCGAAGGTGATTTACCTGTCGCCACAAGGCCGCAAGCTGGATCAGTCTGCGGTACGCGAACTGGCGCAGGAAGAAGCACTTATCCTGATTGCCGGTCGTTATGAAGGCGTCGACGAGCGTTTCATTGAAGCTCATGTCGATGAAGAGTGGTCGATTGGCGACTATGTGTTATCTGGCGGTGAGCTGCCGGCCATGGTCCTGATAGATGCGGTTACGCGACTGCTGCCTGGAGCTTTAGGGCATGTAGATTCCGCGGAGGAAGATTCCTTCACGGATGGTCTGCTGGATTGCCCGCATTACACCCGACCGGAGGTGTATGCGGATCAGCGTGTTCCCGACGTATTGCTTAGTGGCAATCACGCACACATCCGGCGTTGGCGTTTACAGCAGTCCCTTGGGCGGACCTATGAACGACGCGCCGATCTTCTGGAAAGCCGCTCGCTTTCTGGAGAAGAGAAGAAGCTGCTGGCGGAATACCTCTGCGAGCGGGACGATAGTTAACGTATCGATGGTAAATCCAACCGGTTTACCTTAGGAGCACAGCATGACTAACAAAATCATCCTTGCACTCGAAGCAGAGCAGATGACCAAAGAGATCCCTCCCTTTGCCCCGGGCGACACCATTGTCGTTCAGGTGAAAGTGAAGGAAGGCGACCGCGCTCGTCTGCAGGCGTTCGAAGGCGTTGTTATCGCCAAGCGTAACCGTGGTGTGAACAGTGCTTTCACTGTTCGTAAAATCTCCAACGGTGTTGGCGTTGAACGTACTTTCCAGACCTACAGCCCGCAAATCGACAGCATGGCTGTGAAACGTCGCGGCGACGTTCGCAAGGCCAAGCTGTACTACCTGCGTGACCTGTCCGGTAAAGCAGCTCGCATCAAGGAAAAACTGGTTTAATCCCAGTCTTCCCATGCGAATGAAAAAGCAGCCTACGGGCTGCTTTTTTGCTTTCTGGCATTTGGTTTTTGTCCCGTCGTCGCAGGTGTGAAAAACTGCCCGCTGCATTTCACCACTCAAGTCAGAACCCATGCCCGCCATTGACCATCCCATGATCGACCGCTTCCTCGACGCCCTCTGGCTGGAGAAAGGGCTGTCGGACAATACGCGCGATGCCTATCGCAGTGACCTTGCGTTGTTCAACGGCTGGTTGCAGGAAAAGGGCGTGGACCTGATGAGTGTCAGTCGGGAAGCGATTCTCGACCACCTGGGGTGGCGGGTCGACAATGGCTACAAACCTCGCTCGACGGCGCGACTGCTTTCCGGCGTGCGCGGCTTCTATCGCTACCTCCTTAGGGAAAAGCTGATTGCGGTCGACCCGACGTTGCAGGTCGACATGCCGCAGTTGGGTAAGCCACTGCCCAAATCCTTGTCCGAAGCCGACGTTGAAGCATTGCTGGCCGCGCCGGACCTGAGCGACGCCATCGGTCAGCGCGACCGGGCCATGCTGGAAGTGCTCTATGCCTGCGGACTGCGGGTAACCGAACTGATCAGCCTGACGCTGGAGCAGGTCAACTTGCGCCAGGGCGTGTTGCGCATCATGGGCAAGGGCAGCAAGGAGCGTCTGGTGCCGATGGGGGAGGAAGCGATCGTCTGGGTTGAGCGCTACATGCGCGACGCTCGCCATGAGTTGCTCAATGGTCGGCCCAGCGATGTGCTGTTTCCCAGCCAGCGCGGTGAGCAGATGACGCGCCAGACCTTCTGGCACCGCATCAAGCATCAGGCTAAAGTCGCCGGCATCGGCAAATCCCTTTCCCCCCACACCCTGCGTCACGCCTTCGCCACCCACCTGCTTAACCACGGCGCCGACCTGCGCGTCGTGCAGATGCTCCTCGGCCACAGCGACCTGTCGACGACGCAAATCTACACCCACGTCGCCCGCGCGCGGTTGCAGGACATGCATGCGAAGCACCACCCGAGGGGGTAGGTTTTGCACACAATAGCTATTTGGAATAGCCCGTACTTCGATTCAGTCTAGATTACCCATCCATGCCGGATGCATTGGACGCTAATCTGAAGGCTCAACCCAGCAAAAGTTAACCAAGGAAGAATGGCATGGCCAGTGAAGCTAAAGAGCGCTCATTTAAGGCGGAGCTTTCAATGAGCAATGGGGATCACCTGGAATTTACGAAGGCTCAGTTGGGGCAGACTGAACACGATAAAGAAGGTTTCTTATGCGCGAGCACGACTGTCAGCGAACCGCTTAATGTGTATTTCAGGTGCGAAGGCGATCTCGGATACCTCATCGCTGTGGATAGGATTGCAGACGATGACGCTCAGCCTGTCGCTACGGGATTATCCGATGGTTCAGCAGATTCACGGGATAAGCGGATCGAGGAGTTGCAGCGGGTCGATCCACTGGGAAATGCCTCGCTGGCTGGAGGTGCTGGCGCGCTGGGCGGTGCTGCAGAACTTCCCGAGTCAGTGGGTGATTTATTAGGGAGTGGCTCGTTAAGTGCCCAAGCCACTCCTGAATCAAATTCCGCAGTAACTAAGGGGTACTTCGGGGTCGATGCGTCAGGAAGAGTGTTCAGGGCTTCCAACATTGAACAAGCCGCTTATTTTAAGATTTTTGGACGCGACAAAACCATCGCGGATGCTATAACCGCGCCCCAGCTTGTTTATCTGCAATCTACTAAAAGCAGTGAGTTTATCCATGTGAACAGTCTGGCACTTGGCAGCGGTAGTGAGAGCGGGGGCACGCTCATGAAATTGACCGTCAAGGAGCGCTATAACAGTAATGGGTCGGTCAAAATGCATTAGCAATATTGGAGAACGGGGTGGAAGCAACAGTCCCCGTTTTTCATCCGTTGGCTTTATGGATCGCCTCTTGAACTGGTAACGCAGCCGGGAAGACGATTGAGGGGGTGGGACGCTCGGAATATCGATCGTGAGTCGGCCTCGCGAGCCTTATGTGATAGGCTTTGCCGGTTTCGCAGATCAGGGCCCTGAAAACATCCCGGTGCTTTTTTGCCACCCGTTTTCAGCCCGGCCCGTCTGCTCACCGCTCGAGGAGTTTTCATGCGCGTCACTCGTTTTCTCGGTGCTGCCGTTGTAGCGCTGGCCAGCTCTTTCAGCCTTTTTGCCCACGCCGACGAGGCGTCTGACAAAGCCATTCGCAAGACCCTGGAATCGCTCAATCTGGAAATTCCCGTCGAGAGCATTTCCAGCAGTCCGTTGAACGGCCTCTACGAAGTCAATCTCAAAGGCGGTCGCGTGCTCTACGCCAGTGCCGACGGGCAGTTCGTTATGCAGGGCAACCTGTACCAGATGCAGGCCGGCAAGCCGGTCAACCTGACCGAGAAGGTTGAGCGTCAGGCGATTTCCAAGACCATCAATGGCATTCCTGCCGCCGAGATGGTCGTCTACCCCGCCGTGGGCGAGACCAAATCCCATATCACGGTGTTCACCGACACCACCTGCCCGTACTGCCACAAACTGCACGCCGAAGTGCCGGAGCTGAACAAGCGCGGCATTGAAGTGCGTTATGTGGCGTTCCCGCGTCAGGGCCTGGGTTCGCCGGGCGACGAGCAACTCCAGGCAGTCTGGTGCTCCAAGGACCGCCGCGGTGCCATGGACCGCATGGTCGATGGCAAGAATATCCAGGCGCCCAAGTGCGACAACCCGGTCACAAAGCAATTTGAAATCGGCCAGTCCATCGGCGTGAACGGCACACCGGCCATCGTGTTGGCCGACGGTCAGCTGATTCCGGGCTATCAGCCAGCGCCGCAAGTGGCCAAACTGGCGCTGAGTGCCAAGTAATTTCGTTTATCGCAGCCTCCTGCGGTCAACACTGAAGCGGCCTGTCTGCAGCGCTTCATCAATAGCGAGCCGTGCTGAATGCGGCTGATTCCACGGCCGGCCTTGCGTCGGCCGTTTTATGGGGAGTTCATAGTGAAACCGGTCAAAGTAGGCATCTGTGGGCTGGGTACTGTCGGTGGCGGTACCTTCAATGTGCTAAAGCGTAACGCCGAGGAAATTGCCCGCCGTGCCGGGCGTGGAATCGAAGTGGCGCAAATTGCCATGCGTACACCAAACCCCAATTGCCAGATTACCGGTACCCCGACCACGACCGACGTATTCGACGTGGCGAGCAACCCTGAAATCGACATCGTCATCGAGCTGATCGGCGGCTATACCATCGCCCGCGAACTGGTGCTCAAAGCCATCGAAAACGGCAAGCATGTGGTCACCGCCAACAAGGCGCTGATCGCCGTGCACGGCAACGAAATTTTCGCCAAGGCCCGGGAGAAGGGCGTCATCGTGGCCTTCGAAGCGGCGGTGGCAGGCGGTATTCCGGTGATCAAGGCCATTCGTGAAGGCCTGTCTGCCAACCGCATCAACTGGGTCGCCGGCATCATCAACGGTACCGGCAACTTCATCCTCACCGAGATGCGCGAAAAGGGCCGCACCTTCCCGGACGTCCTCGCTGAAGCGCAGGCGCTGGGCTATGCAGAAGCCGATCCGACCTTCGACGTCGAAGGCATCGACGCGGCGCATAAGCTGACGATTCTGGCGTCCATCGCCTTTGGCATCCCGCTGCAGTTCGACAAGGCCTACACCGAAGGCATCACCAAGCTGACCACCGCCGACGTCAATTACGCCGAAGCGCTGGGCTACCGGATCAAACACCTGGGCGTCGCCCGCAGCACGCCGAGCGGTATCGAGCTGCGCGTGCACCCGACCCTGATCCCGGCGGATCGCCTGATCGCCAACGTCAACGGTGTGATGAACGCCGTGATGGTCAACGGCGACGCGGCCGGCTCGACATTGTTCTACGGCGCAGGTGCCGGCATGGAGCCCACCGCTTCGTCGGTCGTGGCCGATCTGGTCGACGTGGTCCGTGCCCTGACCACCGACCCTGAAAATCGCGTCCCGCATCTGGCCTTTCAGCCCGATTCGCTGTCGGCCCACCCGATCCTGCCGATCGACGCGTGCGAAAGCGCCTACTACCTGCGCATTCAGGCCAAGGATCATCCCGGCGTGCTGGCGCAGGTGGCGAGTATCCTGTCCGAGCGTGGCATCAACATCGAATCGATCATGCAGAAAGAAGTCGAAGAACATGACGGCCTGGTGCCGATGATTCTGCTGACCCACCGCGTGGTCGAGAAACGCATGAACGATGCGATCGAAGCGTTGGAGGCGCTCGAAGATGTCGCCGGCCCGGTTGTGCGCATTCGCGTCGAGCATCTGAACTGAAAGCAGCGATAAGTCCAAAGCGGCAAGCTGCAAGTGAGAGCAAAATCATATCGCGGTGAGCTTCGTGCTCCGGGCGGCAGGGGGAAGGCAAATCGTCTTGACCTGCAGCCCACCACTTGAAGCTTGCCGCCCAAACCGAAGGTTTGAAAAATGCGCTATATCAGTACCCGCGGCCAGGCACCGGCCCTGAATTTCGAAGACGTGCTGCTGACCGGCCTGGCAAGCGATGGCGGTCTGTATGTGCCGGAAAACCTGCCGCGCTTTACTCAGGAAGAGATCGCGTCCTGGGCCGGGCTGCCTTATCACGAGCTGGCTTTTCGCGTGATGCGTCCGTTCGTGACGGGCAGCATCCCCGACGCGGATTTCAAAAAGATTCTCGAAGAAACCTACGGCGTTTTCTCCCACGCTGCGGTGGCGCCGCTGCGCCAGCTGAACGGCAACGAGTGGGTATTGGAGCTGTTTCACGGCCCGACCCTGGCGTTCAAGGATTTCGCCCTGCAACTGCTGGGTCGTCTGCTGGATTACGTGCTGGAGAAGCGTGGCGAGCGCGTGGTCATCATCGGCGCCACCTCGGGTGACACTGGCTCGGCCGCCATCGAAGGCTGCCGTCGTTGCGATAACGTCGACATCTTCATCCTGCACCCGAACAACCGCGTGTCCGATGTTCAGCGCCGCCAGATGACCACCATCTTCGGTGAGAACATCCATAACATCGCGATCGAAGGCAACTTCGACGACTGCCAGGAAATGGTCAAGAACAGCTTCGCCGACCAGAGCTTTCTGAAAGGCACGCGTCTGGTGGCGGTGAACTCGATCAACTGGGCGCGGATCATGGCCCAGATCGTCTACTACTTCCACGCGGCCCTGCAGCTGGGTGGTCCGGCGCGTTCGGTGGCGTTCTCCGTGCCGACCGGCAACTTCGGCGACATCTTCGCCGGTTACCTGGCCCGCAACATGGGCTTGCCGATCAGCCAACTAGTGGTTGCCACTAACCGCAACGACATCCTGCACCGCTTCATGAGCGGCAATCAGTACGTCAAGGAAACCCTGCACGCCACGCTGTCGCCGTCGATGGACATCATGGTGTCGTCCAACTTCGAGCGTCTGCTGTTCGACATGCACGGTCGCAACGGCGGCGCGATTGCCGAGCTCATGGCCAACTTCAGGCAGGGCGGCGGTTTCAGCGTTGAAGAGGAACGCTGGACCGAAACCCGCAAGCTGTTCGATTCCCTGGCGGTCAGTGACGAAGACACCTGCAAAACCATCGCTGAAGTGTTCGCCAGCACCGGCGAGTTGCTGGATCCGCACACCGCGATCGGCGTAAAAGCCGCGCGGGACTGCCGCCGCAGTCTGGACACGCCGATGGTGATTCTGGGCACAGCGCATCCGGTCAAGTTCCCGGACGCCGTGCTAAAAGCCGGTGTAGGAAAAGCGCTCGAGCTGCCTGCACATTTGTCTGATTTGTTTGAGCGAGACGAACGCTGCACTGTCCTGCCAAATGACCTCAAGGCCGTACAGGCCTTTGTCAGCCAGCACGGTAATCGTGGCAAACCTCTCTGACGGTATCGTCGTGTAACAACTAAGGCCCGCCTCGCAGCGGGCCTTGTATTTTCTGCGTGCCACACTTCCGAAGAATTTTAATTCTCGGATAAGCCTGTGGTTGTTAAACATTTTTACTCAACGGTATTCAACGGCCGTCACCTTGATTTCGGACCGGCGCTGTGGGCGGTGCTCCTGCTTGTGTGTCTCTACAGCCGCGTCGGCCATACCTCTGAAAACCTGCCTTTCACCTTGGGCGCGCCATTCCTTGCGCAACAGCCCCTGGCGCTTGATGACGCGGACCGCCAGTGGCTGGACGCACGAAAAGTGCTGCGGGTCGGTATTTCCGTCGCCGATCACGAGCCCGTCGACATCACCGCCGACCGTAATCGGTATCAGGGCATCAGTGCGGATTACCTCAGCGTGGTCACTGCCCGGTTGGGGATTCCGACCCATGTGCAAGGGTTTGCCAAGCGTGCACACGCGGTGGACGCGTTGCTGGCCGGAGAAATCGACGTGCTGACCAGCGCCAGCGGGTTTGAGCGAAACACAGCCGGGCTGGCGTTCACGCCTGAATACGTGCCGGACCGTGCGGTGGTGGTCGGCCGCGGCAACGACATTGGCCTCAAGCCTTCGCTCGAAAACAAGCGCGTGCTATTGCTGGATGGCTATGCCGATGCTGCAGTGGTGCAGCGAACCTACCCCAAAAGCGAGATCGTGCTTGCCCCCACTCTCTACAGCGCCATGGAAGCACTGGCTCACGAGGATGCCGACGCACTGATCGCGAATGAGCTGATGGTCCAGTCCTACAGCCTGTTGCGGCCCTATCTTGGGTTACAGATCAAGTTCGACAGTCTGTTGCCGCCCGTGGGATTTTCCTTCGCATTTCGTGAACAGGAGTCAAAGCTGCTGAAGCTTTTTGGCCTTGCCCTGGCGGACATGGATGAATCATTGAACCGTGAAATCCACGGACGATGGACCGTCGGCCTCGGCGCAGATCCGGGTCATCGGCAAGTCAGTTTCAGTGCCGGCGAACAGCTATGGATTCGCAAGCATCCGCGGGTCATCGTGGCGTCGACCCAGCACCCTCCGTACGTTTACAAAGACGCTCGAGGGCGATGGGTGGGGTTGAACGTCGATCTGCTGTCGCGCATTTCGCGTCTGACCGGACTGCAGTTCGTGTACGAGGACGCGGCTTCCACCCATGCGCTGCTGGAGACATTGGCAGACGGCGGTGCACACATGAACACCACGCTGGCCGAAAACCCTGAGCGCAAGAAGCTGCTGGATTTCACCTATGCCTTCGGCGGCAATAGCTGGGTATTTCTGTTGCGCGCCGACAGCGACGCGTCCCTGCAATTGTCGGACATGGCCGGCAAGGTGCTGGCACTTCCTGCGCGGCATGCGTTGCTGGAGTTCATCCAGAAGCGCTATCCCGACATCCGCTTGCGGCTTGTGCCCACTTATGCAGAGGCGCGACAGTTGGTCGAGGAGGGCGAGGCGGACGCAACGCTCCAGAACGAGGCGGGTGCATGGATCTCTCCTGGCGAACTGAAAGTGGGGCGCAGCGTCGAAGGCCTGTGGTCGCCGGACAGATTTTCCGTGGTCAAGACCCATCCCGAATTGCTCAGCATTCTGAACAAGGCGCTGGAAGAATTTCCTGTGGCTGAAATGCGTGCGATCCGCCTCAAATGGCTTGGCGCGGGCGCCGTTCCACCCTCGGTCTGGAATCGTATACCGGCGTGGATTTACTGGGTCATGAGCGTTTCGCTGCTGCTGGGCATTGTGTCCCTGGCCTGGAGCAGCCGTTTGAAGTTTCAGATTCACCAACGTCAGCGCGCGGAAGAACAGCTGGGTGATCAGTTGGCCTTCAAACGCACGCTGCTCAACGGCATCCCGAACCCGATTTACGTACGTGATCTTCAGGGGCGGCTGATTGCCTGCAATCGCAGTTATGAGGAAAGCTTTGGTATCGGTTACGAGCAACTACAGGGACGGCGCCTGATCGACGTCGATCTCGTTCCTGGCGACCTCGCCGAGCAAATGCACGCTGATTACATGAAGCTGCTGGACACGCAGCAGCCCGCATTTACCGAGCGCACCCTTACGCTTGCCGGGCGACAGATCCATGCCTGGCAATGGGCGGTGCCGTACCACCGCGGCGACGGTCAGTTGCATGGTTTGCTCGGCGGCTGGATCGACATCAGCGAGCGCAAGCGCCTTGAGTCTGAATTGCGTGACGCGCGCACGGCAGCGGAGGAGGCGGCAGGGCAGCTGCGCGCGCTGCTCGACGGCACAGGGCAGGCAAAGGCTCCGGAGGAGTGAATTCCGCCTGTCACAATCGGCAGGCATGCTCGGGGATCAGACTGCCGGAATCAGGTGCGCTTGAGTTCGCGCATTCCGGCTCTCGAACTTTTCACTGCTGCCAATGGTCATTGGTTAGCACCTTTGCATTCAAACTGTTGAGTGGTGATCCGGATGGAAAATATCAGCTTGCTACTGAGCGAAGCGCTGTCCCCTTATCAGGTGAATATTGGCCCTGCCGGTATCCTGGGCGAGCGCCTGGTGACGCTGAAAAATCCAGCGGGTGCGATGGTAATCGAACGTGTTTTCTCTGCATCGCAATTGGGCGACAAGCGTCAGCTGACGGACGTGGTAGATGGTCTGCACCGTGACTTGATGGTGGCAGAAGGGCGCATCGAGCCTTGCGTAATCGCCGCCTTGCGCAATGTTTCGCAGTCCGCCGCTTATGCTGCAGCTCGACCTTTTGTCTGAGCTGCGGGGAACCTTCTCAATTCAGTAGGCTCCTATCAGTTACGGTAGGCGCAGGCATTGTGCTCCGGTGTTCATGCTGCCTGCCGTGCGGGTCCAAGATGGACCGCGGTTGACCCCGAGCAGTCTCCCCGCTGCTCGGGGTTTCTTTTGTCTGAAATTCGGCTTTTTGCGCCAGACAGCGGTTTACCCCACGTCAATTCGGCGGCTCTTCGAAGAACGTCTGGGCGTCGCGAAGATACTCCTCCTTCTTGACCATCCACTCCGCATAAAACCCGATTAGTCGCGTCACTCGCAGCACGCGCATTTCCCGGTTGATGATGTCCATCGCCGCGCGCCCCTTGTCTGTTTTTGAACAGGCAATGTGAGCGAACTGGTATTTGGGCACGCCCTTGACCGGCAGAAACTCCAGGTCCTCCAGGGGGATGCCTTGTTGTTGGGCGTGAAAGCGCGCCTCCGGCCAGTAACTGATGATCGCCTGAAAGCGATCCAGTCGTTCCATCTCCAGCATGCTGCCGACCGCCGCGTTGCCGTAGTGCAGGATCAGTCGATTGGGGTGATTGGTCTCGCGCAGCACTTTGTCGATGACCGGGCCGTAACTGCGTCCACCGACGATGCCGACATCGACGCTGTCGCTGGCCAGCAAGGCGCCAAGATCCAGACGCCCGTCGGCATCCATGAACGCCGCGAAGAATGCGTGACGCCTGCGTTCGATGGTCACGCCATTACTGGGCGTGGCGTAGGCAGGGATGGAAAACAGAATGGTTTTGTCCCGCTCCGGCGTCCATAGCAGGGTGGGGTCGCAGGCGAACACATCGGGGTCATTGAGCATCTGCGTTCCGCGCGCGCGGTTGACGTGCATGATCTGATGATCGTATTCCGGCATCCGTGCCGTCAGCTCGGGCATCAGCTTGTCGATGGCCCCCTGGCCCGCCAGTGGCCCGGAAAATATGGTCAGGGGCGGGAAATCGCGGAGCAGCCAGATCAGCGTTTCACGCGCCGACGCGGTAGCGGGCAGGCAGGCGAGCAGCGCAACGACCAGCAAGGCGCGCATTCGGGAACCGGTGTCATGCATGGCAGCGTTGACCCTCATCGACAGCGTCTCGCAGCAAGGAATCGGTGATGTGCTTCATTTATTTAACACATGTCGTACGGGCTTGAGTAACCCCTCGCGAATGTTGTGCCCCATCCCCCATTCAAAGGGCGACCCGCATCGCTCATCGAGTTCGGTCGTTCAACGGGGCTGCATCGGGTAGACTTGCCGCCTTTCCCGTCTCTCTAGAAGCCCGTTCATGGCCCAGCCGTCCACGACCTACAAGTTCGAACTCAATCTCACCGACCTTGATCGCGGGGTCTATGAAACCGTCAAGCAGACCATCGCCCGTCATCCTTCGGAAACCGAAGAGCGCATGACCGTGCGCCTGCTGGCTTACGCCTTCTGGTACAACGAGCACCTGTCGTTCGGCCGGGGTCTGTCCGACGTCGACGAACCTGCCTTGTGGGAAAAGAGTCTGGACGATCGCGTTCTGCACTGGATCGAAGTGGGCCAGCCTGATGCCGACCGCCTGACCTGGTGCTCGCGTCGCACCGAACGCACCAGCCTGCTGGCCTACGGCAGTCTGCGGGTGTGGGAAGGCAAGGTCATCCCGGCGATCAAGACACTGAAGAACGTCAACATCGCTTCGGTACCCCAGGAAGCGCTGGAAGTCCTGTCCAAAGACATGCCTCGGGTGATCAAGTGGGACGTGATGATCAGCGAAGGCACGATCTTCGTCACCGATGATCGCGGCCAGCACGAAGTGCAATTGCAGTGGCTGGCAGGCGAGCGGGGCTGATTCACGCCTGCACCGCGACGGCATCGCTACCTCCTGCCAGTCCCAACGAGAATCCCAGCGGAACCTGAATGCGCATCGAACCACGCGAGTTACCTGACACCCTTCCTTTTCTTGGCGATTTGCCGCCCTTGCTCACCCGGTTGTACGCAGCACGCGGTGTGGCCTCGGAGGCAGAGCTCGACAAGGGCCTAGCCCGGTTGATCCCCTATCAACAGCTCAAAGGCATCGACGCCGCCGTCGATCTGCTGGTGACGGCCTTTCAGCAGCGTCAGCGCATCCTTATCGTCGGAGACTTCGATGCCGACGGCGCGACGGCCAGCACGGTCGGCGTGTTGGGCCTGCGCCTGCTGGGTGCGGCGCATGTGGACTACCTGGTGCCGAACCGTTTCGAATTCGGTTACGGCCTGACACCGGAAATCGTTCAGGTCGCGCTTGAGCGCCAGCCCGAGCTGTTGATGACCGTGGACAACGGCATTTCCAGCGTCGAAGGTGTGGCGGCAGCGAAAGCAGCAGGCTTGCAGGTATTGGTCACCGACCATCATTTGCCTGGTCACGAATTGCCGGCGGCCGACGCCATCGTCAACCCGAACCAGCCCGGCTGCACGTTCCCGAGCAAGTCGCTGGCCGGCGTCGGCGTGATCTTTTATGTGTTGATGGCCTTGCGCGCGCGACTGCGGGACATCGGCTGGTTCGAGGGCCGTGCTCAACCCAATCTGGGCGAGTTGCTGGATCTGGTGGCGTTGGGCAGCGTTGCCGACGTTGTGCCGCTGGACGCCAACAATCGGATTCTGGTGCACCAGGGATTGATGCGCATCCGCGCCGGGCGTGCGCGTCCGGGGTTGCGCGCCATTCTCGAAGTGGCCCGTCGCGAGGCCTCGCGGATCACCTCCACCGACCTGGGCTTCATCATCGGCCCGCGCCTGAACGCCGCCGGGCGTCTGGATGACATGAGCCTGGGCATCGAATGCCTGCTGTGTGATGACGAGACCGAGGCGCGGGAAATGGCCGTGCGTCTGGACGAGCTCAATCAGGACCGCAAATCCATCGAACAGGGCATGCAGCGAGAAGCGCTGGCCCAGCTCAAGGACTTGCCACTGGAGTCGATGCCGTTCGGGCTATGTTTGTTCGAACCCGAGTGGCACCAGGGCGTGATTGGCATTCTGGCCTCGCGCATGAAAGAGCGTTATCACCGCCCGACCATTGCATTCGCCAGCGCCGGCGAGGGGGTGCTGAAAGGCTCGGCGCGTTCGGTGCCGGGCTTTCACATCCGCGATGCACTCGATGCCGTGGCGGCGAGGCATCCCGAGCTGATCAGCAAGTTCGGCGGCCACGCGATGGCGGCCGGGCTGTCGCTGCCGGAGGGCAACTTCCCGGCATTTGCCGAGGCCTTCGACACCGAGGTTCGCCGCCAGCTCAAGGAAGAGGACCTGACCGGCCGGCTGTTGTCCGACGGCACCCTGGCGGTGGAAGAATTTCATCTGGAACTGGCCCGCGCCCTGCGCAACGCCGGCCCATGGGGACAGCACTTTCCCGAACCGTTGTTCCATGGCGTGTTCCAGCTGGTTGAGCAGCGAGTGGTCGGCGAGCGCCATTTGAAGATGGTACTCAAGACCGAGTGCGGCAGCGTGAAGCTTGAAGGCATCGCCTTCAGCGTCGATCGCGAGGTATGGCCCAACCCGACGGTGCGCTGGGTCGAGCTGGCCTACAAGTTGGACCTGAACGAGTTTCGCGGCAACGAAACCGTGCAATTGATGGTGGTTCACCTCTCACCACGCTGAGCCCCGATCAACGTGCGGTGTGCTACTGACGCTTTCCCGGCTAAAGCCGGTCCCACGGGTGCACGCGTTGCTTTTTAGTGGGACCGGCTTTAGCCGGGAAGAGGCCTGTTTGAGCACCCTCAGTTTCGCAGCGCGACCCCCGACGCCTTTTCCGGCCAAAGCCAGTCCTACAGGTGCCGGGGTGTGTCAACAGGACCGGCTTCAGCCGGTAAACGACTGAACCCTCACTTCTCTCGGGTTGTCGACTAGGCTCAAGGTTCGCAACCTATGGAACCTGCCACACGATCTGAGAGGTCCCTATGAGCCTGCTGCTTGAACCCTATACCCTTCGCCAACTGACACTGCGCAATCGCATTGTGGTTTCGCCGATGTGTCAGTACTCCTGCGCCGACGGCCTGGCCAACGACTGGCATCTGGTCCATCTGGGCAGCCGCGCGGTTGGCGGCGCCGGGCTGATCTTTACCGAAGCGGCGGCAGTTACCCAGGACGGTCGTATCACCCCGGAAGACCTCGGCATCTGGAACGACGGGCAGATCGCACCGTTGCAACGCATTACTCGCTTTATCGAGGCGCAAGGCGCGGTGGCCGGTATTCAGCTGTCCCATGCCGGACGCAAGGCCAGCACATGGCGTCCGTGGGTGAGCCAGAGCGGCGCTATCCCTGCCGACCAGGGCGGCTGGGCGACCTGGGGTCCGTCGGACATCGCTTTCGATCCGAGTTACACCACGCCCACTGCGCTGGATGAAGCCCAGATTCAGGAGGTCATCAAAGCCTTCGCTGACGGTGCCAAACGTGCCTTGACCGCAGGTTTCAAAGTGGTCGAAATCCACGCTGCCCACGGTTATCTGCTGCATCAGTTCCTGTCGCCGCTGAGCAACCAGCGTCAGGATCAATACGGTGGCTCCTTCGAAAACCGCATTCGTCTGACCCTGGAAATCACCAAAGCCGTGCGTGAAGTCTGGCCCGCGGAGCTGCCGGTGTTCGTGCGTGTCTCGGCCACCGATTGGGTGGAGGGGGGGTGGAACGCGGATGAAACCGTCGAACTGGCCAAGCGCCTGAAAGAGTTGGACGTCGATCTGGTTGACGTGTCTTCCGGCGGTACTGCAGCCAAAGCCGAGATTCCAGTGGGCCCGGGTTATCAAACCGAGTTCGCCGCTCGAGTGCGCAGTGAATCCGGCATTGCCACCGGCACCGTGGGCATGATCACCGAACCTACCCAGGCCGACACCATTCTGCGGACGGGTCAGGCCGACCTGATTTTCCTCGCCCGTGAGCTGCTGCGCGATCCGTACTGGCCGCTGCAGGCCGACGAAGCCCTCTGTGGACGCCAGGCCACATGGCCTGCGCAATATCAGCGTGCAACCCACCGCGACCAGCCGATTCATGAGTCGGATTTGCGGGATTGAGGCGCAGCCTCGGGACGCCTGTATAGGCTCTTCGCTGATAGATATAGGGTCAGATGGCTTGCCGAAGCAGGTCACTGACCCATTGGTTGATACTTTTGTGTGCCAACTCCGCCTGTGACGCCACGCTCGCATGCAACTCAGGTTCCAGCCGTAAGCTCAGCTTCCCGGAGTAGGTTTTTTGAGGCTCGCGCCCCAAGCGTTTGCAGACGTCCAGATAATCGTCTACCGCCTCCTCGAACGCTGCGCGAAGCTCCTGTACCGACTGGCCGTGAAAGCCAATCACGTCTTTGACGCCCGCTACATGACCTACGAACAGGCCGTCCTCATCGCTGTAATTGATCCGGGCTGAGTAGCCTTTGTAATTCATGATGTTCATGGGTTGACTCCTGCGTGCTCAAGGAACACTCGCGCGTCTCGAACCTGGTAGGGTTTCGCCTCCTTATCTGGATGCGGGCGGTGGAAGGTTGCCACCACGCCATTGAGCTCGAACCTGACCCTTGAGCCATTGCCTTCTATGGTTCTTGCACCCAGAGCAGTGAATAGCGACTCCAGTCGACTCCACTCCAGGTTGCTAGGGACGGGTTTGGAAAACACGATTTTCAGGGTGCCGGCTTGTCGATTATTCATGGTATCAAAATATGATACTGACAAGCCTCCGCCTAGGGACATGCTGTAGGAAAAGGGGACGGGTCAACGCTCTGCCTTCCGAATCTATCGATACCCTCACTTCCCCCCACTCCCCGCCACGCTTTCCCCGCCCCGAGTCAGGTAGTACGCGCCGAGGATGGGCAGCATCGTCACTATCATCACGAGCATCGCCACCACATTGGTCACCGGCACGTCCCGTGGACGGCTGAGTTGGTTGAGCAACCAGAGGGGCAGGGTGCGCTCATGCCCGGCGGTGAAGGTGGTGACGATGATTTCGTCGAACGACAGGGCGAACGCCAGCATGCCGCCGGCCAGCAGCGCCGAGCCCAGGTTGGGCATGATGATGTAGCGGAAGGTCTGCCAGCCGTCGGCGCCGAGGTCCATCGACGCTTCGATCAGGCTGTGGGACGTGAGGCGCAGGCGGGCGATGACGTTGTTGTAGACGATCACCACACAGAAGGTCGCGTGGCCGACAATGATGGTGGACATCCCCGGCTCGATCCCCAGGGTCTTGAATGCCGACAACAAGGCCAGCCCGGTGATGATGCCGGGCAGGGCGATGGGCAGAATCAGCATCAGCGAAATGCCGTCCTTGCCGAAGAAGTCCCGCCTGTACAACGCCGCCGACGCCAGCGTGCCGAGCACCAGTGCGATCAGCGTGGCAGCGCAGGCGATTTGCAGCGACAGCTTGATCGACTCCAGCACGTCAGGCCGCGCGAAGGCCACGCTGATCCACTTCAGGGTGAAACCTCTCGGCGGGAAACTGAAAGCGGCGTCTTCGGTGTTGAAGGCGTAGAGGAAGATGATCAGGATCGGAAAGTGCAGAAACACCAGTCCGCCCCAGGCGGCGATTTTCAGGCCCCACGACGCTTTTTCAGAGTGCATCGAAAGCCCCCAGTCGTTTGACGATAGCGAGATAGACCGCGATCAGCACAATGGGCACCAGCGTGAACGCCGCCGCCATGGGCATGTTGCCGATGGCGCCTTGCTGGGCGTACACCATGCTGCCAATGAAGTAGCCCGGCGGGCCGATCAGTTGCGGCACGATGAAATCCCCCAGCGTCAGCGAAAACGTGAAGATCGAGCCCGCCGCAATGCCCGGCACCGACAACGGCAGAATCACGTGCGTGAACGTCTGCCGGGGCGTGGCGCCGAGGTCGGCGGAGGCGTGCAGCAGTGAAGGCGGCAAGCGTTCGAGGGAGGCCTGAATCGGCAGAATCATGAACGGCAGCCAAATGTAGACAAACACCAGAAAGCGCCCCAGGTGCGAGGTCGATAACGTGCTGCCGCCGACGCCGGGCACGCTCAACAGCCATTGCAACACCGGCGCCAACCCCAGATGCTGTACGAACCATTGCGCGACGCCGCCCTTGGCGAGCAGCAGTGTCCATGCGTATGCCTTGACGATGTAACTGGCCCACATCGGCATCATCACCGCGATGTAGAAAAACGCCTTGGTTTTGCCGGTGGTGTAGCGCGCCATGTAGTACGCGATGGGGAAGGCGACGACCGCGCTGGCGATGGACACCGCGACCGCCATGGTCAGGGTGCGCCGGATGACGTCGAAGTTGGCCGGGTTGAACAGCGCGCCGACGTTAGCCAGGGTCAGGTCCGGCGTCACGGTCATGCTGAAGTCGTCGAAGGTATAGAGGCTTTGCCACAACAGGCCCAGCAGCGAGCCGAGGTAAATCGCGCCAAACCAGAGCAGCGGCGGGATCAGCAGCAGCGACAGGTACAGATTCGGGCGTCGATACAGCAGGCCGGAAAAACGCCGGAGTGGCGATTGCCGTTGCGTCGGCGCCGGGCCAGTGAACGTCTGACCCATCTCAATGCGCCTCGCCCGGCGCGTCATGCAGCGCAATCATCGCTTCCCGCGCCCAGCGAACGGTAACGCGTTGCCCCGACGGGTAGCGCGCGTCGGTGTCCAGCCACTGATCGTTGGCCTGGCTGACTGTGAGCGTCTGGCCGTTGTCCAGTTTGACCTCGTAGCGGGTGGCACTGCCCTGATATTGAACGTCGTGCAGCACGCCGCTGACCTGAACCTCGTGGCTCGCCCCAACGCCCTCGGCAAACCGAATATGCTCCGGCCGAATGGAAAACGCGCCCGGGCTGCCGCTCAACGCCTGGGCCAGTTCGCCGCGCACAACGTTGGAGGTGCCCACGAATTCCGCCACAAAGGTCGTCGCTGGTTTCATGTACAGATTGCGCGGCGTATCAACTTGTTCGATGCGGCCCTTGTTGAACACCGCGACCCGGTCCGACATCGACAGCGCTTCGGTCTGGTCGTGGGTGACGAAGATGAAGGTGATGCCCAGCTGGCGCTGCAGTTTCTTCAGCTCGCTCTGCATCTGTTCGCGCAGCTTCAGGTCGAGGGCGCCGAGGGGTTCGTCGAGCAGCAGCACCCGCGGCCGATTGACCAGCGCGCGCGCCAGGGCCACACGCTGGCGCTGGCCGCCGGACAGTTGCACGGGTTTGCGCGCACCATAGCCATCGAGCGCGACCATGTTCAGGGCCTCGTCGGCCCGCTTGATTCGTTCGGCCTTGCCGACGCCTTTGACTTTCAGGCCGTAGGCGACGTTGTCCCATACGTTCATGTGCGGGAACAAGGCGTAGTCCTGAAACACGGTGTTGACGTCACGCTGATAGGGCGGCAACCCGGCCGCTTCCTGGCCATGAATGCGGATCGAGCCGGCGCTGGGTTGCTCGAAGCCGGCGATCAGGCGCAGGCAGGTGGTCTTGCCGGAGCCCGAGGGGCCGAGCATGGAAAAGAACTCGCCGTCCTCGATATCGATGGACACCCGGTCCACGGCTTTCACCGCGCCGAACAGCCGAGAGACCTGAGTGAACTGGACAGCGTGAGTCATGGCCTAACGCCCACCCATGATCGCGATGTAATCCTGAGTCCAGCGGCTATACGGCACGTATTTGCCGCCCTCGGCCTGGGGTGTTTTCCAGAAGGCGATCTTGTCGAACAGGTCAAACCCGTTGGTTTCGCAGCCCTCGGCGCCCAGCAGTTCGTTGCCCTTGCACGCTTCAGGCACCACCGGCAGGGAGCCGAACCAGGCCGCAACGTCGCCCTGAACTTTCGGTTGCAGCGACCAGTTCATCCATTTATAGGCGCAGTTGGGGTGTTTGGCCTCGGCGTGCAACATCGTCGTGTCGGCCCAGCCGGTGGCGCCTTCCTGGGGGATGGTCGAGGCGACGGGCTGCTTGTCGGCGACCAGCCCGTTGACCATGTAGCCCCACGAACTGGACGCCGCCACGCCTTCGTTTTTCACGTCGCTCATCTGCACCGTCGCGTCATGCCAGTAGCGATGAACCAGCGGCTGCTGGGCGCGAAGCAGGTCGAGCACGGCTTTGTACTGGGTCTCGGTGAGCTGGTAAGGGTCGACAATGTTCAATTCCGGCTTGGCGGTCTTCAGATACAGCGCGGCGTCGGCGATGTAGATCGGCCCGTCATAAGCCTGGACCCGACCCTTGTTCGGTTTGCCGTCGGGCAAATCCTGTGGCTCGAAGACCACGCTCCAGCTCACCGGCGGCGTCTTGAATACGTTGGTGTTGTACATCAGCACGTTCGGGCCCCACTGGTAGGGCGTGCCGTACGTTTTGTTCTCGACTGTGTACCAGGGCCCGTCTTTCAGGCGCGGGTCGAGGGTTTTCCAGTTCGGGATCAGCGTGGGGTCGATGGGCTGCACCCGCTTGCCGGCGATCAGGCGCAAGGACGCGTCTCCCGAGGCGGTGACCAGGTCATATCCGCCCTTGGTCATCAGGCTGACCATCTCGTCGGAGGTCGCGGCGGTCTTGACGTTGACCTTGCAGCCAGTCTCCTGTTCGAAGCCGGTCACCCAGTCGTAGGCCTTGTCGCTTTCGCCGCGCTCGATATACCCCGGCCACGCCACGATATCCAGTTGTCCCTCGCCATCGCCCACTGCCGTGAGTGCTTCAGCGGCCTGCACCGCACCACTGGTGAATAGGGCGCTGATCACGGCGCTCAGAATCGCGGTCTTGTGCACGGACATGGTGGGGTTGCCTCTTGGTGGTTGTTTGGGCAGAGATCGGTGGTGCAGAGCGTAGTGCCCAGTTCGATCCTCGACAAACTTTGATGCAGCAAATACCGAGCCCATTCCAGCAGGCTGAGGCGCTTCAGTGAAAACCCTTCGTCACCCCGACGCAGGACGCCCGGCCGCCGCAACATTCAGAAGCAAACCGGCCCAACGGGCGCAGGTGCCTTCGTCTTAACCTGCGGGTCGAATCGTCTGTCCCTCTTTTAAAGGTGAAGTCATGAACACTCGCGGTTTACTCGATCAACTCTTGAAATCCGGCCAGGACCTGCTGCAAAACAAGGCCGGCGCTCACGACAAGAGCGGCAACAACGGGCAGGGCGGTCTAGGTGATCTGCTTGGAAAAGTCAGCGGCGGCAAGTTGGGCAGTGGCATGGGCGGGAATGTGGGCGGTGGGCTGGGCGGGCTGCTCTCCGGTGCCGGTGGCGGTGCATTGGCGGCAGGCGCGATGGGCTTGCTGATGGGCAACAAAGGCGCACGCAAGATGGGTGGCAAAGCGCTGACCTACGGCGGGCTCGCGGCCCTGGGCGTGCTGGCCTACAAGGCCTACGGCAACTGGCAGGCGAGTCAGGGTGTGGCGCAACCGGCTGAGCCGCAAACCGTGGACCGCGTGCCCCCGGCCCAGGTCGAACAGCACAGCGAGGCCATCTTGCGGGCGCTGGTGGCAGCGGCCAAGTCGGACGGGCATGTCGACGAGCGTGAACGCGAACTCATCGAAGGCGAATTCACCCGCATCACCGGCGACAACGAACTGCAGCAATGGCTGCACGCTGAACTCAACAAACCGCTGGACCCTGCCGACGTGGCCCGCGCAGCGCAAACCCCGGAAATCGCCGCCGAGATGTACTTGGCCAGTGTGATGATGGTTGACGAAGAACACTTCATGGAGCGTGCTTATCTGGACGAGCTCGCCAAGCAGTTGAAGCTCGATCCGGCGCTCAAAACCGAGCTTGAGCATCAGGTTCGGCAGGCGCAGCCGTAAGCGGTCAGTCTCTGCCGCATCGGTTACAAGAAACTGAGTACCTGCAAATCCCCCGGGTCAGCCCCAATAATCATTGGAGACTGACCCGCATTCTTCTCCCGCGCTCCAAAAGTCCCATTCATACATCCGCCTTCAACGCATTCGTACCATCAAGCAACGCCACATCAAGCCGATAGCGTGTAAGACACTTCCGATCTGGCTGTGCGATATGGCGTTTTCCTTGTCGGAAACGGCCCGTTTATTGGGAAGTCACTAAGCTATACTCCCGCTCGTTTTGGACCGTTCGTCGGTCCGCTTCTTGAACCCGGTCATGCCGGCGTTGAACCCTTGAGGGCTGACTGTGAAGAACTGGACGTTGCGTCAACGGATTTTGGCGAGCTTCGCTGTCATCATCGCCATCATGCTGTTGATGGTGGTTGCGGCGTTCAATCGCCTGTTGGTCATCGAAAACAGCGGAGACGCGGTGAGGCTGGACGCGCTCCCCGGCGTTTTCTACAGCAGCACCGTGCGCGGCGCCTGGGTTGAAAGCTACGTAGCCACCCAGCATTTGCTGGTTGAAGGCGCGGGTCGCGACCTCACCAGCGCTGAAGAAGACCAGTACAAAGAATTCGAAGATCGCCTGCAGGCGCAGATCGTCAATTATCAGAAAAGCATCTTCGACGAATCGGATCGCAACGACTTCGCCCAGTTTCTGCAATTGCGCGAACGCTACCAGCTGGTGCTCAACGGGGTGCTAGCGGCTTACCAGGGCGATAACTACGCGCTGGCCCAACGGATGTTCACCGAGCAACTTACGCCCGCATGGTTTGAGGGTCGCAAACAGCTCAACGCACTCGGCGCCAAGAACAAGGTGGTCGCCGACAAGGCATCCGACGCCATTCAGGCCGCTGTTTCCAGCGCCAAAATCACCCTCGGCATCTCGCTGATCATCGCCTTGCTGGCGGCCGCCGCGTGCGGTCTGTTGCTGATGCGCGCGATTCTGGCGCCGATGAATCGCATCGTGCAGATCCTCGACACCATGCGCACTGGCGACCTGAGCACACGACTGGCTCTGGACCGCAACGATGAGTTCGGATCGGTGCAGACCGGTTTCAACGACATGGTCGCCGAACTGGCCGCGTTAGTGTCCCAGGCCCAGCGCTCGTCGATTCAGGTGACCACCTCGGTGACCGAGATCGCCGCCACCTCCAAGCAGCAACAGGCAACCGCCACCGAGACCGCCGCGACCACCACGGAAATCGGCGCCACTTCCCGCGAGATTGCCGCGACGTCCCGGGATCTGGTGCGCACCATGACCGAAGTGACGTCGGCGGCGGATCAGGCTTCGGTCCTGGCGGGCTCCGGTCAGCAAGGCCTGGCGCGCATGGAAGAAACCATGCACTCGGTCATGGGTGCTGCCGATCTGGTCAACTCCAAGCTGGCGATCCTCAATGAGAAGGCCGGCAACATCAATCAGGTCGTAGTGACCATCGTCAAAGTCGCCGACCAGACCAACCTGCTGTCTCTCAACGCCGCGATCGAAGCGGAAAAAGCCGGCGAATACGGCCGAGGTTTCGCCGTGGTCGCCACCGAAGTCCGCCGCCTGGCCGACCAGACCGCCGTTGCCACTTACGATATCGAGCAAATGGTTCGCGAGATCCAGTCGGCGGTGTCGGCGGGCGTCATGGGCATGGACAAGTTTTCCGAAGAAGTGCGTCGCGGCATGTACGAAGTGACCCAGGTCGGCGAGCAGCTTTCGCAGATCATCCATCAAGTGCAGGCCCTGGCGCCGCGTGTGTTGATGGTCAACGAAGGCATGCAGGCCCAGGCCACGGGCGCCGAACAGATCAACCAGGCGCTGGTGCAGCTGGGCGATGCCAGCAGTCAGACTGTGGAATCCCTGCGTCAGGCCAGCTTCGCCATTGATGAGCTGAGTCAGGTGGCGGTGGGGCTGCGTAGCGGCGTTTCGCGTTTCAAGGTCTGAGCCAGGCCCATGATCGAGCATTCAGCCAGGCGCAACGCTGCGGTGTTGCCGAAGAACAAGCTGTTTCTGCTATTTCGCATCGGTGCGGAACGCTATGCGCTGCAAGCGACGGAAGTCGCCGAAGTGCTGCCGCGGCTGGTGCTCAAGCCCATCGCACAGGCGCCGCACTGGGTCGCCGGTGTGTTTGCCCACCGGGGTGCCATCGTACCGGTCATCGACCTCAGCGCGCTGACCTTCGGCCATCCCGCGCAACTGCGCACCAGCACGCGGCTGGTGCTGGTGCATTACCGCCTTGGCGGTGATCGTCCGGCGCGGGAACTGGGTTTGATCCTCGAACAGGCGACCGACACGCTGCGCTGCTCGCCCCATGAATTCAAGGCCTACGGCCTGGACAACTCACAAGCCCCGTATCTGGGCCCGGTGCGCGAAGACGAACAAGGCCTGCTGCAATGGATACGCGTCGAGGACTTACTCAGCGACGCCGTGCGCGAGCTGTTGTTTCCCGAGCAGCCCATGAGTCTCGATGCCTTCGAGGCCGCGCCATGAGCAGCGACGCGCGTTTCTTCGCCTTTCTCAAAGACCGCATCGGGCTCGACGTCGCGTCGGTGGGCGAGGCGATCATCGAGCGCGCCGTGCGTCAGCGCTGCACGCTGTCCAAGGCGCGGGACCACGACGACTACTGGCACATGCTGCTGGGTTCGGCGGACGAACAACAGGCGCTGATCGAAGCGGTGATCGTCCCCGAAACGTGGTTTTTCCGTTATCCGGAATCGTTCGTCACCCTCGGCAAGCTGGCCAATGCCCGACTGGCGCAGCTCAATGGCGTACGCCCGCTGCGCATTCTCAGCTTGCCGTGCTCCACCGGCGAGGAACCTTATTCCATCGCCATGGCGCTGTTCGACGCCGGTCTTCGAGGGCCGCAGTTCAGCGTCGAGGCAGTGGACATCAGCCCGCTTTCGATCCAGCGCGCCCGCCAGAGCGTGTATGGCAAGAACTCCTTCCGCGGCGATCAACTGGGTTTTCGGGAACGTTTTTTCAGCGCGGCCGAGGAGGGCTATCGCCTGGAGGAGCGGGTGCGGGATCAGGTCCGCTTCCAATCAGGCAATCTGCTCGACCCTGCGATGGCGGTGGCGCAGTCGGCGTACGACTTCGTGTTCTGCCGCAATCTGCTGATCTACTTCGACGTCGACACCCAGCGTCAGGGCTTCGAGGCGCTGAAACGCATGACCCGCGAAGACGGCGTGTTGTTTATCGGCCCCGCCGAGGGCAGCCTGCTCGGGCGCATGGGCATGGTGTCGATTGGCATCGCGCAGTCCTTCGCCTTTCGTCGGCGTGACGAGGCCATTGCCGAACCCCACAGTGTCGTGACTGCCCCAGCCATGCAGCCGTCGCGAAGCGATTCCTCGTCTGCTCACCCGACATCGGCCCTGTCGCGCGGCGCCCATAAACCTCAGCCCTTTGTGCGGAGGTTATTGAATAATCCTGCGCTGACCGAAGAACGCAGGGCTGCGCTCAGACCCGACATCAAAGCGGTGGCGGCGACGGGTTCTGGCAACGGCGAAGCTGCCGAGTTATTGCGCAGCATCGCGGCCCTTGCCAATGAAGGCCGGACGACGGAGGCAAAGGCTGCTGGTGAGCAGTACCTCAAGCGCTTCGAACCCGTTGCGCCGGTGTTCTACTGGCTGGGTCTGCTCAGCGAAGTGGCGGGGGAGACGAGCGCGGCCCAAGGGTTTTATCGCAAGGCGTTGTATCTGCAACCACAGCATCCGGAAACCCTGGCGCAACTGGCCGCGCTGCTCGCCGCCCAAGGCGATAGCGCAGGGGCCCGGCGGCTGCAGGAGCGCGCGGCAAGGGGTGTCACTAAAGAAGGACGCAGCGGATGAGTCGCGTACACACAGAGCTGGTCAGCGACGACGCCGCGGCGATCGACGACTGCTGGAATCGCATCGGCATCCATGGCGACCGGTCCTGCCCGCTGCTTGCCGATCACATTCATTGCCGCAACTGCTCGGTGTATTCGGCCGCGGCAACGCGCTTGCTCGACCGTTACTCCCTGGCCCAGGAGCAGCGTGTGTCTGTGCACAGCGATGCGCTTGCCGCTGACGTCCAGACCCGCTCGACGGTGGTGTTCCGTCTCGGCGAAGAATGGCTCGGTCTGCCGACGAGGTGTCTGGTGGAAGTATCGCCGGTGCAAGCCATTCATTCCCTTCCGCACCAGCGATCCCGTGCCCTGCTGGGCGTTGCCAATGTGCGCGGCGCGCTGGTGGCCTGTCTGTCATTCGTCGAACTGCTCGGGCTGGATCCTTCGGTCGCGCCGGTGGGTGATGCCCGAACATTGCCGCGCATGCTGATCGTTTCGGCAGACGGCGGCCCGGTGGTGGTGCCAGTGGATGAGGTCGACGGCATTCATGCCATCGAGGCGCGCCTGCTGGATACGGCCTCGGCATCGGCGCAGAACAGCAACGCGCGCTTCACCCGAGGCGTCGTGCAATGGAAAAACCGCAGCTTGCGCCTGCTCGATGAAGACCAGCTGTTGTCGGCCGTGAACCGGAGCCTGACATGACGCCCGATCAAATGCGCGACGCGTCGCTGTTCGAACTCTTCACCCTGGAGGCTGAAGCTCAGACCCAGGTGTTGAGCGCCGGCCTGTTGGCCCTCGAGCGCAACCCGACCCAGGCCGATCACCTGGAGGCGTGCATGCGCGCGGCCCATTCGCTGAAAGGCGCGGCGCGGATTGTCGGGGTCAACGCCGGTGTCAGCGTCTCCCACGTCATGGAAGATTGCCTGGTCAGCGCTCAGGAAGGGCGATTGCACCTTCTGCCCGAGCACATCGACGCCTTGCTGATGGGCACCGATTTGCTGATGCGCATCGCCACGCCTGGCGCCAGCGTGCCCCAAGCGGATGTGGACGGTTACGTGGCGCTGATGAACAACATGGTCAGCGACGATCCGGCCATGAAAGCCATGCTGGTGCCCACTGCGCTGCCTTCGCTTGAGGACATCCTGCTCGCCAACGCGCAGTCGCTGGTCACCTCGCTTCAATCTGCGCAGGATTCGGCGGCCGAAGAGCTGGCAGCCTCCGTTGTCGAACCTGCGCCGGACCCCGCGCTCAAAGCGGATGGCCCTGGCGAGCGACGCGTTGCCGAAACCGGCGAACGGGTCCTGCGCGTCACCGCCGAACGTTTGAACAATCTGCTGGACCTGTCGAGCAAGTCGCTGGTCGAGACCCAGCGCCTGAAGCCGTATCTGGCCGCAATGCAGCGGGTCAAACGCACCCAGACCGGCGCAACAAGGGCGCTGGACAGTCTTGAAGCCTTGCTCGGCGCCAACACCGATCCCGACGCGCAGAAGGCGCTGGACGAAGCGCGGCGTCTGCTCGGCGAAGCGCAGCATTTGCTGATTCAACAAACGGCTGACCTCGACGAGTTCGGCTGGCAGGCATCGCAGCGCGCGCAACTGCTCTATGACACCGCGCTGGCCTGCCGCATGCGCCCGTTTGCCGATGTGCTGGCGGGGCAGGCGCGCATGGTCCGTGATCTGGGCCGTTCGCTGGGCAAACAGGTGCGCCTGGAAATCGACGGCGAAAAGACCCAGGTCGACCGCGACGTGCTGGAAAAACTTGAAGCGCCCCTGACCCATCTGCTGCGCAACGCCGTCGACCACGGCATCGAACTGCCCGCACAGCGTATCGCCTGCGGCAAGCCGGCCGAGGGGCTGATTCAACTGAAGGCCTCGCACCAGGCCGGGCTGCTGGTGGTCGAGCTGATCGACGACGGCGCCGGCGTTGACCTCGAACGCCTGCGCCTGAGCATCATCGAGCGCAAACTTTCGCCTGCCGAAACCGCTGCGCAGTTGAGCGAGGAAGAACTGTTGAGCTTCCTGTTCCTGCCCGGTTTCAGCATGCGCGACAAGGTCACCGAAGTGTCCGGACGAGGGGTTGGCCTGGACGCGGTTCAGCACATGATTCGGCAACTGCGTGGCGGCGTTGAAATGGATCAGCGCGCCGGACAGGGCAGCCGCTTCCATCTGGAAGTACCGTTGACCTTGTCGGTGGTGCGTAGCCTGGTGGTGGACGTCGGCGGCGAAGCGTATGCCTTTCCGCTGGCGCACATCGAGCGCATGCGGGACGTGCGTGCCGATGAGATCGTGCAATTGGAAGGCCGTCAGCATTTCTGGCACGAGGAGCGGCATGTCGGGCTGGTCGCGGCCACTCAGCTACTTAATCGTCCTGCCAGCCAGCACAGTGAAGACGTGCTCAAAGTGGTGGTCATCCGCGAGCGCGATGCCGTGTATGGCGTCGCCGTGGAACGCTTCATCGGCGAACGCACGCTGGTGGTTCTGCCGCTGGATCCGCGCCTGGGCAAGGTTCAGGACATCTCCGCCGGCGCTTTGCTTGACGACGGCTCGGCGGTGTTGATCATCGACGTCGAAGACATGCTGCGATCGGTGGAGAAACTCCTCAACACCGGGCGCCTGGAACGCATTGACCGGCGCAGTCGTCAGGCCGACACCCGGGTGCGCAAGCGCGTGCTGGTGGTCGACGACTCGCTGACGGTGCGCGAACTGGAACGCAAATTGTTGCTCAGTCGTGGCTATGAAGTGGCGGTGGCCGTGGATGGCATGGACGGCTGGAACGCCCTGCGCGGTGAGGATTTCGACTTGCTCATCACCGACATCGACATGCCGCGCATGGACGGTATCGAGCTGGTGACCCTGGTGCGTCGCGACAGCCGCCTGCAATCGCTGCCGGTGATGGTGGTGTCGTACAAGGACCGTGAAGAAGACCGCCGTCGCGGCCTGGACGCCGGTGCCGATTATTATCTGGCCAAGGCCAGTTTCCATGACGATGCGCTGCTCGATGCAGTCGTTGAGTTGATAGGAGATGCGCAGGGATGAAGATTGCCATCGTCAATGACATGGCCATGGCGGTGGAGGCGTTGCGCCGCGCGCTGGCCTTCGAGCCGGCGCACCAGATCGTCTGGGTGGCCAGCAACGGCGCCGAGGCGGTGGAGCGTTGCGCCCAGCTGACGCCTGACTTGATATTGATGGACCTGATCATGCCGGTGATGGACGGTGTGGAGGCGACTCGACGTATCATGGCGGCGACGCCGTGCGCCATCGTCATCGTCACCGTGGACCGCGAGCAGAATGTGCATCGGGTGTTCGAAGCCATGGGGCATGGCGCGCTGGACGTGGTCGACACGCCCGCGCTGGGGGCCGGCAATCCCAAGGATGCAGCCGCGCCTTTGTTGCGCAAGATCCTTAATATAGGCTGGCTCATTGGCGAGCGGGACACGCGGGTCCGCCCCGCGCCGCCACCGGTGCGCGAATCGGCACAGCGTCAGCGGTTAATCGCGATCGGCTCATCGGCCGGCGGGCCCGCCGCGCTGGAAATACTGCTTAAAGCGCTGCCTGCGGATTTCCCGGCAGCGATCGTGCTGGTGCAGCACGTGGATCAGGTGTTCGCCGAGGGGATGGCGCAATGGCTGAGCAGCGCTTCGGGGCTGGAAGTCAGGCTGGCGCGCGATGGCGAGCCGCCGCAAGTGGGCACGGTGCTGCTCGCAGGCACCAACCATCATATTCGTCTGCTCAGGAACGGCACACTGGCGTACACCGCAGAGCCGGTTAACGAAATTTACAGGCCGTCCATCGACGTGTTTTTCGAAAGTGTGGCCAGCTATTGGAATGGTGATGCAGTGGGTGTTTTGTTGACCGGCATGGGCCGTGATGGTGCGCAGGGGCTCAAACTGATGCGGCAGCGGGGCTTTCTCACCATCGCGCAGGATCAGGCGAGCTGCGCGGTATACGGCATGCCCAAAGCGGCTGCGGCGATCGACGCCGCCATGGAAATTCGCTCACTGGAATCGATCGCACCTCGCTTGAAGGAGGTATTCACCCAATGAATTTCCAGGTGATCTCACAGCCCGCCTGTGACCAGGAGACCCCGCATGCATGATTTGCAACTGGACGATCTGAACGCCACGGATGAAAACGCTGCCATGGTGTTGCTCGTCGACGATCAGGCCATGATCGGCGAGGCCGTCCGACGCGGGCTGGCTCACGAAGACAATATCGACTTTCACTTCTGCGCAGACCCGCATCAAGCGATCGCGCAAGCCATTCTCATCAAACCTACCGTGATTCTTCAGGACCTGGTGATGCCCGGCCTGGACGGCCTGACGCTGGTGCGTGAATACCGCAACAACCCGAAGACCCGTGACATCCCGATCATCGTGCTCTCGACCAAGGAAGACCCGCTGATCAAGAGCGCCGCCTTTGCCGCCGGCGCCAACGATTACCTGGTCAAATTGCCGGACAACATCGAACTGGTCGCGCGCATTCGCTACCACTCGCGCTCGTACATGACGCTGCTGCAGCGCGACGAAGCCTATCGTGCGTTGCGTGTCAGCCAGCAACAGCTGCTCGACACCAATCTGGTGCTGCAACGCCTGATGAACTCAGACGGCTTGACCGGCCTGTCCAATCGCCGACACTTCGACGAATACCTGGAACTGGAATGGCGCCGTTCCACCCGTGAGCAGACGCAGATCTCGCTGCTGATGATCGACGTGGATTACTTCAAGGCCTACAACGACGCCTTCGGCCATCTCGAAGGTGACGAGGCGTTGCGTCAGGTCGCCAAAGCCATCCGTGCCAACTCCAGCCGTCCCTCCGACCTGCCGGCGCGTTATGGCGGCGAAGAATTTGCGCTGGTACTGCCCAGCACATCACCGGGTGGCGCACGCCTGCTGGCGGAAAAGCTGCGCCAGACCATCGCCGGCATGAACATCCCCCACGTCGCCCCGACCCAAGGCTCGAGCCTGACCGTCAGCATTGGCCTGGCCACTATGGTGCCGCAAGTGGGCAGTCACAGTCGCCAGCTGATTCAGAGTGCGGATCAGGGGTTGTATGCGGCCAAACACAATGGCCGCAATCAGGTGGCGGTGGGGTAGGGCGGGGAATCCACACTCCCGCGCTCCCTGGCCGTCACCGGATTGGTGACTCGTCAAGGACAATGAACACGGCTCACCCCCGCCCAACGGACTGCCATCGCTGGATTGGCTGCGCTATACTCGCCGGCTTTGTGAAAATCGCCTGCGAGTGCTGCCTACCATGGAAATCAACCCGATCCTAAACAGCATCAAGGACCTGTCCGAGCGCTCCGAAACCATTCGGGGGTATCTTTGACTACGATCACAAGCATGATCGTCTGACCGAAGTTAACCGCGAGCTCGAAGATCCAAACGTCTGGAACAACCCGTCTTACGCCCAGGAACTGGGCCGCGAGCGTTCGCTGCTGGCGCAGATCGTCGACACCCTCGACGAGATGAGTACCGGCCTGGTGGACGCCAAGGACCTGTTGCTGATGTCCGCCGAAGAAGAAGACCAGGCCGCCGTCGACGACGTTGCCGCTGAAGTCGAGCGCCTGCGCGAGGCCCTGGAAAAACTGGAATTCCGTCGCATGTTCAGCGGCGAGATGGACCAGAACAACGCCTACCTGGACATCCAGGCCGGTTCCGGCGGCACAGAAGCCCAGGACTGGGCGAACATCCTTCTGCGTATGTACCTGCGCTGGGCCGACAAGCGCGGCTTCGACGCGACCATCATGGAATTATCGGCCGGTGAAGTCGCCGGCATCAAGGGCGCCACGGTGCACATCAAGGGCGAGTACGCATTTGGCTGGTTGCGCACCGAAATCGGTGTCCACCGTCTGGTCCGCAAGAGCCCGTTCGACTCCGGCAACCGCCGTCACACCTCGTTCTCGGCCGTGTTCGTGTCGCCGGAAATCGATGACAACATCGAAATCGACATCAACCCGTCGGACCTGCGCATCGACACCTACCGCTCCTCGGGCGCCGGTGGTCAGCACGTTAACACCACTGACTCGGCGGTCCGGATTACTCACGTTCCGACCAACACCGTGGTCAGCTGCCAGAACGAACGTTCCCAGCACGCCAACAAAGACACCGCGATGAAGATGCTGCGGGCACGCTTGTACGAGCAGGAAGTGCAGAAGCGCAACGCGGCCTCGCAAGCGCTGGAAGACACCAAGTCGGACATCGGCTGGGGTCACCAGATCCGCTCGTACGTGCTTGATGCCTCGCGCATCAAGGACCTGCGCACCAGCGTCGAACGCAGCGATTGCGACAAGGTGCTCGATGGCGACATCGACGAATACCTGATCGCGAGCCTCAAACAGGGCCTGTAATCGCCACACCACTGTTGCGGGTCGGGCGCGTCATCATGACGTCGCCGCCCGCGATCCTTTGTCGCGCTTCCCGGCCAGACGAAGGGCCACGAACCTGTGATGGATAATCAAGACATGAGCGACCAACAACTCGACCCGCAAGCCCAGCAACAGGAAGAAAACAGCCTGATCGCCCTGCGCAAGGAAAAACTTGCGGCCGAGCGCGCCAAGGGCAATGCCTTCCCGAACGACTTCCGTCGCGAAAACTACTGCAACGACCTGCAGAAACAATACGCGGACAAGACCAAGGAAGAGCTGGCTGAGGCGGCGATTCCGGTCAAGGTTGCCGGGCGCATCATGCTTAACCGTGGCTCGTTCATGGTGATTCAGGATATGACCGGGCGCATCCAGGTCTACGTCAACCGCAAGACGCTGCCCGAAGAAACCCTGGCCTCGGTGAAAACCTGGGACATGGGTGACATCATTGCGGCCGAAGGTACCCTGGCGCGTTCCGGCAAGGGCGATCTGTACGTCGAAATGACCAACGTGCGCCTGCTGACCAAGTCCCTGCGTCCGCTGCCCGACAAGCACCATGGTCTGGTGGATACCGAGCAGCGTTATCGCCAGCGTTACGTCGACCTGATCGTCAACGAAGACGTGCGCGAGACCTTCCGCGTTCGCTCGAAAGTCATCGCCCACATCCGCAGCTTCCTGATGCAACGCGACTTCCTTGAAGTCGAAACGCCGATGCTGCAGACCATCCCGGGCGGCGCTGCGGCCAAGCCGTTCGAGACTCACCATAACGCGCTGGACCTGGAAATGTTCCTGCGCATCGCGCCGGAGCTTTACCTCAAGCGTCTGGTTGTCGGTGGGTTCGAGAAAGTGTTCGAGATCAACCGCAATTTCCGTAACGAAGGCGTTTCGACCCGGCACAACCCCGAGTTCACCATGCTCGAGTTCTACCAGGCCTACGCTGATTACGAAGACAACATGGACCTGACCGAGGAGCTGTTCCGCGAACTGGCCCAGCTGGTTCTTGGCAGCACCGACGTGCCGTACGGCGAAAAGGTGTTCCACTTCGGCGAGCCGTTTGCGCGTCTGTCGGTGTTCGACTCGATCCTCAAGTACAACCCCGAGCTGACCGCCGATGACCTGAACGACATCGACAAGGCCCGCGCCATCGCCAAGAAAGCCGGCGCCAAGGTGCTGGGCTTCGAAGGTCTGGGCAAGCTGCAAGTGATGATTTTCGAAGAGCTGGTCGAGCACAAGCTGGAGCAGCCGCACTTCATCACCCAGTACCCGTTCGAAGTGTCGCCGCTGGCCCGTCGCAACGATGACAACCCGAACGTCACCGACCGCTTCGAGCTGTTCATCGGCGGCCGCGAAATCGCCAACGCCTATTCCGAGTTGAACGACGCGGAAGACCAGGCCGAGCGCTTCATGGCTCAGGTCGCGGACAAGGACGCCGGCGACGATGAGGCCATGCACTACGACGCAGACTTCGTCCGGGCGCTGGAATACGGCATGCCGCCGACAGCGGGCGAGGGCATCGGCATCGACCGTCTGGTCATGCTGCTGACCAATTCGCCGTCCATACGTGACGTCATCCTGTTCCCGCACATGCGGCCTCAGGCGTAAGTGATGTAAAAAATAGCCGCCTGAGCAGGGCGGCTTTTTTTTGGCTGTTCGTTGAGTGCGCGGCTGCATTTGGAGATGCTATCGAGAGCAATCTCACTTCTACAGGGGCACTCCGCCGATTGTAGGAGTGAGCTTGCTCGCGATGACGTCCGCGCAGACACCGCCGTAAGCTGACGTTGACGTGATGTGAGTGACTCGAAAAAAGGAAACCCCGTTGTGAACCGCACGATCGCTCAAAAGGGAGCCGCTGGCCTGGCCACGGCAGTCGCGCAGAGTGTTCAGTACCAGGGCCGCAAGGCGAGTCGACAGGGAAGTGAACAGCGTCGGCAGCAGATTCTTGATGCGGCCATGCGCATCCTCATTCGTGACGGCGTTCGGGCTGTGCGTCATCGCGCGGTGGCAGCCGAAGCGCAAGTACCGCTCTCCGCCACCACCTACTACTTCAAAGACATCGATGACCTGCTCACCGATGCCTTTGCGCAGTACGTTGAACGCAGTGCGGCCTACATGGCCAAGCTGTGGACCAACACCGAGGCGCTGCTGCGCGAAATGGTCGCGCGCAATGACGGCAGCGTCGAGGCCCGCGCCCGGCTGGCCGACGAGATCGCGCGCATGACCATGGAGTACGTGCGCCATCAACTGCTGACCCGTCGCGACCAGCTCATTGCCGAGCACGCGTTCCAGCTCGAAGCGCTGATCAACCCGCGTCTGGCTCCCTTGGTGAGCGCCCATCAGCAGATTTTGTTGCAGGGCAGCGCCCAGTTTCTCGAAGTCATGGGCTCGGTTCAGCCGCAACTGGACGCCCAAGTGTTGACGGGGCTCATCTGCCGGATGGAATATCAGGGGCTGCTCAACGGGCCTCAGCCCGGCGCAGACGAAGAAATGCTCGCTATTCTTACTCGCCAGATGCATCTGGTACTGGGCACCGCCAAGCCGATGGCTGGCTGATACCTCAAGGAGAACCCGATGAGAGTCTGGAGCGTTTTGCTCGCCCTGTCGTTCGCGCTGTTGAGCGGATGCCTGGTGACGTTCAAAGACCCGATTCCGGCCAGTAATACCGCCCCGCCCAAATTGCTCGGCACCTGGAGCAGTAAAAATGCCTGGGGCGAGCCGCTCGAACTGGAGATCAGCCGCGCCGGCCCCGACCGCTACAAAGCAGTGAGCTACCGCAAAGGCGATCGCAAGAACCGTGACGAGTACGCCTTCACCGTGTCGCGCCACGGCAGCCGCTGGTACGTGTCCGCTGCGCTGCCTGACAAATACGGCGGCAATTACGTCATCGCCGGGTTTGACCTGATGGATAACGAGAACGGCGCCGACGAATTGGTGGTCTATGACCTCGACCTGGAGCGGTTTCAGCAGTTGGTCGAGCAGAAGGTGCTCGACGGCGAGCGGGTCGATACGGTGAAGGGCGACGGCATGCTGATTTCAAGCCCCATGGACAGGGTGTTTGCCTACCTCGACGATCCAGCCTATTCCGATGTCTTTCTCAAAGCAGCTCAATATCAGCGCATGACCAAATAGCGCAACGTTTCAATAAGGGGTACCGGGTGGACGAATACCAACAGACTATTCGCACGTTGTCCGATCGTATCGTGGTGGCGCAGACGCCGATCCGCGTCCTCGATGCCGTGAAATGGGATGACAACATCCGCAAGACTTTCCTCGACGGCAAGGGCAAGCACCTGCCGGAAGTGGATCGCGCGTACTACGAGAATCGCCCACTGGGATTTGATTCTGGCGCGGTCAAGCTGGAGTTCCAGAACATCGAGCGGGACATCACCCGACAACTGGGCCAGTTCAACCCGGTCGGGCAGATCATGCGCCGCATGTGCAAGGAGTACCGGATGGTCATCCGCATGCTCGAAGCGCGCGGCACCCCGGACTTCGGCCTGATTTCCCAGGAACTCTACGGCGCGGCGTCCGATGCGTTCCATGCTGGCGACCCGACGCTGTCCGACCTCGGCATGATGCTCTCCGATTACCTGAACAACATCGCCGGTCGCGGTGACCTCAAGGATGAGCCGAAAATCCTGACGGCCAAAGACGCCGTTGCCATGCTGCAGACCCGGCTCAATCGCACGTTCGGTGAAGCCGAAGAGACGATCCGGGTGTTCGAATCCGACGGCATCGTGGCCGACGCTGCGGCTGGCGCCGATTACATCAAGATCCGCAGCGACGCGATGTTCAACGAGCGCGACGTGCGGGCGCTCGAAGTCCACGAGGGCCTGGTCCACGTCGGCACTACGCTCAATGGGCAGAATCAGCCGATCTGCACCTTCTTGTCCAAAGGCCCGCCCTCGTCGACGGTGACCCAGGAAGGTCTGGCGATTCTGATGGAGATCATCGGCTTTGCGTCCTACCCAAGCCGCCTGCGCAAGCTGACCAATCGTACGCGCGCCATCCATATGGCCGAGGAGGGCGCCGACTTTTTGCAGGTGTTCGAGTTCTATCGTGAGCAGGGCTTTGGCATGTCGGAGAGCTACGGCAACGCCAGTCGGGTGTTCCGCGGCTCGGTGCCGAATGGGCTGCCATTCACCAAGGATCTGTCCTACCTCAAGGGCTTCATCATGGTCTACAACTACATCCAGTTGGCCGTGAGAAAGGGCAAGCTGGAGCAGGTGCCGCTGCTGTTCTGCGGCAAGACCACGCTGGAGGACATGCGCACGTTGCGCCAGTTGGTGGACGAAGGTCTGGTTGTACCGCCCAAGTACCTGCCCGACCAGTTCCGCGACATGAATGCGCTGTCGGCGTGGATGTGCTTTTCCAACTTCCTCAACCACCTGAGCCTGGACCGGATCGAAGCGGATTACTCCAATATTCTGTGACCCCTATCCTAAATTGAAGGACATCGCTTGAAGCGTCTTCTTGCCTTGCTTGTGGTCATCTCCCTCAGCGGCTGCAGCGAATTGCTGTTCTACCCGGAACGCGGTCTGCCATTGACGCCGGATAAAGCGCACTTGGCCTGGCGCGATGTCACCCTCAAAGCGGCCGACGGCACCCGTCTGAATGCGTGGTTTCTGCCGGCCAAGCCTGGCGTGCCGGTGAAGGGCACGGTGCTGCACCTGCATGGCAACGGCGGCAACATGGCCTGGCATCTGGCGGGTAGCTGGTGGTTGCCGGAGCAGGGCTATCAAGTGCTGCTGGTGGACTATCGCGGCTATGGCCGGTCCGAAGGCGAGCCAAGTCTGCCGGCCATTTATCAGGACATCGACGCGGCGTTCGACTGGCTGAACACTGCGCCCGACGTGCAGGGCAAACCGCTGGTGGTACTCGGCCAAAGCATCGGCGGGGCGCTGGCCGTGCATTACCTGTCCGAACATCCGCAGCAGCGCGCGCGGGTCAAGGCGCTGGTGCTCGATGGCGTGCCGGCGAGCTACCGCGAGGTCGCGCGGTATACCCTCGGCACCTCGTGGCTGACGTGGCCCATCAAACGGCCGCTGTCATGGGTGATCCCCGACGGCGACAGCGCCATCAACGGCATGCCCCAGCTCAAGGGCACGCCGATGCTGCTGTTCCAGAGCCTGGACGACACGCAAGTGCAGCTGCACAACGGCATCAGCCTGTATCAGGCCGCACCGCCGCCGCGCGTACTGCAACTAACCCGCGGGCCGCACGTGCAGACGTTCGGCGACCCTACCTGGCGCGAGGTGATGGTTCGCTACCTGGATGATCCGCAGCACTTCAACGGCTTGCGCAGGTTAGGGGAAATTCCGAATTATCCCGATCCTCAATCCGGCAAGGCGGGGCCGTCGTCCCAACCGCCAGCGCACGAGTGACGATGACTAACGACGCCGATTGCATCCCGCAGATACTCACCGGAGTCGCCTGCATTTCCGGAACGGTCGGCGTGCTCTGGTTTTGCATAAAGGGACTTGTGCATAAGGGGACTGATTTATTTACGACGCTTCACCGTAAATTAATCTGTCCCTGCTGGTGAGGTATTCGCCAGCTCCATGGGCAGCGCCTTGTCTCTTTTCATCCACAAACGCGGAACTAAAAATGGGGCGTTCCTTCGACTCTGTTGTACACGTGTTACTTTTTTCTTGATGCGAAGTTTCTCCGTGCGGCGTCAGCGACATCCTCATCTTCATCTAGAAACAGCTTTTCAAGAATGTCCAGAGGTGTTTTTCTGTTGTAGGCTATCCCGCACCTCACCACGGAGTCGGAATCTTCTGACAGACTTTCAAATAGATTCTGCGACAGTTTTCTTTTGCTTGCTACGAATCTTTTGCTTTCAGGGTCGGCTGAGCACAACTCTTCAAGAATCTCCAGCGGTACCGTTTTGTTGTGTACAACCCACCTCATGTAATCAGGGTAGGTCTTGAGGACCGCACGCCACACGGAGATGGGTGCTTCTTCCATGGCTGCTCTATCGTACTCCGCCTTGATGGTGCTACTTCGAAGCGCTACAAATTCGTCTGCAGATGTGATCATTTGTTATCCCAGCATTTTAAAGATTTAAAGTTGATCTGTTTCCCAGTTTCACTTTTGTGTTTGTCCATGTGGTCTCCGTATATATCGACATCGGTAATCCATGCACCGCCCTTTTCATATACTTTCCAAGCGCTGTCTCCATGACCGGTTTTATCTGCGGACCACCATCTTTTGGTGTCAGGGTCCTTGTAATATCTGGCGTAGCCCTCGCCAGGGACATTACCCTCGGAAACCCGATCGTACCGGCTAACCTCCCACTTTCTTCTGCATGCGCGTTTGCAGTTCTGATTAGGCTTATCAGACTTAGGCTTTCGCCGCGGTCCAACGGCCGAACTTGCCAGCCCTAACGGATCAACCCAGTTGATTGAGTTCGGCCCATATTGGTAGATGTTCAGTCCACCTAAATAGCCAATCGGATCCTTGCTGATAAACCGCCCGATTCTTGGATCATAGTACCGATGCCGGTTGTAGTGCAGGCCGGTTTCGTGGTCGTGGTATTGGCCTTGGAATCGGATTGGATTGGATAGGCCGATCTGTTGGGCGAACTCCGAGCGCTGCTCAGTTGCCTCGCCCCACGATTTGTATTGCGCGCTCCATGCAACTAAAGGGGGCCGTCCCCTCTGGTCTTAAGCCCGGTTGCTTTTAAGGCCTATTCTTTTTCTGGCGGCCTCCGAGACAATCAGATCTTCATCTCCTGCTAGCTGAGCTAGGATGTCTTCTGGCGCTTTGGGATTGCAGGCAATTCTGTGCCGGATGATGATGCTTTTATCACGGGCTAGCTGCTCGAAAATCGCTCGGTTTATCCTTCTTTTGATGGCAATTTCCCAGCGCACATGCATATCGTCGCATAGGCATAGCCGTTCCAATACGTCCACCGAGATCGTGTGATTAAAAACAACATCTCGGCTCAGCTCAGGGTACTTTAGCAGTACGTCGAACCAGACCTCATCAGGCGCTGGATCGAACGCCTTCGCGTTTTCATCCTCGATTTCGCTCTCTACGTACCGCTTAAATTCTTCAGCGCTCGTGATCATCATCAGATTCCTTTGGCATCCCGACATTTCATGCCTTTCATAGGCATGACTTTCCCCGTTTTTCCTTTATGTTTATTCATGAAGTCCCCATAAACATTCACATCACGAACATGGATTAAATGGTTGCTATCTTGCTCCATCAATTTCCACGCTGTACCACCGTGACCTTCAGTGTCAGCGGACCACCACATCTCTGTCCCAGTTGCACGATAATATTTAACTATGGTGCCGTTGAGTTTCGCTTCACAAATGCGATCAAAGCGATTGACCTCCCATTTTTTTCTGCAGGCACACTTTGCATTTTGGTTAGGTTTGTTCGCGCGATTTTGAGTGCCTGCGCTGCCAAGCGTTTTCGTCAGGCCTAGTGGATCAGTCCATTCTATGGAGTTGGGGGCATAGGCGTAGAAGTTGAGGCCGCCAACTAACTCAATCGGATCCTTGCTGATGAACCGCCCGACCCTTGGATCATAGTACCGATGCCGGTTGTAGTGCAGGCCGGTTTCGTGGTCGTGGTATTGCCCTTGAAATCGGATCGGGTTAGTCAGGCCGATCTGTTGGGCGAACTCGGAGCGCTGTTCGGTTGCTTCGCCCCACGCTTTGTATTGGGCGCTCCACGCGGTGTTGCCGTTTTGGTCGGTGATTTCCTGAGGGGTGCCGAGGTGGTCGCATTGGTACCAGGCGAGGACGTCGATTGGCAGTGCGACGGGTTTGTAGTTCCAGAGCGGGTCTTCTTTGAAGTTGTAGCGACCTTCGTAGGTCGGTTGGCTCACGAGGCGGATGGTTTCGTGGCAGATGGCTTGGGCGACCGGGACGAAAGTGTCGGGCTCGTGGATGTAGTGGACGGTTCGGCCTAACCCGCCTGCATAGGGCGGCGGGCTGCTTTCCCAGGCAAGGTTGTTGCCATCCCAGCCGTACAGGGTAAACCCACAACCCAGTTCCCGCTCTTTGCGGGCGTGTTCGTTTTCGTTCCAGCCTGTGCCGGCCTCGGGGCGTGGGCGGTAGTGGGCTTTGGACAGTTTGTAGAGGCGACGTCCGAGGGGGTCGTAGCCGAAGTCGACGGTGAGGCGCGGATCGCGGAAATGCGCGAGGCGATCGAAGAGGTCCCAGTGCAGTTCGCTGCGCAGCCCGTTGGTCCAGCGGACTGTCTGGTTGCCGCGTTCGTCGTATTCGTAGTGGTTGCCGCCGTAGTCACGCAGCAGGTTATCGACGAGTTTGTTTTGAGTCGGCTCGGGATCTAGCGGACGGCGAACTGGCGCTGCGCTGTCGTCGAGCATGTTGCTCGCGGGGTCAAAGGCGAAGGTTTCTGTGCCTAATCGACTGGTGGCGCTGAGTAGTCGGCTGACGGGGTCGTAGCGGTAGCTCAATTGCCCGCGACGGCTGTCCTTGATGTCGGTGAGTTGGCCGGCGGCGTCGTAGGTGTAGGCGCGTTTGATGAGCGTGAATTTGTCGTCGGTGCGCCCTAGCAGTTGTTCGTGCAGACGCCCCGCTGGGTCCCAGCTTTGGGTTTGCAGCAAGCTGTTGCCTTGATGGCGGGCCACTTCGCGGTGCAGGTCATCGCGTTCGTAACTGAGTAGTTCGTGCTCGTCGAGCTTCAGGCCAAGCAGATGGCCGCTGCCGTAGGTAAGCCAGCTGACGCGATGTCCATCAGGGCGAACAGTCGCGACGCGGTTATTAAGGGCGTCGTATTCATGCTGCCAGACGGCAACCAGTGGTTTATCCAGATTCGAATAATGCTGGTGCTCGCGCAGCAGGTTGCCGGCCGGATCGTGAAACCATTGCAGGCGGCTGACGGCGTTGGTCGCCATGACCAGATTTCCGTTGCCGTCGTAGGCAAAGGTTTCGCTTTGCGACTGCTCGCCGAGGGTGGCCCGGCGTTCGGTCAGGCGGCCCATTGGGTCGAAGGTCAGTGCGATGGTGCGCTGGCCGTTAAGCGTCTGAGCGAGCCGTCCCGTTTCTGGATCGTACCGGTATTGAGTCGAGCGATTGTCGAAGCCGCGCTCTTCCAGCAGTCGCCCGACCGGATCGTAGTGAAAATGCGCACGGCGTTCGTTTTCGTTTTCCAGCGCAACGAGACGACCGAGTTTGTCCCAGCGATAGCGCAAGGTTTGCTCGGCAGCGTCGACGCGTTCGGCGATAAAACCGGCGGCGCTATAACGCCAGGTGGTGCAACGTTCCAGGCCATCGGAGTGGGCCAGCAAACGACCTTCTGCATCGCGGCTAAAGCGTTCTTCGGTCTTGTCCGGGTGTTTGATCAGGACAAGCTGGCCTGACTTGTATTCGTACGTCGTGCTGTACCCGGCCGGATCGGTAAAGCGGATCATCTGGCCGCGTTCGTCGTACTCCCAGCTACTCACTTTGCCCGAGCAGTCGGTGTATTTGAGGAGTTGTCCGGCGTCGTTGTAGGCCAACGACTTGGTATTACCGTTAGCGTCCTTGATTGCTGTAGGAAGACCAAACGTGTTGTAGGTGTATTCGGCAACGTTCTCTAGCGGATCGATCGCCTCGATCAGATTGCCGCGATGGTCGTAGTCCCGTTTCCACAGTCCGCCCTCGCCATCGCTGATTTTGATCAGATGACTCTTATCGTCGTAGGCGTAATTGATCACGCTGTGGTCAGCGCGTGTGTGCTCCGTCAGGTTGCTGAGTTTGTCGTAGCGATAGCGGTCGGTGCTGCCATCGGTGTGGACGTGGCGAATGATGTTCTTGGCGGCATCGCGAAAGAACCACTCGGAACGCCCATCGGCGTGGCAGATGCGATAGGTGTAGCCGAGGCTGTCGTAGTAATGCCGGGTTTCGTGACCGAGCGCATCGGTGACATAGGTCAGACGGATGTTTTTATCCCACGCCAATCGCGTATCAAAACTGCCGTCGTCAGCCCATTCACGGACAGCTTTCGCATCGGGGCCAGTTCCTTGCCATTGCAGACTCAAGCCACGATTGGTGCGGTCGGTGTATCGGGTGATGAGATGGTGTTGATACTGGTAGCGCCAGGCAGCGCCGTTCTCGTCTTGAGCTAGAACAAGATCGCCAGAATTGTCGTACTGATACGCACACAGTTGGCGTTTGACATCGCCATCGCGCACTTCCCAAAGGCCGGTCAGACGCCCCTGATCATCAATCAAAGTACCCAAGCGAAGATGGACTTTGTTTAGATCTTTCTCCGAGTAGGTCACCAACTCGGAGAGCACCAAATGCCCATCATGCCGATGCTCATGATGCAGCATGACCCCGGCGCCATTGGGCAGCATCTTGTTGATCAGAACGAACCGCTTGCCCCGCCGAACATAGGTCTCCCTGTGATCCAGGCCACGCATCAGCAATAACCGATCTTTGCTGAGGCGAACGACCGTCAGGTTTTCAATGGCGTTGAAGTGAAACAGCTTGACCTTGGGAAGAGGGAATTCATGGCTGCGGCCATCGGCGTCGTGGAAGACCAATCCGTCGCCGACGAGATCAAACCGCGTAGTAAACGGCGTGATCCATCGCGCGCCCACCACGTCATGATCGTAGGCATCCAGACTTGAGCAATAAGTCCGCGTCCACTCAATGGGAAAAGGCCCTGGCAAACTAAAGTCGGTATGACTGACCGACTCCGAACCCATCGCAAAACTAATACTGTTGGCCGTAGAGGCGCAGGCACAATTCTTGAGCTCGTTAGGCCGACCCTTGGCAGGCTTCTCGTGCTGCACAACCTCAAGCTTCCCTTCACCGGCCCGTCGCTTGGCCTGATTAACCACCCCCGGTTTGATGTTGAACGACTGACCATGCCCATTGCGCGACCGCCACGTGACCACCGCACCCGCTAATGTCTGCAGCAACGACCCAATCGAAGTCTGAAGCTCAGGATCCGCCAAAAGATTAATCTGATCCCGAAGCTCAGGGCCCATCGTACGCAAAGAACCTGCGTGTTTGAGCACCTGCTTTTTCAGCGCTTCGGGCACGAAATATTCGGCAGCACTGTTAACAGCGCCCTTGCCCGCAGCAATGCAAACATCCGCAGCGGCCGCAAAAATGTTGTCAATCGCCGCCTGGTGGTCGTAAGCCCAAAGATTCCCAGCGGCCTGGACCAACTGCTCCGCTTCCAGTAAATCAGCCTTGGCGTTCAGCTTCGGGTCAACCAGCTTCTCCAGGCCAGCAGCGATCTGAAGAACGACCGCTTCACCGAGCTTCCCTGCATCGGCAAGAATCCCGGGGAGCTTGGCCTGCGCCTGTAGCACAAAGTCATCAAGGGTCCCGACAATGGTGGCATTGAGGTGCCCGATCAAAATCTCGATCAGCACGTCACTCACCACCAATTTGCCGGTCCGACGTATTTCCTGGCGCACCAGAAACAGCATCGGACGAAGGCTAATTCGTGCCGCTGCCATTCCGGGCGGGCGTGGCAGCATTCCGATCAGATTGATGCCCAGACTCACCCAGTCCCAGGGATCACGCTTCTCGCTGCTCCATAGCCTGGCAATGTCATTCAGCGCATCAACGAGCGCCATGATGTTGCCTACTACTAACAGTCCGCCTGCCTCGGCTTTAATTCGATCAAGCGTGACAACCCCACCGCTGATCTCCTGCAGCCAGGCATCGACATTGGTCGCACCGAGACCAACGTCTTCGACCTGAATTAGATCAAGCGGAACAATCGCCACTTGAGGTTCGCGTTTCTTTCCACCGTTCGGCGGATTTAAGGGGGGTGCCAAGGATGCTCTCCGTGCTTAAAAGACAGCCCGGAAGGCATGAATGCCGATCCAGGGGCCACGGAGATATCAAGGGTTGTGCCAGCCATGAATTAGCCAAGCAAAATCAATAGCTTAAGAAATAAATAAACAGGTTTGAGCGAACGCTAAACCCGACAACAAAGTAAAAGTGCGCAAGAAGTTGCGCACCCCTGCGCAACTTCTTGCGCACTCGTCCACAGGCCACGAGCGACGTGGCCTGTGGAGCATCAACTACCCTATTTTAGCCAGTGAGTGCGCAACTTCTTGCGCAGTCCCCAAAAACACGGGGCGCATTCAGTTCTTCCTAACAGCACTCTCATCCCAACCCCATACGGAGAAAAACGCAGGCCACAAAAAAGCCCCGCCTGTCTCTCAACAGGCGGGGCTCTTTATGTGCCGCTACAACCGCATTACTTCATGGAAGAGCGCGGTGCTACTGGCTGGTTGTCGTTGGAAATGGTGACTTCCACACGACGGTTCATGGCACGGCCCGAGGCGCTGGCGTTGTCAGCAACCGGGTATTCCTTGCCGTAACCCTGAGCAACGATACGTTCAGGGCCTACGCCCATCTTGATCAGCGCCATGCGCACGGAGTTGGCGCGGCGCTCGGACAGGGAGTCGTTGTAAGCAGCGGAACCGGTGCTGTCGGTGTAGCCTTCGACGATGACCTTGCGATCAGGGTTTTCCTGGAGGAACTGGGCCAGCTTGTTGACGTTGACCAGACCGGACGACTTGAGCTCAGCCTTGTTCAGGTCAAACAGTACGTCGCCAAAAGTCACCAGCGTACCGCGTTCGGTCTGCTTGGCGTTCAGGCTGTTCTGCAGTGCCTTGATCTGTGCATCGCGAGCATCCAGACGCGCCTGGGCACGCTGGGCCGCAGCGCCTTTCAGATCGTTCTCAGCGGTCTTCAGGTTGATGGTCTGCTTGGCCAGCTCAACGCGCTGATTGGTCAAGTAGGCCAGCTGATCGACCTTTTTCTGGTCATCGTTGTTGCGGTACGCAGCGTCAGCCTTGTCCAGCCACTCGCTGGCGTCTTTGGTTTCCAGCGCAGCCAGCTCGGTGGCTTTCGGATTGCTTTGCAGCGCAGAGTAGTTGGTGCGGGCTTGTTCCAGGTTCACGTTCGGTTGCGACGAGCATGCCGCCAGACCAACGCTCAAAGCCAGCAGGGCAGGGATAAGTACTTGTTTACGCATAATATTTTCGTCCTTTAACTCAATGGCCAATGCTTGAATTGCGAAGCGTTACTGAGTGACAGGCTGAACCTGACGCATGCCTTCTTCACGCAACTCATTGACGCCTTGACGAGCGTCCTGCACTGCTTTCTGTGCCTTGGCGGCCTGAGCCTTACGCTCGGCTACACGTGCATCCCACTCGGCCTGTTCGGCGTATTTACGAGCTTCGTCGTATTTCTTTTCCTGCATCGCCAGTTCGGCTTGCTTGAACTTGTCCTGGGCGGACTTCATTTCGACAGCGGCGTATTCGGTAGCGCCGGCGGTGACAGCGGCATTGACGGCCGATTGGGTCACGGCGTACTGCTCGCTTGGAGGATTACCTGCGCAACCAGCCAGAAGAACGCTGGTGCCCAGTGCCAGTGCAGCCATCTTCAGCCCGCGCAGGCGATTGAACGTTGGTTTGGCAGTGCTGGTGTTCATGGTGGTCAACTCCATTTCTTTACTCCTGAAAACTGGTTGTTCCATTTCAGCAGAAGCCCACGCGGATGGATGGTGTTGCGTCACTTCCGCTGTCATCTGACGGCTTTACTGCAATGGCTAACTGGTCGGACCGCTGCTTTTTTTGAATAGTTCAGACATTTTTTTAAACTTCCGGTCAGCTTTTGTTACGTGTTGTAAAATTGACGCTCAAAAAATGACGCCGGTTTGCTCCTGACATTGCCGGCCTGACGCCGCTCGTAGCGGATTCGACGTGTCAGAAACCGACGTCGCAGACGCAACCCTCAAGAGCCTTCCCGATCGGATATTTCCTGAAGGTGGCGCCGAGACAGTTCGAGAAACCGAGGCGTGGGTCCGACGTCTTCGTAAAGCGGGTTGCCTTCCTCATCGGTGGCAACGACATGCTGACCGCGCACGTATGGGAAGCTCGCCTCCAGTTCCTCCAGCGCGGCGCCGATCAACTCGCCGAGCAACTCCTCGGGCGTACGCTTGGGGTACATCTCGGCGATCGCCGCCAGCCGCGCGGCAGCCTCAACATCCAAATGAATAGCGTAGGCGGTCTCGGTCAGACGGCCCTTGGCGTTCTGTTCCCACTGTTCGGCGAGCTCTCGGATCTTCATGAATACCTCATCATTGCCCGCAGCACGGCGGGCGTTGGACGTGGGCCTGAGCCACAGTCAGGCGTGACTGAGACGGGCTTCCCCGGCGGTGAACGTGCGTCGAGGGTTGCGTAGGGACATCAATTTGTCGCTCTATACACACCAATAGAAACGAAACCCCGCAGGGCGTTCCGTTCGGCAGCAGCGAATGGACCCCTGCAAGGACTCGCCGGTAAAAACAATAAAGCTGAAGGAGAGGGCTGGATGGCTGATATCGATGCACGATTGCGCGAGGACGTTCACCTGCTGGGTGAGCTGTTGGGCAACACCATTCGTGATCAGCACGGTGCTGATTTCCTCGAGAAGATCGAGCGCATCCGTAAAAGCGCGAAGGCAGACCGACACGCGTCGACTCAAGGCACTGAGCAGCTTAGCTCCAGTCTTGAGGGCCTGGGCGAAGATGAGTTGCTGCCGGTTGCGCGTGCGTTTAACCAATTCCTCAATCTGGCGAACATCGCCGAGCAATATCAGCTGATTCATCGTCGCGATGACAGCAAGCCGCAGCCGTTTGAATCCCGCGTGCTGCCTGAGCTGCTGGAGCGCCTGAAGCAGGCCGGGCAGACGCCAGAGGCGCTGGCGCGGCAATTGACCACGCTGGAAATCGAGCTGGTGCTCACCGCGCACCCCACCGAAGTCGCGCGACGCACGCTGATTCAGAAGTACGACGCCATCGCCGCTCAACTGGCCGCCCTTGATCATCGCGATTTGAATCGCCACGAGCGTGAGCAGATCACCGAGCGCTTGCAGCGACTCATTGCCGAAGCGTGGCACACCGAAGAAATCCGCCGCGTTCGCCCCACGCCTGTCGACGAGGCAAAGTGGGGGTTTGCGGTCATCGAGAATTCCCTGTGGCAAGCGATTCCCAACTACCTGCGCAAGGCCGATCAGGCGCTGCACGCCGCAACCGGCCTGCACCTGCCGTTGGAAGCGGCGCCGATTCGCTTCGCTTCCTGGATGGGCGGTGACCGCGACGGTAACCCCAATGTGACCGCCGCTGTCACCCGTGAAGTGTTACTACTGGCGCGCTGGATGGCCGCCGATTTGTACCTGCGCGACGTCGATCAACTGGCCGCCGAGTTGTCGATGCAGCAAGCCAGCCCTGCGCTGATGGAAGCGGCGGGCGACAGCGCCGAACCTTACCGCAGTGTTCTGAAACAGCTGCGCGAGCGGCTTCGGGCCACGCGCAACTGGGCCCATGCTTCATTGAGTGTCACCCAGGTCGCACCGGAAGACGTTTTGCACGACAACCGCGAACTGCTCGAGCCGCTGCAACTGTGTTTCGACTCACTGCATGAATGCGGCATGGGGGTGATCGCTGATGGCCCGCTGCTCGACTGTTTGCGCCGCGCGGTGACCTTCGGCCTGTTCCTGGTGAAGCTCGACGTGCGCCAGGATTCCACGCGGCACAGCTCGGCCATGAGTGAGATCACCGAATACCTAGGGCTCGGCCGCTATGACGAGTGGGATGAGCCGACCCGCATCGACTTCCTGCTGCGAGAACTGGACAACAAGCGCCCGCTGCTGCCCGCGCATTTCAGCCCTGAAGCGGACACCGCCGAAGTGTTGGCGACCTGCCGTGAAGTAGCGGCTGCGCCGGAGGCGTCGCTGGGGTCGTATGTGATTTCCATGGCCGGCGCGGCCTCCGATGTGCTCACCGTTCAACTGTTATTGAAGGAAGCCGGGCTGCAGCGCTCCATGCGCGTCGTGCCGCTGTTCGAAACCCTCGCCGACCTGGACAACGCCGGCCCGGTGATTGAGCAGCTGTTGAGCATTCCGGCCTACCGCCGAAGCCTGGAAGGTCCGCAGGAAGTCATGATCGGTTACTCGGATTCGGCCAAGGATGCCGGCACCACCGCCGCGGCCTGGGCGCAGTACCGGGCGCAGGAAAAACTGGTTGAGATCTGCCGCGCGCAAGAGGTTGAGCTGCTGCTGTTCCACGGTCGCGGCGGTACGGTCGGTCGAGGCGGCGGCCCTGCCCACGCGGCGATTCTGTCGCAGCCGCCCGGCTCGGTGGCGGGGCGTTTCCGGACCACCGAACAGGGCGAGATGATCCGCTTCAAGTTCGGCCTGCCGGACATCGCCGAGCAGAACCTCAACCTGTATCTGGCCGCGGTCCTGGAGGCCACGCTGCAACCGCCGCCGATGCCGCAACCGGCCTGGCGCCAAGTGATGGACGAACTGGCGGCAGATGGCGTGAAGGCCTACCGCGCCGTGGTGCGGGAAGACCCGGAGTTCGTCGAATACTTCCGTCAGGCCACGCCGGAACAGGAATTGGGACGCTTGCCATTGGGCAGCCGACCGGCCAAGCGCCGCGAAGGCGGGGTCGAAAGTCTGCGCGCGATTCCTTGGATTTTCGCCTGGACCCAGACGCGCCTCATGCTGCCCGCCTGGCTGGGCTGGGAAAACGCGTTGAGCAAGGCGCTGGAGCGCGGTCAGGGCGATCTGCTCGCCGAGATGCGTGAACAATGGCCGTTCTTCCGCACCCGCATCGACATGCTGGAAATGGTGCTGGCCAAGGCCGACAGCGATATCGCCCAGCTCTACGACGAACGTCTGGTGGAGCCGAAACTGCTGCATTTGGGGACGCATCTGCGCGGCCTATTGTCGCAGGCGTGTGACGTGGTGCTTGGCCTTACGGGTCAGTCCCGGCTGTTGGCCCATAGCCCTGAAACGCTGAAGTTCATCAGCCTGCGCAACACCTACCTCGACCCGCTTCATTTATTGCAGGCGGAGTTGCTGGCACGCTCCCGCCAGCAGGAGGCGAGTCTGGACAGTCCGCTGGTGCAGGCGCTGCTGGTGTCTGTCGCAGGCATTGCCGCCGGATTGCGCAACACCGGCTGACGGAGCAGCGCGCGCGACCGAATCAGGACGAGGGTGTTGATTCGGGCGCGCCCGATGCGTTGCGAGCAGTGCAGCCTTACCGAGTTGCACGTCGTCCCACCCTTGCGCCGATCGATGCCAAGCTACTGGTTTTTCGCGGGTTACTGCGACTTTCGGCGTCTTGTGCGGCATGAATCGGCTGTGTATCTTGATCAGCCTTTGGCCGTTGGGTCAGTAAAATTTTGCGATTGGCCCCATTTAGGCGAATCCGACGATATCTCTATAAAAATTTGAGGAGCACAACAATGCGCGTGATTCTGCTGGGAGCTCCCGGGGCCGGCAAAGGTACTCAGGCAAAGTTCATCACTGAGAAATTCAACATTCCGCAGATTTCCACCGGCGACATGCTGCGCGCTGCGGTCAAGGCCGGTACTGAACTGGGCCTGCAAGCCAAAAGCGTCATGGACAGCGGCGGCCTGGTCTCCGATGACCTGATCATCGGCCTGATCAAGGATCGCCTGTCCGAGCCTGATTGCGCTGGCGGTTGCCTGTTCGACGGCTTTCCTCGCACCATTCCTCAGGCTGAAGCCCTGAAGAAAGCCGGTCTGGCCATCGACCACGTCATCGAGATCAAGGTCGACGACGAAGAGATCGTCAAGCGCATCTCCGGTCGCCGCGTTCACGAAGGCTCCGGTCGCGTTTATCACACGTTGTACAACCCGCCGAAGGTTGACGGTGTGGACGACGTTACCGGCGAGCCACTGGTTCAGCGCAAGGACGACGTCGAAGCCACCGTTCGCCATCGCCTGTCGGTCTACCATTCACAGACCAAGCCGCTGGTAGATTTCTACACCAAGCTGCAGGCGCAGGACGGCACACCGAAGTGCAGCCACATCGAAGGCGTGGGCACGGTCGAGCAGATCACCGCCAAGGTGCTTGAAGCCCTGAGCTGATTGGCGTCTCTAGGCATCGAACAACGGCCCGCTTGCGGGTCGTTGTTGTTTATAATGCGGCACTTTTTTTCGCACAACGATGGAAACCCCGATGACCACCTTGCTGGCCCTGGACACCGCCACTGAAGCCTGCTCAGTCGCTTTGCTGCATGACGGCAAAGTGCTGACTCATTACGAGGTGATCCCGCGCCTGCACGCGCAAAAACTCCTGCCGATGATCAAGGACTTGCTGGCCGAGGCGGGCATCGGCCTGTCGGCGCTGGACGCCATTGCCTTCGGCCGAGGCCCGGGCGCGTTCACCGGCGTGCGCATTGCCATCGGTGTGGTACAGGGCCTGGCCTTCGGTCTGGATCGGCCGGTATTGCCGGTCTCAAACCTCGCGGCCCTCGCGCAACGAGCCTTTCGCGAGCAGGGCGCCACTCAGGTCGCGGCCGCCATCGACGCGCGGATGGACGAGGTCTATTGGGGTTGCTACCACGAAGTGGCGGGAGAGATGAAGCAGGTGGGTGAAGAGGCGGTCATGGCGCCGGAGCTGGCAGCTTTGCCAGGCGCTGCGACGGGCGACTGGTTCGGCGCCGGCACAGGCTGGGGCTATGCCGAGCGTATTGCCGCCGTTGTCAGTGCCCGGGATGCCACACTGTTGCCCCACGCGCAGGACTTGCTGACCCTCGGTACGTTCGCCTGGCACCGTGGCGAAGCCATCGTCGCCGACGACGCCCAACCGGTTTACCTGCGCGATAAAGTCGCCACGCCCAAGGCGCGCTGAGCGGTGACATCAGGTACACGCGGGGTCATCAATCTGTAGGCGCCGGCTTGCTGGCGAACCTGGGCCATTTACTACCACCACAGTAACGGGGTGATTTGCGCTCGCCAGCAAGGCGCCTCCCACTGATTGCCGGCATCCACCGGGCCCCTAACTGCATGGCTGTACGCCGGATCTGCGAACCAGGTCACACAGTTGATGACCGTTCGGCGATAAATCCGCAGAAAATTCCGGCTGTTTTAAACAATTCGCAATAAGTGTGGTCTAGTTATCGTTCGCATGTTTGCTTAAGGGCTTACTGTGAGATTAAATTGCCACTATTAGACGCCGAGTAAGCATGATGCGAATCACCGGTCCCTCACCACGTACCTACCCGATCAAGCGCAAGCCACGCAAGGATTCTGCGGCGCTGGAAGGCTCGTTCGAGGAAGTGAACGATGAGATCGAGGTGAATCCGCAAGTGGCCCGTCGCCAGACCGGGACCACGGCCAATGTGCCCGCGCGTCAGCAAGACATTATCTTCCCCCGTGCCATGAGCACCCGCGTTGCCCACGCGTTGAGCAGTTACTTGATGACCTCGACCTTCGTCGAATGGGACCTCGAAGTCTCCGGGCTCGACCTGCACGTTTGAACCTCGCCCACCCGCCTTACTACATCGGTTGCCCGTCCTGGAGCGAAAAAGCCTGGCGTGAGTCCCTGTACCCGCCGGACGCCTCGGATCTGGATTTGCTTGGGTTGTACGCGCAGGTCTTCAATGCCGTCGAAGGCAACACCACGTTCTACGCGCGTCCCAAGCCTGAGATCGTCCAGCGTTGGGCGGCCGCCTTGCCCGAGCACTTCCGCTTCTCGGCAAAAATCCCCCGTGACATCAGCCATGCCGGCGACCTGCGCGAGCATCTGGGCGCGGTAGAGGATTTCCTGCAGCTGCTTGCGCCGCTAGGGTCTAGGCTTCAACCGCTGTGGCTGCAGCTGTCGGCCAGTTTCGGCCCCCATCGGCTCAATGAGCTGGGCGCGTTCATTGATGCGCTGGAAGGCCGGCCGCTGGCGGTGGAAGTGCGCAACATGGCGTTTTTCACCAAGGGCGAAGACGAGCGCCAGCTCAACCGCCTGTTGCTTGACCGCGGCGTCGAGCGCATCTGTCTGGATTCCCGGCCGCTGTTCAGTTGCGTTTCCAGTGAGCCTGCCGTGCTTCATGCGCAATCGAAGAAGCCCAAAGTGCCGCCGCGGCCGGCGGCGCTGACGTCCTTTCCCCAAGTGCGCTTTATTGGCGGGCCGGATGAGGCGATCAACGAAGGCTTCATCGTGCAATGGGCGGAAAAGGTGGCTGGCTGGATCGAGGAGGGGCGTACGCCCTCGGTGTTCCTGCACACCCCTGACAACATCGCCTCGCCCCAACTGGCCCGTCGTTTTCACCATCAGTTGATGACCCTGCTGCCGGGCCTGCCCGATCTGCCGCAACTGGATCGCGGTCGGCAAGTGGAGCAACTCGGGCTGCTCTGAGGTCGAGATAGGGTGGACTCATCCCTCCGTCAGACGAGAACCTTCCTGCATGCGCGGCTCGACCCTCTTTCTTCTACTGATTTTAGTCGGCGCGGCGGTCGCGGTATCGATCTGGCGTGGCTGGTTGCCTGTCGCTGACCGCTGGAACCCGTGGGCGCCGCTGAATGTGCAGGACGAGCCCAATCTCATTACGCCGTTCAAGCTCTGGCGATTGCAGGAGGATCCGGCGTTGTGCGAGGCCGCGCTGCACACCTCGACCCTGCGTTACACGCACCAGGCCGACAGTGCCGCCGACGCCAAATGCCCGCTTACCAACACCTTGCGGATCCAGGGCGGCGACGTCGCGCTGAGCAGCAGTTTTCTGTCCAGTTGTCGCCTGGCGGTGGCGTATGCGCTGTTCGATATTCATCAGTTGCAGCCGGCGGCCCAGTCGGTGTTCGGGCAGAAGGTCACGCAGGTCGATCACCTCGGCAGCTTTGCCTGCCGCAACATCTACAACCGCAGCGAAGGCCGCCTAAGCCAGCACGCCACCGCCAACGCGCTGGACATCGCCGGATTTCGCCTGGCAGACGGGCGCCGGATTTCGGTGCTCAAGGACTGGAAAGACGACGGCGACGACGGGCGTTTTCTGCGGTTGGTGCGGGATGGCGCCTGCCAGCAATTCAATACGGTGCTGAGCCCGGACTACAACGCCGCGCACCGAAACCACTTTCACCTGGACATGGGACGCTGGCGGGTGTGTCGATAAAGGCAGCGAACGAGGTTGCGCGGTTCGGTTGGGTTAAACCAGGCGTCAGGCCGCGAGACGAAGGTTCTGCAGCACAATCGGCCGCGCCCAGCCGTTATCGAAGGCCAGATGACGCTGCTGCTCGGTCATCTCTTCAGCGCTGAAGGGTGTGGCGGGCTTGTCGGCCAAGTCCCATTCAAACTCGGCAATCGGCAGGAACAGTGGGCGAGGTTGAGGGCCCGGCCCGGGTTCAACGCTGTCATCGTACGGGTTGAGGACGGTCGGGCGAACCCAGTTGTCATCGAATTCGAGGTTGCGCTGCTGCTCGATCATTTCCATCGCGGTGAACGGCTTGGCGGGTTTGTCGGCCAGGTCCCATTCGAACTCGGCGATCGGCAGGAACAACGGCTCCGGCGGCGCGATTTCCTTGTCCTGAACCGGGCATTCACGCTGCTCAACGATCTTGCCCAGCGCAGTGGCGCCGGCAATAGGCTCGCCGGTCAGGTTGTCCGTCGTGGCGACGGCGCTGTATTCCGGGGTTTCGCCAGCGTTGTCATCGACCTGCTGAGCCATCGCACGGGCAAACGCATCCTGCCAGAGCTGCGTGACGCCGCTCAGGGTTTGGGTATTGCGTACGCTGTAGTCGCCTGCGTACGTCAAATAGCCTATCGAGGAGGTTTGCTGAATGTCTGACATAAGCGCTCAGTACAGCCCGTGGGTCTGGCAAAATGCCGGATACTTTTGTTATCGGCAGATCCTGCCAATCATTAAGATTATTTGAGCGCGTAGAGACAATGACTGAGCAGCACGCGGGCAGCCGCATTCGGGTCGACAGCCTGACCCCTGACGGGCAGGAAACCGCAGCGCAGTGGGCGCAGCGACTGGGTTTGCCGCTGGAGGATGCCGACGCGGATTTCGCCCTGCAAGTGGCCGAAGACGGCCTGCAGTTGCAGCAACTGGGTGACGACGCGCCGGGCCCGGTGCGTGTAGATTTCATCGAAGGCAAGGCGGCCCATCGGCGTCTGTTTGGCGGCGGCAGCGGGCAAATGATCGCCAAGGCCGTGGGCATTCAGCCGGGCGTGCGCCCTCGGGTGCTGGATGCCACGGCGGGGCTGGGCAAGGACGCCTTTGTGCTGGCGAGTCTGGGCTGCGAAGTGAGCCTGATCGAGCGGCAGCCGATCATCGCCGCGCTGCTTGAAGACGGCCTGACGCGTGGGGTGAGGGACCTGGAGGTGGGCGGGATCATCGCGCAGATGCGCCTGTTGACCGGCAATTCCATTGAGCTGATTCGCCAATGGGAAGGCGAGCCGCCCCAGGTCATTTACCTTGATCCGATGTTTCCTCATCGGGAAAAAACCGCGCTGGTGAAAAAGGAAATGCGCCTGTTCCGGCCTCTGGTGGGCGATGACATGGACGCTCCGGCGTTGCTGGAAGCCGCGCTGGCGCTGGCGAGCCACCGCGTCGTGGTCAAACGTCCACGCAAGGCGCCAAGCATCGAAGGGCCCAAGCCTTCCTACGCGCTGGACGGCAAATCCAGCCGCTATGACATCTACCCGAAGAAGGCGTTGAAGGGCACGGGTTCATGACACTCGTCCGGTAAACCTGAACCCGGCAATCCCGGGCGTAGTCCTCTGCTGTGCCGATGCCTGACAAGCCGCCGTTTCAGGTGTGTGCACATCGGCGATACGCCCTGACCAGAGCAGTAGCCGGAGATCACCGATGAGCAATTCCCGTTTGTCCGTAACGCCTTTGCCGTTCGAGCCGCACTTCGAGCAGATACCCGATGACGAGGCCCAGACGAGCAAGGAACTCGCCGAGGCGATGCACAGTATTCTGGAAACCACCTACAAGGATGGCGGCCATGCTATACGCAGCGTGCATGCCAAGGCGCATGGCTTGCTGCACGGGCAGATTCATATTCTGGACGGCCTGCCCACTGACTTGGCTCAGGGTGTTTTCGCGCATCCCGGCACGCTGGATTTGAAGATGCGCTTTTCCACCAATCCGGGTGACCTGCTCGACGACAAGGTATCAACCCCGCGTGGGCTGGCTATCAAGCTGGTCGGTGTGCAGGGCGCACGTTTGCCGGGGAGCGAAGGGCAGGTCACCCAGGATTTCGTGATGCAGAACGCCAGGGCGTTCACGGCTGTTACTCCGAAGGATTTTCTCAAGACTCTCAAGCTGCTGGCCAAGACCACCGACAAAGTGCCCAACATGAAGAAAGCGCTGTCGGCGTTGTTTCGTGGCCTGGAGTCGACGGTCGAAGCGATGGGCGGGGAGAGTGGCACGCTCAAATCACTGGGCGGGCATCCGATGACCCACTTACTGGGTGAAACCTATAACACTGTGGTGCCGTTTCTCTATGGCCGCTATTACGCCAAGCTGAGCGTGGTGCCTGTTTCTCCCGAGCTCACCGCGTTGACCGACCAGAAAGTGGACCTGAATGATCATCCCGACGGTTTGCGGGAAGCGGTGCGCAGTCACTTCGCGAGCAAGGGAGGGGTGTGGGAGGTGCGCATCCAGTTGGCGACCGACCTCGAAAAAATGCCGATTGAAGATGCTTCGGTGGAATGGTCCGAGGAACTGAGCCCGTTCGTGACCGTGGCCCGTATTGAAGTGCCGCGCCAGGACAGCTGGTCGGAAGAACGCCAGCAGGAAATCGACGACGGCATGGCCTTCAGCCCCTGGCATGGCGTGGTCGAACACCGGCCACTCGGCGGCGTCATGCGGGTTCGCAAGCCGTCCTATGAGCTGTCTTCAGGCTTCCGCGCCAGCCACAACGGCTGCCCGATGCACGAGCCTCGCTGACAAGCTGGTAGTCAAATTCTGTGGTGTCTTCCACTCCGCATTCCCGGCTAAAGCCGGTCCCACTATGAGTACGCGGTCGATTAGTGGGACCGGCTTCAGCCGGGAAGAGGCCCGCGTGCGCACCTTCGTAGTTATCGCCCTACACCCGATACGCCTTGAGAAACAACGCTACCACTTCCCGCACATGGTGCTCCGCGGTCTGCTCATCCGGCAGTTCGCCGGTGCCGATCAGCAGCCTGAAATTGCACACCCCTTTGATCAAGCACAAAAAGTGCCCCGCTGCGCCAGCAGGCGATTCGAAGCGCAGACCGTTCGTGCCGTTCAGTCTGGTCAGAAACCGCTCCATCTCATGCAGGATGCGCTGTGGTCCCGCTTCGAAAAACACTTGAGACAATGAAGACCCTTGGGTTCCCAGGGTGATCATCAGGCGATGCAAATCGATGGACTCAGGGCTGTTGATCAGCGTCTGAAATCCTCTGGCAATACCCAGCAATACTTTCTCGACGGGTTCGCCCATCGGCACATCCACGAACAACCCCGGCACTTGCTCCTCACAGCGCGCCACCACCGCGCAGGAAAACAATGTCTCCTTGTCGGTGAAGTGGCTGTACACCGTGAGCTTGGAAACCCCGGCTTCAGCGGCAACGGCATCCATGCTGGTGTTGGCGTAACCATTGCGGACGAACAGGTTTTTGGCGGCTTCGAGAATGGCCTGGCGCTTGGCCAGATCCTTGGGGCGGCCGGGTCCGGTGGAGGAGGTCGAGTCAGTCATGGCGGTGTCAGGCGTCTTCGTTTGATTAGTGGACTGTTCAGTTCGGTAATTTTAAATATACTCGCCGGTACAATTATTCAAAGCTCTCTTGCCAAGGTGCCTCATCATGCTCCGCGATGCCCTGCTTCTTGCCCTGCCGGTCAGTCTCATCGTGGCACTTTCCGGTTGCGGCAAGGAGGCACCGGTGACCGCCGCAGTGCGGCCCGCCATGGTGGTGCAACCGTTGCCGTCTGCCCAGTCCATGGACAGCTATCCGGGCGAGGTCCGCGCTCGCTTCGAGCCGGAACTTGCTTTCCGCATTTCCGGCAAGGTCAGCAAGCGTCTGGTCGAAGAAGGCGAGCGGGTCACCGTCAATGAGCCGCTGGCCGAGCTCGATGCCCAGGACGTGCGCTTGCAGCAGGACGCCACCCGTGCTCAGGTTGCAGCTGCCGAAGCCAATCTGCAGACAGTCCGCTCCGAGCGCGACCGCTACAAAACCCTGATGGACCGGCAGATGGTCAGCAAGTCGCTTTACGACAATGCCGAAAACACCTACCGCGCCGCAGACGCCCGTCTTAGACAGCTCAAGGCTGAATTGACCGTTGCCGACAATCAGACCGGCTACGCCGTGCTTCGTGCGTCGCAAAACGGTGTCATCGCCAGACGATTGGTGGAAGTCGGTCAGGTGGTGGCGGCCGGGCAGACCGTCTTTACTCTGGCCGCTGACGGCGAGCGCGAAGTGTCGATCAGCCTTCCGGAGCAGAATTACGGCCGCTTCAAGATCGGTGATCCGGTTTCCGTCGAACTCTGGACCCAGCGCGAGCAGCGTTTTCCGGGCCGCATCCGTGAGCTCTCGCCCGCTGCCGATCCACGTTCGCGCACCTTCGCCGCGCGCATCGCTTTCGCCAGCGGGAAGGTCCCGGCCGAGCTGGGCCAGAGCGCTCGGGTTTACATCCAGTCCGAACACGCTGTTCCGTTGTCCGTGCCGCTTTCCGCGCTGACCGCCGAAAACGGCGTGACCTACGTCTGGCGCCTGCAAAGCGATGCCACCCTGAAACGCACGGCGGTGCAGGTCGGCGCCTACGGCCAGGAAACCGTGCCGGTGCTCAGCGGCTTGCAGGCCAGCGACTGGGTCGTCGCGGCGGGTGTGCACGTGCTCCACGAGGGCGAGCAGGTGCGCCCGGTCGACCGCAGTAATCGGGCGGTGAAGCTGGCGGCGAAGGAGTAGGGGCATGCGTTTCAATCTTTCCGAATGGGCCCTGCGTAATCGGCAGATGGTCCTGTATCTCATGATCCTGCTGGCCGCAGTCGGTGCGCTGTCCTACACCAAACTGGGCCAGAGTGAGGACCCGCCCTTCACCTTCAAAGCCATGGTCATTCGTACGCTCTGGCCGGGCGCGAGTGCCGAAGAGGTGTCGCGACAAGTCACCGACCGCATCGAGAAGAAGCTGATGGAAACCGGCGATTACGAGCGCATTGTCTCGTTCTCGCGGCCCGGTGAATCCCAGGTCACGTTTGTCGCCCGAGACTCATTGGTTTCCGCGCGGCTGCCGGAACTCTGGTATCAGATCCGCAAGAAGATCAGCGACATCCGTCAGAACCTTCCGGCCGGCGTGCAGGGCCCGTTCTTCAACGATGAATTCGGCACCACGTTCGGCAATATCTACGCGCTGACGGGGGAGGGGTTCGATTACGCAGTGCTGAAGGACTACGCCGATCGCATCCAGATCCAGCTGCAGCGGGTCAAGGACGTCGGCAAGGTCGAGTTGCTCGGTCTGCAGGACGAGAAGATCTGGATCGAACTCTCCAACGTCAAACTCGCCACCCTCGGCCTGCCAATGCAGTCGGTTCAGCAAGCGCTGGAAGCGCAGAACGCGGTGGTGGCGGCGAGCTTTTTCGAGACACCCAGCGAGCGCGTTCAGCTGCGCGTGACCGGGCGTTTTCAAACCGTCGACGAGATCCGCAGCTTCCCGATTCGCGTGGGTGATCGCACGTTCCGCATCAGTGATCTGGCCGATGTGCGCCGTGGCTTCAACGATCCGCCCGCGCCGCAAATGCGTTTCATGGGTCAGGACGCCATCGGGCTCGCCGTCGCCATGAAAGACGGCGGCGACATTCTGGTGCTCGGCCGTGCGCTGGAGACGGAGTTCGCGCGCTTACAGAACAACCTTCCTGCCGGCATGCAGTTGCGCAAAGTCTCGGACCAGCCAGCGGCGGTGAAGACCAGCGTTGGCGAGTTCGTTCAGGTGCTCACCGAGGCCTTGGGCATTGTGCTGCTGGTGAGCTTTTTCTCGCTGGGCGTGCGCACCGGGATGGTGGTGGCACTGGCGATTCCGCTGGTGCTGGCGATGACATTCGCCTGCATGTATTACCTGGGCATCGGCCTGCACAAGATATCCCTCGGCGCATTGGTGCTGGCGTTGGGCTTGTTGGTGGACGACGCAATCATCGCTGTGGAAATGATGGCGATCAAAATGGAGCAGGGTTACGACCGGCTGAAGGCCGCCAGCTTCGCCTGGACCAGCACCGCGTTCCCGATGCTTACCGGCACTCTGATCACCGCAGCAGGTTTCCTGCCCATCGCCACCGCGCAGTCGAGCACCGGCGAGTACACTCGCTCGATCTTTCAGGTGGTGACCATTGCGCTGATCGCCTCGTGGATTGCTGCCGTGGTGTTCGTGCCGTATCTGGGCGCGCGCCTGTTGCCGGACCTGGCAAAAATCCATGCCGCCAAACATGGCGCCGGTGCCCACGCGCCGGATCCTTACGGCACGCCGTTTTACCGACGTGTTCGCGGGCTGGTGGGCTGGTGTGTGCGCCGGCGCAAAACGGTCATCGTGCTGACCATTGCGCTGTTTGCCCTGTCGATTTTCATGTTCCGCTTCGTGCCTCAACAGTTCTTCCCGGCGTCGGGCCGGCTGGAGTTGATGGTCGACTTGAAGCTTGCTGAAGGTGCCTCGCTGACCAGCACCGCCGAGCAGGTCAAGCGGCTGGAAGCGATGATCAAGGACCACGCCGGCGTTGACAATTACGTGGCCTATGTCGGCACCGGTTCTCCGCGGTTTTACCTGCCCCTGGATCAGCAATTGCCCGCGGCCAGTTTTGCCCAGTTCGTCGTGCTGGCGAAAACCATCGAAGACCGCGAGACGCTGCGCACCTGGTTGATCCAGACGCTGGATGAGCAATTCCCGATGCTGCGGCCCCGCGTCACCCGCCTGGAAAACGGCCCGCCCGTGGGCTATCCGGTGCAGTTTCGCGTCACGGGCGAGCACATCGACGAGGTGCGGGCGCTGGCTCGCAAGGTGGCGGCGAAGGTCCGGGAAACCCCCCATGTGGTCAATGTGCATCTGGACTGGGAAGAGCCGAGCAAGGTCGTCTACCTGAATGTCGATCAGGATCGGGCCAGGGCGCTGGGCGTAACCACTGCCGACCTGTCGCGCTTTCTGCAAAGCCAGTTGACCGGGTCGAGCGTGAGCCAGTACCGCGAGGACGACGAGCTGATCGAAATCCTGCTGCGCGGCACGGAGCAGGAGCGCCATGAACTGGGCAGCCTCGCCAGCCTGTCGGTGCCGACCAGCAACGGCAGCAGTGTCGCGCTTTCCCAAGTGGCGACCCTGGAATACGGTTTTGAGGAGGGCATCATCTGGCACCGCAACCGGCTGCCGAACGTGACGGTGCGCGCTGACATCTACGGCAAGGAGCAACCGGCGACGCTGGTGAAACAGATTCTGCCGACGCTGGAAGACGTGCGCGCGCAGTTGCCCGACGGTTACCTACTGGAGGTGGGCGGCACGGTGGAGGATTCGGCCCGCGGGCAGAACTCGGTGAACGCCGGGGTGCCGCTGTTCATCGTGGTGGTACTGACCTTGCTGATGATCCAGCTGCGCAGCTTCTCACGCACGTTCATGGTGTTTCTGACCGCGCCCCTGGGGCTGATTGGGGTAACGTTGTTTCTGCTGCTGTTCAACCAACCATTCGGCTTTGTGGCGATGCTGGGCACCATCGCGCTGTCGGGGATGATCATGCGTAACTCGGTGATTCTGGTCGACCAGATCGAGCAGGACATCGCGGCGGGTCTGGACCGCTGGCAGGCGATCATCGAAGCGACGGTGCGGCGCTTCCGGCCTATCGTGCTCACCGCGCTGGCGGCAGTGCTGGCGATGATTCCGCTGTCACGCAGCGTGTTTTTCGGGCCCATGGCCGTCGCCATCATGGGCGGCCTGATCGTCGCCACCGCACTCACCCTGCTGTTTCTGCCCGCACTGTATGCGGCGTGGTTCAGGGTGAAAAAGGATGAGCGGGTCGAGGTTTGATCGCTTAACCCGCCACGGCGCGTCTCACAGCGCGCCGAACACCTTCTTCGCCAGACCGGTCGCCGCCGCTGCCGGGTTGGCGCGGATGGTTTCTTCCTGTTTGGCGATCATTTCGAACAGGCCGTTCAATGCCTTCTCCGTGACGTAGCCTTCGATGTTCGAGCTCTTCGCGTCCAGCACGCCCAGCGTCGCGGCCTGTCCGGCGAAGGCGTTGTATTTCTGCGCCAGTCCGACTTTGTCAGTGGCCTGTTTGATGATGGGCAGGAATTTGGCGCGGATCTGTTCGCGGCTGGAGGTGCTCAGGTACTGGGTGGCGGAGTCCTTGCCGCCGCCGAGGATGGCCTTGGCGTCCGACACACTCATTTTTTTCACGGCATCGACCAGCAACGTCTGCGCCTGGGGCATCGCTGCTTCTGCCGCCTGATTCATGCTGTTTTCCAGCTGATCGACCTGCGCGCCCATACCGAACTGCTTCATCTTCTTGGCGACCTTGCCCAGGTTGCCGGGCAGCTCGATGCGCACGTCCTTGTTGTTGCTGAACCCGCCCGGCACGCCCAGTTGCTTGACGGCGACCTGCGCGCTTTGGGTCAGGGCATCCTTCAGCCCGCCGGTGGCGTCCGATTGAGACAGATCATTGAGCGACAGCGCGAAGGCACTGGCCGACAACAGCAGGCCGGCGCACACGCCAGTGAACGATAGAGAGCGACGCAACATGGGTAATGTCCTTTTCAACGGTCTGTGATCCACGCCCGATCAACGGGCCGGGCTCAAACGAATTTTGATGGGCGGTTTTTCGTCCAGCGTCAGGTCCACCGTGTAGCGCTCGGTGCTGATCATCAGCAGCTTGCCGTCCACTTCGATGCGCGCGCTGACCGAGTAGGTGTGTCCCGCCTGGACCTGCTTCTGATCGTAGGTCAGGTGAAACGGCAGCGGCACCTGGCCTTTGATCGGGCCGTTCTGGCTGGCGAGGATCTGTGCGGGCGCGTCGGCCAGCGTCACGTTCTGCAGCGTAACCTTAAGCGTAGCGGTAGGCGGAAGCGCCATGCGCTGCAGGTAAAACACCTCGCCATCCACCGAGCCCGGCAGGTTGTCCGGCCCATGGGCGCACGCGGCGAGCACGGTGGTCATGAGGGTGAGCAGGATGTGTTTCATGTGAATTTCCTTGTCATGTGAAACGTTAGGTAAGGCGTGCGTCGTCGCTCAGGCGATCGGCGCGGCCCCGACGACTTCATCACTGCGGTGCAGCGCCACCTGGCGGATCGACAGCCTGATTTCCGCTGGCAGTACGCGTTTGGCGGCACCTTCCGCCAGATCCCCCAACATATCGTGATAGCTCAGTTTGTCGGCGGCGTCGGTGCGCAAGACGCCCTGATCCAGCAGCGTCTGGATGAAATGCCGGAACAGACTTTTGTCGAAAAATTCCGGCGCGTTCAGGCCGTGCAGGATCGATAACCGCTGGGCCATCGTCGTGCATAACTCCTCAAGCCCCTCGGCAGTGAGCGTGTGCTGACCGCTGTTGAGCAGCAGCGAGATCGCCATGTAGAAACGCTGCAGGGTCTGGGCAATCGCCCGCGACAGCACCGTCAGCAGCACGAAAGCCCGCGAGCTTGGCGCCGGGCGCAGGTAGACGCCGTTCTCGAATCGCAACAAGCCCTGCTCAACGAACGCCGCCAGCCACTGATCGATGACCTCATCCAGATCGTCCAGCGACCAGCGGATGAACAGCTCCGATTGCAGGTACGGATACAGCGCCCGGGTATACCGCAGAATCTGCTCGCGGCTCATGCGCGACGAGCTCTGGAAGAAGCAGGCCAGCAACGAGGGCAGCGCGAAAATGTGCAGCACGTTGTTCCGGTAGTAGGTCATCAGGACGGCATTTTGCTCGTCCAGGTACAGAATCTTGCCCAGCGCGTCGCTGAGTTCCGAGAGCAGCTTCATGTCCTTGACGTGCTCGATCAGGGCGCGACCATCGCCGTCCGGCAGCGTGGTATGGGGCGAGTAGGGCACGGTGCGCAACAGCGTCAGGTACAGATCGAGCACCCGCGCCAGAGCTTGATCGTCCAGCGCGTGTTTGGCGGTCGACAGCAACGCCAGCGCCACCAGATTCACCGGATTGATCGCCGCCGCTTCGTTCAGGTGGCGGGCCACGCGTTCGCCCAGACGGTGAGTGGTCTCGTTTAGCCAGGCCGGTTTGAACACCGGGCCCAGTTCCTGAGTGCGCCAGTCCGGCTGCTCATGGTCGAGAAATTCGGTCAGCTTGATCGGCTCACCGAAATTCACCGACACCTGGCCGAAGCGCTGCTTTAGCGCGCCGATGACTTTGAAAATGTCGAAGATCGACTCTTTCTTTTTCGCTGCACCGCGCAGTTCACCCAGGTAGGTCCGGCCTTCCAACACCCGTTCATAGCCGATGTACACCGGCACGAACACGATGGGCATGCGCGAATTGCGCAGGAAACTGCGCAGGGTGATCGCCAGCATTCCGGTCTTCGGCTGCAACATGCGCCCGGTCCGCGAACGTCCGCCTTCGACGAAGTACTCCACCGGGAAACCTTTGGTGAACAGGGTGTGCAGGTATTCGTTGAACACCGCGGTGTACAGCGGATTGCCCTTGAACGTGCGGCGCATGAAAAACGCGCCGCCGCGCCGCAGCAGGCCACCGATCACCGGCATGTTGAGGTTGATACCCGCAGCGATATGCGGCGGGGTCAGGCCGTTGCGAAACAGCAGGTACGACAGCAGCAGATAATCGATGTGGCTGCGGTGGCACGGCACATAAATGATCTCGTTGCCCTGGGCGACGTTCTGCACGCCCTCCAGGTGACTGACCTTGATGCCGTCGTAAATCTTGTTCCAGAACCAGCTCAGCACCACTTCCAGAAACCGGATGGCGGTGTAGGTGTAGTCCGAGGCGATTTCGTTGCCGTAATGAAGCGCTTTGTCCCGAGCCTTGGCTTCGGTGATTTTCTCCCGGGCGGCCTCGTCGAGAATGGCCTGCCTGACCAGCGGATCCGCCACCAGCCCTTTGACCAGATGGCGACGGTGGGAAAGGTCCGGGCCGATCACGGACGTCTTCAGGTTGCGGAAATGCACCCGCAGCAGGCGTTGAGCCATGCGCACCGTGCGCTCGTAACCCTTGTTCTGATCGACCAGCTCACGCAGATGAACCGGTGCCGAGAACTGCACGCGGGTCTTGCGGCCCAGGATCAGAATGGTCACAAAGCGACGCAGACGCCCGGTCACCTTCCAACTGTCGGCAAACAGCAGTTTCCACGGGCTGTCTTCCTTGTCCGGGGACTGGCCCCAGAAGACGCTGACCGGAATGACTTGCGCGTCTTCGGTGGCGTTTTGCGAGACCGCGCTGACCAGGCGTTCAAGGGTCGGTGGTGCGCCGCGTTTGTCGTGGCGCCCCAGCCAGTCAGGCTCGGGCGTCAGGTAGAAAAACGCGGCCGGCTCGGTCAGATTGCCGACGGCCACGGAGAGTACCGGGCGCGGCAGACCGGCCTTGCGGCACTCGCTGTCGAGGACGGCGAGGTCGCTCATTGAAGGGTTTTGCAGCGCATAAAAAACCGGGCGGCTGCGGTCGAGATTGAGGGTGAAGGACGACTGGTTGATCGTCTCCGAGCGCACCCACAGGTAAAGCAGGCGGCGCACGGTGCCGAATACAAGACGGCGAAACGGGGAACGGGTCATAGAGTTCTGCTGAGAGGGGCGACGCCCGCGAGGCCGCCAGTTTGCCGCATCTGGCGGGGATGGGCAAAGCGGCGCGGGCGCCCGTCAGGATGATGTATCAGGACGTATGCCAGGTGATTCCTTCCTCACCATCCACGCTGATGCGGATCCATTGATCGGCTTCGGCGTCACTCTCTTCTTCGACCCATGTCCCCGGGGCGCAACGCACTTCGACCTTCAACGCGGCGAAGGCGGCACGGGCGCAGGCGATGTCGTCTTCCCACGGGGTTTTGTCGCTGTCCAGGCACAGGCTGTTCCACTTGCCGACGGCCTTGGGAATCCAGGTCACGGGCACGTCGCCCGCCTGGCATTTCCACGTCTGGCCTTTCTGTGCCCATTCGGTGCAAGGGCCGATGGCTTGAGTCAGCCAGGCGGTGATTGCCTTGTGGTCGACGTCAGCGTCTTTCAGGTAAATCTCGATATCGGGTTGGCGCATGGATGCCTCTTGGTTGTGCTGGAAAATCCACTCGCGGATTCAGTCTGTTCGGGTGCTTCAAGCCGTCAGTTCAGGACGAAATAATCGTAGCGCATGGACACCGTGACCTCGAACGGCTCGGGCTGCTCGATCACGTTGGCGCGGCGTTCGGCACTGGCGCGCCAGCCGTGGGGCGTCATGGCCAGTAGATTGGCGCGGGCCTGGCCGTCCACCAGTGTCAGGGTGAAGCGCAGGGTTTCGCTGTGCTGCAGGCTCATGCCTTCCGGCACCAGGGCCAAGTGCTTGTCATCGCTGTAATCGCGGACTTCGTCGTACAGGCGCTGACGCAATTCCATCAGGTGATCGTTGGTCGGACCTACACGCATCAGGCCGCCGCCCGGCGAAAGCAGACGCTTGGCCTCGGCCCAGTCCAGCGGGCTGAACACGCTGGCGATGAACTGCATGCTCGCATCCGGCAGTGGCACGCGCGCCATGCTGGCGATCAACCAGGTGATGTTCGGGTCGCGTTTGCATGCGCGCTTTACCGCTTCGCGGGAGATGTCCAGCGCGTAGCCGTCGGCGTTGGGCAGACCCTGGGCGATCTGCGCGGTGTAATAACCCTCGCCACACCCAATGTCGAGCCAGTGCGCGGGGGCACGCTCGGCGGCCAGTTCGGCGAGACGCCTGGCGACTGGCGCGTAATGCCCGGCGTTGAGAAAGTCGCGGCGCGCCTCGACCATCGCCTGATTGTCGCCGGGGTCGCGGCTGTTCTTGTGCTGCACGGGCAGCAGATTCAGATACCCCTGACGGGCGCGGTCGAAGCGGTGCCCGGCCGGGCACACGACACCGTTATCCGCTGAATCGAGCGGGGCGGAGCAGATCGGGCAGGTCAGCATCAGGCGAGCAACTTGACCAGGGTCTGGTAGTAGATCTCGGTCAGCACGTCGAGATCGCTGGCGAGGATGCGTTCGTTGACTTGATGGATCGTCGCATTGACCGGCCCCAGTTCGACCACTTGGGTGCCGAGGGTGGCGATGAAGCGACCGTCCGAGGTGCCGCCGCTGGTCGACGCACGGGTGTCGCGGCCGGTGACGTGTTTGATGCTCGCCGACACTGCGTCCAGCAATGCGCCCGGTTCGGTGAGGAACGGCAGGCCGGACAGCGCCCATTCCACGTGCCAGTCCAGATCGTGTTTGTCGAGAATGTCGGCGACGCGTTGCTTGAGGCCTTCGACGGTGGATTCGGTGGAGAAACGGAAATTGAACACGGCCACCAGATCCCCCGGGATCACGTTGGTGGCGCCGGTGCCGGAATTCAGGTTGGAGATCTGGAAGCTGGTCGGCGGGAAGAAATCATTGCCGTTGTCCCAGTGCTCGGCGGCCAGCTCAGCCAGCGCCGGTGCTGCCAGATGAATGGGGTTCTTCGCCAGATGCGGGTAGGCGACGTGGCCCTGAATGCCTTTGACGGTGAGGGTCGCGCCCAGTGAACCGCGACGGCCGTTCTTGACCACATCGCCCACCAGCGTCGTGCTCGACGGCTCGCCAACGATGCACCAGTCGAGCCGCTCGTTGCGCGCCGCCAGACGCTCGACCACTGCTTTGGTGCCGTGGTGCGCCGGGCCTTCTTCATCGCTGGTGATCAAATAGGCCACTTTGCCCTTGTGGTTCGGGTGATCGGCGACGAAACGCTCGGTAGCGACAATCATCGACGCCAGGCTGCCTTTCATGTCCGCCGCGCCACGGCCGCAGAGCATGCCGTCTTCGTCGATCAGCGCGCTGAACGGGTCGTTCTGCCAAGACTGAACGGGGCCGGTCGGTACCACATCGGTGTGCCCGGCGAAGCACAACACCGGACCGTCCTGACTGCCATGGGTGGCCCAGAAGTTATCCACGTCCTGGATGCGCATTGGCTCCAGCGCAAAACCGGCATCGCTCAGGCGTTTCATCATCACGGCCTGGCAGTCGGCGTCCAGTGGCGTGACGGATGGGCGACGGATCAAGTCGCAGGCGAGTTGCAGCGTGGGCGAGAGGTCGGCTGGGGCTGTCATGAAAGGTCCGAGATATTGAGTGAAGGCAAGGCATAAACCGGCGAATAGCTTAAAGCAAAACGGCGACCCGAAGGCCGCCGTTTAGTACAGCGCCCCATTGTCTCAGGCGGTAGCGGGTTCGTCTGCCGGTTTCGGTTTCGGCAGCGACGACAGAAACGCCATGATCAACGCCGCCAGATACGGCAGCGATTGCACCAGCAGCATGACGACCCAGAAGCGCATGTCGTTGCTCGGCAGACCCTGTACCAGACAGATCCCCAATGCAGCGCCCCACAGCATCAGCATGATGAACAACTCTTCGCGGGCCTCGGAAATCGCCACCAGCAAGCCATGGCTTTCGGCGTTTTTCGGGGTGCGAAAGAACGGGATGCTGGTGGTGAAGAACCCGTACAGCACCGCTTTGGCGATGGTGTGAGACAGCGCCAGCCCCGCGAGCGCCGCATAAAACGCGTCCGTGAGGTTCACGCCAACGGCGCGGCGGTACAGGAAGATGATCTTGCCGACCTTGAAGAAGAACAGCGCCAGCGGAGGAATCGCGAAAATCAGCAGCGGTGGATCAACACGGTTGGGCACGATGATCATCGCCGACGACCAGAGCAGTGCGCCGACCGTGAAGAAGATGTTCATCCCATCGGCTACCCACGGCAGCCAGCCCGCAAGGAAGTGATAACGCTGGCCGCGGGTCAGCTCAGTGTCCTTGCCGCGCAGCAGGCTGGCGGCGTGACGCTTGATAATCTGAATCGCGCCATAGGCCCAGCGGAAACGCTGCTTTTTGAAGTCGATGAAGGTGTCGGGCATCAAGCCCTTGCCGAAGCTATTGTGCGCGTACGCTGCCGAATAGCCTTTTTCGAACACGCGCAGGCCCAGCTCCGCGTCTTCACAGATGCACCAGTCCGCCCAGCCCAGTTCTTCCAGGACCGAGCGACGGGTCATGGTCATGGTGCCGTGCTGAATGATCGCATCGCGGTCATTGCGGGTGACCATGCCGATGTAGAAGAAGCCTTTGTATTCCGAGTAGCAGAGCTTCTTGAACGCACTTTCGTGCTGGTCGCGGTAGTCCTGCGGAGACTGCACCACAGCGATTTTCGGATCGGCGAAGTGCGGGACCATGTGCTTGAGCCAGTTGCGATCAACGCAGTAGTCCGAGTCGATCACGGCAATCACTTCGGCGTCCGGCGCGGTGTGCGGGATCAGGTAGTTCAGGGCGCCGCCCTTGAACCCGGCCAGCGGCGCGACGTGGAAAAACTTGAAGCGCGGCCCGAGCATTTCGCAGTGGGCCTTGACCGGCCCCCACACGGCGGGGTCCTTGGTGTTGTTGTCGATCAGCAACACTTCGAAATCCGGATAATCCAGCGCCGCCAGTGCGTTGAGGGTCTGTTTGACCATTTCCGGCGGCTCGTTGTAGCAGGGCACGTGAATAGACACTTTCGGTCTGTAGGCCGAATCCCCTTCAACGGGCAGGAATTCGCGGCGGCGTTTGTGCGTCCACACCGCTTCGGCCAGCTCGTGGGCCTCGGTCAACAAGACGATAAAGACGCCGAATGCGCCGAGCGCCAGTAAAAATCCTACGAGCAAACTGAACCAGGTGCTGTATTGCTGGCTGTAGTCGTAGCCGATCCAGACCAGGACAGATCCACACAGGAAAGCAATAAAGGTCAGGAATGTCCGGCCACGCTGACGCAGCGCCGAGCCATCAATCAGCAACAAGGCGAGGGCAAGCATCGCCAACACCGCGGAACCGATCGCCAATACACGCCACTGCGGGATCGCAACGACCGGGCCTTCGAAGTTGAATTTCTGCTGGCGGGCGGCGTTGTACACGCCCCAATAGGCACCAACCGAGCCTTCGTCGCTGGCTTTCCACGGCTGGTCGAAGGCCTCGATCACGAAGTAGTTGAAGCCCTGGCGGTTGAGCTTGTTGACCAGCGTGCGCAGGTAAACCGCTTGATCCGCCTGGGTGGCGTCCGCACCGCCGCGCATGTGGCCGTTGCTCGGCCAACCGACTTCGGAGAGCAGCAGCGGCTTTTTCGGGAACATGCGTTTCAGTTCGCGGGCACGATCAAGCACGTACTGACCGGCTTTATCCATCGGGATGTATTCCCAGTACGGCAGGATGTGCGCGGCGACCAGGTCAACGTGCTTGGCCAGTTCCGGGTACTTCTCCCAGATATGCCACTGCTCGGACGTGGTCACCGGGACTTTGACGGCGGCGCGCACGCGGTCGAGGGCGGCCATCAGGTCCTTGGGTTTGATCTCTTCGCGATACAGCGCTTCGTTGCCGACCACCACGCGAACCACGCTGCGCGAGGTGTTCGCCAGTTCGATCGCCGTGGTGATTTCGCGCTCGTTTCGCTCCAGGTCCGGACTGATCCAGATGCCGAGGGTCACCCGCAGGCCGAACTCTTCGGCCAGCTTGGGGATGTCCTTGAGCGTGCCGTCCACTGAATAGATACGGATGTTGTCCGTCTGCTTGCTCATCAGCTCCAGGTCCTGACGCATTTCTTCGTCGGATGGGTAGGAATCTTTCTGTGGATTCTGTCCGAGGCGGAAAGGCGAATAGGAGAAGCCGGAGATCTGTTCAGGCCAGTTGGGGGCGGTGACGGGGCGGTTGATCAGCGCCCAGAAGCCGGTGAACAGCGCAGCAATCGCCACGACGACAACGAGGTTGAGTCCAAATTTACGCGATGACATAGGTGCTTCAGGTTCCAAGAGGGGAACGGGGAGGAGTGACAGGGTACAGCGGGCCGAAACTTTGGCAACCGACACGTGTTGAAGTTCTGTTCGGCCAGGCTCGTAGGCCGTTACCTGTCCTGCATTGGGCAGGCGGGGAAAGAGGGGACTTTCAGACCAAACGCCTGCCACTCAGCGCTTTGCGAATCGCCGTCAGGGCCTATAATGCGCGCCGGTTTTTTGGGGTATTGGTCATGAGTACAGAAGATCCGCGTTTCGCTGGCGTTGCCCGCCTGTACGGCATTGAGGGCCTGGAGCGCCTGCGCGCGGCCCACGTGGCGGTCGTCGGCATCGGCGGTGTGGGTTCTTGGGCGGCGGAAGCCATGGCGCGCTGTGGCGTGGGCGAGATATCCCTGTTTGATCTGGACGACGTCTGCGTCAGCAACAGCAACCGCCAGCTGCACGCCCTGAGCAGCACCGTTGGCCGCGCCAAGGTCGAGGTCATGGCCGACCGTCTGCGGGAGATCAATCCTGATTGTGTGGTCCATGCCGTGGCCGACTTCGTCACCCGCGAGACCATGGCCGAATACATCACGCCGGACATCGACTGCGTGCTCGATTGCATCGACAGCGTCAACGCCAAAGCGGCGCTGATCGCCTGGTGCAAACGCCGCAAGATCCAAATCATCACCACCGGTGGCGCGGGCGGCCAGATCGACCCGACCCTGATTCAGGTCTGCGACCTCAACCGGACATTCAACGATCCGCTCGCGTCCAAAGTGCGTTCGACCCTGCGCCGCGATTACGGCTTTTCCCGCACGGTCACTCGCCATTACAGCGTGCCCTGCGTGTTCTCCACCGAGCAACTGCGCTACCCCAAGCCGGACGGCAGCATCTGCCTGCAGAAAAGCTTTGTCGGCGATGGCGTGAAGCTCGATTGCGCGGGCGGGTTTGGCGCGGTGATGATGGTCACTGCCACTTTCGGGATGGTCGCCGCGACCAAGGCCGTGGACAAAATCGTCGCCGGCGTGCGACGGCCGTCGGAGCGAGCCAAGGCGCAGCCGGCGGCTTGAAGGTCGAGGCGTGGGAGCAAGCTCGCTCCCCCAGGTCTCATGTTTGCTGCGCAACAGCGCGGCGCCTGGACGACGGGGCATCTCTACCGTGCGAGCTGCCGCATCTTCTGCAACACCGCATTCAGCCCGTTGCTGCGGGATGCCGACAGCTGACGGCTCAAGCCCAGCTGCGTGAACCACTCAGCCAGATCCACCTGCTGCAGTTCTTGCAACGACAGGCCGTTGACCCGGGCCAGCAGCAACGCCACCAGCCCCCGAATCAACCGCGCATCGCTGGCGGCGCGGAACTGCCAGTGCCCGTCGATCAGGTGGCCCACCAGCCAGACCTTGCTCTCGCAGCCGTCCACCAGACGCTCGTCGGTCTTTTCCTGGTCGCTCATGGGTGGCAGGCGGTCGCCCCATTGCATCAACAGCCGCGCCCGCTGCTCCCAGCTCAATGACCCGTTGAAGGTTTCCAGCGCCGTCTGCGCCTCGATCGGCAGGCTCATCGCAACAATTCCAATGATTGATCCAGAGCGCTGAAAAACCGCTCCAGGTCCTCGGAATCGTTGTACAACCCCAGCGACACGCGGATTGCCCCGGAGAGGCCCAAGCTACTGATCAACGGGATGGCGCAGTGGTGACCGGCGCGAACGGCGACGCCTTGCTCGGTCAGCAGGTGCGCAAGATCGGCGTTATGTACGCCCTCGACCACGAAACTCACCAGCGCCACATGGGGATCGCCCAGCACCTGCACACCGTCGCGCAGCATCAACCCGGCGCGCAACCGCTCATGCAGGCACGCTTCGTATTCGGCGACGGCGGACTGATTCAGGCCGTTGAGATAATCCAGCGTCGCGCCGAGGCCGATCACCGCGCTGATGGGCGGCGTGCCCGCTTCGAAGCCCAGCGGCGCGGGGCGGAACGTGGCTGTCCGGTAACCGGTCTGCAGGACCATCTCGCCGCCGAACTGCCAATGCTGCAACTGCGCCAGCGCCAGATGTCTGCCGAACAGGACGCCCACGCCATCCGGGCCATAGAGCTTATGGCTGGAAAACACGTAGAAATCGCAGCCGATGTCCTGCACATCGTGTCGGCCATGGACGACGCCTTGGGCGCCATCAATCACCGTCAGCGCGCCTTGTGCCTGGGCCAGCGCAACGAGTTGCCGGACCGGCTGCCAGGTGCCGAGCACGTTGGACAACTGACTGACCGCCAGCAATCGGGTGCGTGGAGTGATCAGTTCGGCGGCGGCCTCAACATCTATCACACCGGCCTCAGTGACGGGGAGCACCACCAGTTTCAGGTCGCGACGCAGGGCCAGTTGCTGCCAGGGCAACAGATTGGCGTGGTGCTCCAGCGCGCTGATGACAATCTCGTCGCCGGCCTGAAACACGTGCTCCAGGCCATAGGCGAGCAGGTTGAACGCGGACGTGGCGCCGTGGGTGAATACGATCTGCCCGGACGCTCCGGCATTCAGCCATTCGCCGGCCTTGCGCCGCGTGTCCTCAAAGGCCTGGGTCGCCATGGCGCCCGGCAGGTGCTGGGCGCGATGCACATTCGCTGCGCCGTTGGCGTAGTAATGCACCGTGGCGTCGATCAGGGCGTGGGGCTTTTGTGCGGTGGCGGCGCTGTCCAGATAGGTCTGGCCTTGCCGTTGCAGGGCGTCGATGGCCGGAAAGTCAGCGCGCCAGGGAGAAATGAGGGGCATATCAGTCACGCTCGTTGAGGCGGGTTCGGTGCCCAGGGGGACACCGAACCCGCACGCAGCATCGATCAGTTGTGAGCGTGCAGCGCTTCGTTCAGCTCGATGGCCGACTTGTGGGATTTGCATTCCACCGCGCCGGTCTGCGAGTTACGACGGAACAGCAGGTCCGGTTGACCGGCCAGTTCACGTGCCTTCACGACCTTGACCAGCTCGTTCTTGTCGTCCAGCAGCGCCACTTTGGTGCCCGCAGTGACGTAGAGACCGGCTTCAACGGTGTTGCGATCGCCCAACGGAATGCCTATGCCGGCGTTCGCGCCGATGAGGCAGCCTTCGCCGACCTTGATCACCATGTTGCCGCCGCCCGACAGCGTGCCCATGGTCGAGCAACCGCCGCCCAGGTCCGAACCTTTGCCGACGAATACGCCAGCCGACACACGGCCTTCGATCATGCCCGGGCCTTCGGTGCCGCCATTGAAGTTGACGAAACCTTCGTGCATCACGGTGGTGCCTTCGCCGATGTAGGCGCCCAGACGCACGCGGGCGGTGTCAGCGATGCGCACACCGGCCGGCACGACGTAGTCGGTCATTTTCGGGAATTTGTCCACCGAGAAGACCTCCAGAAACTGGCCTTTCAGGCGGGCTTCCAGCTGACGCTCGGCCAGCTCGCCCAGATCAATGGCGCCCTGGCTGGTCCACGCGACGTTCGGCAGCAGCGGGAACACGCCGGCCAGGCTCAAGCCGTGGGGCTTGACCAGTCGATGGGAAAGCAAATGCAGCTTGAGGTAAGCCTCGGGGGTGGAGGTCAGCGCGGCGTCTTCGGCCAGCAGCGTGGCAACCAGCGGGTTGTGGCTCTCGGCCAGTCGGGTCAGCAGCGCGGCCTGGGCGTCGTCGATGCCTTTGAGGGCATTGGCCAGACGCGAGGACAGATCGGTGTTGAATGCGATGGCCTGATTGCCACCGGTGTAACCCAGGATCGGTGCGACCGCGGCGACGATTTCAGCCGACGGGTTGAGCAGTGGCAGGGCGTAGAAAACTTCCAGCCAGGTGCCTTGACGGTTTTGTGTGCCAACGCCAAAGGCCAGGCTGAACAGAGAAGTGGACATGCAGATACCTCGTTATTTAGGGCTATCTCAATCAGGCGATAGCCGCGGCGTACAGTTCGGGTTTGAAGCCGATCAGGGTTTTGTCGCCAAGATCCAGCACCGGGCGCTTGATCATCGACGGCTGAGCGAGCATCAGCTCAATGGCCTTTTCCTGATCGAGGTCGACTTTCTGCGCCTCGTCCAGTTTGCGAAAGGTCGTGCCGGCGCGGTTGAGTACCGTCTGCCAGCCATGCTCGGTGCACAAACGGGTCAGGTGGTCGCGGTCGATGCCTTGGGTCTTGTAGTCGTGGAAATCGTAATTCACCGATTTTTCATCGAGCCAGGTGCGCGCCTTCTTCATCGTGTCGCACGCCTTGATCCCAAACAGGTGCAACGTGTGGGTTTCCTTGGCCATTGGCCTGCTCCTTTCGGGACGGTTGAAAAAAACGGTGGAGGATTATGCCACGTACACGCAGGGTAAGCGCGGCGGGCCGACGCTTTGTCCATTCGACGCCGTGTTGCCCGCCATGAATGCTGGCGACGACGGCCTGCCGCTGCAGATTTATCAGAACGCCATGACCTTTCCAGCCGTAAATATGGGCACTTTGCCGGACGCATCCGGTCTGTTGCCGATGTCAGTCATGAGTCAACGCTTGGGGAAACACGCAATGCAAACAGCCTATACCGTCCTTATCTTGTTGACGCTGGTAGGTGTCTCGCGATTGCTGGCCCGGGTGATTCCGCTGCCGCTGCCGCTGGTGCAAATCGCTGCGGGTGCCTTGCTCGCCTGGCCGACGCTGGGCCTGCACGTGGCACTCGACCCTGAGCTGTTCCTGTTTCTGTTCCTGCCGCCGCTGCTGTTTTCAGATGGCTGGCGGATGCCCAAACGCGACCTCTGGCGCTACCGCGGCGCCATTCTGACCCTCGCGGTCGGGCTGGTGATTTTCACCGTGATCGGCGCCGGCTACTTCATCCACTGGCTGCTGCCTTCCATTCCCTTGCCTGTCGCCTTTGCGTTGGCAGCGGTGCTGTCCCCGACTGACGCCGTGGCGGTCTCGGCCATCGCCGAGGACCGGCTGCCCGCGCCGATAATGCGCATGCTTCAGGGCGAAGCATTGATGAATGACGCGACCGGCCTGGTCACTTTCAAGTTCGCGCTGGCAGCGGCCATCACCGGGGTGTTTTCCCTGACCGATGCCAGCCTGAATTTTGTGCTGGTGGCCTGTGGCGGTCTTGCCGTTGGCGTTGCGCTCAGATGGATGGTGGGGCGTCTGCGAAGCTGGATGATCACCCGGGGCTGGGATGATCCTGCGACCCACGTCGTCTTCATGTTGCTGCTGCCGTTCGCCGCTTACGTCCTTGCCGAGCGGCTTGAACTGTCCGGAATTCTCTCGGCGGTGGCGGCAGGGATGATGCAAAGCTGGGTCGATCTGCTGCCCCGGCAGACCACCACCCGACTGCTCAATCGCAGCGTGTGGACCCTGTTGGAATTTGCATTCAACGGCCTGATCTTCCTGCTGCTCGGCTTGCAGCTGCCTGACATCATCACCGCCGTTACCCACCATGAAGCCACGCTGTGGCCGACCTTGTTGTGGCGTTGCCTGGATGTGCTGGCGATCTTCGTCGTGCTGGCGGTGTTGCGTTACATCTGGGTGCAAAGCGTCTGGCGGCTGATGATCCAGATTCGGCGCTGGCGCGGCAGGGGCGACGGCACGCTGGATCTGTCGACCCGTTCGTCATTGCTGCTGACCGTGGGCGGGGTGCGCGGTGCCGTCACGCTGGCAGGTACATTGTCGGTGCCGATGCTGATCAGTGCGGGCGTCGACTTTCCCGAGCGTGACTTGCTGATTTTCATTGCTGCCGGGGTGATCCTGCTGTCGCTGGTGTCGGCGAGCATCGGTTTGCCACTGCTGCTGCGTGGGCAGGTCAATGAACCGGACATGCGCATGAAGCGCGAAGTTAGGGACGCCTGGAAACGTACGGCCCAGGCGGCAATCAAGACACTGGAAAACGAAGCGATCCCGGCGGCCACGGATTCACCCGAGGCCGCGCAGGCTGTGCTCGCGATAGAAGTAAAGGCGCGGATCATGTCCGAATACCGCCAGCGTCTGGATATCTTCAACGACACCGCCGAAGCCCAGGCCCTGGCGTTCCAGATGGACCAACTGGAGAAACGCATGCGCCTCAACGCCCTGCGTGCCCAGCGTCTGGAACTGTACAACCTGCACCGTCACCACCAGATTGGCGATGACGTGCTGCGCCTGGTGCTGGCGGAACTCGATCTCAATGAAGCCAATCTGGGGCTGGCGCACTGAGGCCTGTAGACAGCCTCAGTCGGCGGGATGTCAGCGGCTCGTCACAAACTCGCGAATACGCTGAGCGGCTTCGATGCACTCGGCCAGCGGTGCAACCAGTGCCATGCGCACGCGGCCGGCGCCGGGGTTGAACCCGTCGACATCGCGGGACAGGTATGACCCCGGCACCACGGTCACGTGCTCGGTGACGAACAGATCCCGGCAGAACTTCGCATCGTCAGTCCCGACGTTGGGCCACAGATAGAAGCCGCCGTCGGGACGCTGCACGTCCATGACCGGGCTGAGGATCTCCAGCACGGCATCGAACTTTTCCCGGTACAGCGTGCGGTTGGCGCGCACGTGTTCTTCGTCGCTCCAGGCCGCGATGCTCGCCAGTTGCGTCTGCACCGGCATCGCACAGCCGTGGTAAGTGCGATACAGCAGAAATGCCTTGAGAATGTCGGCATCGCCGGCGACAAAACCCGAGCGCAGTCCCGGCAGGTTCGAGCGCTTGGACAGGCTGTGGAACACCACGCAACGCTTGAAATCCTGACGACCCAGTTCGGCGCAGGCGCTGAGCAGGCCGGCGGGCGGGGTCGCTTCGTCGAAATACAACTCGCTGTAGCACTCGTCCGCCGCGATCACAAAGTCGTGCTTGTCGGCCAGAGCGATGAGTTTCTTCAGGGTATCCAGCGGGATTAGCGCACCGGTCGGATTGCCCGGCGAGCACAGGAACAGAATCTGGCAGCGATCCCAGACATCAGCGCTGACGCCGTCGAAATCCGGGTTGAAACCATGCTCGGCCAGGCAGGGCAGGTAGTGCGGTGTGGCACCGGCCAGAAACGCCGCACCTTCATAGATTTGGTAGAACGGGTTGGGACTGACCACCAGGCCGTTGTCAGCGCGATTGACGACCGTCTGGGTAAACGCGAACAACGCCTCGCGGGTGCCGTTGACCGGCAGCACATTTTTCGCTGCATCCAGCCAGCCGGCCGGCACGCTGAAACGGCGTTCGCACCAGTTGGCGATGGCTTCACGCAATGCAGGAATCCCGGCTGTGGTCGGATAGACCGCCATTTGATCGAGATTGTCGGCCAGCGCCTTGGCGACGAATTCCGGCGATTTGTGCTTGGGTTCGCCGATCGACAGGGCGATCGGACGTTTGTCCGGATTCGGTGTAACGGCACCGAGCAACGCGCGAAGTTTCTCGAAAGGGTAGGGCTGGAGCTGCTGCAGGGCGTTATTCATGTCGAATCGTTCTCAAGGCTGGGCGCCCGCACTCGTGTTCACGAGGTGGCAAGGCGCCGTTGAATCAAGTCGTTAAGTCGTGCCGTCCTGGCCGGTTCAAATGCTGATGCGCAATTCGCTGCCGGGCTCGGGGTTGACGCTGAGCTGCTCGACGATTTCGTCCTGAAGGCGTCGGCACAGCTGCGGATCGGACAGCGGCTGGTGGTTTTCATCGGTCAGGAAAAACACGTCTTCTACGCGCTCGCCCAGCGTGGCGATCTTGGCGTTCTGCAATGACAGATCGAACTCCAGGAAAATCTTGCCCAGTCGCGCCAGCAGCCCGGGACGATCCGGCGCGCTGAGTTCCAGCACCGTGACCGGCCTTTGAGCGTCATTGGAAATCGTCACCACGGGCGCGAACGCAAAGTGCTTCAGCTGACGTGGGACACGACGTTTGATGATGGTCGGGTAGTCGTCGGGGTTGCGCAGCGCATCGGTCAGTCCATCGCGAATGGCCTTGATGCGCTCCGGGTTTTCACCGATCGAACCGCCTTCGCTGTCGAGCACGATGTAGGTGTCGAGAGTGAACTGGCTGGTGGAGGTGATGACCCGGGCGTCGTGAATGTTCAGGTTCAGCTGGTCCATCGCCGCCACGGTCACGGCGAAAAAGTCGTGCTGGTCGGGTGCATAAATGAAGATCTGCGTGCCGCCTTCGAACTCGCGCTGGGTGGTTTCCTTGATCAGCACCAGCGGGCCACCATCGGCCGGCTGCTGCAAAATCGCGTCGCTGTGCCACGCCACGTCGCCTGCGGTGTGACGCAGGAAATAGTCATCACCCAGTTGCGACCATAACTGCTCGACGTCGTCGGGATCGGTGCCACTGCGCACCAGAATATCCAGGGCGGCGCTTTGCGTGCGACGGATCTGCTCCTCGCGGTCGACCGGGTTTTCCAGCCCACGCTTGAGCGCGCGCTTGGTCTCGGTGTACAGCTGGCGCAACAGGCTGGCACGCCAGGAATTCCATAACGTCGGATTGGTCGCGTTGATGTCCGCGATGGTCAGCACGTACAGGTAGTCCAAATGCACTTCATCGCCGACGAACTGGGCAAAGTCGTGGATCACCTGCGGGTCGGACAGATCCTTGCGCTGGGCGGTGGTCGACATCACCAGATGGTTCTGCACCAGCCAGACAATCAGCTGGGTGTCCCACTGTGGCAAGTGGTGACGGTTGCCAAACGCCTCTGCGTCGATCGCGCCCAGTTCCGAGTGATCGCCGCCGCGGCCCTTGCCGATGTCGTGGTAAAGCCCGGCCAGGTAAATAAGCTCGGGCTTGGGCAGTCTGGCCATGAGCTTGCTGGCGAGCGGGAATTTCTCTGACACCTGCGTGTATTGCAACTTACGCAGATGCTTGATCAGGTTCAGCGTGTGAGCGTCGACCGTATAGATGTGGAACAGGTCGTGCTGCATCTGCCCGACGATGTGGCCGAACTCCGGCAGGTACAGCCCGAGAATGCCGTAGCGGTTCATCCGCCGCAGATTGCGATGGATGCCGATCTCGCATTTGAACAGCTCGATGAACAGGCTGGTGTTGCGGATATCGTTGCGGAAATCGTCGTTGATCAGGTACAGATGCTCGCGCAGCAGCCGGATGGTGTCGGCCCGCACGCCCTTTATTTCGGGGCGCTGCGCCATCAGCACGAAGATCTCGATCATCGCGAACGGCGTGCGCTTGAACACGTTCGGATGGGTCGCCTCGATGTAGCCGTCATGCAGCTGGAAACGCGAGTTGATGGTCTCGGTGACCGTGCCGTCGTCGTCCGCGAGGATGACTTCTTCGAAGTGCTGGATGATCAGGTCGCTGAGCTGCGCGATGCTCATGACCACCCGGTAATACTTTTGCATGAAGCGTTCGATGGCCAGCTTGGCGTCGGTGTCTTCGTAGCCCAGCAAGCGCGCGATGCCTGTCTGGTAATCGAAGAGCAGACGGTCTTCGGAACGACCGGCGAGCATGTGCAACGCGTAGCGGACCTTCCAGAGAAACTCCTGGGAAGACGCCAGCAGCGCGTTTTCGCTCTCCAGCAGAAAACCCTCGTCGGCCAGGGCGTGCAGATTCAGCGTGCCGTATTGGCGACGGGCAACCCAGAGAATGGTCTGAATGTCGCGCAGCCCGCCCGGCGAGCCTTTGACGTTGGGCTCGAGGTTGTACTCAGTGTCGAAATACTTGTGATGGCGGTTCTTCTGCTCGGCGCGTTTGGCCAGGAAGAACTCCTTACTAGGCCACATCTCGCGGGTGCTGGTGACGGCGAGCATGCGCTGACGCAGTCGCTCGGGACCGGCAATCGTGCGGCTCTCCATCAAATTCGTGATGACCGTCAAATCCGCCCGGGCTTCTGTGACGCATTCATCGACCGAACGCACGCTCTGACCGACTTCCAGGCCGATGTCCCACAGTAGTGTCAGAAAGCGTTCGATGGAATCGCGGAAAACTTCATGGTCGGCGCTGTCCAGCAGGATCAGCAGGTCGATGTCGGAATAGGGGTGCAGTTCGCCGCGACCGTAGCCGCCGACCGCCAGCAAGGCGATGTCGGCGTCTTCGCTCCAGTCGAACTGATCCCAGGCCTGTTGCAGGATGTTATCGACGAACCAGGCACGGTCTTCGATCAGGCGGCGGATCTCGCGGCCGGATTTGAAGCGTCCGTCCAGCACTTCACGCGCCTGACGGATGGCTTTCTTGAAGGCGGGTATGGGGCTGGCCTTCAGTGCCAGCTCGGCCTGAAACTGGCCGCGATCGAACAAATCTGGGTCCACCTGCGGCATCGAACTGCTTTCCTTCTATCTATACCGACCGTGCTAAACCGACCGTGCTGGCTGTACCGGCTCTTATCGCAAGTGACTTCGCGATCAGACCGAGGTGCGGGCGATGGTGTCATCACTGCGCAAGGTGAAGATTTCGTAGCCGGTCGCGGTCACCAGAATGGTGTGCTCCCACTGGGCCGACAGCTTGCGATCCTTGGTGATGGCTGTCCAGCCGTCGCCCAGCAGGCGGGTGTCAGCCTTGCCCTGGTTGATCATCGGCTCGATGGTGAAGGTCATGCCTTCTTTCAGCTCCATGCCATCACCGGCCTCGCCGTAGTGCAGCACTTGTGGCTCTTCATGGAAGACCCTGCCGATGCCGTGACCGCAGTATTCGCGGACGACAGAGAAACCGTTCTTTTCAGCGTGCTTCTGGATCACTTCACCGATATCGCCCAGGTGCGCGCCGGGCTTGACCACTTCGATGCCTTTATAGAGGCACTCTTGGGTGACGCGGGACAGACGCTCGGCCCACTCCGGCACTTTGCCGACGTGGAACATCTTGCTGGTGTCGCCGTGGTAGCCGTCCTTGATGACGGTCACGTCGATGTTCAGCACGTCGCCATTCTTCAGCGGCTTCTCGTTCGGAATGCCGTGGCAGACCACGTGGTTGATGGAGGTGCAGATGGATTTCGGGAAACCCTTGTAATTCAGCGGCGCCGGAATGGCCTTCTGCTCGTTGACGATGTAGTCGTGGCAGATGCGGTCCAGTTCTTCGGTGGTCACGCCAGGCTTTACATAATCGCCGATCATTTCCAGCACGTCGGCAGCCAGGCGGCCGGCAATGCGCATCTTTTCGATGTCTTCGGGGGTTTTCAGTGTCACGGTCATTAAACAGGCTCTCTCGGCGCGGCGGGGCCACGGCTTGATACGGAAAAAACGCGATTCTACCAGACCGTCGTCAGGCGGGTTATCATCGCGTCCTCCATCGATGCGGGCAGGGTGTCCGACCGCTGGCACGAGGGGGGCAAAAGCGTCGGAAAAACAGGCTCTTATTTCGAGTTCCGTTATCCAGTCTTTTGTGATATAAAATGCGCCGCTTTACGGGGTCTGCCCCGAAAGCTCTAACCCACACACGTGTCGACACGATGACCTGGGTGCCTTCGGCTCAAGCCGCTGGTTGGTCATTGGGATACGTGGAGGCCTAACCCGACTTATCAAGGAACTATCATGTCCCAAGTCAACATGCGCGATATGCTGAAGGCCGGTGTGCACTTCGGTCACCAGACCCGTTACTGGAACCCGAAAATGGGTAAATACATTTTCGGCGCGCGCAACAAGATTCACATCATCAACCTTGAAAAAACCCTGCCTATGTTCAACGAAGCTCTGACTTTCGTTGAGCGCCTGGCTCAGGGCAAAAACAAGATCCTGTTCGTCGGCACCAAGCGTTCCGCTGGCAAGATCGTTGCTGAAGAAGCGGCACGTTGCGGTTCGCCGTACGTCGATCACCGCTGGTTGGGCGGCATGCTGACCAACTTCAAGACCATCCGCGCTTCAATCAAGCGTCTGCGTGATCTTGAAATCCAGGCAGAAGACGGCACGTTCACCAAGCTGACCAAGAAAGAGGCGCTGATGCGCACTCGCGATCTGGAAAAGCTGGATCGTAGCCTGGGTGGTATCAAGGACATGGGCGGTCTGCCAGACGCTCTGTTCGTTATCGACGTTGATCACGAGCGCATTGCGATCACCGAAGCCAACAAGCTGGGTATCCCGGTCATCGGCGTTGTCGACACCAACAGCAGCCCTGAAGGCGTTGACTACATCATCCCGGGCAACGATGACGCAATCCGCGCCATTCAGTTGTACATGGGTTCGATGGCTGACGCTGTGATCCGTGGTCGCAACAACAATGCTGGCGGCACCGACGTTTACGCTGAAGAAGCTCCAGCGGCAACTGTTGAAGGCTGAGTAACAAACGCCTGGCGTTGACTCAGTACGCAAAAAGGGGGCTTGGCCCCCTTTTTGCCACCTCGAAAACCATCTGACGTTGCCATCGATCTTATTGTCATGTGCAGCAGTCACCATGGATTTTCAAGAATTTGAACGCCCGTCTTGCGGGTGGAATGGTTGAAGACCTATCCAAGAGGATTTTGAAATGGCAGAGATTACTGCAGCGTTGGTCAAAGAACTGCGCGAGCGTACCGGCGAAGGCATGATGGATTGCAAAAAGGCCTTGACCAAGGCTGGCGGCGACATCGAAAAAGCCATCGACGATATGCGTGCTTCGGGCGCAATCAAGGCCGCCAAGAAAGCAGGCAACGTTGCTGCTGAAGGCGCCATCTCCATCAAGGACGACGGCAAAGCCGCAGTCCTGATCGAAGTCAACTCCCAGACCGACTTCCTGGCTCTGCAGGATGACTTCAAGGCATTCGTCGCCAAGAGCGTCGAGAAAGCCTTCGCTGACAAGCTGACCACCGTTGAGCCTCTGGTTGAAGCGATGGAAGCTGATCGTCTGGTTCTGGTCGGCAAGGTTGGCGAGAACGTCAACATTCGTCGTCTGGCGCGTATCGAAGGCGACGTGCTGGGTTCGTACCTGCACGGCAACAAGATTGGCGTGGTTGTTGTCCTCAAGGGCGGCGACGCAGAGCTGGCGAAGGACATTGCCATGCACGTAGCAGCGACCAACCCTGAGTTCCTGCTGCCTTCGGACGTTTCCCCGGAAGCGATCGAGCGCGAGAAGAATGTCTTCATGCAGTTGAACGAAGACAAGCTGAAAGGCAAGCCTGCTGAAATCGCCGAGAAGATGGTTGGCGGTCGTATCAGCAAGTTCCTGGCTGAAGCAAGCCTGGTCGAGCAAGCGTTCGTCAAGAACCCGGAAATCAAGGTCGGTGAGCTGGCCAAGAAAGCCGGCGCTGAAATCGTTTCCTTCACCTACTTCAAAGTAGGCGAAGGCATCGAGAAGCCAGTCGACAACTTCGCTGAAGAAGTCGCTGCTCAAGTAGCTGCAAGCAAGCAATAAGACGGTTTTCCAACTGTCGCCCCGAAGAGGCTGCCCGCTAACGCGCGCAGCCTCTTTGTCAAAGCGGTACGCGGAATTGTCATTGCTGCACTGAATTTGTTTTTGCAGGGGTTGGGCCTACGAGGCTGCATTTCCCTGAAGCAGTGACCTAGAGTGAGCGTAGGCCGAAAATAGCCCGCAACTCGAACGATTTTTTTCAAACGCCGCAGGAGAGATTCGCAATGGCTCAGCAGGGCAGTGGCTATCAAGCTCGCTATAAACGCATTCTACTCAAGCTCAGCGGCGAGGCCCTGATGGGGTCGGAAGAGTTCGGCATCGACCCCAAGGTGCTGGATCGCATGGCCCTTGAAGTCGGTCAGCTGGTCGGCATCGGCGTTCAGGTCGGCCTGGTCATCGGTGGCGGTAACCTGTTCCGCGGTGCAGCGCTGAGCGCGGCCGGCATGGATCGGGTCACGGGCGACCACATGGGCATGCTGGCCACCGTGATGAACGCGCTGGCCATGCGTGACGCGCTGGAGCGGGCCAATATCTCGGCCATCGTAATGTCCGCCATTTCCATGGTGGGTGTGACCGATCACTACGATCGTCGCAAAGCCATGCGTCACCTGAATGCCAAGGAAGTCGTGATTTTCGCCGCCGGTACCGGCAATCCGTTTTTCACCACGGATTCGGCAGCGTGCCTGCGCGCGATCGAGATCGACGCTGATGTCGTGCTGAAGGCAACCAAGGTCGATGGTGTGTACACTGCCGATCCATTCAAGGACCCGCATGCCGAGAAGTTCGATCGTCTGACCTATGACGAAGTGCTGGATCGCAAGCTGGGTGTAATGGATCTGACAGCCATCTGTCTGTGTCGTGACCACAAGATGCCACTGCGTGTCTTCAATATGAACAAGCCCGGCGCCCTGCTGAACATTGTGCATGGCGGCGCGGAAGGTACTTTGATCGAGGAAGGCGAACAATGATCAACGAAATCAAGAAAGACGCTCAAGAGCGGATGAAGAAATCCCTTGAGTCCCTGGCCCATGCATTCGGCCAGATCCGTACCGGCAAGGCGCACCCGAGCATTCTCGGCAGCGTCATGGTGCCGTACTACGGTTCCGACACCCCTCTGAGCGGCGTCGCTAACGTCACCGTGAAGGACTCCCGTACGCTGCAGGTCGTGGCGTTCGAGCGCAACATGCTCTCTGCGGTCGACAAGGCTATCCAGAGCGCTGGCCTGAACCTCAACCCGACCAACCTGGGCGAGATGCTGTTGATCTCCATGCCTGCCCTGACGGAAGAGACCCGCAAGGGCTTCACCAAGCAGGCACGCAGCGCCGCAGAAGACGCCCGCGTTGCCGTGCGTAACATTCGCCGTGACGCTTTGGGTGAGCTGAAGAAGCTGGTCAAGGACAAGGAAATCAGCGAAGACGAAGAGCGCCGCGCCGCTGCCGACATCCAGAAGCTGACGGACAAGGCTGAGGCGGACATCGACGCCGCGACCAAGTCCAAAGAAGCGGACCTGATGGCCGTATAAGGGCCGGGAAGCTTTCATGGATAAGACAAAGCTGGCTGCGCCGGCATCGGTGCCGCGTCATGTCGCGATCATCATGGATGGGAACAACCGCTGGGCCAAGAAGCGCCTGCTACCGGGTGTAGCAGGCCACAAAGCCGGCGTCGACGCTGTTCGTGCGGTGATTGAAGTCTGTGCCGAGGCCAAGGTCGAGGTGCTGACCTTGTTCGCGTTTTCCAGCGAGAACTGGCAGCGCCCGGCGGAAGAAGTCGGCGCGCTGATGGAGTTGTTTTTCACGGCGCTACGCCGCGAGACCAAGCGCCTTAACGAGAACGGCATCAGCCTGCGCATCATCGGCGACCGTTCGCGGTTCCACCCTGAACTGCAGGCTGCCATCCGCGAAGCCGAGCAGCGCACGGCTGAAAACAGTCGCTTCGTTCTGCAGATCGCCGCCAACTACGGCGGTCAGTGGGATATCGCGCAGGCGGCCCAGCGGCTGGCACGCGAAGTTCAGGCCGGCCACCTGCGCCCGGAGGACATCACCCCGGAACTGCTGCAAACGTGCCTGGCCACGGGTGACCTGCCGTTGCCCGATCTCTGCATCCGCACGGGCGGCGAGCACCGCATCAGCAATTTCCTGCTCTGGCAGCTGGCCTACGCCGAGCTGTATTTCTCCGACCTGTTCTGGCCGGACTTCAAACACGATGCCATGCGCACTGCGCTGGCCGATTTCGCTTCTCGCCAACGCCGCTTCGGGAAAACCAGCGAGCAGGTAGAAGCTGGAGCCCGCGCTTAATGCTTAAACAACGAATCATCACTGCGTTGATCCTTGCGCCGCTGGCCCTGTGCGGTTTCTTCCTGCTCGAAGGCGGCAGCTTTGCCTTGTTCATCGGCGCGGTGGTCGTGCTTGGCGGCTGGGAATGGGCTCGCCTATCAGGCTTTGAAGCGCAATCGTCCCGCATTCTGTACGCCGTGGTGGTCGCTGCGCTGCTGTTTCTGCTGTACCTGCTGCCGGACCTTGCGCCATGGTTGCTGGTGGCGGCACTGATCTGGTGGCTGATGGCAACCTGGCTGGTGCTCACCTTTCCCGAGTCCAGCGCGCATTGGGCCAGTGCCATCTGCAAGCTGGTGATCGGCCTGCTGATATTGCTGCCGGCATGGCAGGGGCTGGTACTGATCAAGCAAATGCCGCTGGGCAACTGGCTGATCCTCTCGGTGATGATCCTGGTGTGGGGCGCCGACATTGGCGCCTACTTTTCCGGCAAGGCATTCGGCAAGCGCAAGCTGGCGCCGAAGGTCAGCCCGGGTAAAAGCTGGGAGGGCCTTTATGGCGGCCTGGCAGCATGCCTGCTGATCACAGCGGTGGTGGGTGTCTACCGCGGCTGGTCACTGGGTGAAATCATCTTCGCCCTGGTGTCTGCAGCGATCGTCGTGCTTATCTCGGTCGTAGGCGATCTCACCGAAAGCATGTTCAAGCGCAAATCCGGGGTCAAGGACAGCAGCAACCTGCTACCGGGCCATGGCGGCGTGCTGGATCGCATCGACAGCCTGACCGCCGCCATTCCGGTGTTCGCCTTGTTGCTCTGGGCCGCCAAAGATTGGGGCGTGATGTGAGTACGCCTCAGCTCATTACCGTACTTGGCGCAACGGGCTCGGTCGGGTTAAGCACGCTGGATGTCATCGCGCGCCACCCGTCGCGGTACCAGGTGTTTGCCCTGACGGGTCATACACGTATGGCCGAACTGCTGGCATTGTGCGTTCGCCATACCCCGCAGTTTGCCGTGGTGCCGACGACGGCCGCCGCCCGCCAGTTGCAGGACGACCTTCGCGCAGCCGGTCTGGATACGCGTGTGCTGGTGGGGGAGGGCGGGCTCTGCGAAGTGTCTGCGCACCCTCTGGTGGATACTGTGCTGGCGGCTATCGTGGGTGCCGCCGGTTTGCGCCCGACCCTTGCCGCGGTCGAGGCGGGCAAGAAAGTCCTGCTGGCCAACAAGGAAGCGCTGGTCATGTCCGGCGCCTTGTTCATGCAGGCTGTCCGCCGCAGTGGCACGGTACTGCTGCCCCTCGACAGCGAGCACAACGCGATCTTCCAGTGCTTGCCGCGTAATTACGAAAACGGCCTCGAGAAGGTCGGCGTCCGGCGCATTCTGTTGACTGCCTCCGGTGGTCCGTTCCGGCAGACACCGCTCGCCGACCTGGAACACGTCTCGCCGGATCAGGCGTGTGCCCATCCCAACTGGTCCATGGGCCGCAAGATTTCCGTCGATTCCGCCAGCATGATGAACAAGGGCCTTGAGCTGATCGAAGCCTGCTGGCTGTTCGATACGACGCCCGCGCGGATCGAGGTGGTGATTCACCCTCAGAGCGTGATCCATTCGATGGTCGATTACGTCGACGGCTCGGTGCTGGCGCAACTGGGTAATCCTGACATGCGCACGCCGATTGCCCACGCGCTGGCCTGGCCTGAGCGCATTGATTCCGGCGTTGCGCCGCTGGATCTGTTCAGCATCGCGCGGCTGGACTTCGAAGCACCGGACGAAGTGCGCTTCCCATGCCTGCGTCTGGCGCGGCAAGCTGCCGAGGCGGGGGACAGTGCACCCGCAGTGCTGAATGCTGCCAATGAAGTCGCAGTCGCCGCGTTTCTCGACAAGCGCATTCGCTACCCGGAAATCGCGAGTATGATCGACGAGGTTTTGAACCTTGAGCCTGTCGTTGCCGTGTCCGAACTGGAGACAGTGTTCGAGATCGATGCGCGGGCGCGGGCGCTGGCCGAGCAGTGGCTAGGTCGCAATGGTCGCTAGGCAGTCGGTTCAGGCACTGATGATTTCGACGAATTGCACGCAATGTGGGCTTCAACGCACCGCTAGATCGGTACCCGGAGAGCAGCGATGAGCGCGCTATACATGATTGTCGGCACCCTGGTTGCGTTGGGCGTGCTGGTAACGTTTCACGAATTCGGTCACTTCTGGGTGGCGCGTCGGTGTGGCGTCAAGGTCCTGCGTTTTTCAGTGGGCTTTGGCATGCCGTTGCTGCGCTGGAGTGATCGCAAGGGCACCGAATACGTCGTTGCGGCGATTCCCCTCGGCGGCTACGTGAAAATGCTCGACGAACGGGAGGGCGACGTTCCCCCCGAGCTGGCGGATCAATCCTTCAATCGCAAGTCGGTTTATCAGCGCATCGCCATCGTGATCGCCGGCCCGGTCGCCAATTTTCTGCTGGCGATTGTGTTTTTCTGGGTACTCGCCATGCTGGGCAGCCAGCAGGTCCGACCCGTCGTCGGCGGCGTTGAGCCAGGCAGCATTGCGGAAAAGGCCGGGCTGAGTTCCGGTCAGGAAATCGTCTCCGTTGATGGTGAGGCCGTCACCGGATGGGCGGGCGTGAACTTGCAGCTGGTCCGCCGTCTGGGTGAAAGCGGCAGCATTGCGCTGAACGTTCGCGATCAGGGTTCCGACGTGGAAACCCCGCGCTCGCTGGTGCTCAACGACTGGCTCAAGGGCGCAGCCGAGCCGGACCCGATCCGTTCGCTGGGTATCCGCCCGTGGCGTCCGGCCCTGCCGCCGGTGTTGGCGGAGCTTGATCCGAAAGGCCCTGCGCAGGCCGCAGGTCTTAAGACCGGCGACCGCTTGCTTGCCCTCAATGGCGAGCCGGTCGACGAATGGCAAAAGGTCGTGGATTGGGTACGTGTCCACCCGGATACGCGGATTTCGGTGGGCGTGGAGCGTGACGGCGCGCGGCTGGATGTGCCCGTTGATCTGGTTACACGGGGCGAAGGCACTGCCGCGACGGGATATCTCGGCGCCGGTGTTAAAGGTGTGGATTGGCCACCGGAGATGTTGCGCGAGGTCAGTTACGGTCCTGTAGCCGCCGTCGCAGAAGGCGCGCGGCGTACCTGGACGATGAGCGTGCTGACCCTCGATTCGCTGAAGAAAATGTTGTTCGGCGAGCTCTCGGTAAAAAACTTGAGCGGACCGATAACCATTGCTAAAGTGGCGGGCGCTTCGGCCCAGTCAGGCGTAGGTGACTTCCTGAATTTCCTCGCTTATCTGAGCATAAGCCTGGGTGTTCTCAATTTGCTGCCCATACCGGTACTGGATGGGGGGCACTTGCTGTTTTATCTGATCGAGTGGGCGCGTGGTCGACCACTGTCAGAGAAGGTGCAGGGCTGGGGGGTTCAGATCGGTGTCAGTCTGGTGGTTGGAGTGATGTTGCTCGCACTGGTCAACGATCTGGGACGACTGTAAAAGCTACGCCGAATTGTGAATCTGCCGCATTTTGCGGCAGTTTGTTTATTGCCAGTTGGAATAAGAAAGGACTTCATGAAACGTCTGCTGCTAACTGCGGTTCTTGCCGTACTGATGATCGCCGAAGTTCACGCCGAGTCCTTCACTATCTCCGATATTCGTGTCAACGGTCTGCAGCGGGTTTCCGCCGGCAGCGTGTTTGGCGCGCTGCCGTTGAACGTGGGTGAACAGGCCGATGATGGGCGTCTTGTCGACGCAACTCGTGCGCTGTTCAAAACCGGATTTTTCCAGGACATCCAGCTGGGCCGCGACGGTAACGTCCTGGTCATCACAGTTGTCGAGCGTCCGTCGGTTTCGAGTATCGAGATCGAAGGCAACAAAGCGATCACCACTGAGGACCTTATGAAGGGTCTGAAGCAGTCGGGTCTGGCCGAAGGCGAGATTTTCCAGCGCGCCACGCTGGAAGGCGTCCGCAACGAGCTGCAACGTCAGTACGTGGCTCAGGGCCGCTATTCTGCAGAAGTCGCCACCGAAGTCGTGCCGCAGCCGCGCAACCGTGTGGGTCTGAAGATCAACATCAACGAAGGCGCGGTCGCCGCCATTCAGCACATCAACGTGGTGGGTAACTCGGTTTTTCCTGAAGACGATCTGGTCGACCTGTTCGAACTGAAAACCACCAACTGGCTTTCCTTCTTCAAGAACGACGACAAATACGCCCGTGAGAAACTCTCTGGCGACCTGGAACGTCTGCGTTCGTATTACCTCGATCGCGGCTATATCAACATGGATATCGCCTCGACCCAGGTATCCATCACGCCCGACAAGAAAAGCGTGTACATCACCGTCAACATTCATGAGGGCGAGAAGTACAGCGTGAAGTCGGTCAAGCTGAGCGGTGACCTCAAGGTCCCCGAAGATCAGGTCAAGTCGCTGTTGCTGGTCAAGCCGGGCCAGGTGTTCTCCCGCAAGGTGATGACCACAACCTCCGAGCTGATCACCCGCCGTCTGGGTAACGAGGGTTACACCTTTGCCAACGTCAACGGTGTGCCAACGCCGAATGACGAAGACCACACCGTCGACATTACCTTTGTTGTCGATCCGGGCAAGCGTGCATACGTCAACCGCATTAACTTCCGTGGCAACACCAAGACAGCGGACGAAGTGCTGCGTCGCGAAATGCGCCAGATGGAAGGCGGCTGGGCATCCACTTACCTGATCGACCAGTCCAAGACCCGTCTTGACCGTCTGGGCTTCTTCAAGGAAGTGAACGTTGAAACCCCGGCGGTGCCTGGTACCGACGATCAGGTTGACGTGAACTACGCAGTAGAAGAGCAGGCGTCCGGTTCTATCACCGCCAGCGTCGGCTTTGCGCAGAGCGCCGGTCTGATCCTCGGTGGTTCCATCAGCCAGAACAACTTCCTGGGTACCGGTAACAAGGTCAGCATCGGCCTGACCAAAAGCGAATACCAGACCCGTTACAACTTCAGCTACGTCGACCCGTACTTCACGCCTGACGGTGTGAGCCTTGGCTACAGCGCGTTCTACCGCAAGACCGACTACGACGACCTCGACGTCGACGTCGCGAGCTACTCGGTCGACAGCCTGGGTGCCGGTATCAACATGGGCTACCCGATCAGCGAAACCTCTCGCCTGAACTTCGGCCTGTCGGTACAGAAGGATGAGCTGAGCACCGGTAAGTACACCGTTGACGAAATTTTCGACTTCATCGAGCAGGAAGGCGACAGCTTCACCAACTTCAAAGCGTCGGTGGGCTGGTCCGAGTCGACGTTGAACAAAGGCACGTTGCCGACCCGTGGCAGCTCCCAGAGCCTGACCCTGGAAACGACTATTCCGGGCAGCGACCTGTCGTTCTACAAACTTGATTATCGCGGCCAGTTGTTCCACCCGATCACCAGCAACTACACCCTGCGTCTGCACTCGGAACTGGGTTATGGCGACGGTTATGGCTCGACGTCTGGTCTGCCGTTCTACGAGAACTACTACGCCGGTGGCTTCAACTCGGTACGTGGCTTCAAGGACAGCACGCTGGGCCCGCGCAGCACGCCAAGTCGTGATCCCTCCAACGGCGGTAAGCCAGGAACCATTGCTGACCCGGATCAAGATCCGCTGCCGTTCGGTGGTAACGTCCTCATCACTGGTGGTGCTGAAATCCTGTTTCCGCTGCCGTTCATCAAGGATCAGCGTTCGTTGCGTACCTCTATTTTCTGGGACGTGGGCAACACGTTTAACACCAACTGCGGTTCACAGAAGAAATCGACTGACGGCCAAAAAGTCGAATGTAACGGCCCGGATCTGTCCGGCCTTGCAAGCTCCGTCGGTGTCGGCGTGACATGGGTCACTGCCTTGGGTCCGTTGAGTTTCGCCCTGGCGATGCCGGTCAAGAAGCCGGACGACAGCACCGAAACCCAGGTCTTCCAATTCTCCCTCGGTCAGACCTTCTAAGGGTCTGATCACTGCTAACGACAACGGATTCTGTAGGAGTTACATCGTGCGTAAGTTGACCCAATTGGCATTGCTGGCAACGGTTCTGATCGCAGGCCCGGCATTTGCTGACATGAAAATCGCAGTACTGAACTACCAGATGGCGCTGCTAGAGTCCGACGCAGCCAAACGGTATGCAGTAGATGCAGAGAAAAAATTCGGTCCTCAGCTGACCAAACTGAAGGCTCTGGAGAGCAGCGCGAAAGGTATCCAGGATCGTCTGGTCGCCGGTGGCGACAAGATGGCCCAGCCTGAGCGCGAGCGTCTGGAGCTGGACTTCAAGCAAAAGGCCCGTGACTTCCAGTTCCAGTCCAAGGAGCTGAACGAAGCCAAGGCTGTTGCTGACCGCGACATGCTCAAGCAACTCAAGCCGAAGCTGGACCAGGCGGTAGAAGAAGTCATCAAGAAAGGTGGTTTTGACCTGGTGTTCGAGCGCGGTGCCGTGATTGACGTCAAGCCACAATATGACGTCACTCGCCAGGTTATCGAGCGCATGAATCAGCTGAAGTAAGTTAATGACTGCGACCATCACACTCGGCCAATTGGCCGAGTTCCTCGGTGCCACCCTGCGTGGCCCGGCGGACAAGCGAATCACAGGACTGGCAACCTTGCAGGAAGCCGGTCCTGATCAGGTCAGTTTTCTGGCCAATCCTCAGTACCGAAAATTCCTCGCGACCACCCAGGCCGCTGCCGTGCTGCTCAAGCCGACAGATGCGGAAGGGTATGCCGCCGACGCGTTGCTGGTGCCTGATCCGTATTTGGCCTACGCCCGTATTTCCCATCTGTTCGATCCGAAGCCGAAGGCTGCTGTTGGTGTTCATCCAACAGCCGTGGTGGCGGCGGATGCTTTCGTCGACCCGGCGGCCAGCGTTGGCGCCTATGCGGTCATCGAAAGCGGCGCACGGATTGCGGCTGGCGTGACCATCGGCGCTCATTGCTTCATCGGTGCGCGCAGCGTAATTGGCGAGAGCGGCTGGCTTGCCCCGCGCGTCACGCTGTATCACGACGTCCGTATCGGGCAGCGAGTGGTTATCCAGTCCGGCGCAGTGTTGGGCGGTGAAGGTTTTGGTTTCGCCAACGAGAAAGGCGTCTGGCAGAAGATCGCGCAGATTGGCGGTGTGACCATCGGTGACGATGTCGAGATTGGCGTAAACACCGCCATCGACCGCGGCGCCATGGATGACACCCGCATCGGCAATGGCGTGAAGCTGGATAACCAGATTCAGATCGCTCACAACGTTCAGATCGGTGATCACACGGCCATGGCTGCGTGTGTGGGTATCTCAGGCAGCGCCAAAATCGGCAAGCACTGCATGCTTGCCGGCGGTGTCGGGCTGGTGGGCCATATCGAGATCTGCGACGGGGTTTTCGTCACCGGCATGACCATGGTCACGCGGTCGATCACCGAGCCCGGCTCCTATTCTTCGGGAACGGCGATGCAGCCGGCGGCAGAGTGGCGCAAGAGCGCGGCACGCATGCGTCATCTCGACGACATGGCGCGGCGCCTGCAGCACCTGGAAAAGATTGTCGAGGCAGTGACCTCAGGCGGTAAAGCTTCATCTGATGGCTGATACTTTTTTCTTATCAAGCGTGCACAGCCGATAAACTGCCTCCTTGATTTGCTAGAGGAGTGACGCGCGTTAGTCGCGCCCTCCCAATCTTTACTACAGGCTTCCCTTCGAAATGATGGACATCAACGAAATCCGCGAATATCTGCCGCACCGTTACCCGTTCCTGCTTGTGGACCGTGTGGTGGAGCTGGATGTCGAGACCAAAAGCATTCGTGCCTACAAGAATGTCAGCATCAACGAGCCTTTCTTCAATGGCCACTTTCCTCAGCACCCGATCATGCCGGGCGTGCTGATCATTGAGGCCATGGCTCAAGCGGCCGGCATCCTGGGCTTCAAGATGCTCGATGTGAAGCCTGCCGATGGCACCCTTTATTACTTCGTCGGCTCCGACAAACTGCGCTTCCGCCAGCCAGTACTGCCGGGCGACCAGCTGATCCTTGAAGCAAAATTCCTCAGCTGCAAGCGCCAGATCTGGAAGTTCGAATGTCAGGCGTCGGTTGATGGCAAGCCGGTGTGCTCGGCTGAAATCATCTGCGCGGAACGCAAACTATGAGTTTGATTGACTCTCGCGCAATCATCGATCCGACGGCCGTACTGGCCGACAATGTGGAGGTCGGCCCGTGGTCGATCGTCGGACCTGGTGTGGAAATCGGCGAGGGTACAGTGATCGGTCCGCATGTGATCCTGCGCGGCCCGACCAGGATCGGCAAACACAACCACATCTACCAGTTTTCCTCGGTAGGTGAGGACACGCCTGATCTGAAATACAAAGGTGAAGCGACGCGTCTGGTGATCGGTGACCACAACGTCATCCGCGAAGGCGTGACGATTCACCGTGGCACCATCCAAGACCGCGCCGAAACCACGCTCGGTGACCACAACCTGATCATGGCCTACGCGCACATCGGGCATGACAGCGTCATCGGCAATCACTGCATTCTGGTCAACAACACCGCGTTGGCTGGCCATGTGCACGTGGATGACTGGGCGATTCTGTCCGGGTTCACACTGGTGCATCAGTACTGCCACATCGGCGCGCACAGCTTTTCCGGCATGGGCACTGCCATCGGCAAGGACGTCCCGGCGTTCGTCACCGTGTTCGGCAACCCCGCCGAAGCCCGCAGCATGAACTTCGAAGGCATGCGTCGTCGCGGCTTCTCCGAAGAGTCGATTCACGCGCTGCGCCGCGCCTACAAGACCGTCTACCGTCAGGGTCTGACCGTAGAGCAGGCGATCGTCGAGCTGAGCGAGCCTGCTGCGCAGTTCCCTGAAGTGGAGCTGTTCCTCAAGTCCATCCAGTCTTCGACTCGCGGCATCACTCGCTGACCATGGCTCGCTTGCGTATTGCGCTGGTGGCCGGAGAGGCTTCCGGCGACATTCTCGGCTCCGGCTTGATGCGTGCGATCAAGGCGAGGCACCCGGACGCCGAATTCATCGGTGTCGGCGGTCCGCTCATGGAAGCCCAGGGCATGACGTCGTATTTTCCGATGGAGCGCCTGTCGGTCATGGGGCTGGTGGAAGTACTCGGCCGGCTCAAAGAGCTGCTCGCCCGTCGCAAGTTGCTGATTCAGACCCTCATTGACGAGAAGCCGGACGTGTTCATCGGCATCGATGCCCCGGACTTCACTCTTAATATCGAGCTCAAGCTGCGTCAGGCCGGGATCAAGACCGTTCATTACGTCAGCCCGTCCGTGTGGGCGTGGCGTCAGAAGCGTGTCCTGAAGATCCGCGAAGGCTGCGACCTGATGCTGACCTTGCTGCCGTTCGAAGCCCGTTTCTACGAAGAGCAAGGCGTGCCGGTGCGCTTTGTCGGGCACCCGTTGGCCGACACCATTCCGTTGCAGGCCGATCAACTGGCCGCTCGCGCCGCGCTTGGCTTGGGCGAAGGCCCGGTGGTTGCGTTGATGCCGGGCAGTCGCGGTGGTGAGGTCGGGCGTCTCGGTGCCCTGTTTTTCGACGCAGCTGAGCGCCTTGTGGCAGTGCGTCCCGACATCCGTTTCGTGCTGCCCTGTGCCAGCCCTCAGCGCCGTGAACAGATCGAACAACTGCTGCAGGGGCGCGAACTGCCGCTGACGCTGCTCGATGGCCAGTCCCATGTAGCGCTGGCGGCGTGCAATGCCGTGCTGATCGCTTCCGGGACCGCGACCCTCGAAGCACTGCTGTACAAGCGACCGATGGTGGTTGCCTATCGTCTGGCACCACTGACTTACTGGATACTCAAGCGGATGGTGAAGAGCCCGTACGTGTCGCTGCCGAACCTGCTGGCCCAGCGTTTGCTGGTTCCGGAGCTTCTGCAGGACGCGGCGACCGCCGAGGCCCTGGCGCAGACGCTGCTGCCGTTGCTGGACGACGGCGACGCACAGACTGCCGGCTTTGATGCGATTCACCGTACCTTGCGTCGCGATGCATCCAATCAGGCTGCCGAGGCGGTATTGAACCTGATTGGCGCAACGCCTTCACAATGAGCAAGCAATCAATGCAAATGGGTCTGGACTTCAATCTCGTCGAGGATCTGGTCGCCGGTGTCGACGAAGTCGGCCGCGGTCCGCTGTGTGGCGCCGTGGTCACCGCGGCGGTCATTCTTGACCCCAAGCGCCCGATTCTGGGCCTGAACGATTCGAAGAAACTTACGGAAGCCAAGCGCGAGAGGCTGTTCGATGAGATCTGCGAGAAGGCGCTGTGCTGGCACATCGCGCGGGCTGAAGTCGAAGAGATCGATGAGCTGAATATTCTCCACGCCACCATGCTGGCCATGAAGCGTGCGGTAGAAGGTTTGATCATCACGCCGAAACTGGCGCTGATCGATGGCAATCGCTGCCCGCAGCTGTCGGTGCCCAGCGCCCCGGTCATTCAGGGTGATGCCCACGTGCCGGCCATTGCCGCCGCCTCGATTCTGGCCAAGGTCAGTCGCGACCGGGAAATGGCCCGCATGGAGCTGCTGTACCCGGGCTACGGCATCGGCGGCCACAAGGGTTATCCGACAGCCGTGCACTTGGAAGCCTTGGCGCGTTTGGGGCCAACGCCTATTCACCGGCGTTCCTTCGGTCCGGTCCGTCAGGCCTGGGCGGCACGGGACATGATGGTCGCCACCGGTTTCATGTCGCTGCCACTCAGTTGATCACGGGCTGATGTTTTTCTGAATGGCCGGTACAATCCGGCCTTCGTTTTTTCTGCACCATAGGATCAACCATGCCGGCTTCTTTCGTTCATCTACGCCTGCACACCGAATACTCCCTCGTTGATGGTCTGGTCCGTGTAAAACCGTTGGTCAAGGCGCTCGCGGCCATGAACATGCCGGCCGTGGCGGTGACCGACCAGAACAACATGTGTTCGCTGGTCAAGTTCTACAAAGCAGCCATGGGCGCCGGCATCAAGCCGATCTGTGGCGCCGACATCTGGCTGGCGGGGCGTGATCGCGATGCACCGCTCAGCCGTCTGAGCCTGCTGGTGATGAACCCCAAAGGCTACCTGAACCTCACCGAACTGATTTCCCGTGGCTTCATGCACGGCCAGCGCAACGGCCTGGTCGTTATCGAGCGCGAGTGGGTGGCCGAGGCCAGCGAAGGGCTGATTGCCCTGTCTGCGGCGAAGGAAGGCGAGATCGGCATGGCCCTGCTCGGTGGCAATCCGGCCGAAGCCGACGAGTTGCTGAAAGAGTGGCTGACGGTTTTTCCGGACCGCTTCTACATCGAAGTCCAGCGCACCAACCGCATCAATGATGAAGAACATCTGCACGCCGCCGTCGCCTTGGCCGAACGCCATGGCGTGCCGCTGGTGGCCAGCAACGACGTGCGTTTCATCAAGCAGGAAGATTTCGAAGCCCACGAAACCCGCGTGTGCATCGGCGAAGGCCGGGCGCTGGACGATCCGCGTCGCTCGCACAACTACAGCGATCAGCAGTACCTGAAGAGCGCGGAGGAGATGGCCGAGCTGTTCAGCGATCTGCCTGACGCCCTCGCCAACACCGTCGAGATCGCCAAGCGCTGCAACATCGACGTTAAGCTGGGCACGCACTTTCTGCCCAACTTCCCGATTCCCGATGGCATGACCATCGACGAGTATTTCCGCAAGGTGTCCTTCGAGGGGCTGGAGGAGCGCCTTGCCGTGCTCTGGCCGAAAGAAACCACGCCGGACTACGAGGCCAAGCGGCAGGTGTACGTCGACCGCCTGAATTTCGAGCTGGATATCATCATCCAGATGGGATTCCCCGGTTACTTCCTGATCGTTATGGACTTCATCCAGTGGGCCAAGAACAACGGCGTGCCGGTGGGTCCGGGCCGGGGGTCGGGTGCCGGTTCGCTGGTGGCCTACGTGCAAAAGATCACCGACCTCGACCCGCTGGAATACGACCTGCTGTTCGAACGTTTCCTAAACCCCGAGCGGGTCTCCATGCCCGACTTCGACGTCGACTTCTGTATGGATGGTCGCGACCGGGTCATCGAGTACGTGGCCGAGAAATACGGCCGCAACGCGGTCAGCCAGATCATCACCTTCGGCTCCATGGCCGCGAAAGCGGTGGTCCGGGACGTCGCGCGGGTGCAGGGCAAGTCCTACGGATTGGCGGATCGTCTGTCGAAGATGATTCCCTTCGAAGTCGGCATGACACTGGAAAAAGCCTACGAGCAGGAAGAGATCCTGCGCGACTTCCTCAAGGTCGACGAGGAAGCGGCTGAGATCTGGGAAATGGCGCGCAAGCTCGAAGGCGTTGTGCGTAACGTCGGCAAGCACGCCGGTGGTGTGGTCATCGCGCCTACCAAGCTGACTGACTTCTCGGCGATCTACTGCGATGAAGAGGGCGGTGGCCTGGTCACCCAGTTCGACAAGGATGACGTCGAGGCCGCTGGTCTGGTGAAGTTCGACTTCCTGGGTCTGCGTACCCTGACCATCATCGACTGGGCACTGAAGACGATTAACCGCGACCGCGCCAAGGTCGACGAAGAGCCCCTCGACATCGCGTTCATCCCGCTGGACGACATGCCGACCTACGAGCTGCTGCAGCGCGCCGAAACCACGGCCGTCTTCCAGCTTGAATCCCGCGGCATGAAAGAGCTGATCAAAAAGCTCAAGCCCGACTGCCTGGAAGACTTGATCGCACTGGTGGCGCTGTTCCGTCCCGGTCCTTTGCAATCGGGCATGGTTGACGATTTCATCAACCGTAAACACGGTCGCGCGGAGCTGTCGTACCCCCACGTCGATTACCAGTACGAAGGCCTCAAGCCGGTGCTTGCGCCGACCTACGGCATCATCCTGTATCAGGAACAGGTGATGCAGATTGCTCAGGTCATGGCCGGTTACACCCTTGGCGGCGCTGACATGTTGCGTCGTGCAATGGGCAAGAAGAAGCCCGAGGAAATGGCCAAGCAGCGCGGCGGTTTCATCGAAGGTTGCAAGACCAACAACATCGACCCTGACCTGGCCGGTAACATTTTCGACCTGGTAGAGAAATTCGCCGGTTACGGTTTCAACAAGTCGCACTCGGCGGCCTACGGGCTGGTGTCGTACCAGACCGCCTGGCTCAAGCGTCACTACCCGGCGCCGTTCATGGCGGCGGTGCTTTCAGCGGACATGCACAACACCGACAAGGTCGTGACCTTGATCGAAGAAGTGCGGATCATGAAGCTGCGCCTGGATGCGCCGGACGTGAACAACTCCGAGTTCAAGTTCACCGTGAACGACGACGGCCGCATCGTCTATGGCCTCGGCGCGATCAAAGGCGTCGGCGAAGGCCCGGTGGAAGCGATCACCGAAGCGCGTCAGGAAGGCCCGTTCGCCGACCTGTTCGATTTCTGCGCCCGCATCGACCTCAAGCGCGTCAACAAGCGCACCCTCGATGGCCTGATTCGCAGCGGTGCCTTGGACCGTCTCGGCCCGTTCTTCTATGACGAGCCAAAACAGTATCAAGCCAATATCGACCGTAACCGCGGTGTCCTGCTGGCCGCACTCGAAGAAGCCATTCAGGCCGCCGAGCAGACCGCCCGCAGTCACGACAGCGGCCATGCCGATCTCTTCGGCGGCCTGTTCGTTGAAGCCGACGCCGACGTTTACGCGAACCACTGCAGCGCCAAAGAGGTCACTCTCAAGGAACGGCTGCGTGGCGAAAAAGAAACCCTGGGCCTGTACCTGACCGGGCACCCGATCGACGAATACGAAGGTGAGATCCGCCGCTTCGCGCGTCAGCGCATCGTCGATCTGAAGCCCTCGCGGGAGACCCAGACCATCGCCGGGCTGATCATTGCGCTGCGGGTGATGAAGAACAAAAAGGGCGACAAGATGGGCTTCATCACCCTGGACGACCGTTCCGGACGTATCGAAGCGTCGCTGTTTGCCGATTCGTTCCAGGCGGCTCAGTCGCTGCTGCAAACCGATGCGATGGTGGTGGTGGAAGGGGAAGTCAGCACCGACGACTTCTCCGGGGGCCTGCGGTTGCGCGCCAAACGGGTGATGAGCCTGGAAGAAGCGCGCACCGGGCTGGCGGAAAGTCTGCGCCTGAACGTGCGGGCCGAAGCGCTCAAGGGCGACCGGCTGCGCTGGCTGGGCGAGCTGTGCAAGAAGCACCGCGGCGCGTGCCCGATCACCCTCGACTACACCGGGCAGGAAGCCAAGGCATTGCTGCAGTTCGGCGAAGCGTGGCGGATCGATCCCGCAGACAGCCTGATTCAGGCGCTGCGTGACCAGTTCGGACGAGAGAACGTCTTCCTGCAGTATCGCTGACACCGATCAGCTCAATATTAATGACCTCGACACTTTAAACTCGACCGAAAGGCGCCCGCTCCATTAAGGTATGGCGCTTATCGGATCAACCGGCCGGCCTCTTGGCCGTCGACCCAAGACGGATGCCTATGAACCCGAATTTTCTGGATTTCGAACAGCCGATTGCTGACCTGCAAGCCAAGATTGAAGAGCTGCGTCTGGTGGGCAATGACAACTCGCTGAACATCGGCGACGAAATCTCTCGACTGCAAGAGAAGAGCAATACGCTCACCGAAAGCATTTTCGGCAACCTGACCAGTTGGCAGATCGCGCGCATGGCGCGTCATCCGCGTCGTCCGTATACGCTGGACTACATTCAACACATCTTCACCGAGTTCGACGAGCTGCATGGCGATCGCCACTTCTCTGACGACGCTGCCATCGTCGGCGGTATTGCCCGGCTGAACGACCAGCCAGTGATGGTGATCGGTCATCAGAAGGGCCGCGAAGTGCGCGAGAAGGTTCGCCGCAACTTCGGCATGCCGCGTCCTGAAGGCTACCGCAAGGCCTGCCGCCTGATGGAAATGGCCGAGCGTTTCAAGATGCCGATCCTGACCTTCATTGATACGCCGGGCGCATACCCAGGCATCGACGCCGAAGAGCGTAACCAGAGCGAAGCCATCGCCTGGAACCTGCGTGTGATGGCGCGCCTGAAGACTCCGATCATTGCCACCGTGATTGGCGAAGGCGGTTCAGGCGGCGCACTGGCCATTGGCGTGTGCGATCAGCTGAACATGCTGCAGTACTCGACCTACGCAGTGATCTCGCCTGAAGGCTGTGCTTCCATCCTGTGGAAAACCGCCGAGAAGGCGCCGGACGCAGCTGAAGCGATGGGCATCACTGCCGAGCGTCTGAAGGGACTGGGCATCGTCGACAAGGTGATCAGCGAGCCACTGGGCGGCGCGCACCGCGATCCGGCCGCTGCCGCTGCCTTGATCCGCGAAGAACTGAGCAGCCAGCTGAGCATGCTTCAGAAGTTCGATAACGACGCGCTGTTGGCCCGCCGTTACGACCGCCTGATGAGCTATGGCCTTTAACCGGACCGTTCTGCAAAGAGAGCGTCACCGAACCCGGTGACGTCTCCGGTCCGGCGAGCTTTAAGCAGGGTTAACCAGCATGAGCAAACCGGACAGCATCACACTCGCACTCTCCAGACGTCTGCTGTCGCGCCTCGAACCCTGGCGCGCTGCAGGCGCCTGGCGCGTCGCATTCTCCGGTGGGCTCGATTCCACTGTTCTGCTCCACCTGCTGGCGGAACTTGCCAGGGTTCACGCGCTTCCACCTCTGACCGCTGTTCACGTCAACCATGGCCTTCAGGCTGTGGCGGCTTCGTGGCCGGTGCATTGCCGGCAGATGTGTCAGATTCTGGGCGTACCGATGCAGGTCATCGACGTCCAGGTGCGCCCCGGTGCGAGCCTTGAACAAGCCGCGCGGGACGCTCGATACGCCGCCTTCAATTCGACGCTCGCGGCTGGCGAAGTGCTGCTGACCGCTCAGCATCGGGACGATCAGGCGGAGACGCTGCTGTTCCGTCTGCTGCGTGGCGCCGGGGTGCGCGGGCTGGCTGCCATGCCGGCGCAGCGTCCTTTGGGCGCAGGGCAGCTGGTTCGGCCTCTGCTGGACGAATCCCGCGCGACCCTTGAGGCCTATGCCCGGGAGCAGGGTTTGAGCTGGATCGAAGACCCGAGCAACAAAGACAGCCGCTTTTCGCGCAACTATCTGCGCAGCCACGTGCTGCCGCTGGTGACGACGCGCTGGCCGCAGGCAATTGCGAGCATGGCTCGTAGCGCCGCGCATCTGGCCGAAGCCCAGCAGTTGCTGGACGAGCTGGCGGTGCAGGACCTGGCTCTGGCCGATACGCCGTGCCCCTGGCCGTGGCTCGATATGCCCTCTCTTGAGCTCGCGCCGCTGGAAACGTTGTCTCCCGCCCGGCAGCGCAACGCATTGCGCCACTGGCTGGCGCCGCTCACTCGACTGCCTGATACCGATCACTGGGCAGGCTGGGATTCGCTGCGCGATGCCGGGCCGGACGGTCGCCCCATCTGGCGACTGGCCGATGGTCAGATGCACCGAGCCGAAGGGCGCATCTGGTGGCTGTCGGGGATCTGGCTGAAAAACGTCGCCGGCTCGCAGCACTGGTCCATGGCGTCGCAACCTCTCGCGCTGCCGGGCAACGGCATGTTGCAGATCCTCGGCGCTGCGCCATCGGGTGGCCTGCATGTGCATTACCGCCAGGGCGGTGAAACCTTTGATGTGCCGGATCGGGGACGTCGAGACCTCAAACGCCTGCTTAACGAGAAGGGTGTGCCGGTGTTTCTGCGCGGCCGATTGCCGCTGTTGTACCGCGGCGAGCAGTTATTGGCCGTGGCAAACCTTCCGGGACTGGACGCCAGCCCCCGTGGCGACTGGCGATTGCACTGGTTGCCACCGACGAATGACCAAAGTTTGAGCTGAAAGGGCCTTTCCGGTAGACTACGCTCCCTTCTTGATACAGCTTATGTCGATCCTTCCGGAACGACGCAAGTTGCCGATTACCAGCCAGTCTTTACTGGGCGATTCTCAAAAATGTGGCGATCCACGGACAGACCTTTTCAAGGCCGGTCGTTGATTTAGGCGCGACAGATTCGAAATGCACAGTGGAACACGCAGGTTATCGGGGGCTTCGGCCTTCCTTCGCTTTCCCCGGCGGCTCTGACCGCTTTAACGCAGACTTCTAGGGTTTTTCATGACGCGCTACATCTTCGTCACGGGCGGTGTTGTTTCTTCATTGGGGAAAGGCATCGCCTCGGCTTCATTGGCGGCCATCCTGGAGGCGAGGGGACTTAAGGTCACCATGCTCAAGCTGGACCCCTACATCAACGTCGATCCCGGCACCATGAGTCCGTTCCAGCACGGTGAGGTGTTCGTCACCCACGACGGCGCCGAAACTGACCTGGACCTGGGTCACTACGAGCGTTTCATTCGCACCACCATGACCCAGAACAACAACTTCACCACCGGCCGTGTGTACGAACACGTCCTGCGCAAAGAGCGCCGTGGTGATTATCTGGGCGCGACCATTCAGGTGATCCCGCACATCACCGACGAAATCAAGCGTCGCATCATCAAGGGCGCCGGCGATGCCGACGTCGCCATGGTCGAAATCGGCGGCACCGTGGGCGACATCGAGTCGCAACCGTTCCTCGAAGCGATCCGTCAGCTGCGTTTTGAAGTGGGCGCCAAGCGCGCCATGCTCATGCACCTGACGCTGGTTCCGTACATCGCCACCGCGGGCGAGACCAAGACCAAGCCGACACAACACTCGGTGAAAGAACTCCGTTCGATCGGCCTGCAGCCAGACGTACTGGTCTGCCGTTCCGACCACCCGATCGACATCTCGTCGCGCCGCAAGATCGCGCAGTTCACCAACGTTGAAGAGCGCGCGGTCATCGCCCTCGAAGACGCCGACACCATCTACAAGATCCCGGGCATCCTGCATTCCCAGGGCCTCGACGATTTCGTCGTCGAGCGCTTCGGCCTGCAGTGCGGCAGCGCCGACCTGTCCGAGTGGGAAAAGGTCGTCGACGCCAAACTCAATCCGGAACACGAAGTCACCATCGCGATGGTCGGCAAGTACATGGAGCTGCTGGATGCCTACAAGTCGCTGATCGAAGCCATGAGTCACGCCGGGATCAGCAACCGTACCAAGGTTAATCTGCGCTACATCGATTCCGAAGACATCGAGAATCAGGGCACTGGTTTGCTTGAGGGCGTTGACGCGATTCTCGTTCCGGGCGGCTTCGGTCTGCGCGGTGTCGAGGGCAAGATCACGGCCGTGCAGTTCGCTCGCGAGAACAAGGTTCCGTACCTGGGCATCTGCCTGGGCATGCAGGTGGCGGTCATCGAGTTCGCCCGTAACGTGCTGGGCTGGACAGACGCCAACTCCACTGAGTTTGATCGTGCCAGCCAACACCCTGTCGTCGGTCTGATCACCGAGTGGGAAGACGCCACCGGTGCTGTCGAAACCCGGACCGAAACTTCGGACCTGGGCGGCACCATGCGTCTGGGCGCGCAGGAATGCCTGCTTGAGCCGGGTTCTCTGGTGCACGATTGCTACGCCAACGACGTTATCGTCGAGCGCCATCGCCACCGCTATGAAGTGAACAACAAGCTGCTGCCACAACTGGTCGAAGCCGGCCTGAAAATCTCCGGCCGTTCGGGTGATGGCGCGCTGGTTGAAGTGGTGGAGTCTCCTGACCATCCATGGTTTGTGGCTTGCCAGTTCCACCCCGAGTTCACCTCTACGCCCCGCGATGGCCACCCGTTGTTCAGTGGTTTCGTGAAAGCAGCGCTTGCTCAACACCAGAAGAACGGTTGATAGGGAATCCATCACATGGCACAGAAAATCATCCGCGTCGGCTCCATCGACATCGCCAACGACAAACCCATGGTCCTGTTCGGCGGCATGAACGTCCTGGAGTCGCGCGACATGGCGATGCAGGTCTGCGAAGAATACGTGCGAGTGACCGAGAAGCTCGGCATTCCGTACGTGTTCAAGGCCAGCTTCGACAAGGCCAACCGTTCCTCAGTGACTTCCTACCGCGGCCCGGGTCTTGAAGAAGGCATGCGGATTTTCCAGGACATCAAGCAAGCCTTCGGCGTGCCGATCATCACCGACGTGCACGAGCCTGAGCAGGCCGCTGCGGTGGCAGAAGTCTGCGACATCATTCAGTTGCCGGCTTTCCTGTCCCGCCAGACCGACCTGGTCGTGGCCATGGCCAAGACCGGCGCCGTGATCAACATCAAGAAGGCCCAGTTCCTGGCGCCCCACGAGATGAAACACATCCTCGCCAAATGTGTGGAAGCGGGCAACGATCAGTTGATCCTGTGTGAGCGCGGTTCGAGCTTCGGCTACAACAATTTGGTCGTCGACATGCTTGGTTTCGGCATCATGAAATCGTTCGAATACCCGGTGTTCTTCGACGTGACCCACGCCTTGCAGATGCCGGGCGGCCGCTCCGATTCCGCCGGTGGCCGTCGCGCCCAGGTCACCGATCTGGCCAAGGCCGGGATGAGTCAGGGCCTGGCCGGTCTGTTCCTGGAAGCCCATCCGGATCCGGACAACGCCAAGTGCGACGGTCCCTGCGCCCTGCGCCTGGACAAGCTGGAGCCGTTCCTGGCCCAGCTCAAGGCGCTCGACGAACTCGTTAAAAGCTTCCCGACGATCGAAACGGCGTAAAACCCGCTTCTCCGGCGCCGAGCCCTCCGGTAGAGTGCCGTTCGTTGTTTTCCCGACCAAAGGGTCGGGAAAATTGTCGTTTCAGGCCCTGCCCGTTGTCCTAGAGCCCTGAGACGCCGAATCGTTTTCCCAGCTGCGTCGTTTTCGTCAATCTTGGAGTGTTAACAACAATGGCAAAAATCGTCGACATCAAAGGTCGTGAAGTTCTCGACTCCCGTGGCAATCCCACCGTGGAAGCAGACGTGCTCCTCGACAACGGCATCATCGGCAGCGCCTGCGCGCCGTCCGGTGCTTCCACCGGCTCGCGTGAAGCGCTGGAGCTGCGTGATGGCGACAAGAGCCGTTACATGGGCAAGGGCGTTCTGAAAGCTGTGGCCAACATCAATGGCCCGATCCGCGACCTGTTGCTGGGCAAAGACCCGGTTGACCAGAAAGCCCTGGATCACGCGATGATTCAGCTGGACGGCACCGAAAACAAAGCCAGCCTGGGCGCCAACGCGATCCTCGCTGTGTCGCTGGCTGCGGCCAAAGCAGCTGCTCAGGATCAGGACCTGCCGTTGTACGCGCACATCGCCAACCTGAACGGCACGCCGGGTGTTTACTCGATGCCGGTTCCGATGATGAACATCATCAACGGTGGCGAGCACGCCGATAACAACATCGACATCCAGGAATTCATGATTCAGCCGGTGGGCGCCAAGACCTTTTCCGAGGGCCTGCGCTGGGGTACCGAGATTTTCCACCACCTCAAAGCGGTGTTGAAAGCACGTGGCCTGAACACTGCCGTGGGTGACGAAGGTGGCTTCGCGCCGAACCTGAACTCCAACGGCGACGCGCTGGACGCCATCGCCGAAGCCGTTGCCAACGCGGGCTACAAACTGGGCACCGATGTGACCCTGGCGCTGGACTGCGCAGCGAGCGAGTTCTACAAGAACGGCAAATACGTGCTGAGCGAAGAAGGCGAGTACGACTCTGCCGGTTTCGCCGACTACCTGGCTGACCTGGTCAGCAAGCACCCGATCATTTCCATCGAAGACGGTCTGGACGAGTCGGACTGGGATGGCTGGAAAGTCCTCACCGACAAGATCGGCGACAAGATCCAGCTGGTGGGTGACGACCTGTTCGTGACCAACACCAAGATCCTGAAAGAAGGCATCGACAAGAAGATCGGTAACTCTATCCTGATCAAGTTCAACCAGATCGGCACGCTCACCGAAACGCTGGAAGCCATCCAGATGGCCAAGGCCGCGGGTTATACCGCAGTGATCTCGCACCGTTCCGGCGAAACCGAAGACTCCACCATTGCCGACCTGGCCGTGGGTACCGCCGCCGGCCAGATCAAGACCGGTTCGTTGAGCCGTTCCGACCGTATCGCCAAGTACAACCAGCTGCTGCGTATCGAAGAGCAACTGGGCGCCAAAGCGGTGTACCGTGGTCGCGGCGAGTTTCGCGGCTGATTGCAAAGATGGTAAAAAGGCAGCAGGCGTTGTAGGAGAAGTCACCGAAAGGTGACCGCTCTTGTCGTCCTGATCCATGAGCCCGGTGACCACCGGGCTTATGGGCATTTGAAATGGTCGGTTTTGCTGTCTTTATTCGCCGGGTAACAGATATTCACAATGCGCAGTCCTAACTGGTTGTTCCTCGTTCTGCTTTTGATGCTCGCTGGCTTGCAGTATCGCCTATGGGTAGGTAACGGCAGTCTCGCGCAGGTGGCCAGTCTGACGCAGCAAATCGCCGATCAACACGCCGAAAACGATGCTCTGCTGGAGCGCAACCGGGTCCTCGACGCGGAAGTGCTGGAGCTGAAAAAAGGCCTCGAAACCGTTGAAGAGCGTGCCCGTCATGAATTGGGCATGGTCAAAGACGGCGAAACCCTTTATCAGTTGGCACAGTGACGTTGGTGTAATGACTCAATCCCTTCCTGCCTTCTGGGCAGTGATTCCCGCAGCGGGCGTTGGCGCGCGCATGGCGGCAGACCGTCCCAAGCAGTACCTGCAACTGGGCGGCCTCACGATTCTTGAACACAGCCTGCTTTGCTTTCTCGATCATCCCCGGCTCAAGGGCCTGGTGGTCAGTCTGGCTGTGGATGACCCTTATTGGCCTACGTTGCCTTGCGCGCTGGATTCCCGGATTCAGCAGGTCGCGGGCGGCAAAGAGCGTGCGGACTCGGTGCTCAATGCACTGCTGCACCTGCACGCCAACGGCGCGGATGACAACGATTGGGTGCTGGTACATGACGCAGCGCGCCCGAACCTGGCGCGTTCGGACCTCGATAATCTGCTTGGCGAGCTGGCGGATGATCCGGTCGGCGGCTTGCTGGCGGTGCCGGCCAAAGACACCCTCAAGCGCGCCGACGCCAATGGCCGTGTGACCGAAACCGTGGACCGCAGCCTGATCTGGCAGGCCTATACGCCGCAGATGTTTCGTCTGGGTGCGCTGCACCGCGCGCTGGCGGACAGTCTGGTGTCCAACGTGGCGATCACCGATGAAGCTTCCGCTATCGAGTGGGCCGGGCAATCGCCGCGTCTGATCGAAGGGCGCGCGGATAACATCAAGGTCACCCGCCCGGAAGACCTGGAGTGGCTGCGCCAGCGGCGTGTGGAATTCAACGGCTGATCCGCCTACACGCTGTATTCCTCCCGTGACGCCAATCCCGCTTTCAGATAATCCACCAGCTTTCTCACCTTGGGCGACAGATGCCGCTGCTGCGGGTACAACGCCCAGACGGCGGTGTTCGGCGGCTGATGGGCATCCAGCAACGAGACCAGCGCGCCGCGCTTGAGATGCTCAAGCACGTAGTAGTCCGGAAGCTGACACAGCCCGACCCCACGCAACGCCGCATCCAGCACCGCCTGCCCACTGTTGCAGCGCCAGTTGCCTTGCACCCGCTGGGAAAATTCCCGCCCGTTTTGCTGCAGCAACCAACTGTCCGAGCTGCCGATCAGGCAATTGTGTCGGGCCAGTTCGGACACGCTGTGGGGCCGGCCGTACCGTTGGAGATAGGCGGGAGAGGCGCACAGGTACATCTTGCGCGGGGCCAATCGAGCGGCCACCAGTCTTGATTCCTGCAATCGACCCAGCCGGATGGCCAGGTCCAGGCCTTCATGCACCAGATCCAGCGTGTTGTTGGTCAGCTCGATGTCCACGCGCAGTTGCGGGTAGTCCTCCATGAAGCGTGTCACCAGCGGGGCGATGAACCGCTCGCCGTAAGCGACGGCACAGGTCATCCGCAGCAGTCCCTTCGGCTCGCTGGTCAGGTCGGTCACCGCCCGCAATGCTTCCTCGCGTCCGTCCTGCAGGCGTTGGCAGTGATGCAGGAACGTCTGACCCGCTTCGGTCAGCGCGACCTTCCGGGTGCTGCGATACAGCAAGCGCGTCTGCAAGCGCTCTTCGAGTCGCGCGATCTGCCGACTGATGTGCGATGACGACACCCCCAAGCGCTCGGCGGCGGCGGTGAACTGCCCGCACTCGGCAACGGCGACAAACTCGTCCAGACCTTCCCAACGATTGACCTGCATCTATTGTCCCTGCACAGCATTAATGTTTTGCTTTCAGGCGGATTATTCATCACCCAGCACTGTATTACACTCCTGGCTCGTATTTATTTAGCTGGAGATCATGATGATCAAGTCACGTGCTGCCGTAGCTTTCGCGCCCAATGAACCACTGCAGATCGTCGAAGTGGACGTAGAAGCCCCGAAAGCCGGCGAAGTGTTGATTCGTACCGTGGCATCCGGCGTTTGCCATACCGATGCCTACACCTTGTCCGGTGCTGATTCCGAAGGCGTCTTCCCTTGCATCCTCGGTCACGAAGGCGGCGGCGTCGTTGAAGCCGTCGGCGAAGGCGTCACCTCGCTGGCCGTGGGCGACCACGTCATTCCGCTGTACACCGCCGAATGCCGCGAGTGCAAGTTCTGCAAATCCGGGAAGACTAACCTCTGCCAGAAAGTCCGCGCCACCCAGGGCAAAGGGCTGATGCCCGACGGCACCACCCGCTTCAGCTACAACGGCCAGCCGATCTACCACTACATGGGCTGCTCGACGTTCTCCGAATACACCGTGGTCCCGGAAATCTCCCTCGCCAAAATCCCCAAGGAAGCGCCGCTGGAGAAGGTTTGCCTGCTGGGTTGCGGCGTGACCACCGGCATTGGCGCAGTGCTGAACACGGCCAAGGTCGAAGAGGGCGCCACTGTGGCGGTCTTCGGTCTCGGCGGTATCGGCCTGGCGGCGATCATCGGCGCAAAAATGGCCAAGGCCTCGCGCATCATCGCGGTCGACATCAACCCGTCCAAATTCGACGTGGCCCGTGAATTGGGGGCGACCGAGTTCGTCAATCCCAAGGATCACGACAAGCCGATTCAGGAAGTGATCGTCGAAATGACCGACGGCGGCGTGGATTACAGCTTCGAGTGCGTAGGCAACGTGAACCTGATGCGCGCGGCCCTGGAGTCGTGCCACAAGGGCTGGGGCGAATCGGTGATCATCGGCGTCGCCGGTGCGGGTCAGGAAATCTCTACCCGTCCGTTCCAGCTGGTGACCGGTCGCGTCTGGCGCGGTTCGGCCTTCGGTGGCGTCAAAGGCCGCACCGAATTGCCAAGATACGTCGAAAAAGCGCAGGCCGGCGAGATCCCGCTGGACACCTTCATCACCCACACCATGGGCCTGGACCGGATCAACGAAGCGTTTGACCTGATGCACGAAGGCAAAAGCATCCGTACGGTCATTCATTTCTGAAAAGCAGCGGTAAGCGACAAGCTTCAAGCCGCAAGTGGAGGTGAGTCAGGACCCCTTGCTGCTTACCGCTTGAAGCTTGCCGCTCGGAGATCCCCATGAGTCTGGAAAACATCTCGTGCCAGAAAAGCTTCGGCGGCTGGCACAAGCGTTACAAACATCACTCTGATGTGCTTGGCTGCGACATGGTGTTCGCGGTGTATCTGCCGCCGCAAGCGGAGCAGGGCGGCAAGTTGCCGGTGGTCTATTGGTTGTCAGGGCTGACCTGCACCGATGAGAACTTCATGCAGAAGGCCGGTGCACTGCGAGTTGCTGCCGAGCTGGGGCTGATCATCGTGGCGCCGGACACCAGCCCGCGCGGCGCCGACGTGCCGGATGACCCGGACAAGGCCTATGACTTCGGACTGGGCGCCGGCTTTTATCTGAACGCCACCGAACAGCCGTGGGCGCGGCACTACCGCATGTACGATTACGTGATCAGCGAGCTGCCGGCGTTGATCGAGGCGCACTTCCCGGCCTCGGACAAACGCAGCATCAGCGGGCATTCCATGGGCGGCCACGGCGCACTGGTCGGCGCGTTGCGCAACCCTGGCCGCTATAAATCGGTGTCGGCGTTCTCGCCCATCTGCAACCCGATGGATTGCCCGTGGGGGCAGAAAGCCTTCTCGCGCTATCTGGGCGAAGACCGTTCGCGCTGGCGTGAATGGGACGCCAGCGTGCTCATCGCCGAGGCCACCGAGCGCCTGCCATTGCTGGTGGATCAAGGCGATCGCGACGACTTCCTCGGCAATCAGCTCAAGCCGGAATCATTGGTTCAGGCGGCGAAGGCGGCCGGTCATCCCCTGGAATTGCGCATGCAGCCGGGGTACGACCACAGCTATTACTTCATCGCCAGTTTCATCGAAGACCACCTGCGCCACCACGCCCGAGCCCTGGCCGGCTGAAGTCTCCGCCTTCAATTGCAGTGTCTCGGGCAATTGCGCGCCGGCCGGCCCTAATGTCGATCAAAGTAGGTAGAATCACGCCCTGACTTTTTCAGGGCGTTTTTTTATGCGTATTGGCCACGGCTATGATGTGCACCGTTTCGCTGAAGGCGATTTCATTACCTTGGGCGGCGTGCGGATTGCGCACACGTCGGGTTTGCTCGCGCATTCCGATGGCGATGTAGTGCTGCACGCGTTGAGCGATGCTCTCCTTGGCGCTGCCGCCCTTGGCGACATCGGCAAGCACTTCCCTGACACCGATCCGCAATTCAAGGGCGCCGACAGCCGGGTGCTGCTTCGTCACGTGCTCAAGCAAGTTCAGGGCAAGGGCTGGAAGGTCGGCAACGTCGACGCGACCATCGTTGCCCAGGCGCCGAAGATGGCCCCGCACATTGAAAGCATGCGCGCCTTGATTGCCGAAGACCTGCAAGTCGACATCGACCAGGTCAACGTCAAGGCCACCACCACTGAAAAACTGGGCTTCACCGGCCGTGAAGAAGGCATCGCCGTGCACGCCGTTGCGTTGTTGATCAGCGCATGACCGAGCTCGAACTTCTGGGTCCGAGGGCTTACGGCGACGCGCTGGGTACTGCCGTGCTGAAGGCCACCGCGGAAGACTTTCAGGTCGATGAAGTCCTCGACATCCCGCTTTCCGGTGATGGCGAGCACCTGTGGCTGTGGGTCGAAAAGCGCGGCTTGAATACCGAGGAAGCCGCCCGGCGTCTGGCCAAGGCGGCCGGCGTGCCGTTGCGAACCGTCGCCTACGCCGGTTTGAAGGATCGTCAGGCGTTGACCCGGCAGTGGTTCAGCATTCAGCTGCCGGGCAAGGCTGATCCGGACATGTCGGTGGCTGAAAACGATTCCCTGAAAATCCTCGACAGCACACGCCACAAACGCAAGCTGCAACGGGGCGCCCACGCCGCCAATGGTTTTACGCTGCGTCTCACGCAATTGCAGGCCGACAAGGCCGGGCTCGACGCACGTCTTGAGTTGATCAAACAACACGGCATCCCCAACTATTTCGGTCCTCAGCGTTTCGGCTACGAGGGCGGGAATCTGGGTGAAGCCCGTCATTATGCCGAGCGTCAGGCCCTGCCCGAGCAGCGCAATGTGCGCTCTCGCTTGCTCTCCACCGCGCGCAGCTATGTGTTCAATCAGGTCCTGGCCGCGCGGGTCGCCGATGGCAGCTGGCAACGGGCGCAAGTGGGCGATCTGTTGGCGTTCACCGACAGCCGCAGTTTCTTCCCCGCAGGCGAAGCCGAGTGCAGCGACCCGCGATTGGCGATCCTCGATCTGCACCCGACCGGGCCGCAGTGGGGTGAGGGTGATTCCCCGGCCGCCGGCGCCACCGCAGCGCTTGAAAACAGCATCGCGGTGCGCGAGGCTTCGCTCTGTAACTGGTTGATAAAAGCGGGAATGGAACACGAACGGCGCATCCTGCGACTGCCCATCGGGCGGTTGACGTGGCATTATCCCGAGCCTGACATTCTGCAACTGGAATTCGTCCTGCCGGCCGGATGCTTCGCCACCGCATTGGTGCGCGAACTCGTCGATCTCGCCCCGGCAGGGCAGACGGACAGCTCATGCGTATTCTGATTTCTAATGATGACGGGGTCATGGCGCCCGGGCTTGCTGCGCTGCATGGCGCGCTGGCGGGGTACGCCGAGTGCGTGGTGATTGCGCCCGATCAAGACAAGAGCGGCGCGAGCAGTTCGCTGACGCTGGACCGGCCCTTGCACCCGCACACCCTGGACAACGGCTTCATCAGCGTTAACGGCACGCCCACCGATTGCGTCCACCTTGGGCTCAACGGTCTGCTGCCCGATGAGCCGGACATGGTTGTTTCGGGTATCAATCTGGGCGCCAATCTGGGTGACGATGTGCTGTACTCGGGCACCGTCGCTGCGGCGCTGGAAGGCCGTTTTCTGCAACGCCCGTCATTTGCCTTTTCATTTTTGTCACGTCAGGCCGATAACCTGGCAACCGCCGCGCATTTTGCCCGGCTTCTGGTCGAAGCCCACGAGCGCCTCGACCTTCCACCCCGTACCGTATTGAATGTGAATATCCCTAACCTGCCGCTGGCAAACGTGCGCGGTATCCAGCTGACCCGTCTCGGCCATCGCACCCGTGCGGCGGCGCCCGTGCGCGTGGTCGACCCGCGCGGAAGGGCCGGTTACTGGATTGCTGCCGCCGGAGATGCCGAAGACGGCGGGCCGGGCACCGATTTCCACGCCGTGATGCAGGGTTATGTGTCGATCACCCCGTTGCAGCTGGATCGTACCTATCAGGACGGTTTCAACAGCCTGAACGCATGGCTGGAGGGAATGGCCTGATGTCGCGTGAGCAAGATGATCTGTTACGACGTGGCGTGGGGATGACTTCCCAGCGTACCCGCGAGCGTCTTATCCAACGGTTGTGCGAAGAGGGCATCGCTAACACCCAGGTGCTGGACGTCATTCGCAAGACTCCCCGTCACCTGTTCGTCGACGAAGCCCTGGCGCACCGCGCCTACGAAGACACGGCGCTGCCGATCGGCAACAACCAGACGATTTCTCAGCCTTACATGGTGGCGCGCATGAGCGAGCTGCTGCTGGCGGCGGGCCCGCTGGACAAGGTACTGGAGATTGGCACCGGCTCGGGCTACCAGACCGCCGTGCTGGCGCAACTGGTGGAGCGGGTTTTCTCCGTCGAGCGCATCAAGGTGCTGCAGGATCGCGCCAAGGAACGCCTCGTCGAACTGAACCTGCGCAACATGGTGTTTCGTTGGGGCGACGGCTGGGAAGGCTGGCCGGCGCTCGCGCCTTACAACGGCATCATCGTCACTGCGGTTGCCACCGACGTACCTCAGGCCTTGCTGGACCAGCTGGCACCCGGTGGGCGGTTGGTCATTCCGGTGGGTTCGGGCGAGGTGCAGCAACTCATGTTGATCATTCGTGAGGAAAACGGTTTCTCCCGGCATGTATTGGGCGCTGTCCGTTTTGTCCCGCTGCTCAACGGGCCACTGGCGTAAGCGCTATTTTTTGGCGGCAATGAATTCCCGAAGACGCAGCCGGTCTACAGGCTGGCGTTTTGCAACGATGCTTCGGTTAACTCCCGCAGCGCCGTCTTACACCCTGTTTTTCATGGCTGCCTGATCTTTCACGACCCAGGACAGTTTCTTCTTCAGTCACCGGTAAAGGGAGTGGCGGGTGAGTCTCACAGTCATTCGGCAGCGTAGTTCTTCAACAAGCTTTCAGCGTCTGGTGATTGGAGTTGCCTTGAGTACCCTTCTGGTCGGCTGCTCCAGCACGCCATCGGGCGGCGTACGCGTTGTCGACCGCAACGGCAAATCGACGGTGCCGACGCGTCAGCCTGTGACCACAGGTCAGTACGTCGTGAAGCGTGGCGATACGCTTTTTTCCATTGCGTTTCGTTACGGCTGGGACTGGAAGGCGCTGGCCGCACGCAACAGCATTCCAGAGCCCTTCACCATTCATGTCGGTCAGACGATCCGCTTCGATGGGCGCGCCAACTCGCCGTCTACGGCGGTGGCCGCTGGCTCCGCACGCGTTCCGCAGACCACCACGAGCAGCTCGACATCCCCTTCCGGGTCGCTGAAAACCACTGTCATTTCAAGGCCGGTAGGGGCTGTCGCCGCAACGACGCCACCACCGACCAGCAACTCGACGACGACGCCGGTCAATACAACCGTGGTGACCGGCGCCCGTTCTCCAAGCGGCTGGACATGGCCGACGAGCGGCGTTTTGATCAGCAAGTTCTCTTCAAACGGTAGTTTGAATAAAGGAATTGATATCGCTGGTGATTTGGGACAGCCTGTTTTGGCCGCGTCTGATGGGGCAGTGGTATACGCCGGAAGTGGATTAAGGGGCTACGGCGAATTGGTCATCATCAAACACAGCGATACCTACGTCAGTGCATACGGACATAACCGTCGGCTCTTGGTTCGGGAGGGACAACAGGTCAAGGCAGGGCAAAGTATTGCCGAGATGGGATCAACGGGAACTGACCGGGTGAAACTGCATTTCGAGATTCGCCGCCAGGGTAAACCGGTAGATCCACTGGAATTCTTGCCACGTCGCTGATCGGTTGTCAGCCTGTTCCTGCGTAGAGGGGACAGGCTCAAGTGCTGCCACGGAAGAAGGCGTCACTGGAGCTTGAGGTCGAACTCACCAAAGGACTATAACAATGGCTCTCAGCAAAGAAGTGCCGGAGTTTGACATAGACGACGAGGTGCTCCTCATGGAGCCCGCAATCGTCCTGGATTCTGCAACGGATGAGAAGCCAGCTACACCTTCCGTTCGTGCGAAACCCAAAAACTCTGCAGCGCTCAAACAGCATAAGTACATTGACTACACTCGGGCACTGGATGCTACGCAGCTGTACCTCAATGAAATCGGCTTTTCCCCCTTGCTCTCCCCGGAAGAAGAAGTCCACTTTGCGCGGCTGTCGCAGAGCGGCGATCCGGCTGGGCGCAAACGGATGATTGAGAGCAATCTGCGGCTGGTCGTGAAAATCGCCAGGCGCTACGTCAATCGTGGTCTGTCATTGCTGGACCTGATCGAGGAGGGCAATCTGGGCCTCATTCGAGCGGTCGAAAAATTCGATCCGGAGCGCGGATTCCGGTTCTCGACCTACGCCACCTGGTGGATTCGTCAAACCATCGAACGCGCGATCATGAATCAGACGCGAACGATCCGCCTCCCGATTCATGTGGTCAAAGAGCTCAACGTCTACCTGCGCGCCGCGCGGGAGCTGACGCAAAAGCTTGACCACGAACCCTCTCCCGAAGAAATTGCCAACCTGCTGGAGAAGCCGGTCGGTGAGGTCAAGCGCATGCTCGGTCTCAACGAGCGGGTGTCTTCGGTGGATGTGTCGCTGGGCCCTGATTCAGACAAGACGCTGCTCGACACGCTGACGGACGATCGTCCTACCGATCCGTGCGAACTGTTGCAGGACGATGATCTGTCCCAGAGCATCGATCAGTGGCTTTCAGAGTTGACCGACAAACAGCGTGAAGTCGTCGTCCGTCGATTCGGGCTGCGCGGGCATGAAAGCAGCACGCTTGAGGACGTCGGGCTGGAAATCGGCCTGACTCGTGAGCGTGTACGGCAGATTCAAGTGGAGGGGTTAAAGCGCCTTCGCGAGATACTCGAGAAGAATGGCCTATCCAGCGAGTCACTCTTCCAGTAAGACGAGAGAGTGGGTGTTCGTTATATCAAGCGGTATGAAAGCCCCGACGAGTCGGGGCTTTTTTATGTCGATCTGATGTGAGTTAGATGGACGTCTCATGACAGCGTCTTGAGAGGTCGATGATCTTTTTCACAATCAGGTAAGTGATGCTTACTCATGCTGTAAGCAGTTTCTTACGCGTCCTGTGAGTAATCGTCTCTTCTTTGGCTGATCATGTCTCCGTCAGGTGAAAGCCGATAGTTATCCCGTTGATTTAGTTGGCAATTTAAAACTGGCGTCAGTCAGCGGCTGAATTTTCCTGAAAACTCTCGGCCCTTGCCCTGACCGTTTAAATCACTAAGATCAGTCCTGTACCGACGGATTGGTACAGGCGGTCAAGGAAGACTGCTCAAGGACATCGCAGGACGCGATTCATCAGGATGATGAACACGGATTGAAGGGATTAAGGAAAAAATGTGGGCGGGTCATACCGCCCCTTTTTTCTTCTGTAGAAAAGTGCGGCTGCAACCACCTCGACAATGCAAAAAGGCCCCGAGGGGCCTTTTGCGTCAGCAGGGTGTTCGACGTTTCAGAAGCTTAGCGCTCCAGATCGGCTATCTTGCCGGTCTTGCCATCCCACTGTGCCGCATCCGGCAGCGCGTCCTTGCGTTCCGTGATGTTGGGCCAGACGTCAGCCAGCTCTGCGTTCAGCTGAATGAAATTCTCCATGCCGGCCGGAATCTCGTCTTCGGAGAAGATCGCATTCGCAGGGCATTCAGGCTCGCACAGGGCGCAGTCGATGCACTCGTCCGGGTGAATCACCAGGAAGTTCGGGCCTTCGTAAAAGCAGTCCACCGGACAGACTTCTACGCAGTCGGTGTACTTGCACTTGATGCAGTTGTCGGTGACGACGAAGGTCATTTCTAATTCTCTCCTCAGGCGGCGGCAGCAAGGCCGTTCAGTCCGGCTTGCCAGGTACGGGACGTCCCCCGGCCGTAAAACTCAGCTTCTCGAGCAACGCGGCAGGCAAGGTGTCCTGCGCGGCGATGTCCGACCTTGGTTCGCTGCGTTCAAACGCGGCCAGGTGCGCTGTGAAGCCAGGCTAAAAGCTCACAGCGTCCCGAACCGCGCGGGATTCTAACAGCTTGTTACGAATCACGTTAGATGCGTGTCTTCATCGAATACAACAACTCAAGCGCCTGGCGCGGCGTCAGGTCGTCGATCTTCAGGTTCGACAACTCGTCCAGAACAGGGTGCGGCAAGCTTGCAAACATGTCGCTTTGCATCGGCAGCGGCGGTTTGCCCGGCTTGGCCTTGGGCTGTTCGTGGGGCAGGCTGGTGGTCTCCAGACGCAGCAGATGCTCTTTGGCCCGCGTGATGACGCGCCCCGGCACGCCAGCCAGTTGCGCCACGGCAAGACCATAACTCTGGCTCGCCGGGCCCGGCAGCACGCGGTGCAGGAAGACAATGCGCTCGTTGTGCTCGGTGGCATTCAGGTGCACGTTGGCCACCAGCGGCTCGCTCTCCGGCAACACGGTCAGCTCGAAATAATGGGTGGCGAACAGCGTGTACGCACGAAGCTGGGCGAGGCATTCCGCCGCAGCCCACGCCAGCGAAAGCCCGTCGAAGGTGCTGGTGCCGCGTCCGACTTCATCCATCAGCACCAGGCTTTTGTCGGTGGCGTTGTGCAGGATGTTCGCCGTCTCGCTCATCTCCACCATGAAGGTGGAGCGTCCGCCGGCCAGGTCATCGCTTGAACCGATACGCGTGAAGATACGGTCGACCAGCGACAGCTCGCAGCTCGCCGCCGGCACGAAGCTGCCGATATGCGCCAGCAGCACGATCAAGGCGGTCTGGCGCATGTAAGTGGATTTACCGCCCATGTTCGGACCGGTGATGACCAGCATGCGCGTGTTGTCGTTCAGATCAAGGTCGTTGGCCACGAACGGCGACGACAGAACCTGCTCCACCACCGGGTGACGTCCTTGCTCGATGCGCATGCACGGCTCGTCGGTGAAGCGCGGACGGTTGAGGTCCAGATTCAGCGCGCGCTCGGCCAGGTTGCTCAGCACATCCAGCTCGGCCAGCGCGGCGGCGGTGTCCTGCAGCGGCGCCAGGTGACTGATCAGGTCTTCCAGCAGCGTCTCATAGAGCATCTTTTCCCGAGCCAGCGCGCGGCTCTTGGCCGACAACGCCTTGTCTTCGAATTCCTTGAGCTCCGGGGTGATGAAACGCTCGGCGCCTTTAAGCGTCTGGCGGCGGATGTAATCGGCCGGCGCCTGTTCGGCCTGCTTGCTCGGCAGCTCGATGAAGTAACCATGCACGCGGTTGTAGCCGACCTTGAGGTTGGCCAGGCCGGTGCGTGCCTTTTCGCGGGTTTCCAGATCAATGAGGAACTGCCCGGCGTTCTCGCTCAGGGACAGCAATTCATCGAGCTCGGCGTCGTAACCGGTCTTCAGGACGCCACCGTCTCGAATCACCGCAGGCGGATTGTCGATGATCGCGCGTTGCAGCAGGTCAGCCAGCTCCGGGTAGGTGCTCGCGGTTTTCGCCAATTGCTGGATGTGCGGCGCTTCAAGCTCGGCCAGGGCCAGTTGCAATTCGGGCAACGCGCTCAGGGCATCACGCAGACGCGCCAGGTCCCGAGGACGGGCATTGCGCAGGCCGATACGCGCGAGAATGCGCTCGATGTCGCCGATCTCTTTCAGCTGCGGCTGCAGGTTCTCGAAGCGGTAACGCTCGAGGAAGCAGCCAATGGACTCTTGGCGGGCCTGAAGGATGTGCAGATCGCGCAGGGGACGGTTCAGCCAGCGGGTCAGCAGGCGCGTTGCCATGGCGGTCTGACAGCGATCCATCACCGACTGCAGCGTGTTGTCGCGCCCGCCCGCCAGGTTGGTGTCGAGTTCCAGATTGCGGCGGCTGGCGCCGTCCAGAATCACCGTGTCGTCGAGGCGCTCATGGCGCAGGCTGCGCAGGTGTGGCAATGCGGTGCGCTGGGTTTCTTTGGCGTAGCTCAGCAGGCAGCCGGCCGCGCCGATCGCCAGGGTGAGGTTCTCGCAGCCGAAGCCTTTGAGATCCTGAGTGGAGAACTGCTGGCACAGGCTTTTGTGCGCCGAATCGCGCTCGAAGTCCCATGGCGCGCGACGACGGGCACCGCGGCGTTTCTCTGCGGGCAACCCTTGGGGCCAGTCATCGGGAATCAGCAGCTCGACCGGATTGATCCGCTCAAGCTCGGCCAGCAGGTTTTCCCAGCCCTTGATTTCCAGCACGGTGAAATTGCCGCTGGTGATGTCCAGTACGGCCAGGCCGAACAGGCGCTCGTCACCCAGCACGGCAGCGATCAGGTTATCCCGACGCTCGTCCAGCAAGGCTTCGTCGCTGACGGTGCCGGGCGTGATGATGCGCACCACCTGACGATCGACCGGGCCTTTGCTGGTAGCCGGATCGCCAATCTGTTCGCAGATGACCACTGACTCGCCGAGCTTCACCAGCTTGGCCAGATAGCCTTCCGCTGCGTGATAGGGGATGCCGCACATGGGAATGCTTTGCCCCGCTGACTGGCCCCGCGCAGTCAGCGTGATGTCGAGCAGCTTGGCCGCCTTCTTGGCGTCTTCATAGAAGATCTCGTAGAAGTCACCCATGCGATAGAACATCAGCTGATCGGGATGCTGATTTTTCAACCGCCAGTATTGCTGCATCATCGGGGTATGCGAGGACAGGTCGGAAATTGCTTTATTCATCAGTTATTTAGGCAAATTCTGTAGGGGATTGAGGCAAGTTTCGGGCGACGGCGGGGATTCCACCTACGTGGCTCGACGTCGGATCCGATTGATTTTGCGATGGCGGCAAGGTTACCACGCACGTTCGCGGGCCGCAGGTCCGGCTGATTCGTCACGGCGCGTTTCCGAACCGACACGAAGCGCTTCGAGCTGGCTAGGATGTCGAGCACCGCCCGACGGGAGGCGGCATCATCGACAAGGATTGCCCTATGCAACGCAAGCGAGGACGAGATTCAACCAACGGCCGCTTCATCCCTCTGGAGGAGGCCAAGCGAAGGCCACGGGAAACCATCGTGGAAACCGTCAAGAAACCCTGCCCCGAGAAACCGGAGCGCAAATAGAGGGCTCGCAGGCGTGAACCGGATTCGGATCGCGTCCTGTGTTGCACATCAACCCGGCTGGTGTAGCGTGTCTACTTTGCCTCGACCGATACGGAGAACCCTCTTTGGACGACATTACCCACTTGGCAGCAACCTTGGGTCAGCAACTGTTGGCAGCGGGCGCGCAGGTCAGCACGGCCGAATCCTGCACCGGAGGCGGCATCGCCGAAGCCATTACCCGTATCCCCGGGAGTTCGGCCTGGTTCGAGGCCGGCTATGTCACCTACTCGAACCGGCAGAAGACCCGTCAACTGGCGGTGCCGGAAGCGCTGTTCGCCCAGGTCGGCGCGGTCAGTCGGGAAGTGGTCGAGGCCATGGCCAAGGGCGCGCAGGCCAACAGCGGTGCGCAGTTTTCGGTCGCGGTCAGCGGCGTGGCCGGACCGGACGGCGGCTCGGCGGAGAAACCCGTCGGCACGGTGTGGGTCTGCTGGGGCGTGGCGGAACGATTGATCGCCGAGTGCTTTCTATTTGCAGGTGACCGTGATGCGGTTCGCCGACAAACGGTGAGCGCCGCGCTAGAGGGGCTTGTCCGCCTCTCTCGCGGAGAAATACCAAATCAGGGGTAGGCGCGCGTCAGGCCCTGTGGAATAATACTGGCTACTTATACAGTTATATCGGCCGTCAAGGCCTAACCTATTACGAGAGGATTCAATGGACGACAACAAGAAGAAAGCCTTGGCTGCGGCCTTGGGTCAGATCGAGCGTCAATTCGGCAAAGGTGCCGTAATGCGCATGGGTGACCATGACCGCCAGGCTATTCCTGCCATCTCCACCGGTTCGCTGGGTCTCGATATCGCACTTGGTATCGGTGGCCTGCCAAAAGGCCGGATCGTTGAAATCTACGGCCCGGAATCTTCGGGTAAAACCACCCTCACTCTGTCCGTCATCGCAGAAGCCCAGAAAATGGGCGCCACCTGCGCATTCGTCGACGCCGAGCACGCGCTCGATCCAGAGTACGCCGGCAAGCTGGGCGTCAACGTCGATGACCTGCTGGTCTCCCAGCCAGACACCGGCGAGCAGGCCCTCGAAATCACCGACATGCTGGTGCGTTCGAACGCGATCGACGTCATCGTCGTCGACTCCGTTGCCGCCCTCGTTCCGAAGGCTGAAATCGAAGGCGAAATGGGCGACATGCACGTCGGCCTGCAAGCCCGACTGATGTCTCAGGCGCTGCGTAAGATCACCGGTAACATCAAGACTGCCAACTGCCTCGTTATCTTCATCAACCAGATCCGTATGAAGATCGGCGTGATGTTCGGCAGCCCGGAAACCACCACCGGTGGTAACGCCCTGAAGTTCTACGCGTCGGTCCGTCTGGACATCCGCCGTACAGGCGCGGTCAAGGAAGGCGACGAAGTCGTCGGTAGCGAAACCCGCGTCAAAGTCGTCAAGAACAAGGTGGCCCCGCCGTTCCGTCAGGCTGAGTTCCAGATTCTCTACGGCAAGGGCATCTACCGTAACGGCGAGATCATCGACCTCGGCGTGCTGCACGGTCTGCTGGAGAAATCCGGCGCCTGGTACAGCTACCAGGGCAGCAAGATCGGTCAGGGTAAAGCCAACTCCGCGAAGTTCCTGGCGGACAACCCGGAAATCGGCACCACCCTCGAACGGCAGATTCGCGAGAAGCTGCTGACGGCAGCGCCTGATGTGAAGGCCCAGTCGTCCCGCGTAGCGGCAGACGATGTGGCTGAAGTTGAAGCTGACGCGGATATCTGATCCCCGCCATGCCTGCTGTGCTTGATACCCCCGTCGCTGTCAGGCGGACTGCAATGGACCTGCTCGCGCGACGCGAGCACGGTCGTGTCGAGCTGACGCGCAAGTTGCGTCAGCGCGGCGCACCTCCCGAATTGATTGACGCAGCGCTCGACCGTCTGACGGAAGAGGGTCTGCTGTCTGAATCCCGATACCTCGAAAGCTTTGTTTCCTACCGTGCCCGTTCTGGCCACGGCCCTTTGCGTATCCGCGAGGAGCTGGGGCAACGCGGTTTGCCGCGCCCGGACATTGAGCAGGCGCTGCGCGAGTGCGGCGTGGACTGGTGGGAAAAACTGGAAGCGCTGTGGCAGCGCAAGTTCAGCGGCCAACTGCCCAGAGATGCCCGCGAACGTGGGCAGCAGATGCGGTTTCTGAGTTATCGCGGGTACCCACCGGAGCTCATCGGGCGTTTGTTGAGTGGCAAGGGCAACGACGACTGATGCGCGATGGGCTTGAAGGCGCGAAAGCACGCCCTCAAGCATTCAACATCACATCGATTTGACAGGCTCGGGCTCATGGGCCCGTTGGGAATGCGCAGGTCCTACCCAGTTCTCCTTAAGGTTTATGAAGTCCACCAGCTCGCGCAAGCGGCCGTGATTACGGCCGTTAAAGGCAAACGCCAGACGCGTGAGATGGCTGAACTGCGCATCGTCATATTCGTCTTGATGGCCGTATTGCTGGAAGTCGCCGCTTAACCGTAGATCGGCGAACCTGTCCTGCAGGGCGTTCAGCGCCTGTTCGCTCAACGCATGGTGCATGCGAATGACGAAGGTATTCTTCAACCAGCGGCTGGAGTGGAAGTTGCTGTAAAAACGGTTGATCTCGGCGACGGCCTCATCGGCGCTGTAGACCAGCTTCATCAGGTTCATGTCCGTGGGCAAAATGTATTTGTTCGCCTCCAGTTCGTTCTTGATGAAACTGAGCGCGCCTTCCCAGAACGTGCCTCCCGGTGCATCCAGCAGCACGATAGGAACCAGCGGGCTTTTGCCGGTCTGGATCAGCGTCAGCACTTCCAGCGCTTCGTCGAGGGTGCCAAACCCACCGGGGCAGAGCACCAGCGCATCGGCCTCTTTAACGAAAAACAGCTTACGCGTGAAGAAGAAGTGGAACGGCAGCAGATTGCCGGTGCCATCCACGGTCGCATTGGCGTGCTGCTCGAACGGCAGGGTGATGTTGAAGCCCAGGCTGTGATCCAGGCCTGCGCCTTCATGGGCCGCGGCCATGATCCCGCCACCGGCACCGGTGATGACCATCAGGTCGGAGGCGGCCAGTTGCTTGCCCAGTTCACGGGCCAGCGCATAAACAGGATGTTCCAGGGGGGTGCGCGCGGAGCCGAAAACCGTGACCTTGCGGCGGCCTTTGAAGCGTTCGAGCACCCGGAAGGCATTCTCCAGCTCGCGCAATGCTTGCAGGGTGATTTTGGCATTCCAGCGATTCAGGTCGTCCTGGGCCATGCGCAGGACGGTCAGAATCATGTCGCGGTAGAGCGGAAGGTTGGGGCTGTTCGGGGCGACCGAACCGAGGAGTTCTTCGACCTTTAGGGTGAGGTCGTTTCCGTTGCTCTGAAAGTGCTGAGACAACGCGTCACTGGGTACGTACGGCATTCACGCTTTCTCCTTCTGCAGAATCATTGACCGCCGCCAGGGGGCGGGATCGCGACGCTTCATGCGTCGGCGTGCGCAGCGCATCCTAAGGTAAGGGAGGCATCAGACCTGCGCGGCGCCCGATTCTGGACTAATCCGTGGTTGAAAAGAGAAAACAGTGATGGCAACCGGCGCCGCAGGCAACCCTTTCTTGCATGCAAGATGTGATGAGGCAGAGCGGGCACGGCCAGACGAAAATCAGGCATCAGGATCAGCGATCAAGCAGCGGGCGGGACGTGCTGAGTGGCGGGAATTTGAATGGCGTCTGTAGCGGGGAGGGGAGAGCAAGGCTGCGCGTTGAAAAGATCTCGAAACACGCAGCCCGTAAAGCCGGTTACATCACTTCTTGTGGGCAGGCGGTTTGGCAGCGCAGTCCGCCGCTTTGATTTCCTGAGTCGTGATGAGCTTGTTGGTTTTGTATTCGGTGAACTGGTAACGCAGGATCGCGCCCTTGGCCATAAGTTGACGGTAACCGGCGTTGCGGCACACGCTGCCGCCCAGCTGACCGCGGACATCGTCCGGGTGTTCACGCATTTGAGCGGCCTGGCCAGACTGCACACTCAGGTGATTGATCAGCATCTTGCCTTCAACGGTGTAGCCCTCGTCGAGGATGTCTTCGTTGATGGCGCGTGGCGTGCCGACACTGCTTTCCTTCGCGACTTTATCAAGCATCTGGCTCAGTTCGTAATCCTGCTTGGACGCCGCGTTGGCGCACAGTGGAGCGACGAGCAAAAGCGTGAGAGTGGGGGCGATGAGGCGCAGCATTGAATTCTCCTGGTGCATGGACGGGTGGGGCAGAGGCAGGCCGTTGGACCGGCGACATCCCGAGGCGTTCACTGCTGAGTGAGTGCTCTCAAGGCCGGCCAGTATAGGGGAGGAGCCTCGGCGGACACCAGAGAACACGGCGCGTCGGGCTGCGTCTGATAGAATGCCGCGACTTTTCGACCTGCCGGATGCCCCTCGTGTCACTGCCTTCCTACCCGTCAATGACCCAGACTGTTTTTCACACGAATTCGGTCGCACGTCTGAGAGATGAGCGGGAGGAGGAGAGTACGAAGCCTTACCTGGCCCGCGGATCACGTGCGCCAAGGTGCCATTACTGTCGCGTGATCGAAAGTCACTGCCTTTGCAGATGGCGTCCCAAGGTCGAGGCACAATCAGGGGTGTGCCTCATCATGACGAAAAAAGAGGTGTTTAAACCCAGCAACACGGGTTGGCTCATCGCAGACGTCATTCCTGATAACCACGCCTTCGTATGGTCACGCACCGAAACTGATGAAAAGCTGATTGCATTGCTCAATGATCCGCAATGGCAGCCCTATCTGGTTTTTCCGGGTGAGTACGTAGCGGCCGAGCGCGTCACTAACGCCGTGACGATCAACCCGAACAAGAGACCGCTGTTTGTGCTGATTGACGCGACCTGGACTGAAGCGAGGAAGATCTTCCGTAAAAGCGCTTACTTCGATTCGATCCCGATTTTAAGCCTGATTCCCGAGAAGCTTTCACGGTACAAGCTGAGACGCTCAACCCGCAGCGAACATCTCTGTACCGCTGAAGTGGCCGCACTGTGTTTCGATCTGGCCGGCGATACTGAGGCAGGCTCTGCGTTGAGTTGTTATTTCGATGTGTTCAGTCAGCACTATTTAGGGGCTAAAAACCAGTTACCCCTCGACTTGCTAAGCGACGCCCATCAAGAGCTGAAGGGTTACCTCGAGTAGTCATCATTTGTGCCGCCGCCCGCGAGCCGCATCAAAGCGGCTCGCAATAGAAGCTTTATCTCAGGCGAGGGTTTTCTTCGGCCACAACTGCGCCAGTAGCATCCCTGCCAGCATCAGTCCGCAACCGATATAACCGCGCAGTTGCAACGCCTCTCCAAGAATCCAGGCCCCGGCGATGGCGGCGAATACGGCCTCCAGCGAAAGGATGATGGCCGCGTGGGAGGCAATGGCGTGTTTCTGCGCGACCACTTGCAGCGTGTAACCCACGCCGACCGCGACGATGCCGCCGTAGAGCAAGGCAGGGCCCGCGTCGATGATTGCGTTGAGGGCGATCGGTTCGAAGAGCACTGCCAGCAGCAGACTCACCACCGAACAGGTGGCGAACTGAAGAAAGGCCAAACGGATCGGGTCGTGGCGGCTGGCGAACAGGCTGACCAACACCACGTGGCCGCCCCACACGAACGCGCCGACCAGCTGCAGCCAATCCCCCGAAGCGACATGAAAGTTATCGCCAATGCTCAGCAGGCACATGCCGACCACCGCCAGCAGGCAGCCCAGCCAGGTGCCCAGCCCGGTTTTATGACCAAGGAGCAAGCCCAGCAACGGAACTACAATCACGTACAGGCCGGTGATGAAGCCGGAGTTGGTCACGCTGGTAAACAGCAGGCCGACCTGTTGCAGGTTGATGCCCAGTGCCAGCGCCAGGCCCATGATGATGCCGGCGCGCAGCATGCCGCGATTGAGCAAGGGCTCCGGCACGCGCGCTGTTTTGGCGTTGCGCAGAATCAGCGGGATCAGGCAGAGGGAGCCGAGCGCGAAGCGCAGGCCCGAGAACAGGTACGGACCGATGTGATCCATCCCGGCGGTTTGAGCGACAAAGCCGGTGCCCCAGATCAATGCGGTCAGGAGCATGAGCAGGTCCGCTCGCAGGGCATGGTTTGGCATGATGGCACTCGTCAGGTCGGGGGCGCAGACTTTGCCGCAAAGCATCAGGCTTGACCACCCCGACTTCGCTGGGCATCCTTGGCGCCGCTCACGTACGGTCCCTGTGTCAAGATGTCGCGGGCTGCCTCATTGGGTGTTGAATCCGTCGGCGCTGAGTCATTTAAAGGATCATGAAATGCCATACGAAATCCTGATTGCCGACGACCATCCCCTGTTTCGCAGCGCCCTGCACCAGGCGCTGAGCCTTGGGCTCGGGCCGGACGCAAGGCTGGTCGAGGCCGAGAGCATCGCTGATCTGGAAGCGCGACTGACCGAGAAGTCCGACTGGGATCTGGTCCTGCTGGACCTGAACATGCCCGGCGCTTATGGCTTTTCGGGGCTGGTGTTGTTGCGCGGCCAGTACCCGCAAGTGCCGGTGGTGATGGTGTCTGCCCAGGAGGAGGCCGCGGTCGTGGTCAAGTCCCGTGAATTCGGCGCCAGCGGTTTCATCCCTAAATCCAGTTCCCTTGAAACCATTCAGAAAGCCGTACGAACGGTGCTGGATGGCGATGTCTGGTGGCCCCCGCAGGTTAATGAAAGCATCAGCGTATCCGCCGAAGCCAAAGCCGCCAGCGAAGGCCTCGCCAGCCTGACGCCCCAGCAGTTCCGTGTGTTGACGATGGTCTGCGAGGGGCTGCTGAACAAGCAGATCGCCTACGAGCTGAGCGTGTCGGAGGCGACGATCAAGGCCCACGTCACGGCGATCTTTCGCAAGCTCAATGTGCGCACCCGAACCCAGGCGGCCTTACTGCTGCAACAATTGGAATCCATTCCGCAGAGCTGATTCCCCGGAATCAGGCTCAGCCCCGGGCTTTGCGCGGCCGACCTTCACACTTTTTTGACCGTCGCCGCACTAGCCTCCACCGCTTTCATTCATCAGTAGTTTTCCTATGACGTCCCCATTCAAAGGCCAGACTGGCCTGAAACGCATTCTCAACGCCTCCGGCTATTCCCTCGACGGCTTGACCGCTGCATTCAAAGGCGAAGCCGCCTTCCGTCAACTGGTGCTGCTCAACGTCATATTGATCCCGCTTTCCTTCGTGTTTCACGTCAGCCGAGGCGAGCGCGCGATCCTGATCGCGGTGTGCCTGTTGGCGCTGATTGTCGAACTGCTGAACTCGGCGATCGAAGCCGCGATTGACCGAATCTCCCTCGACCGCCACCCGCTGTCGAAGAACGCCAAAGACATGGGCAGCGCCGCACAGTTTGTGGCGCTGAGCATGATCGCCGTGGTCTGGGGCCTGATTCTGTTGGGCTGACCTTCACTTTTATAGCCGGGCGGCGCCTCAGGCAATGCTCGGCAGGACGATTTCGTCGCTGCGGTTAACACCGGCGGTGAATGAGCGACAGAGGTCGAGAAACTCGCGGATAGCCGACGTCTGGTACTTCTGCTTGTGCCAGATGAAGTAGAACTGGCGCACCAGGTCCAGCTCCGGCGTTTCAACGGCCACGAGGCTGCCCCGGCGAAAGGCGTCCCGCAGGGCCAGACGCGAAATACAGCCGATCCCCAGCCCGGACTCAACGGCGCGCTTGATGGCCTCGGTGTGTTCCAGCTCCAGCCTCACGTTCAGGCTGTTCAGGTGATGACGCATGGCCTGATCGAAGGTCAGCCGCGTCCCCGAGCCCTGTTCGCGCAAGATCCACGCCTCGCGCGTTAATTCCTCCAGGGACGCCCGGCCTTTCTTGGCCAGCGGGTGCTGAGGGGCGCAGAACACCACCAGTTCATCTTCGACCCATGTCTGCACTTCGATGTCGGGGTGGCTGCAGTCGCCTTCGATCAAGCCCAGATCAATCTCGTAATGGGCGACCTGCTGAACGATGTTCGCCGTGTTTTGCACGTGCAGCTTCACCTGGCTTTCAGGGTGGCGCTGCATGAAGCTGCCGATCAGCAGGGTCGCCAGGTAGTTGCCGATGGTGAGCGTTGCACCGACCGCCAGCGAGCCGAAGCCGGACTTGCCGTTAAGCAGGTCTTCGATCTCCTTGGCCTGATCGAGCAGGGCAACGGCCTGAGGTAAGAGTTGCCGGCCGGTCGCGTTAAGGCTCAGTCGTTTACCGGCCCGGTCAAATAGCTGGCAGCTGGACTGGCGTTCCAGTTCAGTAATGGAAGTGCTCGCCGCCGATTGCGACAAGGACAACAGCACCGCGGCGCGGGAAACGCTTTCCTGCTGGGCGACGGCGACGAACACCTGGAGTTGACGAAGAGTAAATCGCATATCTATATAACCGATAACCCATATCTTGATAATTCAGTTAACAGATATTGTGTCTGCCACTAGAATGTCGCGCAATGGCGCATTGACTGGCGCACGTTATTTATCAGGAGCTCCCACGTACCATGAGCAACATGAATCACGAGCGTGTCCTCAGCGTTCATCACTGGAACGACACCCTCTTCAGTTTCAAGTGCACCCGTGATCCTGGCCTGCGCTTCGAGAACGGTCAGTTCGTCATGATCGGTCTGCAGCAGCCAAACGGGCGCCCGCTCATGCGTGCCTACTCCATTGCCAGCCCGAACTGGGAAGAGCATCTGGAGTTCTTCAGCATCAAGGTGCCGGACGGCCCGCTGACCTCGCAGCTGCAGCATCTGAAGGAAGGCGACGAGATCATCATCAGCAAGAAGCCTACGGGCACGCTGGTGCTGGATGACCTTAAGCCGGGCAAGCATCTTTACCTGCTCAGCACCGGTACCGGTCTGGCGCCGTTCATGAGCGTGATCCAGGACCCCGAAACCTACGAGCGTTTCGAGAAGGTCATCCTGTGCCACGGCGTGCGTTATGTGAACGAAGTGGCTTACCGCGAGTTCATCACCGAGCACTTGCCGCAGAACGAATTCTTCGGCGAGATGCTGCGCGACAAGCTGATCTATTACCCGACCGTGACCCGCGAGCCGTTCGAAAACGAAGGCCGCCTGACCGATCTGATGCGCAGCGGCAAGCTGTTCAGCGACATCGGTCTGCCACCGATCAACCCGCAGGACGACCGCGCCATGCTGTGCGGCAGCCCGAGCATGCTCGACGAAACCAGCGAAGTGCTCAACAGCTTCGGTCTGACCGTTTCGCCACGTATGCGCGAGCCGGGTGATTACCTGATCGAGCGCGCATTCGTCGAGAAGTAACCGCGCACAGATACGACCCAATCGCCGATGAATCATCCTTGCAGCACTGCGAGGGTGACGTCATCGGCGAATAGGTCAGTACAGGCACCCGCGTTTTTGGGGTCTGAAAAAAACCGCCTGGAGGTCACGGACCAGGCGGTTTTTTTGTGGGCGGGCGTAACGCGTTTATGAACCGACGGCAGGCACCACTTCCAGCACGCAAATGACGCCGGGCTGTGGATAGTGCCAGCGAACGTCCAGGTCCCAGAACTGCGCGCCGTAGCGTCGTTCCGGCGTGGGCGTCTGGTAGGCCGGTCGCGGGTCTTGAGCCAGGCACTGCTCGATCAGTTCGATCAGCGGTTCTTCGAGGCGCACCCCGTGTTCGCGGGCCTGCGCCAGCGCCGCATCCCCCCACTGCACCGGAATCAGCTCCGGCGCGGCGGCGGCCATGCCGTTGCGCGCATCAGCGATGACATCGGCGTAGGGCACGTAGGGTTTGACGTCCAGCACCGGCGTGCCGTCCAGCAGGTCGATGCCTGACAACCACAGGCGCCCGGCTTCGAACTTGTCCAGCTTGACCACCGACTGACCGATGCCGTTGGGCCGATGGGTCGCGCGCGTGGCGAACACGCCCATCGACTGATTGCCGCCCAAGCGAGGAGGGCGCACCTTGAGTCGCGGCTTGTCCTCCAGGGCCTGATGAAACAGAAACAGCAGCCAGACATGGCTGACCTGTTCCAGGCCCTGCACGGCGTCACCCTGATCGAAAGGCGCAACCAGCTCCAGCACGCCCCGGGCGGCAAGCGCCAGTTGCGGCTGCCGGGGAATGGCGAACTTCTCTTTGAAGCACGAGCGCATGAAGCCGATCGGCGAGACGCTATAGCCTTGGGTCATCGACGTAGCCGCAGCGCTTAGCCGCGTACGCGCAGAGTCAGGCCGCGCAGGAAGTTGCGCAGCAGCTGGTCGCCGCAGACGCGGTAGTTAGTGTGACCCGCCTTGCGGAACAGGGCGCTGAGTTCAGGCTTGGACACCGGGAACTCGGAGGCCTTGAGGATCGCGTGCATGTCGTCTTCTTTCAGCTCGAACGCCACACGCAGCTTCTTCAGGACGATGTTGTTGGTGATCGGCAGCTCGACAGGCAGTGGCGGACGGCTTTCGTCCTTGCCGCGCTTGAAGAACACCAGGCCGTCGAGAAAGTGCGCCATGACTTCGTCGCTGCACGGCACGAAGCCTTCTTCTTCGTCTTTCTTCATGTAGGCCGCGACATCGGCTTTGGTCGCGTCGAATCCGCCGAGCTTGATGATCTCGACCACTTTTGCGTCGTTGATATCAAGCATGTAACGGATGCTGCGCAGTACATCGTTGTTCATCATGGTGCGTGTATTTCCTGGAGATTCGCAGATGAGCGCACGCGAGACTGGATGCGGCGCTCACATAGGGGAGTCAGAATTTTTCTTTGTCGGTCATGTAGCGCCACTGGCCTTCAGGCACCTTGCCGATGGACACGCCGCCGATACGAATGCGCCGCACCGAAACAACCTTGAGACCCACCGCTTCGCACAGTTGGGCGATGACACCGGGCTGAGGGTTTTTCATGGCGAAGCGCAGGCGGTTTTCGTTCTGCCAACTGGCTTTGACCTTCGGCAGCTCCTTGCCCTTATAGGTCATGCCGTGGTTCAGGCGGTTGAGGCCGTGGGCAACCATGTCGCCCGAGATCTCGACGACGTATTCCTGCTCGATCTTGCTGCGGTCGTCGGTGAGTTTGCGCAGGATTTTCCAGTCCTGGCTGAAGACCATCAGGCCGCTGGCATTGGCTTGCAGCGTGGAAATCGCTTCCAGGCGCAGAAAGTGCCCTTTGAGGGGACGTCGGCCGACGCTGTGGTCCGCCGAAAGCGTACCTGGGGTGATCAACGCCAGGGCACTTTCGGGGGCCATGCCCGCCGGTGCGTTGAACAGAAGGGTGACGGATTCAGGTGTATCGGCTTTCGCTTCAGCGTTCAGCACCACGGTCTGGTTTTCGACCTTGAACTGCGGCTCGTCTACCACGACGCCGTCCACCGTGACCCAGCCGCCTTCGATGAACAGCTCGGCTTCGCGGCGAGAGCAGCCGACCAGCTCGATCAGGCGTTTGGAAAGGCGAATGGGATCAGTCATGAGAAAAGCCGTAACAAAATGGAAAGGCGCCTATTGTACCCGCGCATGCACCGTTAATCGCGGCCACATTGAAATTGGTGGATGAATAAGCCTCCACTCGATGGATTTTTCCGGGAGCGACGCAGGTCTGCTCTCTATTCCTACACTGTCTGGAGCGAATTCATGACCAAATGGCTACCCGCACTGCTGATGACTGTCAGCCTGCCGCTGCTCGCTGCGCAACCACCGTCTTACGGCCCACAGCTGGAAGGCTTTCAATATCCGTTCCCGGCGCAGAATTTCAGCTTTGAATCCCAGGGCGCGCCCGTGCAGATGGGTTACATGGACATCAAACCGACCGGTACCGCCAATGGTCGCAGCGTGGTGCTGCTGCACGGCAAGAACTTTTGCGGCGCCACGTGGGAAGGCACCATCAAGGCGTTGACGGGCGCGGGGTATCGGGTGGTCGCGCCGGATCAGATCGGCTTCTGTCGCTCCAGCAAACCGGCGGACTACAAATACTCCTTCGAACAGTTGGCGCAAAACACCAAAGCGCTGCTGACCCAACTGGGCATCGATCATGTCACGGTGGTCGGGCATTCAATGGGCGGCATGCTCGCGACTCGCTTTGCGCTGATGTACCCCGAGCAAGTGGATCAGTTGCTGCTGGTTAACCCCATCGGCCTGGAAGACTGGAAAGCCAAGGGCGTGCCGGATCGCAGCTTCGACGACTGGTACGCCCGGGAGTTGAAGACCAGTGCCGAGAGTATTCGCAAGTATCAGCAGTCGACCTACTACGCCAATGAATGGCGGCCCGAGTTCGATCATTGGGTCGACATGCAAGCCGGGATGTTCAGCGGCAAAGGCAAGGAAGAGGTGGCCCGGGCGTCTGCGCAGACCTACGGGATGATCTTCAATCAGCCGGTGTTCTACGACTTCGAGAAACTGAAGATGCCCACCGTGCTGCTAATCGGGCAGAAGGACAACACCGCCATTGCCAAGGACGCGGCGCCCGAGGCGCTACGCAAGACACTGGGTAATTACCCGGAGCTGGGCAAGGCTGCGGCCAAGCGCATTCCTCAGGCGACGCTGGTGGAGCTTGCGGGATTGGGCCATGCGCCGCAGATTCAGGACCCGCAGCAGTTCAACAAGGTACTGCTGGAAAGCCTGCAGCGTTGATGCGAATTCGCTTCACCTGACCTTCAGCCGCATCCGTAACATCGGATGCGGCCGACCGAGCCCATCGACCTCCGCCCGTCCCACCAACTCAAACCCCTGTCGTTCATAAAAGCCCAGCGCCTGGGCATTCTGTTCGTTCACGTCCAGCTCGGTGATGTGGAAATGCTCGATCGCATAGTCCAGCAGTTGCTTGCCCAGTCCCATGCCGCGGTGATCGGGGGCGATGAACAGCATTTCCAGCTTGCCGGGCGTGGTGCCGGCAAAGCCGGTGATGTGCAGGTGGGAGTCGCGGGTGCAGAACAGGTTCACGGCGCCCAGGTACTGGGTTTCCAGCAGGTGCCGGAGCAGCGTGATGTAGTTCTCGGCCAGAAAGTCATGGGTCGCGCGCACGGAGGCTTCCCAGACCCGGGTGAGTTCGGCGAAGTCGTGCTGCCTGGGCAGATAAATGACCGATGGGTGAGTCACGTTGCCGCTGCTCCCTGGGTAGTGATCCTGATGTGGGGACGATAGCCAGAAAAAACAAACCCCGCCGTTTTACGGGCGGGGCTGTTTGAGGCAGAACGGTGTTGGAGCCGGCGCTTGAGCGTTAGATCGGCTCAGCCCACAGGTCGTACTCATCGGCATCCACCACGCGGCACATGACCTTCTCGCCCGGTTTGAAATCACGGTCGCTTTCGACGAAGACGTTGCCGTCGATTTCCGGCGCATCGAAGAACGAACGGCCGACGAAGCCCTGCTCGTCCACTTCGTCGATCAGCACTTCGATTTCCTTGCCGATTTTCATCTGCAGGCGTGCGGCGCTGATGGCTTGCTGGTGCGCCATGAAGCGGTCCCAGCGATCCTGCTTGATGTCGTCCGGAACGATCGGCGCATCCAGCAGATTCGCCGGCGCACCTTCGACAGGGGAGTACTGAAAGCAGCCGACGCGATCAAGCTGGGCTTCAGTCAGCCAGTCCAGCAGGTACTGGAAGTCTTCTTCGGTCTCGCCCGGGAAGCCGACGATGAAGGTGGAACGGATAATCAGGTCCGGGCACTGCTCGCGCCAGTTCTTGATGCGCGCCAGGGTCTTGTCTTCGAAGGCCGGGCGTTTCATCAGCTTGAGGATCTTCGGGCTGGCGTGCTGGAACGGGATGTCCAGGTACGGCAGGATCTTGCCCGCCGCCATCAACGGAATGATCTCGTCGACGTGCGGGTACGGGTAAACGTAATGCAGGCGCACCCACACACCCAGCGAACTCAGTGCCTGGCACAGCTCGGTCATGCGCGTGCGGACCGGCTGGCCGTTCCAGAAACCGGTGCGGTACTTGATGTCGACGCCGTAGGCGCTGGTGTCCTGGGAGATCACCAGCAGCTCTTTCACGCCGGCTTTGACCAGACGCTGGGCTTCGTCGAGCACGTCGCCGATCGGGCGGCTGACCAGCTTGCCGCGCATGGACGGGATGATGCAGAAGCTGCAGCTGTGGTTGCAGCCTTCGGAAATCTTCAGGTACGCGTAATGACGCGGGGTCAGCTTGACCCCTTGCGGCGGCACCAGATCGATCAGCGGGTTGTGATCGAGCTTCGGCGGGGCGGCGTCGTGGACGGCATTGACCACTTGCTCGTATTGCTGCGGACCGGTGACGGCCAGCACGCTCGGATGGACATTGCGGATCACGCTTTCGTCCACGCCCATGCAGCCGGTGACGATCACTTTGCCGTTCTCGGCCAGCGCCTCGCCAATGGTATCGAGGGATTCAGCCTTGGCGCTGTCGATGAAACCGCAGGTGTTGACCACGACCACGTCAGCGTCCTGGTAGGTCGGAACGACCTGATAGCCTTCCATGCGCAGCTGGGTCAGGATGCGTTCGGAATCGACCAGGGCCTTCGGGCAACCGAGGCTGACAAAGCCGACCTTGGGGGCGGCAGACGTGGTGACGGTGGACATTGACTAACCTCGGCGTAGGATGCCCGGCATTTGGCCGAGCCACTGACTGGGCGCTTGGGGCGCCTCTGATCAAAAAGTGCGCAATTCTAGCGGCGCATCAAACGATTGACCAGTGTTATACAGAGAATTACGACGAGTGCTGCGCTATGCTTCGCGGCGCTACGCCCGGCACCCCAAGGGAGCCGGGCACATCAGAATTTACCGGTGCGGCGTGGGTCAATCCGACAACGCCGGATCGCGGTGCTCGAGTCATGGTTTCAGGAGTGGTAAATGGGTCACGCAACGAGTCAGGCAGAGGTCGGGCATTCTTCGGCGAAACCGTTGAGTCTGCTGGTGGGCGCGGTGGGTGTAGCCTATGGCGACATCGGTACCAGCCCGCTGTACACCATTAAAGAGGTATTCGTCGGCGGCTATGGCGTACAAGCCGGTCACGACGCCGTACTGGGCATTCTGTCGCTGATCTTCTGGTCACTGATCTGGGTGGTCTCCTTCAAATACATGGCCCTGGTGCTGCGCGCCGACAACGACGGCGAGGGCGGCATCATGGCGCTGACGGCGCTGGCGCGAAGGGCTTCAGCCAAATACCCGAAGCTGCAGGCAAGCATGATCGTCTTCGGCCTGTTCGGTGCGGCGCTGTTTTACGGCGACAGCATGATTACCCCGGCAATTTCGGTGCTGTCCGCGGTGGAGGGCATGGAGCTGGCCTTTGACGGACTGGAGCACTGGGTGGTGCCGATCGCGTTGGTCGTGCTGGTGGCGCTGTTTTTGATTCAGCGTCACGGCACTGCGCGGATCGGCGTGATGTTCGGCCCGATCATGGTGCTGTGGTTCGTGACCCTCGGGGTACTCGGCGTTCACGGCATCCTCCAGCAGCCGGAAGTGCTGCACGCGGTCAATCCGGTGTGGGCGGTTCGCTTCTTCATTGATCATCCCGGCATTGGCGTCTCGGTCCTGGGCGCTGTGGTGCTCGCACTGACCGGTGCCGAGGCGCTCTACGCGGACATGGGACACTTCGGTCGCAAGCCGATCTCCCGCGCGTGGTTCGCACTGGTCTTGCCGGCACTGGTGCTGAACTACTTCGGCCAGGGCGCCCTGGTGATTCAGGACCCTGAAGCGGTGCGCAACCCGTTCTATCTGCTGGCGCCAAGCTGGGCCTTGTTACCCTTGATCGCCCTCTCCACGCTGGCGACCATTATTGCTTCCCAGGCCGTGATTTCCGGGGCGTTCTCGATGACGCTGCAGGCAATTCAGCTCGGCTACATCCCGCGCATGTACATCCAGCACACGTCGAGCGACGCCCAAGGGCAGATCTACATCGGTGCGGTGAACTGGGCGCTGATGGTTGGGGTGATCCTGCTCGTGCTGGGCTTCGAGTCCTCCGGCGCTTTGGCCTCGGCCTACGGCGTGGCGGTGACCGGCACGATGCTCTGCACAACGATTCTGGTGGCGTCGGTCATGCTGCTGGCCTGGAAATGGCCGCCGCTGATCGCGGTGCCGATTTTGGTCGGATGCCTGTTCGTGGACGGTATGTTCTTCGCCGCCAACGTGCCAAAAGTTGTTCAGGGCGGGGCGTTTCCATTCCTGGCGGGGATCGCGCTGTTCATCCTGATGACCACCTGGAAGCGCGGCAAACAGCTGCTGGTGGAACGCATCGACGAAGGCGGTCTGCCGCTGCCGATCTTCATCAGCAGTATTCGCGTGCAGCCGCCCCATCGCGTTCAGGGCACGGCAGTGTTTCTCACGGCGCGTGCGGACGCCGTTCCCCATGCGCTGTTGCATAACCTGCTGCACAACCAGGTGCTGCATGAGCAGGTGGTGTTGCTGACTGTTGTGTACGAAGACACCCCGCGGGTGCCCGCTGCGCAGCGTTTCGAGGTCGAGGTGTTCGGAGAGGGCTTCTATCGGGTGATCCTGCATTTCGGTTTCATCGACGAGCCGGACGTGCCGGCGGCGCTGAGTCTGTGTCACTTGTCGGAACTGGATTTCAGTCCGATGCGCACGACCTACTTTCTCAGCCGCGAAACCGTGGTCTCCTCGAAACTCGTGGGCATGGCCCGCTGGCGCGAGGGTCTGTTCGCGTTCATGTTGAAGAACGCCAACGGCAATTTGCGTTTCTTCAAGCTGCCGTTCAACCGCGTGATCGAACTGGGTACGCAGGTGGAGATGTAAGCAACTCCAGCTTTTGTGGGACCGGCTTTAGCCGGGAAGGCGTTTAGTGCCGCGCTGCAGGATTGATGGTTTATGCACCGGCCTCTTCCCGGCTAAAGCCGGTCCTACGGGAAATGCGTGCATCCAATGGGATTGGCGCAACCGGCCATTGTAGGACCGGCTTTAGCCGGGAAGGCGTCAGGCGGTCCGACGCGGGATTGATGGTGTATGCACCGGCCTCTTCCCGGCTGAAGCCGGTCCCGCAAGGATGGCGCGTATTCCAGGTGGTACCCGGCTTGAGCAGACCCTGAAAACAAAAAATCCCCGCAATCGCAAGAGAGCGGGGATTTTTTATGGGTGGGGGATTACTCGGCGGCTGGCTCTTTGCCCTTCCACTTGTCGATCACCGCGCTTAGGCGCTTGGCCAGGGCAGGGTAGTCTTCGTCGAAGTGATGGCCGCCGGGCAGTTGCATCTTCTCGCCAGGCGCGGTGGCTTCGGTGCAGCCGCTTTCATCCTTCTCTTCGATGCCGTAGACGCACAGCACCTTGTCGCCGGGCAGCTTGGCCATTTCAGGCCCTGTCGCCGCTTCTTTACCGGCAGCGCCCAGCCAGCCTTCGACGGCAATCTCGAAGCTGCCGGTGCGGGCGAAGGCCAGCAGGATAATCCCGTCGACTCGCGCCTTGTCTTCTTCCGGCAGGCGGTTGTAGATCGCGGGCAGTACGTCGGCACCGAAGGAATAGCCCGCCAGCACAAAGTGCTTGGCGCCCCATTTCTGGCGGTAATGGGCCATCAGCTCGCTCAGATCAGCGGCTGTTTGCTCAGGCGATTTGTGCTCCCAGTAGTAACGCAGGGTGTCGATGCCGACGACCGGGTAGCCGCCCATTTTCGCCATGTCGCCCGCCACGTCCTTGTCCAGGTCGCGCCAGCCACCGTCGCCGGAGAGGAACAGCGTCACCGTGTCAGAGGGCTGCGAAGACGGCACCTCAACCACAGGTATGTTCAGGCCGCCGTTGTCGTCACCCCCAATCAGGCGACGGCGCACTTCGTTGTTCAGCACCTGCGGGTACTTGATGTCGTAGTCGCTGATGCTCGTTTCGGTGTTGGGTGCGTCCCGTACCAGCGTGGCGCTCTCGTCGTCGGGGCCATCGTTCCAGGCGACCGTCCATTTGCCGTGGGCGGCGGCTTTCGGCACAGGATCGGTACAGCCCGGCTGATCGCGGACGAAGCCGACCGAGATGGCCCGCGCGTTGTCGTTGTCCTGACCGGCCAGCCAGCGCCAGGCCAGGGAAGCGCCTGATCCGACCCCGGCGACCAGATCCGGAGCGCCGTCGAGCTGTTGCAGCGCGGCATTGAAGGTCTTTGCCTGAAGCTGGCAGTCGTCCTTCGGCAGCGTCACTTGAATGACTCGGGCCGAAGCGTCGTAGCTCAAGGCGAGCAGTTGTTTCTCGGTCAGCGATTCTTCGGTGGTAACGGCCAGCGCCACCTGGGTTTTCACCTTGGTCGAGGGCACTACGCGGATCAGTGCAGAGCCGTCATCCAGCGTGATGTGTTCCAGAGTAGGTTGCGCGGCGGGGCGGTTCCACAGCCAGAAACCCAATGCCACCACCAGAATTACCAGGGCTGCGAGCAAAAAGCGCCAGTAGCGTTGAATCATCAGCGTTTCACCAATCCAGTCAGGCCGCCCGCGATCAGGGCGGCGGTATCTGCCAGTGCCACCAGCGGATCAAGTCCTGCGGGCACGGCCATATAACGAGGTTCCCAGTCAGGCTGGAATTTGTCTTTGAAACGGCGCAGGCCCTGGAAGTTGTAGAGCTGCTCACCGCGACTGAACACCATCGAACCCAAACGCTGGGTCAGGGGTGCGCCCCGTCGTGGTTGCAACCCGGACAACGGCACCATGCCGAGGCTGAAGCGGGCGTAACCTTCTTTTTTGTAATGCAGGATCAGCCCGACCATCATGAATTCCATGGTCAGCTTTGGCGCTTCCGGGTGCGAGCGCATGAGGTCCAGGCTCGCCAGGTCATTGCGCGAGGTCTCCAGCAGATTGGAGAACGCGACCGGTTTGCCCTGAAAGTGGACGATGGCGATGCGGAAATGCTTGAGGTAATCCAGGCTGAAGCGGCCCAGTGAGAAGCCTTTCTCGCGCACGTTCTTGCCCAACAGCCACGCATCGGAAATCACTTTCAGCTCTTCCATGGGCGCCTGGCCCACTTCGTAGATTTCCAGCGAAAGGCCGTCGCGCCCACCCCGATTCCAGGTGTAGCGCAGGTCTTTCATTTCCTTGCCCTTGGCTTCGATGTCGAACTTGAGCAGATCGACCCTGGCTTCTTCGCCCAGCTTGATCGCGGTCAGGCCGATGTCCATATAGAACGGCAGGTTCTCGGCACGCACCTGATAGAACACGGGGCGGGCATGGTGAACGTCGCACAGATCGCGGAACTGCCAGATCAGCTCGGCCCGTTGCTGGGTCGGGCCGATCGGATCGTACAGCGCAACAAGACTGCGGCCGCGATGGGCGTACATCAGAAAAGCGTTGCCGTCCGGGTGCATCAGCACGGCTTTGTCGCCGGTTAGCACCAGGCCGCCGTCGGGCTGGCTGGACGCTTTGATGATCTCCGCCGCTTTGGCCAGTTGCGCTTCGTCCGGCAGGTTGATCACAGGGCGTGCGGTGCGCAGCAGCCAGGTCAGCGAGACGATCAGCAGCAACACCGCGCTGCCCAGCGCCGAACGCAGGCCGCGAGGTGCGTCTGCGTCCAGCGTGAACTGCCACCACAACTGATGGCTGTACGGCACGTCCTGATAGGCGAACAGCAGCAGCCAGATCGAAGCGCCCAGTACGCAGACACTGGCGACCAGATACAGCGGCGAAAACGGCAATTCCAGCAAGCGGCTCGGCCGGTAGAACGAGCGACGGAAGATCGCCAGCAGGCACGCGGTCAGCAGCAGCAGGCTCGCTTCCTCCCAGTCGAAACCCTTGAGGATCGACAGAATGGAGCCCACAAACAACAGGATGGTGGTCAGCATCCACGCCGCCGAAAGACGACGACGCAGACCCTGTGCGAGCAACAGGCAGAGCACGCCAATCAGGCTGGCGCCGAAGTGCGAAGCGTCGATCAGTCGATGGGGAATGAGAAATCCGAGGCTCTCCAGACGGGTGTCGATCTCGGGCGTCGAGCCGGAAAACAGCAATACCACGCCAGAGAGAAACACCAGCAGCGCCAGAATCGGGGCGCCAAGCCCGGAAGCAACGCGCATGGCCTGTTGCGCGAACAACAGTCGCTTGGCCTCACTGTAAAGCAGAACCAGACAGGCGATGAGCAGCGGCATCACCACATAGATCAGCCGGTACAGCAGGAGTGCGGCGGCCAACGGTGCGGCGCCCAGCTCGTCGGCAAAGGCGGCGAGCAGAATGGCCTCAAAGACGCCGACGCCACCGGGCACGTGGCTGAGAACGCCGGCGGCCAGGGCCAGCAGGTATACCAGCAGGAACGCGCCGAAGGGCGGGGCAGAGGGCAGCAACAGATAAAGGACGGCGGCAGCGGCGGCGACGTCCAGCGCGGTGATCACCAGTTGCATCAGGGTCAGCCGTACGCCCGGCAGACGCAGGGTGCGGCGTCCGGCGCGGACCAGCAAATTATGCGGGATTGTCTGTTCCGGCAAGCGTCGGCGATAGATCGCGTAACCCAGGATCACGCTGATCGCCAGCACCGCAACCGCTGCGGTTGCCAATACCGGCACCGACACATGCAGCGCCAGCGAAGCGGAGGGCAGGTCACTCAAGGTGGCGAGTGCAGCCAGTGGAGGAAGTGCGCAACCCAATGACAGGCTGGCAAAGAGCGTCATGTGGGCAACTTCGCCCGCACCCAGTCCCAATCGCGAGTAGAGGCGGTAACGAACCGAGCCGCCGGACAGCATCGACAGGCCTACCGCGTTACCGATGGCGAACGCGCAAAACCCGCCCATGATCAGCGACTTGGGCGGCAGATCGACATTGGCGTAGCGACTGGCGGACCACTCGTAGCCCAGCAGAATCACGAAACCGATGGCTGTCGCGAGCACCGCGCCAGCCAGAGAAGGCACAGGCACACTGAGCAGCGAGTCCTGAAGCGCGTAGATGTCCAGCTCGGTCAGCATGTGCCGGCAGGCGATCAGGGCAACGGCAAACAGAAGGATCGTGACGCCCAAGCCGATGGGTTGACGATACTTGCTCACCAGTTCGCGTAGACGCAGTCGTTTTGGGGGAGTCGGAGGAGTCTCCGTCACTGCTTCATTTGTGTCGGACGGGTTGGCGCGCATCAATCACTCCTTGGATCGTGCGCGACAGGATGGAGGTATACAGCCAAGTTACCAATCCCTACGCAAAAAATAATTCAGGATGTTAGCGCTTCAACGTCTAACGGGCGAATACCACGGATACGTATCGGTGGCCGTTCAGTCTAGGTTCAGTCGCTGGCCAGCGTATCGGCAGGGGAGATCAAAACTATCGCCCGGCAACATACAGTAACAAGACCTCTCGGATGAACGCACCCCGGTAGTGGGGATGTGACAAGGATTCCGGCTCGCTGTTCGTGAACTTTCAGCGAGGCAAAAAAAAGGCCACTCTTTCGAGTAGCCTTTTTAGATGTTGGTTGCGGGAGCCGGATTTGAACCGACGACCTTCGGGTTATGAGCCCGACGAGCTACCAGACTGCTCCATCCCGCGTCTGTGTGGCGGCATTCTACAGTCGAACGACAAAGTGTCAACCTTTAATGCCAGAGATTGACAAAATAACCGAATCGGCGGCGTCGGCAGGCCTAAGTGGCGGTTGGACAAGGCTTTTATCGCAATCCGCGCCTAAAGACAGGTGGGCATCATCCGCGGGCCTTGTTTCATTTATATGAAGGGGGAGAGGGAGATAGCGAAGGGAGCAGGCGCGCTCAAATGACGCCCACAAAAAAGGCCACTCTTTCGAGTAGCCTTTTTTGATGTTTGGTTGCGGGAGCCGGATTTGAACCGACGACCTTCGGGTTATGAGCCCGACGAGCTACCAGACTGCTCCATCCCGCGTCTGTGTGGCGGCATTCTACAGAGGATCGCCGGGCTGTCAAGCAAACGGCAGAAAAAAATGCTTTTTCTTCAAGCGGTTAGCATTGAGGGTGTGGCGGCCAGCTACGGCGCGCCTCGCTTTCAGCGCGTTTGGGGCGGGTTTAGTGAAGGGTACACTCCATAGGGAATCAGGCATATTCAGTGTCAGACAGGCCCGTGAATGAGATACTGCGCGCCTGTTTTCCTACGACCCTATGTGATGCCGCAGCGCAAAATCATCCATATCGATTGTGATTGCTTCTACGCCGCTATTGAGATGCGCGACGACCCGCGTCTGGCTGGCAAGCCGTTGGCAGTCGGTGGGTCGGCAGAACGGCGGGGCGTGATCGCCACCTGCAACTACGAGGCCCGGGCCTACGGCATCCGCTCGGCGATGTCGTCCAGGCATGCACTGACGCTGTGCCCGGACCTCACCATCGTCAAGCCGAGGATGGATGCCTATAAAGAAGCATCGAAAGAGATCCAGACCATCTTCCGCGATTACACCGACCAGATCGAGCCGCTGTCGCTGGATGAGGCTTACCTGGATGTCACGGAATGCGAGCACTTCGCCGGCAGCGCAACGCGTATCGCCCAGGACATTCGCCGGCGGGTCTCCAATCAGTTGCACATCACGGTTTCCGCCGGCGTCGCCCCAAACAAGTTTTTGGCCAAGATCGCCAGCGACTGGAAAAAGCCGAACGGGCTGTTCGTGATCACGCCTGATCAAATCGAAGACTTTGTCTCCCAGTTGCCGGTGTCCAAACTGCACGGCGTTGGCAAGGTGACTGCCGACAAGCTTGGCCGTCTCGGCATTGTTACCTGCACCGATTTACGCAGCTGGAGCAAGCTGTCGCTAGTGCGCGAATTCGGCTCATTCGGCGAGCGGCTGTGGAACCTGGCCCATGGCGTCGATGAGCGGCCCGTGCAGAACGACAATCGGCGCCAGTCGGTCAGTGTCGAAAACACCTACGACACTGATCTGCCGGACCTCGCCAGTTGCCTGTTGAGGCTGCCAGCATTGTTGGAAACGTTGAACGACCGGATTGCGCGGATCGATAGCCTTTACCGCCCCGGCAAGCCGTTTGTGAAGGTCAAGTTTCACGACTTCACTCAGACAACGCTGGAGCAGGCGGGAGCAGGGCGGGACCTGAGCAGTTACGAGCAACTTTTGACCCAGGCCTTCGCACGCGGCGGCAAACCGGTGCGATTGCTGGGAATTGGCGTGCGCCTTCATGACCTTCGGGCTGCCCACGAGCAGTTGGAGCTGTTCAGCTGAGGTTATTCACTGGCCGGCGGTACCGCGACCAGTCGGCCAGCGTCTTTGGCCAGTGACCGAAGGAATTCGTGCTGCAGTTGCGGATCGTTGCGGGTCAGCTCGATCAGGGACTGTTCCAGCTCACTCGCTTCGTCTTCAAGGCCTAGTTCCGACAGACGCTTGACGCGATGCACCCACTGGCTCACCTCGTCGTCTTCCAGGTCGTCGTAGATCAGGTCGTGTGCCTCGATCAGCTTGCCGCGCAGTGATTTGCTCAATGGCAACGTGGCGGTTGCCTGGACGTTGCTCTGGTCATCCTGCACTTTGATGTTCAGCTGGGTGACATAACTGAGGTTCTGCTCGGCGAACGGGCTGTCCAGCAGGTTGACGCGCAGCCCGCCGTTACGGTCCGTCGTCAGTTCATGGGTCTCTTTGCCCGCAGTGACTTCAACCGGCGCTTCACTCCAGGGCAGGCTTGAATGCTCGACGCGATGGTCGCGCTGGACCTCGTCGATACCGGCCAGGTTTTGCTGCGCACGGCCATGGGAAGGTGCGTTCATGAAAGGGTTGACGCCGGCGACGCCGTAAGTGAGCCAGTCCTTGGTGACACTGTCGGGCAGGCTGCCGAACGTCAACACGTTGACCACGTTCGCGCCAATGCCCGCAACGATGGCGACCGCGCCCAGCGGGATTTCATAGACTTCCCGCCACGGCTGATACGGCGTGTATCGGTCGTAGTGCCGGGTGACTTCGAATTCGGTGATGTCGAAGGTTTTCAACTCGTGGATGCGTATCCGGCGCTGGGGCAATTCCAGCGTCTTGGGCTCGCCGAGGTCGACCTGAAAACTGTGGTTGAGCAGTTTGCGCTCGACACGTTCTTCATGCTCGCTGCGTTGAGACAGTTGATTGGCACAGCCGCCGAGAAACAGGCTGGTGCACAACACAGCGCCTGCGAGACGTGAGGGATTTCGCTTGAACATGAGATCTCTAGGTGCAGGTAAGGCGCATCGCAGAGGCGTGGCGGATGAATGCGCGCCTGCATAGTCGCAGGCGCGCAACCCGGTCAGCGCTTGATCCGGTCCTTGATGAAAGACAACACATCGGCAACAGGCAGGGCCTGCGCTTCGGCTTCGGTGCGGCTCTTGTACTCGAGGTTACCCTCGGCAAGGCCACGGTCGCTGACCACGATGCGGTGCGGAATGCCGATCAGTTCCATGTCGGCGAACTTGATCCCCGGGCTGGTCTTCTTGTCACGGTCATCCAGCAACACTTCAAAGCCCGCCGCCGTCAGTTCGGCGTACAGCTTGTCGGTGGCCTCTTTGACGGCATCGGTTTCGTAACGCAGCGGCACGAGGGCAATCTGGAAAGGCGCGAGTGCGTCGCTCCAGATGATGCCGTTTACGTCGTTGTTCTGCTCGATGGCGGCAGCCACAACACGCGACACACCAATCCCGTAGCAGCCCATGGTCAGCGTGACCGGCTTGCCGTTCTCGCCCAGCACCTGGCACTTCATCGCGTCGCTGTACTTGGTACCCAGCTGGAAGATGTGCCCGACTTCGATCCCGCGCTTGATGATCACATTGCCTTGACCATCCGGGCTTGGGTCGCCGGCGACGACGTTGCGCAGGTCAGCCACGGTCGGAACCGGCAGGTCCCGCTCCCAATTGACGCCGAAGTAGTGCTTGTCGTCGATGTTGGCGCCAATGCCGAAGTCGCTCATCAGTTCAACCGAGCGGTCGATGATGCACGGCAGCGGCAGATTCAACGGCCCGAGCGAACCCGCGCCGGCGCCAATGGCGTCACGCAGTTCGGCTTCTGAGGCCATGACCAGCGGGCTGGCGACCTGCTCCAGATTGGAGGCCTTGATTTCGTTGAGCTCGTGATCGCCACGGATGATCAGCGCAATCAGCTTGCCTTCTTCAGCAGCGTGCACGACGAGGGTCTTGACGGTCTTTTCAATCGGCAGATTGAACTGCTCGACCAGCGCCGCGATGGTCTTGGCGTCCGGGGTGTCGACAAGGCGCAGCTCTTCAGTCGGCGCAGGGCGGCTGGTTTCGCGTGGAATGGCTTCGGCTTTTTCGATGTTTGCGGCGTAGTCCGAGGTGTCGCTGAACACGATGTCGTCTTCGCCGGACTCGGCCAGCACGTGGAACTCATGGGAGCCCGCGCCGCCGATGGAACCGTTGTCAGCCACCACAGGGCGGAAATTCAGGCCCAGGCGGGTGAACACGTTGCAGTACGCCTGATGCATGCGGTCGTAGGTTTCCTGAAGGGAATCCTGGGTCGCATGGAAGGAGTAGGCGTCTTTCATGATGAATTCGCGGCCGCGCATCAAACCGAAGCGCGGGCGGATTTCGTCACGGAATTTGGTCTGGATCTGGTACATATTGATCGGCAGCTGTTTATAGCTGTTGAGCTCGTTACGGGCCAGATCGGTAATGACTTCTTCGTGGGTCGGGCCTGCGCAAAATTCGCGATCATGGCGGTCTTTCAGGCGCAGCAGCTCAGGGCCGTATTGTTCCCAGCGCCCCGACTCCTGCCACAGCTCAGCTGGCTGAATGCCCGGCATCAACACTTCCAGCGCGCCCGCTGCGTTCATTTCTTCACGAACCACCGCTTCGACCTTGCGCAATACCCGTAGGCCCATGGGCAGCCAGGTATAGAGACCGGAGGCAAGTTTGCGAATCATGCCGGCACGAAGCATCAGCTGATGGCTGATCACGACCGCATCGGATGGCGTTTCTTTCTGTGTGGCGAGCAAATATTGACTGGTACGCATGGTCGGCCGTTGTCGGTTGCGGTGGCTGGGAAATGATTCGGGATTGTACGGTGGTGGTATCGCTGAGTACAGGCCGGGCGGGCGTTGCGAGCGGAGGGAATGTCAAACATGCCCCCATGAAAAAGCCCGGCGCGAGGGCCGGGCTTTTCGTTAACGAGTGTCAGACAGTGCGATTACAGGACCGAAATCGGGTAGTCGACGATCAGACGGAACTCGTTGACATCGCCTTCGCCTTCGTCCGTGTTGGCACGATGGAATGCTTGACGGATGCGGAACGACAGGTCTTTGGCTGGACCGGTTTGAACAACGTACTTGGCCTCGACGTTGGTCTCGTGGTGGCTGCCATCAGAGCCGTACAGGCCGGTGTAGGTGCTGTTCGATGGGGTGTGGGTGCCGTCGATGTCAGTACCGGTCACATAGCGAGCCATGAAGCTCAGGCCTGGGACACCGTAGGTGGCCATGTTCAGGTCGTAGCGGGCTTGCCAGGATTTTTCACCCGGGGCGTTGAAGTCGGAGTATTGAATCGAGTTCGCCAGGAAGATCGAGTCGCCACCGCGGTTGTTGTCGCCAATACCGATGTAGTCGAACGGCGTATCACCGTTAACTTTTTGGAAGGCGAGTGTCAGCGTGTGAGCAGCGAGGAATGAGTAAGCGGCGGACAGCGAGTAAGCATTGTTGCTGATGTCGCCTGCTTTCTTGCTGCCGGTGTCCTGGGTGTTGTAATAGTTGAAGTCAAACGCCAGCGACTGGTCGTCAGTGATCGGCAGTGCATAGTTCACGTTACCGTAATACTGATTCCACACGTCTTCGAGTTTGTTGTAGTAGAAACCAACGCCCAGGTTGTCAGTGATCGAGTACTTGCCGCCACCGTAGGTAGCGGAGTTGGATTTCACGCCAGCGTAGGTGGCCCAAATGTCGCCGTTGTGAGTAGTGTCGTCCTGACTGGTGCCTGATGTGAAGCGACCTGCTTCGACGTCAAGACCTTTGATCTCGCTGCTCTGCAAGCTCACACCGGTAGCTGTTTGTGGCAACAGGCGTGAGCCGCCTACCGCGAACACCGGGTTCTGAGGCTGCATGTCACCGATTTTCAACTCGGTTTTCGAAATCCGGAACTTGGCGGCAGCGCCGGCTTTGCCGAAGCTATCTTCGTTTTTACCATCGCTGTCAGTTACGAGGTTGCCGGAACCCGAGTAGTGATTCTCGCCATCCAGCTTGAAACCGGCATAACCAAACGCGTCGATACCGACACCGATCATGCCCTGAGTGTACCCAGAGCTGAAGTTACCCCAGAAACCTTGAGTCCAGTCTTTGGAGTCTACGCCGCCATTTTTCCGGTCACGGTTGAAATAGTAGTTACGAGCCTTAACGTCGAGCTTGCTCCCCTCTACAAAACCAGTGGCTTCGGACTGATCGCTTACGAATGCCGCAGCCGATGCCAATTGGGTGCTGGCTGCAGTAACGGCCAGTGCGATTGCGCTCCACTTCATCACTCTCATCGTGACTTTGCTCCTTTGGTTTTTAAGAAGAGTACTGCCGTCCACCTGTTTTTTTATCTGGCCGGCTTCTTTCTTTTTGGTGTCGGCGAAATCTACAACACGCTGACATTAATGGCGATAGTGACAAACCTATCCTTTCTATTTCTTTACGGCCTTGTCGCCGCCCGCTCTGTCCATGTCGCTACTGAACAGCTCCAAATTCTTCAATCGTGCAACTACCGGGTCACGTTCAACGCTGGACTCGCTCACACCCTCATCGAGTCCAGCCTCTCCAGCTACCTTGCTAAGCATCGCTGCATCCCGTCGGTCCTGGCCCGTCTTGCGACGCGCTCGCCTTCAAGCTTGTGTGTGACAAAGCAACAACCGTGCACAAAATTTCGACGAACATGAAAAAAATGTCGAAAGCGCTGTAAAAACATTCGATGTCAGCGCCAAGCTATTGAATATAAATGATAAAAATATTTTAGATAGCCTGCTTTGCAACGGCGATTTTGTTGAGAATAGCGCGGGCAGGTGTCACTGACGTTACCTGTCACCCCTCAAAAGTGGGTAATTCGCGGATGGCTGTCACATATTCGGGCTTGATCTGAGTCTTTTTGGTGCGCCGTGCCGCACAACTGCCTGCGTTTGGTTCCTTGGAGCCGAGTCTGGCGAGTTGGCGAGCATGCTGCACGCAGCCCTGCTCCCGAAATGCGTCCCGCAGCACCGGATTGACTGGCGTTACCCGGAATCTGCTAGCTGATTTTGCGCGGTCTGCGCCAGCGGTCAGCTGCTTCATGTCGGTGCGCGGCCTTTTTTTTCGCTCACTGCCAGTGCGGGGTGGACTTGCGGTGATCATCGATCAACAGCAAATCCGCAAAATGCTCTGAACCGCTGGGCAGGATGAATCCTCAGGAATTCGCGCGTATTCTTCCCGCTACCAAGACTTTCTTTTCGGGCCAGTCAATCGGCTCGATGAATCAAATCGGCGATCAGGAGTAATTTTTCGTGTTTGTTCTAGATCCGCGCTTGCTGCAAGACACACTACCGATCGGCGACTTCCCGCTGTGCACGCTGCTGCTGTCCAATGATTCCAGTTACCCCTGGTTCATTCTGGTGCCCAAGCGTGCAGATATCAGTGAAGTGTTCCAACTGTCCGAAACGGACCAGATGCAGTTATGGAAAGAAACCACCACCCTCTCGGCGGTACTTGATCGCACGTTTCAGGCGGACAAGATGAACGTTGCTGCGCTGGGTAATGTGGTCAATCAGCTGCATATGCACGTCATCGTTCGCCGTGTCGGCGACGCGGCCTGGCCAGCGCCAGTGTGGGGCAAGCATCCGGCCAAGCCATATACGCCGGAGGAGGTTGCGCGGATTACCGCGCAACTGAAGTCCGAATTGACCGAAACATTTACCTTTAAAGAGGGCTGACCATGGATCTCGAATCGCGTGTCATGGAGCTGGAGAGTCGACTGGCCTTTCAGGACGATACCATTCAAGCGCTCAACGACGTGTTGGTCACCCAGCAGCGTAGCCTTGATCGTCTGGAGTTACAGATCGCAGCCCTGATCAAGCGTCAGGAGGAAATGGGCGGGCAGGGCGACGATTTCGTTGAAGACTCTCGCCCTCCTCATTATTAAAGGGAGGAGAGCCGGGCAGGAGTTTCAGCCAAAAAAAACCGCGCCTCTCAGCGCGGTTTTTTTTATGCGGCGAAGTTAACGGCGCGGGAGCGCAGCGATGACGTCTTCCGCTTGCAGGCCCTTGTCGCGGTTCATCACCGAAAACTCGACACGCTGGCCTTCGACCAGAACGCGGTGGCCTTCACCGCGAATGGCGCGAAAGTGCACGAAGATGTCGTCGCCCGAATCCCGGGAAATGAATCCGAAGCCTTTGGAGGTGTTGAACCACTTCACCGTGCCTGTATCGCGGTTGCCCAGATCCTGGGACTGAGCGGCAGGCGCAGGTGAGGACCGGTAGAAGCTGACCGCCAGGTGCAATGCCACGGCAACGACGACGGCGAGCAGGCTGACCAGAACGGCCGGTTGGCCAGCAATGGTTTCGAGCGGAACGAGCAGCGTGAGGATTTGAAGCACGACGGCCAGCACGAGCAAGCCGCTGACCAGGTTTTGCAGTTGATGACGTGGACCTTTGTTCCAGTAAGGAATCACTGGCGCAAGCACCAGGTTGATGAGGCCGAAGAGCGCCAGATACAGCGCATCCGGTTGGGACAGGTAAGAAGACAGCGCTTCACTACGCAGGCTGGGGATGAAAGACAGCAGCAGAGCAGCTGCGCCCGTTAGCAGGTGGACTATTTTCAACATTTCGATGACTCACATTAAGATGGATCAAGAGGAAATAGCGGGTGACCTTCGGTACGCTTCGAGAAAAAAGGGAGGCGTGATGCACGAGTGTCGGTCCTGCCTATGCGCTGCAGCCGGACGGCACTTTGGCGGCAGCGCGTCTGTATTTAACAGCAAAGCCGAGAGCTACTCAAATCAAGCGCTTAGCTCACGTGTTGACCGGTGAGGGTGGCTGTATGTCGGTTTTTTTATTCCGGTCAAAGGCTCGCGCCAGAGCGTCCGGGATAAACAACGCGCCAGCCCGATCGTCTCCATTAAAGGAAGTGGGGTCTGACTGCGATGGTTGTCGCTGAACTAATCCCGACAGATGGCTGCGCAGGGTCAATGGTCTTGGTAGAGTGGTCGGCAGTCGTTTGACAATAAACCATCATAGAAGAGGGCTGAACATGGCAATCGATATCGGCATCAGCGAAGAAGATCGCAAGTCCATCGTGGACGGTCTTTCCCGCCTGCTGGCAGACACCTATGTGTTGTATCTGAAAACCCATAACTTTCACTGGAACGTGACTGGCCCGGCTTTTCGTACGCTGCACCTGATGTTTGAAGAGCAATACAACGAACTGGCGCTGGCGGTGGATCAGATTGCCGAACGTATCCGCGCACTGGGCTTCCCAGCGCCGGGCACCTATTCGACCTACGCGCGCTTGTCGTCGATCAAGGAAGAAGAGGGCGTACCTGCGGCCGAGGACATGATTCGTTCGCTGGTTCAGGGCCAGGAAGCGGTCACCCGTACTGCCCGTGGGATTTTCCCGTTGCTGGATAAGGTCAGCGACGAGCCAACGGCAGACCTGCTGACCCAGCGCATGCAGGTGCATGAGAAAACCGCCTGGATGCTGCGCTCGATGCTCGAAGCCCAGTAATCACCAGCGGATCAACGAAACACAGGCGCGGGCAGCGTAACGAGTGCCCGCTCCGCACTGCTGTCCCCCGCCTTGCACGACAGTCCCCTCCTGAATCAAATCCCTCCGCTCATAGCGCTCACCTGTAATACGCATTCCCCTTTTTTTCGAGTCGGGCCGACTACGGCAATCGGCTGAACGGGAAGAAATAAATCCGCAAAAAATACATATCTAACACCTCGACGGGTATTGGGGCTGGGCCGTTTGCCGGCTCTCGAAAATCACCCCTGCAGCGTGGTGATCTCCTACAGGTTTAGAGTGCTCCTTCTGCTGGTTGCGCCTTGTGGAATACGGCTTGATAGACACCTCTTTTCAACTGATTGCGAAGGTGTCGATGCCCTATCCGTGATCGCAACATGGGGGACCTGCATGAACCTGAATACTGCCCGAGAGGGGTGGGAGCCGACCCATTGTCTGAACGCCCGGGGCGACCCGTTTATCGAAAATTTCAACATGAGCCTGGCCCAGCCGCACGCCAGATCGGTGAGGCTGAATGGGCTGGCCACATGCCTGCGACTTGAGGAGGTGTACTGGAATATTCTGTCCGAAATGGCACGTTTCAACGATTGCTCCATCAACGCCGTGCTGTCCTATGTGGATCGCGAGGTTCACCTGCGCTACGGCGGCGTCAAGAATTTCAGCGGCCTGATCCGCGTCGTGTGCGTGGCGCACGTATTGAGTGCCGAGGGCCTGCGGTTGACGCCGTCCCCGACATGACCTGATTTCAGCGGGCCCGTTGCGGCGGGCCTGCATTCGCTGGCGGCACCGCGGCCTCCACGCCGCGCGCCGACATCTTCTTGCCCGGTATCGGGTTGCGCGGCTGCACAGCGATGATTATCCCTATATAATCCCCCGCCTTACTGTGGAAGGCAGGAACTGACCGTCAGGTCGGACTGCATGCCAAAGCTTGCGCACCCTTGCACCGGCGACGGGCGAAAGCTCCATCGAATTCCGAATTACGAGAAGTGAACACACGATCATGATGCGCAGCCATTATTGCGGCCAACTGAACGAGAGCCTGGAAGGTCAGGAAATTACCCTTTGCGGATGGGTCCATCGCCGTCGCGACCACGGGGGGGTGATTTTCCTCGACATTCGCGATCGTGAAGGTCTGGCCCAGGTGGTTTTCGATCCGGATCGTGCTGACACCTTCGCCATCGCCGACCGTGTTCGCAGCGAATACGTGGTCAAGCTGACCGGCAAGGTACGTGCGCGTCCTGCCGGCGCCGTAAACCCGAACATGGCGTCGGGCGCGATCGAAGTGCTGGGCTATGAGCTGGAAGTGCTCAACGAGTCGGAAACCCCGCCGTTCCCGCTTAACGAATACTCCGACGTCGGCGAAGAAACCCGCCTGCGGTATCGCTTCATCGACTTGCGTCGTCCGGAGATGGCTGAAAAGCTGCGTCTTCGCTCGCGCATCACCTCCAGCATCCGTGGCTTTCTGGACGGCAACGGCTTCCTCGATGTCGAGACGCCGATCCTCACTCGCGCCACGCCCGAAGGCGCTCGCGACTATCTGGTGCCAAGCCGTACCCACCCAGGCAGCTTCTTCGCCTTGCCGCAATCGCCCCAGCTGTTCAAACAGCTGCTGATGGTTGCCGGTTTCGACCGTTACTACCAGATCGCCAAGTGCTTCCGCGACGAAGACCTGCGTGCCGACCGTCAGCCTGAATTCACTCAGATCGACATCGAGACCAGCTTCCTCAACGAAGAGGACATCATGGGCATCACCGAGACCATGGTCCGCAAGCTCTTCAAGGAAGTGCTGGATGTGGAGTTCGATGACTTCCCCCACATGACCTTCGAAGAAGCCATGCGCCGCTATGGCTCGGACAAACCAGACCTGCGTAACCCGCTGGAGCTGGTTGACGTTGCCGATCAGCTTCAGGCCGTGGATTTCAAAGTGTTCAGCGGTCCTGCCAACGATCCGAAGTGCCGTGTGACGGCGTTGCGCGTTCCCGGCGGCGCAAGCATGCCGCGTAGCAAGATCGACGAGTACACCAAGTTCGTCGGCATCTACGGCGCCAAAGGCCTGGCCTACATCAAGGTCAACGAGCGCGCCAAGGGCGTCGAAGGCCTGCAGTCGCCGATCGTCAAGAACATCCCGGAAGCCAACCTCAACGTGATCCTCGATCGCGTGGGCGCAGTGGACGGCGACATCGTGTTCTTCGGCGCGGACAAATTCAAAATCGTCAGCGAAGCACTGGGCGCTCTGCGCATCAAGCTGGGCCACGACCTGAACCTGCTCACCCGTGAATGGGCGCCGATGTGGGTCGTTGATTTCCCGATGTTCGAGGAAAACGACGACGGCAGCTTCTCCGCGCTGCACCACCCGTTCACCGCGCCGAAATGCTCGCCTGACGAGCTCGAAGCCAACCCTGCCACCGCGCTGTCCCGCGCGTACGACATGGTGCTGAACGGCACTGAGTTGGGCGGCGGTTCGATCCGTATCCACCGCAAGGAAATGCAGCAGGCCGTGTTCCGTCTGCTGGGCATTTCCGAAGACGAGCAGCAGGAGAAGTTCGGCTTCCTGCTCGACGCACTGAAGTACGGCGCGCCGCCCCACGGTGGCCTGGCGTTCGGTCTGGATCGTCTGGTCATGCTGATGACTGGCGCTCAGTCCATTCGTGAAGTCATTGCCTTCCCGAAAACCCAGAGTGCTGCGGACGTGATGACCCAGGCACCGGGCGTGGTTGATGCCAAGGCACTGCGCGAGCTGCACATCCGCCTGCGCGAGACGCCAAAGGCAGAGTAAGCCGTGTCGGCCTTTTAGGCATGGGCTCGGCGGACCGACCATTCGGTCCGCCCTGAGCCTCGCCCATTTCGGGCAAAGATTCGAGGAAAGCGTCTGCGTTTGAGCGATCAAGCGCGGGCGTGCGTGTTTCAAGGTTTGGAGCGTGTTATGGCTGGTCATTCCAAGTGGGCGAACATCAAGCACCGCAAAGAGCGTCAGGATGCCAAGAAAGGCAAGATCTTCACCAAGTGGATTCGCGAACTGACCGTCGCTGCCCGTCAGGGCGGCGGTGATCCGGCGTCGAACCCGCGCTTGCGTCTGGCGCAGGACAAGGCCCTTGGCGCGAACATGAGTCGCGACATCATCGACCGCGCCATCGCTCGTGGTGCCGGCGCCGCCGATGCCGATGACATGGTCGAACTGGGTTACGAAGGCTACGGCCCCGGCGGCGTTGCGGTCATGGTCGAAACCATGACCGATAACCGCAACCGGACCGCGGCTGCTGTGCGTCATGCGTTCAGCAAGTGCGGCGGCAACCTGGGGACTGACGGCTCGGTGTCCTATCTGTTCGAGCGCAAGGGGCAGATATCCTTCGCACCGGGCGTGGATGAAGATGCGCTGATCGAAGCTGCGATGGAAGCGGATGCTGACGACGTGGTCACCCACGAAGATGGCTCTATTGACGTGTTCACTTCGTTCTCCAGTTTCTATGCCGTGCGCAACGCGCTGGAAGCCGCTGGTTTCACGCCCGCCGATGCGGAAATCGTGATGCAGCCGACCACCAGTGCGGTGCTCGATCTGGACATGGCGGAAAAGGTCCTCAAGCTGATCGATATGCTGGAAGACCTGGACGACGTGCAGAACGTCTACTCCAACGCTGAAATCCCGGACGAGGTGCTGGAGCAGCTCGGCTGATCCTTTGCCCGCTCGGACTTGAGGCCGGAGCGCACGAAGCGTTGATGATCAACGCTATCGGCCTCCGGCTTCTGCCTTTATGCTGCGTCCAATTGTTCGCGTTACCTCTCAAGCTGCAGGCGTTATGACTCTTATTTTAGGTATCGACCCCGGTTCAAGAATTACCGGGTTTGGCGTGGTGCGTGATACCGGGCGCGGCTGCGAGTACGTGGCCTCGGGCTGCATTCGCACGGGCACAGGCTTGCTCCATGAGCGGCTGCAGATCGTGTATCGCGGCGTGCGCGAAGTCATCCAGACGTACGGCCCGGTGACGATGGGCATCGAAAAAGTGTTCATGGCGCGCAACCCGGACTCGGCCTTGAAGCTGGGTCAGGCCCGCGGTGCGGCGATTGTTGCGGGTGCCGAAGAAGGACTGGAGATCGCCGAGTACACCGCGACTCAGGTCAAGCAGGCCGTCGCCGGAACGGGCGGCGCCAACAAGGATCAGGTGATGATGATGGTCATGCACCTGCTCAAGCTGACCACCAAGCCTCAGGTGGATGCGTCGGATGCACTGGCAATCGCCATGTGTCACGCGCATACCCGATCCAGCCTCATCCCTCATGGCCTCAATACGGCGCGCAGTCGTGGCGGACGTCTGCGGCTGTGATGGCATTATTCGTGTTAGCACGGCCCGTCGTGGCGATGGGCATCTGGAAAGGATTTGATTCGTGATTGGACGTCTACGCGGTACGTTGGTCGAGAAGCAGCCGCCGCATCTGGTACTGGATGTCAACGGCGTGGGTTACGAGGTCGAAGTGCCCATGACCACGCTTTATCGCCTGCCTCATCTGGGCGAAATCGTGACGCTGCACATCCATCTGGTGGTCCGCGAAGACGCGCACCTGCTGTTCGGTTTCTACGAAAAGCGTGACCGCGAGATGTTTCGCGAGCTGATTCGCCTGAACGGCGTCGGGCCGAAGCTGGCGCTGGCCCTGATGTCGACGCTGGAAGTGGACGAGTTGGTGCGTTGTGTGCAGGCGCAGGACACCTCCGCGCTGACCCGCGTCCCGGGCGTTGGCAAGAAGACCGCCGAGCGGTTGCTGGTTGAACTGAAGGATCGCTTCAAGGCGTGGGATTCGTTGCCAGGTACCTTCGCGCTCGTGTCGGACGGGCCGGGCGCGCCGATTCCGGTGGCGACGGCCGAGTCGGATGCTGTCAGCGCGTTGATTTCCCTGGGCTACAAGCCCCAGGAAGCGAGCAAAGCGGTGACCGCGATAAAAGACAAGAATCTCAGCAGCGAAGACCTCATTCGCCGCGCACTGAAGGGGATGCTGTAAGTGATAGACGCCGACCGTCTGATCGCCGCGACCGGGCGTGACCGTGACGAGCAACTGGACCGTGCGATTCGGCCGCTGAGCCTGGCCGATTACATTGGTCAGCCCACCGTGCGTGAGCAGATGGAACTGTTCATTCAGGCGGCACGCGGGCGCAGTGAAGCGCTGGATCACACGCTGATCTTCGGTCCGCCAGGCCTGGGTAAAACCACACTGGCGCATATCATCGCCCAGGAAATGGGAGTATCGATCAAGAGCACCTCGGGCCCCGTGCTTGAACGACCGGGTGATCTTGCGGCGATTCTCACCAATCTTGAGCCCCACGACGTGCTGTTCATCGATGAAATCCACCGTCTGTCACCCATCGTTGAGGAAGTGCTGTACCCGGCGATGGAGGATTTCCAGCTGGACATCATGATCGGTGAGGGCCCTGCGGCGCGCTCCATCAAGCTTGATCTGCCGCCGTTCACACTGGTCGGCGCGACGACTCGCGCAGGCATGCTGACCAATCCGCTGCGTGACCGTTTCGGTATCGTGCAGCGTCTTGAGTTCTACAGCACTGCGGATCTGGCCACGATTGTGTCGCGCTCGGCGAAAATTCTCGGGCTGTACATCGAGGACGAAGGCGCATTCGAGATTGCCCGTCGTGCACGGGGTACGCCGCGGATCGCCAATCGGCTGCTGCGTCGGGTGAGGGATTTCGCCGAAGTACGCGCCAAGGGCGAGATCACCAAGGCCATTGCGGATCTCGCGCTGAACCTGCTGGACGTCGACGAGCGCGGATTCGATCACCAAGATCGACGCTTGCTGCTGACGATGATCGAGAAGTTCGACGGCGGGCCGGTCGGGGTGGATAACCTTGCGGCGGCCATCAGCGAAGAACGACACACAATTGAAGATGTGCTGGAGCCCTATTTGATTCAGCAAGGCTATATGATGCGCACACCTCGCGGTCGCATGGTCACGCGGCATGCGTATTTGCACTTCGGTCTGAACATCCCCTCGCGCCTGGGCGACCGTGCGGTGCTGGATGAACCGATCGAAGACCCTGACGAATAAATGCACGATCAACCGATTTATTCGGGTGTTTGGTGGTCTGACGGGCAGTCACCGCAAAGTGATGTGGCGCAGGCAGTAAAAACGATGAAAAACAGTTGCCTGGCCGGATTGGCAACCTGAGGAGTAAGCACTAGAGTATGCGCGCGCAAAACGGGGCTCAGTCGTTCGCACATCGTTGTCGCGTTTATTACGAGGACACCGATGCCGGCGGCATCGTTTACTACGTCAATTACCTGAAATTCATGGAACGGGCTCGAACCGAGCGACTGCGGGAACTGGGCTTTGCCCAATCCGCAATGGCGGGTGTCGAGAACCTGTTGTTCGTCGTGCATTCAAGCGAGGCTCGGTACCACAAGCCCGCGCGGCTGGACGACGAACTGCTGATCAGCGCTGAAGTAATCGAATTGAACCGCGTCAGCCTGCGCTTTCAGCAACAGGTCAGGCGGGCTGCGGATGATGTGCTGCTCTGCGAAGGGCAGTTTTTGGTGGCGTGTGTGCGCGCCGACAGTTTGAAACCCCGGGCCATTCCCGAAGCTCTGCGCACGGCCTTTGCCGGGCAGGGCGGCGCGGGTACACATTCAGAGCAGGAGATACAGCGTGGAAGCTAACGTCGTCGACCATTCCTCCATGTGGAGTTTGGTCAGCAATGCCAGCGTGGTTGTGCAGTTGGTAATGCTGATCCTGGTGGCCGCCTCGGTCACCTCGTGGATCATGATTTTTCAGCGCAGCGCCATGTTGCGCGCCGGGCGTAAGGCCTTGGACAGCTTCGAGGAGCGCTTCTGGTCAGGCATCGATCTGTCCAAGCTCTACCGTCAGGCTGGCAGCAACCCGGACCCTGACTCCGGCGTAGAGCAGATCTTCCGCGCGGGCTTCAAAGAGTTCTCCCGTCTGCGTCAGCAGGCCGGCGTCGATCCGGATGCGGTGATGGAAGGTGTTGCCCGTGCCATGCGCGTTGCCATCTCCCGTGAAGAAGAAAAGCTCGAGCAGAGCCTGCCGTTCCTGGCAACCGTCGGTTCGACCAGTCCGTACATTGGTCTGTTCGGTACCGTATGGGGCATCATGAACTCCTTCCGCGGTCTGGCCACTGCGCAGCAAGCCACTCTGGCCACGGTTGCACCGGGTATCGCCGAAGCACTGATTGCCACAGCTATCGGCCTGTTCGCAGCGATCCCTGCGGTCATCGCTTACAACCGCTTCGCCGCTCGTGGCGAGAACCTGATCGGTCGCTACTACACATTCGCCGACGAGTTCCAGGCGATCCTGCACCGTAAAGTGCACACCAGCGAAGAATAAGCAGGTATTTCCCAATGGCTTTAATCGCTCGCGGCCGACGCAACAAGCGCAAGCCGGTCGCCGAAATGAACGTGGTGCCGTACATCGACGTGATGCTGGTGCTGCTGGTCATCTTCATGGTGACGGCTCCGATGATCAACCAGGGCGTGAAAGTTGATCTGCCCAAGGTCTCCAGCGAGGCTTTGCCGCAGGACAACAATAATCAGGTCCTGACGATCTCGATCAAGGCTGACAAGACCTATTACTGGAACCTTGGCAGCGAAGTCGACACCGACAAGCAAATGGACAAGGCGATGACCTTGCCGCAACTGACCAGCGCAGTGACCAAAATCATTGCTGCCGGTCGTGACGCTGGCAAGCAGACTCAAGTGTTCATCCGTGGCGACAAGACGGTCGACTACGGCGCCGTCATGGGCACGATGGGCGGGTTGCAGAAGGCCGGGGTCGGGAACGTTGGTCTGATTACCGAGGCCCCCTGATGCAGCCGATTCGAGAGCCGTCCGCCTCGGAAAGCTACTTCTGGCCGTCCGTCTGGGCGGTAGGACTGCACGTCCTGATTTTTGGTTTGTTGTTCGTCAGCTTCGCAATGACGCCTGAGCTTCCTGAAGCCAGGCCGATTGTTCAGGCCACGCTCTATCAGTTGAAATCAAAAAGTCAGGCAACCACCCAGACCAACCAGAAGCTTGCCGGTGAGGCGAAGAAATCCGCTGCGCGACAAACCGAAGTCGAGCAGATGGAGCAGAAAAAAGTTGAGCAAGAGGCGGTGAAGGCGGCGGAACAAAAGAAAGCCGATGCCGCTCAAAAAGCCGAAGAACAAAAGGCCGAGGAAGCGAAGAAAGCTGACGACGCCAAAAAAGCCGATGACGCTAAAAAGGCCGCGGAAGACGCCAAGAAAGCCGAAGCCAAAAAAGCGGATGACGCGAAGAAAACCGCCGAAGAGAAACAATTGGCTGATATAGCCAAGAAGAAAGCCGAAGACGACGCGAAGAAGAAGGCAGAGGAAGACGCCAAGCGTGCTGCCGCCGAAGAAGCCAAGAAACAGGCTGCCGAGGACGCGAAGAAGCAGGCTGCGGACGACGCCAAGAAAAAGGCTGCTGAAGACGCGAAGAAGAAAGCGGCTGAGGATGCCAAGAAGAAGTCGGCCGAGGACGCGAAGAAGAAGGCCCAGGACGCTGCCCGCAAATCGGCGGAAGACAAGAAGGCGCAAGCACTGGCCGACCTGCTTTCCGATAAGCCGGAACGCCAGCAGGCGCTAGCCGATGAGCGTGGCGATGAAGTGGCTGGCAGCTTCGATGACTTGATTCGCTCTCGAGCCGCTGAAGGCTGGGCACGTCCACCTTCTGCACGCAAGGGCATGACGGTCGTCCTGCAGATCAACATGTTGCCGGACGGCACCGTGACTTCGGTCAACGTGATCAAGTCCAGCGGCGATGGTCCTTTCGACAGTTCAGCAGTAGCGGCGGTCAAGAATATTGGTCGTTTGACAGAGATGCAGGGGATGAAGCCTTCGGACTTCGCGCCTTACCGTTCATTCAAGATGACATTCACACCTGAGGACCTAGCCTTGTGATTAACCTTCTTCGAGGAATGCTTGTCGTTCTGTGTTGCGCAGCGGGTTTTGCCGCTGCCGACGAAAAGAACATTCTGGTAACAAGCGGCAGTGACCGCGCCACGCCTATCGCGGTCGTACCGTTTGGCTTGCAGGGCGGCAGCGTCCTGCCGGAAGACATGGCCAAGATCATTGGCAACGACCTGCAGAACTCGGGCTACTACTCGCCGATTCCAAAGGAAAACATGATCAGCCAGCCGAGCCAGGCCAGCGAAGTCATCTTCCGCGACTGGAAAGCACTGGGCGCGCAGTACGTGATGGTCGGTAGCATTGTTCCTGCCGGCGGTCGCCTGCAGGTCCAATACGCACTGTTCAACGTGGCCACCGAGCAGCAGGTTCTGACCGGCAACGTTTCGGGCACAGCTGACCAGCTGCGTGATATGTCGCACTACATCGCCGACCAGTCGTTCGAAAAACTGACCGGCATCAAGGGTGCGTTTTCGACCCGTATGCTGTACGTGACTGCTGAGCGTTTCTCCACTGACAACACTCGCTACACGCTGCAGCGTTCGGACTACGACGGCGCCCGCGCGGTGACACTGCTGCAATCCCGTGAACCGATCCTGTCGCCACGCTTTGCGCCGGACGGCAAGCGCATTGCCTATGTGTCGTTTGAGCAGAAGCGTCCGCGCATTTTCGTTCAGCACATCGACACCGGTCGCCGCGAGCAAATCACCAACTTCGAAGGGCTGAACGGCGCGCCTGCGTGGTCCCCGGACGGCAGCAAGCTGGCGATGGTCTTGTCGAAAGATGGCAACCCGGAAATCTATGTGATGAATCTGGCGTCGCGTCAATTGTCGCGAGTGACCAACGATTCCTCCATTGATACAGAACCGTTCTTCGGTAAAGACGGCTCGACGCTTTACTTCACGTCTGATCGCGGCGGCAAGCCACAAATTTATAAAACCAATATTAATGGCGGAGGGGCAGAGCGCGTTACTTTCATCGGTAACTACAATGCCAACCCTAAGTTATCGGCGGATGAAAAGACTCTGGTGATGATCCATCGTCAAGATGGCTTCACCAACTTCAAGGTGGCGGCTCAGGATTTGCAGCGCGGTAGCGTAAAAATCCTCACAGACAGCAACCTTGATGAGTCGCCTACTGTTGCGCCTAACGGCACCATGGTAATCTACGCCACCCGCCAGCAGGGCCGGGGAGTCTTGATGCTCGTGTCCATTAATGGACGCGTAAGGCTCCCGCTTCCTACCGCTCAAGGCGAAGTCAGAGAACCTTCCTGGTCCCCTTACCTGAACTGACGCGGCGCTTTACGTTGTACTTAACACACTTGGGGTTCATTAGGAGTTTTACGATGGAAATGCTGAAGTTTGGTAAATTTGCTGCGCTGGCTCTGGCCATGGCCGTAGCTGTAGGTTGCTCGTCCAAAGGCGGCGACAATGCCGGTGCTGGCGGCGCTGCTGTAGATCCTAACGCTGGTTACGGCGCTAACTCTGGCGCTGTTGATGGCAGCCTGAGCGAAGAAGCTGCTCTGCGCGCTATCACTACTTTCTACTTCGAATACGACAGTTCTGACCTGAAACCAGAAGCCATGCGCGCTCTGGACGTTCACGCCAAAGACCTGAAAGCCAACGGCGCTCGCGTAGTTCTGGAAGGCAACACCGACGAACGCGGTACTCGCGAATACAACCTGGCACTGGGCGAGCGTCGTGCGAAAGCCGTTCAACGCTACCTGGTTCTGCAGGGCGTTTCGCCAGCTCAGCTGGAACTCGTTTCCTACGGTGAAGAGCGTCCAGTTGCTACCGGTAACGACGAGCAATCGTGGGCTCAAAACCGTCGCGTCGAACTGCGTAAGTAATTTGACATGCGAACGTGCCGACGTGCTTTAACCGTTTTGGCTCTCACCCTTCCTCTTGCAGCGATGGGTGCGGTTCCTGTGGTCGATGACAACTCTGGCTCTGCTGGTAGCAGTTATCCGCCATCGGGTTATGGTACGTCTGGCGCCTACGCCGGAGGTGCGGCTACGGCTGCGCCTTCGGCGCAAGGTCAGCTGTTCATGCAGTTGCAGCAAATGCAGGACGAAATTTCGCGCTTGCGTGGAATGGTGGAAGTCCAGCAGAACGATATCCAGCAGATGAAGCAGGAAGCGCTGGATCGTTACAAGGATCTCGACTCCCGAATCGGAGCTGGAGGCGCATCTGCCCCATCAGCTGCCAACAATTCTGCTTCCGACGGCGGCAGCAATGCCGGCGGAGCACCCGCGTCATCAGCCGCTCAAGCGCCTCAGGCGAGCAGCGAGCCCGGTGACCCTGCGAAAGAAAAGCTCTATTACGACGCTGCTTTCGACTTGATCAAAGCGAAGGATTTCGACAAGGCCAGTCAGGCGTTTGCGGCCTTCTTGCGCAAATACCCGAACAGCCAGTATGCGGGCAACGCCCAATACTGGTTGGGCGAAGTGAACCTGGCCAAAGGCGACCTTCAAGGTGCCGGTCAGGCCTTTGCAAAGGTCAGTCAGCTTTACCCAAAGCACGCCAAAGTGCCTGATTCCCTGTACAAGTTGGCAGACGTCGAACGTCGCCTGGGCCACACCGACAAGGTGAAGGGGATCCTTCAGCAAGTCGTTGCTCAGTACCCCGGCACCTCAGCCGCTCAGTTGGCACAGCGGGACCTGCAGCGTCTCTGATTGCCAGGCAATCTGACCGCTGATTCAAGAAAGCCGCGCATTGCGCGGCTTTCTTCGTTAGAATTCCGCCCCCGAAATTCCGGTATTGATTACGCTTCTGTGGATTCTGCGTGTGCAGGGTGTACAGAAGTGCCTGACGGAGGCGGATGGCCTGTTTAGCCGTTACGCCCGTGGCCCTTATGCAAGACACATTACGCATCACCGAAGTTTTCTACTCATTGCAGGGTGAAACGCGCACGGCAGGCTTGCCTACCGTTTTCGTGCGACTCACCGGCTGTCCATTGCGTTGCGGTTATTGCGACAGCGAATACGCCTTCACGGGCGGAACCATCCAAACCCTCGACTCGTTGATGGAGCAGGTTGCCGGCTACCGCCCGCGCTATGTCTGCGTCACAGGCGGCGAGCCCCTGGCTCAGCCAAACGCCATCCCTTTGCTTCAGCGGCTGTGTGACGCGGGCTACGAGGTTTCGCTGGAAACCAGTGGCGCGCTGGACATCTCCAAAGTCGATCCCCGCGTGAGCCGTGTCGTCGACCTGAAAACCCCGGGTTCAAAAGAGGTGGCGCGCAATCGATACGAAAATATCGAGCTGCTCACGCCTAACGACCAGATCAAATTCGTCATTTGTTCGCGGGAAGATTACGACTGGGCCGTCTCGAAGATCATTCAGTACGGTTTGGACCGTCGTGCCGGCGAAGTGCTGTTTTCCCCTGTCCACCGCGATCTGAACGTCAGAGACCTGGCCGACTGGATCGTGGCCGACAACCTTCCGGTGCGTCTGCAGCTGCAGTTGCACAAAATCCTGTGGAATGACGAGCCGGGGCGATAAATGAGTGAGCAACCGATGACTGAGAAAAGAGCGGTAATCCTGCTGTCTGGCGGGCTGGACTCGGCCACCGTGGTGGCGATGGCCAAGGCCGATGGCTTCAGCTGCTACACGATGAGTTTTGACTACGGCCAACGGCATCGTGCCGAGCTGCAGGCGGCGGAGCGTGTAGCAGCGGATATGGGCGTGGTCGAACACAAGGTCATCGGCCTTAACCTCAATGGCATTGGCGGTTCCGCGCTAACCGACAGCAACATCGCGGTGCCGGAGACGCCGGGCGAGGGCATTCCGGTGACGTACGTGCCGGCGCGCAATACCGTTTTCCTCTCTCTCGCGTTGGGCTGGGCGGAAGTGCTTGGTGCCCGGGACATCTTCATTGGCGTCAACGCCGTGGATTACTCTGGCTACCCGGATTGCCGTCCGGAGTTCGTCGAGTCGTTCGAGCGCATGGCCAATCTCGCCACAAAGGCTGGTGTCGAAGGTGAGGGCTTCACGATACAGGCGCCGCTGCAGATGCTAAGCAAGGCCGATATCGTCAAAACCGGTACGCGTCTGGGGGTGGATTACGCATTGACGGTTTCCTGCTATCAGGCCGACCACCAAGGGCGTGCGTGCGGAAAATGCGACAGCTGCCGGTTGCGCGCTGAGGGCTTCGCGGCGGCTGGCGTGACGGACCCAACGCGTTATTTTTAAATTATTTTCGCTTGGGTGTTGAATTACTGTGAAATATCAGTAATATACGCGCCACAACGAAGCGGGTCGTTAGCTCAGTTGGTAGAGCAGTTGGCTTTTAACCAATTGGTCGTAGGTTCGAATCCCACACGACCCACCATTTCGAAAATCTGGAAGGCCCATGAAAATGCGGATTTCCAGATTTTTTTTTGGCTGCCTGAAAGCAGCGGCCGGGCCTGACTCAATAACTCATCGCCCCTCGCGTCAATCTCACGCCTTCCCGAAAACCACGTCCAGGGACATCGAGTCAGTGTGCCGCATAGGGTTATTGCCCTGGCCCAAGGTGTCGTCATTCGGATGCTGATAGGTCATTCCAGTGCCCAGTTCTTTGGTCAGGAAATCGCCTCCCTGTTTCATCTTCTCGGTGGACCCGTCGTACCATCCGGCGATGGTTTTGTTCCCGGCTGAGTCCAGGGACGTGATGCTGTCAGGTGCCTTGTCAGCAATACTTTGCTTGTCACCGACCTCAAACCCTTTGCCATCGGTCGCATGGATCGCCGCGTTGCGGCCATCGATGTCGCTGGTATTGATGAAGCCGTTGTAGAACTCCAGGCGGCTCGCATCAGGCTTGTAGTTGCCGTCCGCGTCGGCCTGTTTGAGCAGGCCCGTCGTATCTGCCTCGTACTTCATCGTCCCTCTCTGCCCAGGCTCGAGTGACAGTTCGCCTACCAGTTTTTCATTCTTGTCGAACTGGCCAATCTTTATCGGGTGGTCTTGAGTATTAGTGATATTGAGCGAGTAAGGCCCGCTGCCAGCGGTGGCGGCGTCGCCCACAGCGCCCGGCTTGCCTACGGATTCAGGCGCAGTTGCGGGCTTGGAGGCCGTCAAAGTGTCCGGCGCAGGTGTGGAGGCAAGAGGAGCGGACGATGGCGGTTGGGTTACCCCTGGCGTTGCAGCCGCCTGTTGGGACACAGCGTTCGCTGCCATCGGCTGACCAAGTGCCGAGACTGCCGCTGACTTGCCTTGCGGACTGCCGCCGCTTGGGGAAGATGCGCCCGTATCGCCCCGACTTTGCTGCATGAACTGTGCGAGCGCCTGCATGATTTGCTCGACCAGATTATGTACCGATGCAGCGAGGTCCTGATCGGTGGGATTGGCCGCGCGCTCGCTGGCATTCACGCGGCTGTCACTGTGGTGCGGCGAGGGTCCGCCGAAGCTCACCGACTGCGCACCAGCACCGGGCGACGCACCAAAATCGATGCCTGCGCCCGCTTGCCGTTGATCAGCGAAACGCCCTTGGGGCGAGCCCAAATCGCTGTTATGCAAGCCGAAGAGCTGATCAACAGGCCCACTCACTTTCGTCGACATACGCCACCCGCTTTGGACTTTATACAGCGTGTGTGGCACCTGATCCGCTTTGGTTCCATCGTCCCACGATATGGGGCGAGGCCGTTTCTTTTGACGCGCGGTGTATGAGCGTTCGCCTAGACAAGGGAGAGCAGCGTTTCCAGTCGACCGCGTTCCCAAGTGCTCAGCAGCTCAAGCGGATCAGTGCCGTAGCGTTGGCGGGCGTCAAACATGTAGAGACGGCCTTCGGGGCTGAGGCAGCGGTCGCAGTGGTCCAGCGCGTGGTCCTCTTTGTAAAACGTGATCAGCCAGCCGTCAGCCTCGACGGTCATCAGACCGCTGTCGATGTCGACTTGAGCGTTGCTGTCCACCCGACGCATCACCCGAATGCCGAGGGCGATGTCACGCAGCACCTGACAGGTGTCACGGGCAGTAAGAGGCTTTGCTGTCAAATGGACGTTCCTTGATGGCTCAGCTTGCAGGGCGGTTACTTGAAAATGTCTACCCAAGGTACGTGCCATTGGCAACGTTTTGATGGCTCCGCGTCATTTTTTGGATTGTCCATGACTGATGCAGAGCTCAGTGTCAGTGCCGCAGGCAGGACGTCGTTTCAACCGTTGAAGCGATGAGGTCGCGCAGCCACATGTGCGCGGGATCGCGGTGCAGGCGCTCTGGCCACAGCATCAACATTTCAAATCCGGGGATAACGAGGGGAGGATCCTGAACATGCAAGGCAGCCTCGTCTTGCACCATCCTCTGCGGCACGACTGCCACCAGATCACTGTGGGTCAGGGCCGAAATAAGTGAGTTGAAGTTGGGCACCGACAACACCACTTGACGTTGCAGGCCTTTGATCGCCAATGCCTGATCAGTGATGCCAGCAAAGCCTGCGCCGTTGGGGGACATGATGGCGTGTTCAAGGGCGCAAAACGCTTTGAGGGTCAGCTTTGACTGGAAGGCAGAGTGCCCTTTCCGTCCGGCCAGGACGTAGCGTTCGTGGACTAACGAGCGTTGACGCAGCTTCGGCGGAGCTTCGTCGCGAGTGTGCAGAGCGAGATCGAGACGACCGCCTTCCAGGTCACTTGCAAGGTCGAGAGGGTGCTTGTTCAGAAGCGCCAACCGAGTGTTCGGCGCGATGCTCCTGATCCGTCGCAGCGACGGCCAGACAAGGGCGGTAGTGGCGTAGTCGCTGGCGGCTACTTTCCAGGTTTGATTTGAAGATCCGGGGTCAAATGCATCAGCAGGGCTCAATGCACTGTTCAACGCTGCCAGCGCTTCGCTCAACGGGTTGCGCAATTCGCGGGCGCGTTCCGTGGGCAGCATGCCTCGTGGGCCTGGCAACAGCAGAGGATCGGCCAGCATCTCCCTGAGCCTGCCCAACTGCAGGCTGACAGTTGGCTGCGATAGGTTGAGGACGCGTGCCGCGCGCGTGACATTCAGTTCAGCCAGCAAGACATCCAGCGTCAGCAGCAGATTGAGGTCCAGTCGGCGCAAGATATTGTGCATGCAAATACCAGCTGTTTCGGGAATTCATTTCTAGCATAGCGCGATCGCCGCTACGGTGAGGCATCCATCCCATCCGGAGCCTCTTGTGAACATACTGTTGATCTACGCCCACCCTGAATCTCGCTCTCTCAATGGCTCGCTGAGGGACTTTGCGATCGCCCATCTCAAGGCGGCTGGCCATGAAGTGGAAATATCGGATCTCTACAACATGAAGTGGAAGGCGGCGCTCGACCCTGACGACGCACCTGGTTACGACCCCAGCACGCCTTTCAATCCCGCCGTTGAGTCACACCGAGTGTTCTCCGCCGGTGTCCAGCCCCACGACATCGAGATTGAGCAAGCCAAGTTACAGTGGGCTGATGCCGTGGTGTTCCAGTTTCCACTGTGGTGGTTTTCGATGCCGGCGATCCTCAAGGGCTGGGTCGATCGAGTGTATGCCTATGGTTTTGCCTATGGTGTGGGCGAGCACAGCGAAAGCCATTGGGGGGATCGCTACGGCGAGGGCCGGATGGCGGGGAAGCGCGCGATGCTCACGGTCACTATGGGCGGATGGGAGTCTCACTACAGCGAACGCGGGGTGAACGGTGCGTTGAATGACGTGCTCTTTCCGATACAGCACGGGGTGCTGTTTTACCCCGGGTTTACAGTTCTGCCGCCTTTCCCGATCTATAAAACCGGCAAGGTCGACGCTGTCCGGTTCGACCAGCTGTGCGCTGAATATGCGACGCGGCTGGATAACCTCTTCACCGATCCGCCACTGCCGTTTCGTCGACAGAATGCCGGCGATTATGAGATCCCGGCGCTCACGCTCAAGCCGCACCTCGCGCCGGGGCGCCACGACTTTGGGATCCATTACACCGACGGCGATTAAAACTGAAGCAGTCGTGCGGACCTCGGTTCGAACCCTCCGACCAACGCCACGTCCTGTCCTTCAAGTCAGATTTTCCACGGCCGATACAGAGGAAAGCTGTCGCGTATGCACGCATCCGCTCAGCGATCCTTTCTAGCGAGCCGACGATGAACCCATTCAATCTCTTTAACCGAACCCGTGCCAACCGCCAGGAAGCGATCAGCATCAACTGCACCGCTGGCGAACTGGACCGTGCCCTCGCCGGCGTGCGTTCGGCGCCTGTTCTGGTGACAGGCTTCGTCTCTCCGCACCTGGACATCGATCAAGTCGCTGCGCGTATCAAGCAGCGCTTTCCCGACAGCGTGCTGAGCCTGTGCACGACCTCCGGTGAGCTGTGCAACAGTGCGACCGGTTTGTATTGTGCGACCGGCGATCAATGGGACCGCATCGTTCTGCAGCTCTTCGAACGCAGCGTAATTGCCTCCGCTGAAGTGGTGATGGTGCCGCTGGAATGCGAAGACATCCGCGGCGGAGGCAAGCGCATGGAGATGCGTGAGCGCATCGAAAAACTGGTCAACAACATCAAGCGTGCGCAGGTCAGCACCACCATCGATCATCGCGACACCTTGGCCTATGTGGTGTTCGACGGCTTGTCAGCCTCCGAATCGTTCTTCATGGAAGCGCTGTATGAGTCCGGGCGCTTTCCCTGCCTCTTTGTAGGAGGCTCCGCCGGCGGCAAGTCGGATTTCAAGAAGACGCTGATCCACGACGGCCAGCGCAGCTATCAGAACTATGCGCAGATTGTCTTCATCAAGACCGCCGCCGACATACGGTTTGGCGTGTTCAAAAGTCAGAATTTCCAGCCCGCCGGGCTGACCTTCAGTGTCCTGACCGCATCTGTCGAAGACCGCACTATCGATCAGGTGATCGACAGCAAGGGCAATATCATGAGCATGGTCCAGGCGCTGTGTAACGCCTTCGATTGTGACGCCCACGCCCTCGAGAAGAACCTGGCTGATTACTCCTTTGCCATTCGGGTGGGCAGCGAGTTGTTCGTGCGCTCCATCGCCCGCATCGACCATGCGCAGCAGATCATTCAGCTGTTCTGCGACGTGGCCCCCGGCGAGGAACTGGTGATGGTCAAGCGCACGCCGTTGCGCGAAGCCACCCGCGTGGATTACGAGCAATTCCTGCGCGGCAAAGGCGGGCAGCCCGTCGCGGCGATCCTCAACGACTGCATCTTGCGTCGGGCCAATAACGGCAAGGACCTGGGCAGCATGACCGGATTGTTCGGTGACGTCCCGCTGGTGGGTTTCTCGACCTTTGGTGAAATTCTCGGCCTGAACCTGAACCAGACGCTCACCGCGATCTTCTTCTTTCGGGTGGCAAAGGGCGCGTCATTCACGGATGAGTACGTGGACAATTTCATCGCCCACTATGGCGAATTCAAGGCGTTTTTCCTGCGCCGCCAGCTCAAGAAGATGGTGGGCTTGAATCACGTCATCGTGAAGCAGATCGAGTCGTTCAAGCTCAACGATTTCAACAACGCCCTGGATACTCGCGGGCTGGATACCAAAGTCCTGCCTGTCTTCGAAGGCCTCGCCGCACTGGGTCGGGTGCTTGCCCAGGCCGGTCAGCAGCAGGAAGAGATGTCCACGCAAATCAAGCACTACTCCGGCGAGCTGCACCTGTCGATGGACGATCTCGCCGGTACGATTGACCAGCAGAACACCGTCTCGACAAACGCCGGCAATACCGTTGTAGCGCTGGTCAGCCAGGCGGACGAAGCGGTAGTCGGCGCACGAGCCCTTGCGGAATCGAGCCTGCGCATCCAGTCCATCGTGCAGGTGATTCAACAGATCGCCGGCCAGACCAATCTGCTGGCGCTCAACGCCGCCATTGAAGCCGCACGGGCAGGGGATCTGGGCCGAGGCTTTGCGGTGGTCGCCGACGAAGTGCGCAAGCTGGCGGAAATCACCCGCAAGAACGCGGCGGAAATCGGCGTCGACATCGACCTGCTCTCCAGCGAGATCCAGCGGGTGGCGCAGCAGATCGAGGACCAGTCCTCCGGCGTCGGCGCGCTGCGCGAAATGCTCGACTCTCTGGAACATTCGAACCAGGCCACCGAAGGCACGGCCCGGCGCACTAAAGCCATCGCCGATACCTTGACCGGCTTGACCCACGCCAGAGCTTGACCCACGATGCCTGATTGTCGGCGATCAACGACCGCAGGGATCACGAGTGAGTTATGGCGAAAAGACCGTCGATAGAGCAGCGCCGCGAGTTCGGCAATTTCCTGTCCAGCCGGCGGGCGCGGCTTGATCCGAAGGACTTCGGTCTGCCGGAAGGGCCGCGGCGCACGCCCGGATTGCGTCGCGAAGAGGTAGCGGCGCTCGCCGGGGTCAGCGTCAGCTGGTACACCTGGCTTGAACAGGGCCGCGACATTCAGCCCTCGCCGGACGCGCTGCAACGGATCTCCAAAGTCCTCAAGCTTGATCGTGTGGAGTCTGCGCACCTGTATGCGCTATCGGCGCTGGAGGTGCCCGCTGCTGCGACCGGGGGCGGGGTAACGGCCGGCCTGGAAATGCTGGTGCAGGCGATCAACCCCATTCCGGCGTATGTGCGCAACGCCCGGCTCGACATTCTGGCGTGGAACGACGCCATCGCCGAGCTGTTTGTCGACTATGGTTCGTTGCAGCCCCATGAGCGCAACACGCTGCGTCTGCTCTTTCTGTATATCCCGTACCGAACCATCATTCTGGATTGGGAGCAGATGGCGCGCGGCATGATCAGTGCGTTTCGGGCATCGCGCGCGCTGGCCCAGGACAAGGCACCGTTCGACAGCCTGATCGAAGAACTTTCGGGCCTGAGCCCCGAATTCAAAGAGTGGTGGCAGGACACCGAGGTCAAAGGTTTTGACGAGGGTCGCAAGCGTCTGCTGCATCCTATCAGCGGCCATATCGATTTCACCTATGTCGCGCTGACGCCTGAAGGACGGCCGGATCTTTCGCTGGTGACTTACATTCCTCGCCACACTGCCTATGACTCACGGTCATAGGATAACAAGACGCCTTACTGGTTTTTTCGGGCTTGCCTAGAGTGACGGTCATCGCAGCGCACATGTGCTGCACCGACCGCCAACGAGGTAATCACGATGTCTGACCTGAGCCCGATCTCCACCGCAAACGTCGCTACATCACGCAACCCGGCCACCGGTGAGCTGATCGCCACTTACCCCTTCCAGACGCAAACCGACGTCGAGCAATTGCTGGATGTGAATGCTGCGGCCTTTCGTCTGTGGCGTGCCACGCCGATGCGCGAGCGCGTGGCGGCCTATCGCCGTCTGGCGGACACCCTGCGTGAGCGCTCGGAATCCTTTGCTGCACTGATCACCGCTGAAATGGGTAAAACCCTGGCGGCGGCCCGTGGAGAAGTGGAGAAGTGCGCGGCCACCATTGAGTGGATTGCCGACAACGGCCCGGGGATTCTTGCCGATGAGCCCGTCAATGTCGGCAGCGACGACGAGGTCCACGTGTCCTTCTTGCCGATCGGCACCGTGCTGGCGGTGATGCCCTGGAATTTCCCGCTGTGGCAGGTGATTCGTGCGTCCGGGCCGATCATGTTGTCGGGCAATGGCTTCATGCTCAAGCACGCGCCGAACGTCATGGGCTCGGCTTACGCGTTGCAAGAAGCTTACGAGGCGGCGGGCTTTCCCAAAGGGCTGTTCACCAATCTCATCGCTGACAACGACACCGTGGCCCGCACCATTGAAGACCCGCGCATCGCCGCCGTTACCCTGACGGGTAGCATGCGTGCAGGCTCTGCCGTGGCAGCCACCGCGGGCAAGGCACTCAAGAAGAGCCTGCTGGAGCTGGGCGGTTCGGACGCCTTCATTGTGCTGGCCGACGCCAATATCGACCTTGCGGTGAAGGCCGCCGTCGAGGCGCGTTTCCAGAACGCCGGCCAGGTCTGTCTGGCGGCCAAGCGCTTCATTCTGGAGGCGCCGATCGCCGAGCAATTCACGCGTCAATTCGTCGCGGCGGTCGGGCAGCTGAAAGTTGGCGACCCGCTGGACAGCGCAATCGACGTTGGCCCGATGGCCCGCGCTGATTTGCGCGATGAGCTGGATGGTCAGGTTCAACGCACGATTGCAGCCGGCGCGACGTTGCTGCTGGGCGGGAAGAAGATCGACGGCCCCGGCAACTTCTACGCGCCCACCGTGCTGGCTGATGTGAAGCCAGGCATGGCCGCATTCGACGAAGAAACCTTCGGCCCGGTTGCCGCGATCACCATTGCCGCCAACGCCGAAGAGGCGATCGTGCTGGCCAACACCAGTGACTACGGATTGGGCGGCAGCCTGTGGACCCAGGACATCCCGCGCGCGCAACGCATCGCCCGGCGTCTGGAGACCGGCGGCGTGTTCATCAATGGTTTTCCGGCCACCAACGCGCGCATCCCGGTGGGCGGCGTCAAAAAGAGTGGCTACGGTCGCGAGCTGTCCCACTTCGGGTTGCGCGAATTCACCAATGCCCAGGCGGTGTGGGCCAAAAGCGTTGACTGAGAATCGGTGAGCAGTACCCGCATGTGAGAAGCTGTGTCACCGCCCATGCTGCAAAAAAGCCGTCGCACCTGCGACGGCTTTTTCGTACCTGCCATTTGGAATGGCGCTTCCGGGTTCAGCCGATGGGGTGCAGGTCAGCGGGTGCCAGACCCACAAGCTCGATGTGCGCAGCGTTCGGGTCGGCCACGATCAGGTTATCGGCGCTGAAAGTCTTGGCGACGTTCTTGTCGATACTGATCTCGAATCGGTTACCGTCAGCGTCCGCTTCGTAATCCTTGAGATAGGTGCGGTTCAGGGCGGTGTCGTAGATCACCTTGAGCGTGCCATCGGTGCCATCGCCAAGGCCTGTGTAACCCAGCGCTGAAACATCGATGCGGTCCTGAGTGGCGTCGAAGTTTTTGATGAAGTCCGAATTGCCCCGGAAGCTGTCGCTTTTCTCCACGTATCGGAAAGTGTCGACCCCGGTGTTGCCCACCAACAGATCATCATCACCGCCGCCGACGAGAATGCCGCCCGCCGTCGAATTGGTGAACGTGTCGCGGTGGTTATCGCCGGTCAGCGTCTGGTTGGCGCGGTCTGCTGCACTGTCTCCGGCAAAGGTGAAGCGATCCATGTCCTGCAGGCCGGTGAGCGGATCCCGGTCGTATTGCGTCAGGTGCACGGCGAATCGGTTGCCGTCTTCATCGACTTCAAAGGATTGGGCAATCGCGTAACCAGCTTCATTGTCGTAGCTGTAATTGAGCGTGCCGTTGTAGCCATCACCAAGGCCGGTGAACCCCAGTGCCGAAACGTCCATCAGATCACCGTCACCGAGTCTGAAATTGTGGATGAGGTCAACGCTGGATTGGCCTGTACCGTCGTTCACGAAGCTATCGGTGAGATGCTCGAAGACAAACGTGTTACGGGAACTGCCGCCAGACATGTCGTCCGCTCCACCTCCACCGGTCACGATGTTGCCGGAGCGGGGAACGACCAGAAAGTCGTCGCCATCGGTCCCGGTGATGACGTATTGCTTGTTGCTTAGCCCATGCTCGCGGCCATTGCTTTCTGCAGTCAGGTCGTAACGCAGGGCGAAATTTTGCGTGCCAAGCTCAGCGGCGTGATCGCCTTCAAGTCTGACTTCGAATGCCTGGCCCTGGGCGTTTTTATCCAGAGAGCGAACATAGGTAATGTCCTCGTCGGCGTTGTAGGTCACTGCCAGATCGCCATTGTGGCCATTGCCAACGCGCTCCAGCCCGAGGGCCGTCAGGTCAAGTACGTCAGTGGATTGGAAGTTTTTGATCAGGTCCGAATGGGAACCCTGTTTGTCGAAGTAGCTGTCCGTCACCGAGGTGTAGACGAACGTGTTCCCGTAGACATAGGCGGAGTGGCTGGTGATCGTATCGACGCCTGCGCCGCCGTTGTAGCGATCCTGTGCATTGCTGAACGGATCGGGATCCCCTCCCTGACCGATGAGGATGTCGTCGCCATCGCCGCCAAAGATGAAGTCCCGCTTTGTGGTACCCGTGATGGTGTCGTTATCGGCTGTGCCGGTGTAGCTGTCATAGGTGCCATGAGGGGTCATGACAACCGCCTCATCCGCTTCACTTTGCAGTGCTGTTTTCTTTGCCTGAGCCATTATTTTTCTCGCGATAGAGGGTTTGGCACTGCCACCGCCGTCAACGGCAGATCCAGTTGCATCGGGCATCGTGAGCGTTCATCAATGCCCGTCACTGGCGTGGTAGACCCGTCAAAGCTGTGTTTGTTTGATTATTCGCCTCCCTCCGGAAACGACGAAAGCCCGACATAAAGTCGGGCCTGGGGTCGGGTTGAATCCGTTCATTACCAGTTCATGGCGGTTATCTCGGTGCAAAGGTGAAAAGCGGGGAGGGGTGCGAACACCCCTCGCGCCGGGCGGCGATCAGGCCGATTTGTTTTGCAGTGCCTTGATCAGCACGTCTGCCGCAGGGCCGGAGGAAGCAGGGTTCTGGCCGGTGATCAGCAGACCATCGGTGAGGACGTACGAACCCCAGTCCGGACCTTTGGAGTAGACGCCGCCCAGTGACTTCAGCTCGTCTTCCACCAAGAAGGGCACCACGTCGGTCAGGCCTACAGCTTCTTCTTCGCTGTTGGCAAAGCCGGTGACCTTTTTGCCCTTAACCAGCGGCGTGCCGTCGGCGTTCTTTACGTGGCGCAGCACGCCAGGGGCATGACATACGACGGCGACGGGCTTGTTGGCGGCGATGAACGATTCAATAAGCTGGACGGAATTTTTGTCTTCAGCCAGATCCCACAGAGGACCATGGCCGCCTGGGTAGAACACAGCGTCGAAATCTGCCTGGGACACGCTGTCCAGCCGGACGGTATTGGCGAGCAGGGCTTTGGCGGTTTCGTCTTTCTCGAAACGACGGGTCAGGTCGGTCTGGAAGTCAGGCTCGTTGCTCTTCGGGTCCAGGGGAGGTTGCCCGCCCTGTGGCGAAGCCAGGACGATTTCGGCGTTGATGTCGCTGAACGCATAGTAGGGTGCTGCCAGCTCTTCCAGCCAGAAGCCGGTAGGGCGGCCGGTGTTGCCGAGGGTGTCATGGGAAGTCAGAACCATAAGAACTTTCATCGGATATTTCCTTTTCGATTTAGGTTTGCGACTGCCGAGCAGCAGCCAAAAGGTAAAGCATCATTCGCTTGGATTAATAGACTAGTCGTCTAGTTCAACGGTAAAACGAAATCACTTGGCAGCTTTTATGATCAAGTCAGCCACGGCCTTGGGATAGGCCAGCATCGCAACGTGGCTTGAAGGGACCTCGATGGAGTCGGCGTGCAGGCGCTTCACCTGATCGCGCTGCAGTTGTGGCGAGATGATCTGGTCGTTTGTGGCGACCACCGCAAAGGAGGGCACCTTGTGCCAGGCAGCGTGGGGGATGGGCTGGCTCAGCGCTTTGATGTTCAGCGCACCTTGGGTGGCAGCGACAAGTTTCTGTTCGGCGCGGGGCAGATCAGGGGCGAAGAATTTGGCGACGCCTTCGTCGCTGACTTTCACGTAGCCATCTGCGTCTTTGACGAAGGAGGCCTGGCCGGGCATGTCGGGATAGCCCTTCACGGCATCGAACACTGACTGGCCATCATCCGGGGCGTAAGCGGCGACGTACACCAGCGAGCGGACTTTGTCGTTGACGCCAGCGTCGGTGATGACTGCGCCTGCCCAGGAATGGCCGACCAGAACCACCGGACCCTGCGCAGCGGCAATGGCGCGCTTGGTGACAGCGACATCGCCGTCAAGAGAGTCCAACGGATTCTGCACCGCCACCACATTCAGACCGGCTTTTTCCAGCAGCGGAATCACTTTGTTCCAGGAAGAGCCGTCGGCGAAAGCGCCGTGTACCAGCACTACCGTCTTGGCGGTCAGCGGAGTGGCAGGGCGATCTTGGGCTGACGCGAATCCAGCGGCTGCAAGCAGTGTCACGGCAGTGGCGAGAGCGGTGATCGTTGTTCTGGTTTTCATCACGTCAGTCCTTGTGGCGGCGGGTTAATGTGGGTACACCTTAACTCTGAGTAGACCAGTCGTCTAGAGTTATTTTCAAATTATTTCAGAGGGCCTTTTTCGCGGTGCTCGGTCGTGGGGGGCGTCGACGATACAAAGCCGGTCAGGAGAGACCGGCGGGCTTTATGCAGATTTGAAACGAAGCCAGAGAGAACAGTGGGACACTGGGGACTGATCAGTTAAGGCGCAGGATCGTGCGCGTGGTGGCCATGGCCGTCTCGAAGGGCGCGAGGCTTCTTTCGATCTTGACCATCACGCTGGCACCTACCCACAGCTGGTACAGGCTTTGCGCAACAGCGTAAGGGTTGTCGCAGGCGGGCAGCGAGCCGTCGGCAACGCCAGCCTCGATCGCGCTGCCAAGGCGGTCAGTAATCCCGGACGTTCCGCGCTTGAGGACGGCACGCATGGTCTCCGACAGATCGGCCACTTCAACGCCAAGCTTCACGGCCAGGCATTTGCCCTGGCATTCCTGGAACGACTGCGTGTCTTGCCAGACCCGCCAGTAATTCATCAGGCGCTCGCCCATGGGCAGCCCGGGCTCGCCGAGGATGCGATCGATATCAGCGAGGTAGTCTTCGAAATAGTGTTCGAGCAACGCCTCGCCGAAGGCATCCTTGGAGCCGAAGTAATGATAGAAGGAGCCTTTCGGCACGCCCGCGGCGGCAAGAATTTCGTTCAGGCCTACGCCGGAATACCCCTTGGCGGCCATGATGCGTTGGCCGACGTCGAGGATTCCTTGACGGACATCAGATGAACCACGTGTTTGAGGAGTATTCATGGCTCGGAGAATACATCCTAGTAAGTCGGTCTACTAGCTGATTCTGATGAGCGATGATGTTCTGTGTCGGCGGGGGCGACCTCCAACGACGGCGTTGCCCGAGAGCCGTCGTTGGACGCAGTTCTACCGCGAGCGTGCCCGTTATACCTGATCCACCGCTTCTGGCACGCCCTGATCCTCGCCCAGAAACCCGCCGCTCTGGTGATGCCACAGCCGCGCGTATGTGCCGTTCTTGTTGAGCAGTTCAGCGTGGGTGCCCTGTTCGATGATGCGCCCGTCGTCCATCACGATGAGCCGGTCCATGGCCGCAATGGTCGACAGCCGGTGAGCAATGGCGATCACGGTCTTGCCCTTCATCATTTCGTCGAGGCTTTCCTGAATGGCCACTTCGACTTCCGAATCCAGCGCGCTGGTGGCTTCGTCCAGCAACAGGATCGGCGCGTTCTTCAGCATCACGCGCGCAATGGCAACCCGTTGGCGCTGGCCGCCCGACAGCTTGATGCCACGCTCACCGACCAGCGTGTCGTAGCCGCTGTGACCATGCTTGTCGCTGAGCTGGGCGATGAAGCCATCTGCTTGAGCGTTAGCCGCAGCGGTGTGGATTTCCTCATCGGTGGCATCAGGTCGGCCATACGCGATGTTGTCGCGAATGGACCGATGCAGCAGCGACGTATCTTGCGTGACCATGCCGATGGCGCTGCGCAGGCTGTCCTGCGTGACCTGCCTGATGTTCTGCCCATCAATGCGAATCTCGCCGCTGTCCACGTCATAGAAGCGCAACAGCAGATTGATCAGTGTGGATTTGCCGGCGCCTGAGCGGCCGACCAGCCCGATCTTCTCGCCCGGCCGGATCGCCAGGTTCAAACCGTCCAGCACCTGACGCTCGCCGTTGTAATTGAAGCTGACGTTGTCGAAGGTTACCGAGCCGCCGTTGCTCTTCAACACCGCTGCATCTGGCGCGTCCTGCACTTTGGGGCCCTGAGTCAGCGTCGCCATGCCGTCCTGCACCGTGCCGATGTTCTCGAACAACGACGTCATCTGCCACATGATCCAGTGGGACATGCCGTTGATCCGCAGCGCCATGGCGGTAATTGCCGCCACCGCGCCGGTGCCGACGTCGCCCTGATGCCACAGCCACAGGGCATAACCGCCCGCGCCCAGAATCAAGGCGACGACCAGCGCCTGATTGACGATTTCGAATTGGCTCACCAGACGCATCTGGCGAAAGCCGGTCTGCTTGAAGTCCTCCATCGCTGCGCGCGCAAACTGCGCTTCCCGTTTGGAGTGGGAGAACAGCTTTACCGTGGTGATATTGGTGTAAGCATCGGAGATTCGCCCGGTCATCGACGACCGCGCGTTGGCCTGCTCCTGACCGACTTTGCCCAGGCGCGGCACGAAATACAGCATGGCCAGGCCGAACAACACGATCCAGGCAAGGAACGGCAGCATCAGCTTCAAGGCGAATCCGCCGGCCAGCGCGATGATGGCGATGAAATAAACGCCGATGCCAGGCGCGATTTCAATCAGGGTGAACAGCACGTCCCGCACCGCCAGCGCGGTCTGCATGACCTTGGTGGTGACTCGGCCGGAAAATTCATCGGAAAAGAACGACAGGCTTTGCCGCAGCATCAGGCGGTGAAAGTCCCAGCGCAGTCGCAGCGGCAGGTTGATCGCCAGCACCTGGTGCTGAACCATCGTGCGCAAGGCCACGAGCCCAACGCTGATCACCAGCACAATGCCGATGCCCCACAGCGCCCGACTTTCCTCGCCAGCAGTGGCGCCGCCGTCCTTCCAGGTCGACAGCAGATCGACCACTTGGCCGAGGAACGAAAAAAGCCAGGCTTCGTAGAGCGACACACAGGCGCTGAGCACTGCAAGGGCGAGAATGTAACCACGCGCTCCCCGGGTGCAGGCCCACAGAAACCGCACCAGCCCCACAGGCGGCGGGGGTGCTTCGTCGGGTGGGAAGGGGTCGAGTCGTCGTTCAAATACGCTCAGCATGAGGGGCTCCAAAACTGTCCATTGACGCAGATTCTGCCATTGAATGGCGGGCTTGAGGGTTTCGGTGCTTTTTTGGGTGACTCGTTCCAACCATTACGTGCGTGTTTTTGCGTTGTCCCAAGGTTGAGGTATTGGCGCCTGCGTTAATTCAGTGGGACCGCCGGTAAGTGATCGCTCAACAGATCCCGTGCTAACTTCCCGGCCGTTTTCTTATCATGCTGACTCTCCGTCCGCGCATTCAGGGCTATCGACATGACACACATTTCTGAACGCCTCCTGGTCCAAGCGCACCTGGACGCCAAACAGCCCAAGATCCTGAGTGCAGACGAGGAAGCGGAGTACCGCCGCTTGATCGCCGCCGAGCTTAAGGCCCAGGACGCTGTGCTGGTGGCGCACTACTACTGCGATCCGGTGATTCAGGCGCTGGCGGAAGAAACCGGCGGTTGCGTCTCAGACTCTCTGGAGATGGCGCGTTTCGGCAAAAACCATCCGGCGAAAACCGTGCTGGTCGCCGGGGTGCGTTTCATGGGCGAAACCGCAAAAATCCTGACCCCCGAAAAACGCATCCTGATGCCGACCCTCGAAGCGACCTGCTCACTGGACCTCGGTTGCCCGGTCGATGAGTTTGCTGCGTTCTGCGATCAGCATCCCGAGCGCACCGTGGTGGTTTACGCCAACACCTCCGCCGCCGTAAAAGCCCGTGCCGACTGGGTGGTGACGTCCAGTTGCGCACTGGAGATCGTCGAGAGCCTGATGGACAACGGCGAGAAGATCATCTGGGCGCCCGACAAGCATCTGGGCCGTTACATCCAGCGCGAAACCGGCGCCGATATGCTGTTGTGGGACGGCGCCTGCATCGTGCACGAGGAGTTCAAGTCCCGGCAGTTGGAGGACATGAAGGCCTTGTACCCGGATGCGGCCATTCTGGTGCACCCGGAATCGCCCGAGTCGGTCATTGATCTGGCGGACGCGGTGGGCTCGACCAGCCAGCTGATCAAGGCGGCGCAGACGCTGCCAAACACCACCTTCATCGTCGCTACCGATCGCGGCATCTTCTACAAGATGCAGCAGCTGTGCCCGGACAAGGTCTTCATCGAAGCGCCCACGGCCGGCAATGGCGCCGCCTGCCGCAGTTGTGCCCATTGCCCGTGGATGGCGATGAACACTCTGGCGCGCACGCTTCAGTGTTTGCGCGAAGGCATCAATGAGATCTTCGTTGACCCGGCGGTCATCCCTCACGCCGTCCGGCCGTTGCAGCGCATGCTCGACTTTACCCAGGCGGCACGCATGAAAAGCTCGGGTAATGCCTGATTACCAGCGGCAAGCGGCAAGCGGCAAGCGGCAAGCGGCAAGCGGCAAGCGGCAAGCCTCAAGCGAAAAGCCTCAAGCGAAAAGCCAACTCGCCGCATTTCAGCTTGCAGCTTATAGCTTGCCGCTCGTAGCTCGCTTCAGTTCATCATGTCCTTCACCGCCCGTTCCTGGGCGATGATCTCCTGCTGCCGCGCGTCGATGCGTGAGGCCAGCTGGAAGTTGTTGTTCGCCCGGCGCTTGGCGAATTCAAGCTGCTGAATCGCCTGCTTGAAATCGCCCATCAGCGCGAAGTATTCCGCACGGGCCTGGTGCAGGCCGATGGTGTTGCCCGACAGACCGCGGGTGTCAGCCACCTGATTCCAGATGTCCGGATCGTCCGGGCGGCTCTTCAGCAAAATTTCCAAAGACTTCAACGCCTCGGGCGCCTTGGACTGCTTGAGCAAAACATCGACTTTCGCCTGATTGAGCGGGTAGTTGTCGGGGTACAGGTTCAGCATTCGGTCCACCCGCAGTTGAGCGTCGGGCAGGCGATTGTTGGAGATGTCCAGATTCACGGCAGCGAGGTTGTAGGCAATGTTGTCCGGCGCCTTGTCGAGCAAAGGCTTCAGCGTCTCGCGCCCTTCATTCAGTTGCCCCGCTTTGGTCTGGGCCAGCGCGAGGCCGTAGCGAGCCGCGTCGTTTTTCGGGTTCTCTGCCAGTTGCGCGCGGAAACGCTTGGCGGCCATGCCGGGGGTTTCTTCGTAGATGAGCACTGTGCGTGCGCGCATCAGCTGATACGTGGGGCTGTCTTCCTTGCCGCCGGGTTTGGCTTGCTCGGCGCGGTTGCGGGTATCGGCGATGCGGGACTCGGTCACCGGGTGGCTCATCAAGAATTCCGGCGGTTTGGCGTCGTAGCGGTACTGGCGCGCCAAACGCTCGAACATGGTCGGCATATTGCGCGGGTCGTAGCCGGCCTTTTCCAGATTGAGGATGCCGATGCGGTCGGCTTCTGCTTCGTTTTGCCGGGAGAAGCGCGCCTGCTCCTGAATTGCGGCGGCCTGGGTGCCGGCAATGGCGGCGATTCCCGCATCGCCTGCACCCGCTGCCGCCATGACAATACCGGCGAGCATCGCCGCCATCACCGGCACTTGCATGCGCTGTTGCGCCTGCACGCCCCTGGCGAAGTGCCGTTGCGACAAGTGAGCCAGTTCGTGGGCGAGGACCGCGGCGTATTCGCCTTCAGTCTCCGCGTGGAGGAACAGCCCGCCGTTGACCCCGATGATCCCGCCGGGCGCTGCGAAAGCGTTGATCTCTGGCGTGTTGATCAGGATGAATTCAAGCCGGCGGTCCTGCACCTGACTGGTTTCGGCGAGCCGATAAACTGAAGACTCGACGTAGTCCTTGAGCAGCGGGTCGGACAGTTGCGCCACCTCAGAACGTAACAGCCCGAGCCAGGCGCGCCCCAGGTCGTGTTCTTGCTGGGGAGAAACGATGGATGAACTCGCGTCGCCGAGGGAGGGCAGGTCATCTTCTGCGAAGCTCGGCGCTGCCAGCAGGCAGGCGAGGGTCAGCAGCGTGGGGCGCAAAAAATTCATGCACGAAACTCTGGGGCAGAAAGGCGTCACTGTAGCTGGCTCAATGGCTTGCTGACCAGAGTGGGGTATTCTGGAAAACTTGTGAGAATGTTCTTCCGCCCGTTGGCTTTTGTGCGAGGGCGGATGTGTCTATCCGGAGAGAAACGATGTCTGACGCTGTAGGACACCCCGCTACCTGCGATGCAGAGCTCGACGCCAGCGGTCTCAACTGCCCGCTTCCCTTGCTCAAGGCCAAGATGGAACTCAACCGTCTGGCCAGCGGCGCGGTCCTCAAAGTGACGGCCACCGATGCCGGCTCGCAGCGCGACTTCCGTACATTCGCAAAACTGGCCGGGCATGTGCTGCTGCATGAAGAAAACGCTGACGGCATTTATCGGTATTGGCTGCGCAAGGCCTGAGCGTTTCTGACCCTCGCAACCCCTTTAGGATTCTTGATGTTCAAAGTGCTTCGCGACTGGATACAGCGCTACTTTTCCGATGAGGAAGCGGTGGTGCTGGCAGTGCTGTTGGTTCTCGGATTTACCGTTGTGCTCACCCTCGGCGGCATGCTCGCGCCGGTGTTGGCCGGGTTGGTGCTGGCTTTTCTGATGCAGGGGCTGGTCAATCTGCTCGAGCGTTTGCGCGTGCCGGAAGGTGGCGCAGTAGGGCTGGTCTTCGCTTTATTCATGGGGGCGCTGGCGCTGTTTCTGCTGGTGCTTGTGCCCTTGCTGTGGCGCCAGCTCATTACCTTGTTCAACGAATTGCCCGGCATGCTCGCCAAGTGGCAGTCGTTGCTATTGCTGCTGCCGGAGCGCTACCCGCATCTGGTATCGGACGAGCAGGTCTTGCAGGCGATAGAAGTGGCTCGCGGTGAGGTCGGAAAGTTCGGGCAATGGGCATTGACGTTTTCCCTGTCCAGCTTGCCGCTATTGGTCAACATGATGATCTACCTGGTGCTGGTGCCGATCCTGGTGTTCTTCTTCCTCAAGGACCGTCGGATGATCAGCCGCTGGGCGAGGGGCTATCTGCCCCGCGAACGCACGCTGATTACCCATGTGGCCGAGGAAATGAACCGGCAGATCGCCAACTACATTCGCGGCAAGGTCATCGAGATCTTCATCTGTGGTGGGGTGACCTACATCGCCTTCGTGACCATGGGCCTGAATTATTCGGCGTTGCTGGCGATGCTGGTGGGGATTTCGGTGGTAGTGCCCTATGTGGGCGCTGTGGTGGTGACGGTGCCGGTGGCGTTCATCGCGCTGTTCCAGTGGGGCTGGAGCGATCAGTTCATCTATCTGATGGCGGTCTACGGCATCATCCAGACCCTGGACGGCAATGTGCTGGTGCCGCTGCTGTTCTCCCAGACGGTGAGCCTGCACCCGGTGGCGATCATCTGCGCCGTGCTGTTGTTCGGCGGGCTGTGGGGTTTCTGGGGGATTTTCTTTGCGATCCCGCTGGCGACCCTGTTCAAGGCCGTTCTGGACGCGTGGCCGCGGAATGAGCCGACGGTGGCGCCGTTGTTATAGGCGTTGCCTCGCTTTTTGTAGGAGTGAGCTTGCTCGCGATCGGCGTCGTCATGGTCAACCTACGATGACTAAACGGCCCCCGATCGCGGGCAAGCTCAGGCCGACATGATGGCGATCAAGCCTTGTTCAGCGCCTGAGCCGCTTCAAGCACCGCCGCCACATGCCCCGGCACCTTCACGCCGCGCCATTCCTTGCGCAGCACACCGTCCTTGTCGATGAGGAAAGTGCTGCGGTCGACGCCCAGGTATTCCTTGCCGTACAGCTTTTTCAGCTTGATCACATCGAACAGCTGGCACAGCGATTCATCCTTGTCCGAAATCAACTCGAACGGGAATTCCTGCTTGGCCTTGAAGTTCTCGTGGGATTTCAGGCTGTCACGCGAAACACCGAACACTGCTGTGTTGGCGGCCTTGAAGTCGGCGTGATGATCGCGGAAGCCCTGGCCCTGGGTGGTGCAGCCAGGGGTGCTGTCCTTCGGGTAGAAATAAAGCACGACTTGCTGACCTTTCAGCGCCGACAGGCTGACCGCCTGTTCGCTCGTGGCCTGCACTTGAAAGTCGGCAACGGGTTGGTCGAGTTCTACAGCCATTCGGGACTCCTTACATCGGTGCTTGAGGGCGCCATGGTTCGATCAGCGCATCAAGGTTTAGGGCGTCGGCGAAGTCCAGGAACTGGTCACGCAGCCAGCTGATCTGGGTGCCGGCCGGCAATGTCACGGTGAACGTCGCGTTGAGCATGGTGCCGCCGGTCTGCGGTGCCTGATAGGTGTCGCAGATCAGGTTCTCCAGCTCGACGTTGTGGTCGATGAAGAACTGGCACAGCTCGTTGATGATATCCGGGCGATACGCCGAACTGACGTAGGCCACGTAGGGCAGGGCTTCCGGACGGTTTTCCAGCGAAGCACTGCGCACCACATTGACGGTGAAGGCGTGTTTCTTGGCCAGATTGGGCAGACCCGTTTCCAGACGCGCCAGCGCGTCCCAGCTGCCGGAGATCTGCAGGATCAGGGCGCTGCACTCACCGTGGCGAGTGAGGCGTGAGCTGACGACCGAGCAACGGCTTTCGTTACTGGCGCGGCACAGGACGTTGGTCAGCTCCATTGGGTTGGCGCCAAGGGCACTGATGACAAGGAATTGTTCGCGAACTGTGGGGATGGATGACATGCAGCATTCCTAAACGATGAGCGGTCGGTACGCAGCAGGCCTGTGCCGGCGGGTTCGACGGACGAAGGCATCGTGACGTCTCCCCGACCCACAGCCGCCAATCGCGTCCATGAGCCTGTCATGGCGCGCGATAACGACGCAGGGCGGGGTAAGTGACGACAAAATCGAGCAGTCGAGCGAGCCGGGCAGATGACCCGTACCGATCAAAGACCGAAGGGTAGCGAAAACCGGCGCCGAGGGGAATGCTCGCCTTGTGCAAGGATCATGGCGCCAGTACCATTACCGCTCTCTTTTTCCGGCAGGAGCGGTTTGCATGATTGCGGGCAGTATGGTGGCACTGGTCACACCCATGGATGCACAAGGTCGTCTCGATTGGGACAGCCTGAGCAAACTGGTGGACTTTCACCTGCAAGAGGGCACCAACGCCATAGTTGCCGTCGGCACTACAGGTGAATCCGCGACGCTCGACGTCAACGAGCACATCGAAGTCATCCGCCGCGTGGTACAGCAGGTCGCTGGCCGCATTCCGGTCATCGCCGGCACGGGCGCCAACTCCACCCGCGAGGCGGTCGAACTGACCACCAACGCGAAGAACGCCGGTGCCGATGCCTGCCTGCTGGTCACCCCGTACTACAACAAGCCGACCCAGGAAGGCTTGTACCAGCACTTCAAGCACATCGCCGAAGCCGTCGACATCCCGCAGATTCTGTATAACGTGCCGGGCCGTACCGCCTGCGACATGTCGGCCGAGACCGTCATTCGCCTGTCGAAAGTCAATAACATCATCGCCATCAAGGAAGCCACCGGAGACCTGCAGCGCGCCAAGGATATTCTTGCAGGCGTGAGCAGCGACTTCCTGGTCTATTCCGGCGACGATGCCACTGCGGTCGAGCTGATGTTGCTCGGTGGCAAAGGCAATATTTCGGTCACCGCCAACGTCGCACCGCGCGCCATGGCCGACCTGTGCAAGGCCGCGATGGCCGGTGACGCCGACACCGCCCGCGCCATCCACGAAAAACTGATGCCGCTGAACAAGACCCTGTTCATCGAATCGAACCCTATTCCCGTGAAATGGGCCCTGCATGAGATGGGTTTGATGCCAGACGGTATTCGTCTGCCGCTCACCTGGCTCAGCGAGTCCTGCCACGAGCCGCTGCGTCAGGCCCTGCGCCAGTCCGGTGTATTGGTCTAATGAGGAAGCATTACGCAATGAAGCGACTGGCCGGACTTTCCGCACTAGCCTTGATTATCTCCAGCACCAGCGGTTGCAGCTGGCTTTTTGGCCAGGACGGTTATTTCCGCGATCGCAGCAGCGATTACCTGGAAGCGACCCAGAAGCCGCCGATGCAATTGCCCGAGGGCGTTCAGGAAGTCAAACGCCTGGACCCGTTGCTGCCGATCCCGCGCAACGTTGCCGACGACACCCAGAAGGGTGAGTTCAACGTGCCGCGTCCGCAGCCGCTGACCACTGCTCAGGACTCCGGCGACTACACCCTGCAGAAGAGCGGCGACAACCGCTGGATTCTCGCCCAGCGCGCACCGGCTGAAGTCTGGCCTGTGGCGCATCAGTACTTCGAAGACAACGGCTTCCGCATCGCCGAAGATCGTCCGCAAACCGGTGAATTCAACACCACCTGGCAGCGCATGGACGAGTTGTCCGCATCGGTCGCCAAGCGTATGGGTTCGAGTGGCGACGCCGCCAACACCGAAACCCGTGTCCGCGTTCGCATCGAGCCGGGCGTGCAGCGCAACACCAGTGAAATCTACGTGGTCAGCGTGCAACGCCCGGCGGGCAGCAACGATGACCCAGCGTTCCCGTCGCGCAGCACTAATGTCGGCCTCGACTCTGTGCTGACTGACGACATGCTCGCAAGTCTCACCCGCACTGCCGAGAAGGGCGGTTCTGTCTCCCTGCTGGCGGCGCGCGATTTCGACACCCCGAGCCGCGTTTCCCTCAGCGAAGACGGCAGCGGCAACCCGGTGCTGAACCTGGGCGCGGACCTGGATCGCGCCTGGTCGAGCGTCGGTCGTGCGCTTAACCAGGGCGACTGGCGCGTTGAAGACATCAACCGCAGCCTGGGCCTGTACTACATCAACGTGGCGGAAAAGCCCGACAAGCCTGAAAACAAGCCTGGCTTCCTCAGCCGCGTGTTCGGCAGTGAAGAGTCCAAGGAAGAGAAAGAAGCCCGCGCCGAGCGTTATCAGGTGCGCCTGAGCAAGGTCGGCGAGAACGTTCAGGTCACGGTCGAGAAGAACATCAACACCGTGGCGCCGACGGAAGTCGCTCGTCGCGTGTTGAGCGTCATTCAGGACAACTTGGGTTAAGTGCGCTTCGCGGTTCTTGGCAGCGGCAGTCGCGGCAATGCCACGCTGGTTGCGAGCAACGACACGTACGTGCTGGTCGATTGCGGTTTCTCCCTGAGAGAGACCGAACGACGGCTCGACAGGCTGGGCGTCAGCGGTAAACAACTGAGCGCCATTCTGGTAACCCACGAACATGCCGATCATGTGCATGGCGTGGGTTTGCTGTCTCGGCGCTACGATGTGCCGGTGTACCTCAGCGACGGCACGCTGCGCGGCATGCGCAAACCGGTCGAAGCGGGTCTTCGGCTGGTGGGCGGGCAGGGTCTGCGCATTGGCGGTCTGGGCATCGACGTGGTGTCGGTGGCTCATGATGCGCTGGAGCCCACGCAGTTCGTGTTCAACGATGGGCGCCGGCGCTTCGGCCTGTTGACCGACCTGGGTTCGTATTGCCCGATGGTGCTCGACAGCTACCGCGGGCTCGACGCGCTCATGGTCGAGTCCAACCACTGCCGCGATCTGCTTGCGCGGGGTCAGTACCCGTACTTTCTCAAGCAGCGGGTGGGCGGCGATCACGGTCATTTGAACAATCATCAGGCTGCCGGTCTGGTGAACGAGTTGGGATGGCAGGATCTGCAGCACCTGGTGCTGGCCCATCTGAGCAGCAAGAACAACCTGCCGCATCTGGCCCGGCAATGTTTCGTCGACACCCTTGGGTGCGACGAGGACTGGCTACAATTGGCCGATCAGGATTCAGGGCTCGACTGGCGCGAAATCGCCTAGCGTCCCAAACGGGCGACTTGCCCCCCCACTATTCAGCCAGATTCAGCAAGCGGAGCCCATCATGGAAAAACGTGAAGAACTCTACCGCGGCAAAGCCAAGTCGGTTTACAAGACCGACGACGCTGACCGCTTGATCCTTGTGTTCCGCAACGACACTTCGGCGTTCGACGGCAAGCGCATCGAACAGCTCGACCGCAAGGGCATGGTGAACAACAAGTTTAACGCCTTCATCATGCAGAAGCTGGAAGCCGCAGGCGTTCCGACCCAATTCGACAAACTGCTGGCCGACAACGAAGTGCTGGTCAAGAAGCTCGACATGATCCCGGTCGAATGCGTCGTGCGTAACTACGCTGCCGGCAGCCTGGTCAAGCGCCTGGGCGTGGAAGAGGGCATGAAGCTCAACCCTTACACGTTCGAGCTGTTTCTGAAGGACGACGCCAAGGGCGACCCGTTCATCAACGACTCCCACGTTGTCGCGTTCGGTTGGGGCACCGCCGAGCAACTGGTTCGCATGAAAGAACTGTCGCTGAAGGTCAATGAAGTCCTGACCAAGCTGTTCGACGACGCCGGCCTGCTGCTGGTCGACTTCAAGCTGGAATTCGGCGTATTCAGCGACGGCTCGATCGTCCTGGGTGACGAGTTCAGCCCGGACGGCTGCCGCCTGTGGGACAAAGAGACCCGGAAGAAAATGGACAAGGACCGCTTCCGTCAGGGCCTGGGCGATGTCATCGAAGCCTACGAAGAAGTCGCCCAGCGTCTCGGCGTACCGCTCTGATCCAATGCTTCAAGCGAAAAATGCTGCAAGCATCTGAAAGAACGCGAAAAAATCCTTAAAAAGGGTTCGCGTTCTTTGAACGAACTGTTATGATGCGCGCCGTTGGAGAGATGCCGGAGTGGCCGAACGGGACGGATTCGAAATCCGTTGTACTGGCGACAGTACCTAGGGTTCAAATCCCTATCTCTCCGCCATTATAGAAAAACCTTTGTAAATCAATTGGTTACGAAGGTAGCAGAGCAGCGATTTGTAGCAGCAGTTTGTAGCAATTTTTTGCCAAACTGCAGCGATCAAGTCGCTGTTTTTTTTCGTCTGTATTTTTAGATTACTGATCATATCCCCCGTCAGGTCTACGTAGCCCTTCTATGACCATCTAAGATGCGATAGGGCGTCGTTCGCATCACGACGTGTGATACGAGCAAGGTCCGATAAAAGCTCTTACACTGCAGCTACGAGATCTGTGAGCTTTGCGGCTATACATCTAAATTCACCAAAGTAGGGCTTGCCATCGATGTTGAGCAAAGAGAGGATGTTCAACGGCACATCGCCATCATGGAACGGAAACCAAAATGCCTTATCAAGCTCAGCTTGTTTGTTTAGCCAACTCACGAAAACCCCAAGGCAAGTGCATTGCTGGCAAAATTTGGGGAGGAGATCACCACGGCACGTGGGTCCGTCCTGTGAGTAATCGTCCTCAAGATTCGATCTCTGACGTAGAACGAACCTGCCAAACTGGGCAATTTGCTCAGTTGCGTGATTTTCTATCTATTTCCTTTTCCAATGCCCATGGACATGCGTTTCAGCAAGAAAATCATGTGATCCAGCATCCACCCGTTTGGGTTCAAAACGGGCAAGCGTCAGTTGCTGACCTAGCCAATCTTGTGGACACTCCGCTTGCTCTGTGGGAAAACAATCATCACAGCTACTCAGGTTGCAATGACAAGGTTCCAGCTGAGATCCTTGTTAATCACCGATCTAGTCTCTACTTGATTCGCCCCCAAAATATCCGGATCAGAGTCTCTGCCGAGGGGGCGTATCGTGGTGATGGGACGCTAAAAGCAAGGGCAACATTTTCGTACAACAGAATTAACTACTCCCTTATCATCACCGATCATGACGTGGAGCGATATTATCAGCAGCAAGGTGCCGGTGAATATACTCCAGAGAGTGTGAGCTATTTTACGGTTAGCCTCGGTGACGTGAGCAACGGTTTTGCTTATAAATTGATAGCCGCAGTGATCTAAGGGTAAATATGAAAATTTTCACAATAGGTTTTACTGAGAAAAAAGCCGAGCGTTTTTTCTCTCTTATTAAATTGTCAGGTACGAAGCGAATTGTTGATGTACGACTGAATAATTCGTCACAACTTTCAGCCTTCGCCAAAAAAGACGATCTAAAATATTTTCTCAAAGAGCTTTGTAATGTTGACTACATCCACGTTCCGGATTTAGCCCCGACAAAAGAAATTTTGTCTCCATACCAGAAAAAAGAGATTTCTTGGCAACAGTATGAGGATAAATTTCTAAATCTCATGGCGAAACGAAATATTGAAAAACACGTAAAACCAGAAATTATTGATGAGGGTTGCTTGCTTTGCAGCGAGCATCAGCCGCATCAATGCCATAGACGGCTGGTGGCAAATTACCTCAAGCAAGCGTGGGATCAATCTGATGCGGTTGTCAAAGATCTAGTATGAGTAAAGATGCAAAAGTCTTAATTGCATATCCTATCGACTTTCTTTCGTATTCGAAATTTGAAAGGAAAGTCGAAAAAATTATCAGCTCTCTTGAAGAAGTAGAACTGATTTTCGTGTCCGACCAAAATAGATTTATCGAAAAATATTCACAGTCCAAGAGTTTGCAGACAATTTATTTCAGGTCGGATAAAGAAGCTTTAAAAGAAGCCACTCACGCTATTCTTTTTCAAGACGAAGAGCGGAATTGTTTTTTTATCCTCGATAACGAACTTCGAGAAAAACAAATACCCACGAGAATTATAAATTTGAAAATCACCAAAGTGTCTAATAAAGATAACGGTGATAGCTACGATATTTACATCGGCAGGGGAACACTGTGGGGCAATCCCTACCAAATGGGTAAAGAAGGCACACGCGACGAAGTTATAGTCAAGTTTGCTTATGATTTCGAAAAGCGGTTTTTGAAATTACCCGAAAAATTTGATGAAAACATTGAGAGGCTGAGAGGTAAGACGCTTGGTTGCCACTGCAAACCTGCGGCTTGTCATGGTGACGTGATCGCTAATTATCTTAACTCCCAAGATGATGGAAAGTGAAATCTTCGCCCATATGCTTGCGGGTGTATGCGTGTGGGTGTAACTCTATTATGTACTGCGACTTGATCGATCCACTGATCTGGTCAGTCGATCACTACCAAATTGCTAAAGGATTAGACGATGCTCCAAAGCTACGCATTCCGAAATCGCGATGGTCTATTAGGTATTTTTCAAAAAGAAGAAGACAGAGTTCACTTATATGTCGATAGCCAGTTCTACAAATACGATTGTAAAAATTGGAAAGAATGGACCCAGCAAGCGGAGAGTGATTACGATAAAAGATTCGCTGGTGGCGATATTTTAAAACCAACGGAAAAATCCGTAGGTTATTATCTACTGAATTTTTGTGAAAGCATTAACATTGACGTGCTTGATTTGGTAGAGGTAACCAATCCCGGCTTTTATTTCTCGAGGATCAGCAGGGGGAATTTTCAATTTAACTATGTAGGAGACAGCTACTATCAAGAAGTTAGAGCCTACCAAGCGATCCAAAATACATTGGATTCACTTCTCTATGTCGTTGAACCATCAGTCACGAATTTTGAGTCTTACGGCCATAAGATTCGTGAGCTGCTGATTTTGGCATGTACCGAGGTTGAATATCTTTTACTCAGAGTATTGATTGAAAACGGCTATCCTAAAAAGAAAATGTACAACACTTCAGACTACATCCATTGCCTACCCATACTGAAGCTAAATGAATACAAGGTTGTATTAGGCCAATATCCTAATTTAAAAATATTCGAGCCGTTCACAAACTGGAATACTGACTCTCCGACCCAGACTCTTGAATGGTATGATGCATACAACTCCGTCAAGCATAATCGAGGCGGAAGTCTTAAGAGCGCGAATTTCAAACACCTTCTTGACGCAATTGCGGCTATTCACATTTTGCTGGAGGCTCAGTATGGCAAAAATATTTTTCACAAATGGACTCAATACGAGGACGCCAAAAGCGTTTTCGAAAGTGTTTCAAGGCCAAGTTGGAACCCTGCTGAAATCTCCGTACCTATTTTTGAAGGATATGAGATAAAAACCAATTGGATAGGTGCATTGCAGTATTTTGCCTGTAACCCGCTCCCTAGCAAACCGCCGAAACCGAAATGCATAACGTGTGGTAAATAATCAAATATCAAAGGCAGGGTTTCCCGCCTCGGGGTTTGCGTCCACTGCTGAGATGTAAGCGGTTTGCATCGCTCTCGCTCTCGATAAAAGCTCGGCCATTGTTTGGTAGTGAATAACCATTCACCCTGGTGCTAGAGATGTTTATGCCTGATGGCGAACTGTAGGCACCGTCTGATTCGTAGGCTCGAGGCGGTTTGAAGGCTGGCATACGAGTGATAACGAAGGTAAGGTTTCATTTCTGACGTTTTGAAAAGCAGGGAGCTTTTATGTCATTTGATGCGTTTATGAAGGTTGATGGTGTCGAGGGTGAGTCGCTGGACGATGGGCACAAAGGCTGGATCGAGCTGCTCTCTTATCACTACGATGCCATGCAGTCCATCAGTCAGTCTGCGAGTTCCAGCGGTGGTGCATCTGCTGGGGGCGTGTCGCTTGGTGATTTCCAGATCAGCAAATACATTGATCGAGCTACCCCAAAGCTTTTTGAGCTTTGCTGTAGGGGTTCGCACATTAAAACAGTGACCATCCGGGTTCATCGTGCAGGAACTGAGAAGTTTAAATATTTGGACATCGTGCTCGAAGAAGTGCTGATTGCCTTGGTGAGTGGTCAGGGAGCGGAACAGTCTGGCTTCCCTGTTGAAGTGGTCACCCTGAATTACGGTCGTATCAAGTTCGAGTACTCACAACAGCGGCGTGCAGATGGTGGCAGTGCGGGTATCGTTTCTGGTGGGTGGGACAGGACCGCTAACAAACCATTTGCGTAAGGAGCGCGCCCTATGTCGGACGATGGATCGTTTCGCGTTGTACTTAATTTCGCCCAGATGGCTGCAGTGCTTACGCATGAATCCCTTACGCCTGCCGAGATCATGTCTAACCGCATATTCGGTAGTCTTAGGCTGGTCGGCGGCATTATCGAGTTGGCAGGTTCGGGCGTGTTGTGCGCCCTGCCGGAGCCTACGATGATCTCCAAGGTCGGATGCGTGGCGATGGGAGTTCACGCTTCTGATCAGTTAGCTGCCGCTTCGAACCAAATCGTCACGGGTCAGGAAACCAACTCCTACGCATTTAAAGCCGGCGCTACCGCTGCCGAGGCGTTGGGTGTATCTCGCAGCACTGGTCAAGTCATTGGTTTGGCTACTGAGTTCATGGTGCCTATTACCACGGCATCAATTTACAACGCATTTCGCGTGTCCTCGGTACGAGCTGGAAGGATGGCGGTGTCCGTAAGCGAGCAGCCCCTTCATGCAGCCAGGAATAGCGTTGGCGGCCACACTCTCCGTGATCACTATCAGAAAGATATTTTTGGATTACAAAAGCGTTTGCGGAAGGTTAGAAATGCCAAGGCGATGACGACATTTGACAGCATCGAAATGGCTGAGTGGGCGGTTAGTCAAGCACTGAAAGCTAACAAATTAAAAATAATAATGTACTCTAAGCTAAAATTTTTGCGCACACGAAACCGATTGATTTTGGTAAGCGAGTTGAATACTGAGATCGGATGGGGGGTTCTGAAAACGGCCCAAACGATACCTGTGAAGATGACTAAGGTTAGAGTTGTCATCGAGTTCGCTGAGTTTAACCACATGCCAGCTTACATTGTCACAGCGTTCCCTATACCTTGAGGTGATAATGCGCGGATATATGCAGTTAATAGACTTTATGCAAGACCTGGGAGATGGGATCCTCGATCACCTGCCGGAGGAGCTAAGGGTGGGAGTGCTGAGTGTCGAAGAGATAGTTAATCTCTGGATGCAGCGGAAATCATATTTTCAAGCTCTTTCTTTAAGGCGGGACATAATTTCCTACGCAAAACTTTATGAGGCGGGGGACTATTCTGTTGATGAGATTTTTGATGATTTTGATCTGTGCTTTATCCCGGAGAGGTTTGGTTGTGAAGAGCATGTTTTCCTCATGGGGCTTCTTGGATTGATAGATTTTCATATTGAAAAAAAAAGGAGGGACCTTCTTCTTAAATATTTTGGGTGGATGGGTTACAGGTGATGCACTCCCATCCCAGATTTTCTTCCCAAGGATAAACTCGGCGGTCGTGCCGACCTGAGATTATTCAGTAATTGATGGACTCCTCCGACATCGGTCATGGACCGTTAGCGATTGGGTATCTGGCACTTTACTTTTCCCAACCCCCGCCAACTATCGATCTCACGCCCACTAGCGGTACAAGATCGCTCCACGCCCCATCCCCCAATCCCTTCATCCTTCCAGCAATCAGAGAAGCCACGATCACCATCCGAGAGCTCAACGATTTCATTAGCACCCGGCACTCAATGACTCGGTCGCTCAGGTCTGGACGTTGATCGGAAAGCATTTCGGGCAGGCTCAAAGCACGTTGCCGGCGAGAGAGGGCGATGTCGCGAGAGGAGTTTTCGTTTCACGAACATGTGCGGCTGCTGGGTTATCTGGCGCTTCTGGTCGAAGTCATTCCGGGTGATGGTCGAGATTGGGGTCTGGAAGGGCGAGTCGCTGGTGCTGATGAATGAAGTCTGCAACCGCGAGCGCCGGATCATCGGGATTGATCCCTTTGAGCTGCCGAATCAGTTTGAAGAGTTCAGTTATGGATTTGAGGCGAGCTATGCGGTCCAGCGCGTGGGATAGGGCTCACCTATAGCACTAAACTTCAGTGCACCGGTTGAGATGGCATCCAATCAGACCCACTCCCCCCAGCGCACGTCCGTCAAACCATATCGCCGCCCATGGGCGATCAACGCCGTTAGCTCTTCCCGGGTCTTGGACAGGTTGTGCAGTACGCCGATACCTGCGTGCAGGCAGGCGTAGTACCAGGCATCAACTTCGTTCAGCGCCGAATCGGGTTGGAGAAAGACACGTTGCTCGCCCAGAAAGCGGTAGTGGATACGAAAGATGCGCTGGCCTGACATTAATATCTCCGGATTGATATCAATGTGACTGCAATGGCGTATCGCCAGTTCAATGTGTAAGGCATTTCGTCCCTTGATCCAGGGTGACCACGATCGAAAGCCCTTTTCTTGAAACGGTCAAATCGTCATGCCGGCGTGTTCACAGTGACCCAGTGCGCGGTTTTTGTTCCTAATCCAAGGGTGTTTAATGACCCTGTGGACGCTTGGGCGCCACCATTTCGCAATCGACGGGCGACAAAATGTCGCAATCGTTTTCAGGCGAGTAAGATAGGCACCCTGTTTTTACCCCCCTATTTTTTCGGACGGATCCCGCGTTGAGCGTCGTATACATCGACCTCCGGGGCATCGTGTCGACGACGTATTGATAGAGCAAACAGAGAAAAGGCGATCACTGCAAATGACCAAGACCTCGCGACCTTTATATATTTCCTATGCCGGCCCTTCGTTGCTGGAGATGCCGCTGCTCAACAAGGGCAGTGCGTTCACACCGCAAGAGCGCATCGATTTCAACCTGGTCGGCCTGCTGCCGCAGAACGTCGAAACCATCGAAGAGCAGGTCACTCGCGTTTACAACCAGTACCAGCAATGCGCGAGCGATCTGGATAAACACATTTATCTGCGCTCGATCCAGGACAACAACGAAACCCTGTTCTTCCGCCTGCTGGATTCGCACCTCGACGAGATGCTGCCGATCATCTACACCCCGACCGTGGGTCAGGCGTGCCAGGAATTCTCGAAGATCTACCGTACCCACCGCGGGCTGTTCATCTCTTACCCCGAGCGCGATCGCATCGACGATATCCTGCGCAGCGCAACGAAAGATCGCATCAAAATCATCGTGGTAACGGACAGCGAGCGCATCCTCGGCTTGGGCGATCAGGGCATCGGCGGCATGGGCATTCCGATTGGCAAGCTGTCGCTGTACACCGCGTGCGGCGGTATCAGCCCGGCCTACACCTTGCCGATCGTGCTCGATGTGGGCACCAACAACAAAGAGCTGCTGGACGACCCGATGTACATGGGCTGGCGCCATGAGCGCGTCACCGGCAAGGAATACGAGGACTTCATTGCGCTGTTCATCGAGGCCGTTCAGCGCCGCTGGCCGGACGTGCTGCTGCAGTTCGAAGACTTCGCCCAGACCAACGCCATGCCGTTGCTGGAGAAGTATCGCGATGAGTTGTGCTGCTTCAACGACGACATTCAGGGCACGGCTTCGGTTGCCGTGGGCACCTTGCTGGCGGCGTGCAAGGCCAAGCACGAAACCCTGGGCCAGCAGCGGGTAGTGTTCCTGGGCGCGGGTTCGGCAGGTTGCGGGATTGCAGAGCACATCATTGCGGCCATGGTCATCGAAGGCTTGAGCGAAGCCGAAGCGCGCGAACGCGTGATGATGGTCGACCGCTTCGGGCTGCTGACTGACAGCATGGACAACCTGCTGGACTTCCAGAAGAACCTCGCGCAGAAGTCTGTCGACGTGTCGGGCTGGTCGAGCGGTGAGGGTTCGCCCGAGTTGCTGGACGTGGTCGCCAACGGCAAGCCGACGGTGCTGATCGGCGTGTCCGGCCAGCGCGGGCTGTTCACCGAGCAGGTTATCCGCGAGATGCACAAGCACTGCGCCAAGCCGCTTGTCATGCCGCTGTCCAACCCGACCTCGAAGGTCGAAGTTACGCCGCAGGAAGTGCTGACCTGGACCAACGGCGACGCGCTGGTCGCGACCGGCAGTCCGTTTGCCCCGGTCACCGTAGGCGATCGCACGTTCCACATCGCCCAGTGCAACAACTCCTACATCTTCCCCGGCATCGGTCTGGGTGTTGTGGCGTCGAAAGCCACGCGCATCACCGACAAAATGCTGATGGCCGCTTCCAATGCGCTGGCGGAATGCTCGCCGATGGTGACGGGCAAAGGTGACGCTGTCCTGCCGCCGTTGAAAGAGATTCAGCAGGTGAGCAAGAAGATTGCCCTGGCCGTGGCCAAGCAGGCTCAGGCTGAAGGCATGGCGCTGGAGACCACCGAAGAAATGCTCGTCGAAGCCATCGAGCATAACTTCTGGATGCCGAACTACCGCAGCTACCGCCGCAGCGCGGTGTAAACATCCCCGCCACTGACGGCAAACGCTTCACCCCGGACCGCCCCATGGAAACATGCGGCGGTCTTTTGTTTTGTGGCGAATAACTTCAGGATGGGCTCTGCATAAAAACAAAAAATATCAGCGAGGGACGCATGCAAACGGACGTCGGTCTCCATGACTACATCATCGTCGGCGCAGGCCCGGCGGGCTGCCTGCTGGCCAATCGGCTGTCGCAGAATCCTGCCCACCGAGTCCTGCTGCTCGAAGCGGGCGGCCAGGACAATTACGCCTGGATTCATGTGCCGGTGGGCTACCTCTACTGCATCGGCAATCCGCGCACCGACTGGTGCTTCAAGACCGAAGCGGAGCCCGGCCTCGGCGGGCGGGCTCTCAATTACCCTCGCGGCAAAGTGCTGGGCGGGTGCTCATCCATCAACGGCATGATTTACATGCGCGGCCAGTCGCGGGACTACGACGGCTGGGCGGAGCAGGGCAACGACGGGTGGGGCTGGAAGGACGTATTGCCGATCTTCAAGCGCTCGGAAAACCACTACGCCGGCGACTCGGACCTTCACAGCGCGAAAGGTGAGTGGCGCGTCGAGCAGCAGCGCCTCTCATGGACGCTGCTGGATGCGTTCCGTGAGGCGGCGGCGCAAACCGGCATCCCGTCGATCCCCGACTTCAATGGCGGCGACAACGAAGGGTGCAGTTATTTTCAGGTCAATCAGCGGCGCGGTGTGCGCTGGAACGCGTCCAAGGCATTTCTCAGACCGGCATTAAAACGCCCCAATCTGACGGTGATCACGGGTGCAGAAGTGTCGCGCGTGTTTTTTGAAAACAACCGCGCCAGCGGAGTGATTGTTCGCGTCAACGGGCAGGAACAGACGCTTCGCGCCCGGCGAGAGATCATCCTCTGCTGCGGCGCCATCGGGTCGCCCATGGTGTTGCAGCGCTCAGGCATCGGGCCGCGTCCACTGCTGGAAAAGCTCGGCATCGGCGTTCGGCATGCGCTGCCCGGCGTTGGCGCGAATCTGCAGGATCACCTGCAGTTGCGCCTGATCTACAAGGTCACCAATGGCCAGACGCTGAACCAAATGGCGGGCAGTCTGTGGGGCAAGATGAACATGGGCCTGCGCTACGCCTACAATCGCAGCGGTCCGCTGGCGATGGCGCCGAGTCAGTTGGGCGCGTTTGCACGCTCGGGGCCGGAGCAGGCAAGCGCCAATCTTGAATACCACGTGCAGCCCTTGTCCCTTGAGCGCTTCGGCGAGCCGCTTCACGGCTTTCCCGCATTCACTGCGTCCGTGTGCGATCTGCGCCCGCAGAGCCGTGGCACGGTGGAAATCCGTTCGGCGCTGGCCGATGCCGCGCCCATCATTCGCCCGAACTACCTGAGTCACGAGGCGGACCTCAAAGTGGCCGCAGATGCGATTCGCCTGACGCGTCGCATCGCCGCCGCGCCTGCGCTCGCCCGCTTCGAGCCGGTCGAGTACCTGCCTGGCGCAAGCCTGCAAACCGAGGAAGAATTGCGCGAGGCGGCCAGCGTTGTCGGCACGACGATCTTTCACCCGGTCGGCACCTGCAAGATGGGGCAGGGCCGCGACGCCGTGGTAGACGAACGCCTGCGGGTGCACGGCATCACCGGCCTGCGCGTGGTGGACGCGTCGATCATGCCGAACATCACCTCCGGCAACACCTGCTCGCCGACCGTGATGATCGCCGAGAAGGCGGCGCAGATGATTATTGAGGATGCAGCGGCGCAGACCTGCTCGGCGTAAAGCTTGATCGGCTACTGAAGACCTGGCTGATTTCCTGCGGCTTGCACCGCAGGATCCTATCTAATAAACAACAATCCCACCCCACCATTCGTTCTCATCCTTTTCACAAAAAATTGATGGCCAGATGCCTAAAGTTCGCGACATCGGCGGGGGTCCTTCCGCGTTTATATTCTGATTTCCAACCAAGCAGACTTTTATGCTCAACGTCAAAGCAGTTCGTCCCGAGCTTGTGACATTGCTTGCCAGTGCCTTTTTGTTGGTCGGGTTTAATCTGACCCTCTGGCAGCATCTATTTGCAATCACCGACTCGGACGGTAAGGGTGTGTTGTTGCGTTGTGCTTTTGCGCTGATGGTGTTCTGTGCGTTTAATGTTTTCTTCACGCTGTTGGCATTCAAGCGTGTATTGAAATCGGTGTTGGTCGTTATCTTTTTTGTCAGCGCCGGCGTGGCTTACTTCATGAGCCAATATGGCGTAATGATTGACGCGGGAATGTTTAGAAACTTCGCTGAAACCAATGTCACCGAAGTGCGCGATCTTCTTTCATTGAAGTTGCTCGGTTACTTGTTTTTTCTGGGCGTCGTGCCGTCGTTCATTCTTATCAAAACACCGATTGCCTATCGCCGCTGGCCCCGTGAGTTGCTCAGCAAAGCGCTGGTGTCTGTTGTGTGCGCGGTCGCCATCGGCGGTGTGGCGCTGTTGAATTACCAGGGGCTGTCTTCGCTGTTTCGCAATCATCACGAGTTGCGCCTGATGGTGGTGCCGAGCAACTACCTTGCGGCGTCCGTGGGCTACTTGAGCGAGCAGGTCAAGTCAGCGCAGCGGCCGTTCGTGAGTATCGGTCAAGACGCCAGGCTTGCCAGCGATTGGCAGCAGCACAAGCGCAAGTCACTGACCGTGTTGGTCGTGGGCGAAAGTGCGCGGGCCGAGAACTTCGGCATCCTCGGCTACAACCGCGATACCACGCCGCAGTTGAGCAAGGAGCAGGGCCTGCTCACGTTTACGGATGTGCATTCCTGCGGCACGGAGACGGCGGTGTCGGTGCCGTGCATGTTCTCCAACATGGGCCGCAAGGATTACAACGCAACCACCGCCCGCAATGAAGAAGGCATGCTTGATGTGTTGAAACGCGCCGGGCTGGATGTGATCTGGCGCGACAACCAGTCGGGCTGCAAAGGCACTTGCGACCGGGTGACGTTGCAGGATGTCAGCAATCTCAAAGACCCGGCGCTGTGCGCCAACAACGAGTGCCGCGATGAAATCCTGTTGCAGGGCCTGCAGCACTTCATCGACACACTGGACAAAGATACCGTGCTGGTCCTTCACCAGATGGGCAGTCATGGGCCTGAGTACTTCAAGCGTTATCCAAAAGAGTTCGAGAAGTTCACGCCGGTGTGCGAAAGCAATGCACTGAATAATTGCTCCCGGGAAAGTATCGTTAACGGTTACGACAACACATTGCTGTACACCGACCATGTACTGGCATCGCTGATTGACATCCTGCGCAACAATCAGGGCAAAGTAGACTCGGCCATGGTTTATCTTTCCGATCACGGCGAGTCGTTGGGTGAATACAACCTGTTCCTGCACGGCACGCCTTATATGCTGGCGCCCGATCAACAGAAACATGTCCCGATGATTGCCTGGTTCTCCGAGAACTATCAGCAGTCTTTTGCCGTGGATACCCATTGCCTGCAAAAAGAGCGAAACGCGCCGCTGAGTCAGGATAACTTGTTTCATTCGATGCTGGGTCTGCTGCAGGTGCGGACAAGCGTCTACAACCCCGCGCTGGACATGTTCGCGGGTTGTCGGGGGATTTATACGGACGGGGTACTGGCCAATGAATGAGCCCCTCGACAAAAACCTTCACGCCGATGAGTTCGGGCGCCCACACGGACACACCCTCAGCCGACGTCTCAGTCTCTGGCGCGATGCGCAAATAGCGCGCAGAGCGTTGCGAGACGCGGGGGAGCCCGGGCTGGTGCTGGATTTGCCATCGGGCTCCGGGCGTTTCTGGCCAGTGCTGGCCGAACACACCAATCGAGTGATCCTCGCAGCCGACCCTTCCACCGACATGCTGGCGCGTGCCCAGGCGCAGTCGTCGAGCGAAGTGCGCAAGCGCATCCGCACGTTCCAGAGCTCGGCGTTTTCCATCGGCCTGTCCGCCAACGCAGTGGACTGCATCTTTTGCATGCGGTTGTTCCATCACCTGGCCGACCGTGAAAAACGCGGCGCGATTCTCGACGAGTTTCACCGGGTCACCCGCGACACGGCGATCGTCGCGCTGTGGGTCGACGGCAACGTGAAGTCGTGGCGCCGCAAACGTCAGCAAGGTCGACTGGACGTTGAAGTATCCGCGCCACGCAATCGGTTTGTGGTGTGCCGCAGCGACATCGAATCCGAGTTCGCGCAGGCGGGCTTCAGGATCATCGATCACCACGACTTTCTTCCCGGCTACGCCATGTGGCGTGTGTACGTGCTGCGCAAGGCGGGCCAGTGAGCAGTGATCGGATGGACGGTCGTCGCCACGGCGGCTATTTGCGCGCTTCAAAGATGAAGTTGTCCGAGACTTGCAGGACGGATGCCCGGTAACCGCTTGTAGCGATATATACTGCGCGCCATTCTTCGAGGGAGAGCCGTGTGGCCATCGATATTCACTGGATTCGCGACGACCATAGCCTCGCCGAACATTGCGCACAGTGGCAGACACTGCCCTACGTCGCGCTCGACACCGAATTCATGCGGGTCGACACCTTCTATCCCATCGCCGCGCTGTTGCAGATCGGCGATGGATCACGCGCCTACCTGATCGACCCGTTGCTGATAAGCGACTGGAAGCCTCTGGCCGCGCTGCTGGAAAACCCTGACGTCATCAAAGTCGTTCACGCCTGCAGCGAGGACCTTGAGGTGCTGTTGCGCCTGACCGGCAGCCTGCCTGCGCCGCTCTTCGACACCCAACTGGCCGCGGCCTATCTGAACCTCGGGTTCTCGATGGGTTATTCGCGTCTGGTCCAGGAAGTGCTGAACATCGATCTGCCGAAAGGCGAGACGCGTTCGGACTGGCTGCAACGCCCCCTCTCGGAAACCCAGATCAGCTACGCCGCCGAAGACGCCGTGCACCTGGCCGAGGTGTACAACCTGCTGCGCCCGCGTCTGTCCGATGAAAAGTACGCATGGGTGCTGGAGGACGGTGCCGAACTGGTCGCCAACCTGCGCCGCGAAACCGATCCCTATGACGCTTACCGCGACGCCAAGCTGGCGTGGAAGCTGTCCCGGGCGCAACTCGCCGTGCTGCGTGAGCTCTGCGCCTGGCGCGAGCAACAGGCGCGCCTGCGTAATCAGCCACGCAATCGCATCCTGCGCGAACATTCGCTGTGGCCGCTGGCCAAATCCCAGCCCGACAACCTCGCTGCGCTGGCGAAAATCGACGACATGCACCCCAAGACCGTGCGTCAGGACGGCGAGTTTCTGCTCGACCTGATCAAGAAAGCCGGCAGCGTGTCGCCGGATCTGTGGCCGCCCGCACTGCCGGAGCCGCTGCCGATCGAGGCCTCCAATGTGCTCAAGAGTTTGCGCGCCATTGGCCAGCAGCAAGCCGAGCGCCTCGACATGGCGCCGGAATTGATGCTGCGCAAAAAGACCCTCGAAGCCCTGCTCAAGACCGGTTACCCAGACGGTCCCTATAAACTGCCCGATTCGCTGCGTGGCTGGCGCCGCGAATTGATGGGCCAGATGCTGCTCGACAGCCTGGCCAACGTCGGAGAACAGCCTTGAAACGTATTTGCTCCATCTACCGCAGCCCGCGCAGGAACGAAATGTACCTGTATGTCCTCAAGAGCGACGCCCTGGAGCGTGTGCCCGAGGAATTGCTGACCGCGTTCGGCAAGCCGCAGCACGCCTTCAATCTGGTCCTGTCGCCGGAGCGCGCCCTGGCCCGTGAAGACATTCACGCGGTGCTCGCCAATCTGGACAAGCAGGGTTACCACCTGCAGATGCCACCGGCCGAAGACGACTACATCGAGCATTTGCCTGAAGAGCTGCTGCGCCGCAACGATCCGATGTGATCGATTTCTGACCCTGCAATCCATCGCAGGGGTACACCGGACCGTTGCATGCGTCAGACCTGACCGGCTCAACCGAGCACGGTCTGGAACGCTGCGCGGTCGCATGCCCCGTTTATTCGAGTTTTGAATCCATGCGCGTTCTGATCGCCGAACACGATTACCCCGTTTACACCGAACTGCTCCGCCAGACGGCCCCCGAGATCGAAGTGTTGAGCAGCGGTAATTCCGCCGAATTGTCGAAAATGGCCGCCGAAGCACCGGTCTGGCTCGGTCAGCCCGATTTGCTGGCCAATCTGCTGCGCCAGGGGCACAAACCGAAATGGCTGCAATCGACCTGGGCCGGCATCACGCCGCTGCTGGCTGACGGGCTGTACCGCGACTATCAACTGACCCGCGCCGTTGGCATCTTCGGTCAGGTGATGGCCGAGTTCGTGCTGACTTACATGCTGGTGCACGAGCGTGAAGTGCTGGCGCGGCTGGTCAGTCAGGTCGAGCGCAAGTGGGACAATCGCATGGGCCGCAGCCTCTCGGGGCGCAAGGCGCTGATCGTCGGGACGGGCGACATTGGTCGGCACGTCGCGCAGTTCCTCGTGCCGTTTGGCGTCGAGACGTATGGCATCGCGTCGAGCGCGCGGACTGAAGCGCCGTTCGTTGAAGTGGCTGCGCTGGAGGACCTGCCGCGTCTAGTGGCCGAGGTTGATTTCGTCATCAACCTGCTGCCCAACACGCCGCAGACCCAGGATCTCTACAACGCCAAACTGTTTGCCTGCTTCAAGCCTTCGGCGTTGTTCATCAACGTCGGTCGGGGCACGGCGGTGGTGGATGCGGATCTGGTAGAGGCGCTGAAAGAAGGGCATCTGGCCGGGGCGGTCATCGACGTCTGCCGTCAGGAACCGCTGCCCCAGCGTCACCCGTTCTGGACGGCGTGGGGGCTGTTGCTCACTGGTCACAGCTCGGCGCCGACGTCGCCGCCGGCAATGACCCAGCTGTTCGTGGACAACCTCAAGGCCTATACCGCCGGCGAGGCATTGCGCGGCGAAGTGGATTTCGCCAAGGGGTATTGAGCACTTCCCGGCTGAAACCGGTTCTACTGACACGACGCGTACTGAGTGGGACCGGCTTCAGCCGGGAAGAGGCCGGTTTTTACGCCATCCATTTTGCGGCGTGGCTGCAGACGTCTTCCAGGCTAAAGCCGGTCCTACTAAAACCGAGCGTCCAGCCCTTACAAACTGAAATCCCCCTCGGCCGCCAATTCAGCCAGCGGCCGACGCGGGCTCGGCGTTTCCCGAGCCTGAAGGTATTCGGCCAGCGTCAATTTATCCCCCAGCTTGCCGATCGCCACGGCCGCATGCACCGCATAACCCTCCGGAATCTTCAGCGCCTGGCGAGTCAGTTCCTGGTCAAAACCCGCCATGCCGTGGGTGTGCCAACCGCTGAGACTTGCTTGCAGCGCCAGGTATCCCCACGCCGAACCGGTGTCGAAGGTGTGCCACAGCGCCGGCGTTTCTTCCGTCGCGCCGGGGGCGGTGAAGGTGGTTTTGGAAATAATGATCACCAGCGCCGAGGCATGCTGTGCCCAGCCGCGATTGAATTCATTCAGCAGGCCCAGGAAACGCTCCCAGTTCGGCGTGTCTCGGCGGGCGTAGAGAAAACGCCAGGGCTGTGAGTTGTAAGCCGAAGGCGCCCAGCGCGCGGCTTCAAAAAAGCTCAGCAGGGTTTCCTGCGGGATGCTCTCGCCGCTGAACGCGCGCGGCGACCAGCGTTCGATGAATTGCGGGTCGATGGCGTATTCGGCAACACGTGGATTGGCGCTCATGGATTCGATCCTGAAAGAGAGATAAACCGCTCGCCTGCAGCAGGCGGCGTGATCATTCAGATGGGCCGTTGACGGCAGGCATCGTCGCAAAGGGGGGGGGCAGCGCAGGCAATGGCAGACCTGCCCGCGAGGGCCTAACGCTACTGCGCCGCTTCGCTGCTGACAAGCCTGCGCATTTCGGAGTTATAGCCGCTTCCATCTGCCGCGCCCGTCGACCGACAGTCGCCCGTGCTTGGCCCAACGGACCTGTACCTCTAGACTGGCGGCCTTTCATTGCCCACAGCTGTATGCGCGAGAATCATGGCCGCCATCGTAGAACCCTTCTGGATACGCAAAACCCTTGAGCAGCTCGATGCCGTTGAGTGGGAATCGCTGTGTGACGGCTGCGGTTTGTGCTGCCTGCAAAAGCTCGAGGACGAGGACGACGGCAGCGTTTATTACACGCGCATCGCCTGCAAGCTGCTGGACCTGAAGACCTGCGCCTGCACTGACTACCCGAATCGCCGCGCCCAGGTCCCGGACTGCATTCAGCTGACGCCCGGTAAGGCTGACGAATTCAAATGGTTGCCGCCCACTTGCGGCTATCGGCTGGTCAGCGAGGGCAAGGACCTGCCGCTCTGGCACCACTTGGTGTGCGGGGACCGGGACCAGGTGCATAAACAGCGTATTTCCCAGTCCGGACGCATGCTCAGCGAAGGCAGCGTGCCCGAGGACGACTGGGAGGATTACCTGATTTTTCGTGCGGGCTAATGCAAAAAGCTCGTGAGGCTGTGGGTTCAGCCGTCACGAGCTTGCTTGCGATGCAGCGTCGATCAGACGCCTTTCGGACCTTTCAATGCGTCGACGCCGGTGTCGACAGCGTCTTCTACAGCGACTTCAGCCTTGGTTTTCAGCTTGCTCAGTTCAGCGCCTGCTTCTTCGATGCGCGAACGCGCCACGTCCATTTCGCTGCGGCTTTTGTCGATCAGCGACTTGGCAGAGCAGTGGCCGGTGATGCCACGGGCCAGAACGGCGCCGCCGATTGCCAGTTGCACCAGACCAAAGATCCCGCCGCGGCGCAGGCCTTTGCCCATCATCAGTACACCACCTGCCAGCGAGCCAATGCGCTCCCAGCCCTGTACGTTCTGCTCCGGGTAATCGTGCAAAGGTCGTTCGATGCGTTCAATGATCGGGGTGTCGCTCATGATGCGTTCTCCGTGAAAGGTTGGGGTCCTTAAAGCTGACTGTCAGCAGCGCAAACTGTTCAATGCGTTTTGTCAGCGCGCGGACGTCAGGTGCGATCGGTTTCCCGTCCGAACTGCGGGCCAGAGCGGGTATTGACGCCTTTAGCCATGCGGTCGTAAAGCACGACGTTGACGGTCGCGGCGAGGTTCATGCAGCCCGTCGTGGGGATGTACACCACGTCTTCGCACCAATCGCGGATCTCTTTATCCAGCGAACCGTCTTCCGGCCCGAAAATATAGATCGCCCGGTCCGGGTGGGTGTACTCGGGCAGCGCACGTGCGCCCTCGACCAATTCCACGGCCACCGGCACGCAGCCCAGCGGGATGATCTTTCTCAGGTCATCAATGCCGATCAGCGGAATGTCCTGGTAAATCTTCTTGGTGTCGGTAACGAAATCACGCGCACGCTCGTAGCGCTTGCCGGTGTAGAACACCGACGCCACGCCATAGCAGCCCGCTGCGCGCATCACCGAACCGACGTTTTCCGGGGATTTGGGATTGAACAAGCCGATGCAGGCATAGCGTTTGTTGGCCACGGGGGAGGGTGCTCATCAGAGAAAGCGCGGGATTATAGGGGAAAGAGGCAGCAGGAAGCTGCAAGCCTCAAGCTTTGAGCTGCAAGAGGCGGTGAACGGTGGCCCGACAAACGCCGCTGTGCTTTTACTTGCCGCTTGCAGCTCAAAACTTGCAGCTCGTCTGCTAGTCCTTCTTCATCAACCCCGCCAGCGCGGCGAACGGGTTGTGGGTCGCCTTGGCGGTTTTCGGGCTGCTGGTCGAGCTTTCCGAGAAGTATTGCTGATCGGTGTAACGCGAGTGTTCGTTGTCGTGGCAGTACAGGCACAGCAGTTCCCAGTTGGAGCCGTCCTGGGGATTGTTGTCGTGGTTGTGGTCGCGGTGGTGCACGGTCAGCTCGCTGAGGCGTTTGCCGGCAAATTCCCGGGCGCAGCGGCCGCAGACGTGCGGGTACATGCGCAGGGCTTTGTCGCGGTAACCCATTTCTCGGTCACGCTGGTTGTCGGCGAGGATGCGGTCCAGTTTGGAAGTGTTGGTTGGCGTGTTGGCCGAACTCATGGCGTCACCTGTTTCGTGTTCTGTTGGCGATGGAGAGCAATGCAGGCAAGTCTAGCGCTTTGCCCGTCGATCAGCCCTTCAGTTTTTCGGCGATCCAGATGGTATGCCGTGTGCCCTTGTTGCCATGGGCGTAGACCTTGACCTCTTCAGCCTTGAAACCGGCCTTGCGCAGCTTGTCGCTGAAGGCCGCGTCGGCGCTGGCGGACCACACGGCCAACACACCTTTGGGGCGTAGCGCGCTGGCGCAGGCCGCGAGACCACCGGCCGAATATAGCCAGCTGTTGGATTTTTGCGTCAGGCCTTCAGGACCGTTGTCAACGTCGAGCATGATCGCGTCAAAGCCTTGTGGTTCTGCCTTGAGAACCTGAGCGACGTCCTGCACCACCACCTTGGCGCGTGGGTCCTGCAGCGGATTGCCCGATTTTTCGCCCAGGGCACCGCGATTCCACTCCACCACGCCGGGCACCAGCTCGGCGACCACCACTTCGCCGTTCTTGCCCAGGTGCTTGAGCGCTGACGCCAGGGTAAAGCCCATGCCCAGCCCGCCGATCAGCACCCGAGGGTTGAGGCGCGCCGCGACCTTCTTGCAGGGAATTTCCGCCAGGGCGTCTTCGGAACCATGCATGCGCGTGTTCATCAACTGGCCGCCGTCACCACCCTGGATCTTGATGACAAAATCCTCGCCGTACTCGAACAGGCACAAGGCGCCGCCGTTATCGGGGATCGGAGTGGTGTCGAGCAGAACAAAACGTTTCATGGATAACTCGTCAAAAGGGTTGGGCCGCATACAGCGCAATTTGTCAGAGCGCGATGGGTTGCGCAGGAGTAGCCTGAGCGATAAGCGAAAGATTGGCAGGGGAGGCCAACGATGAAGTGCTCCATTCTACTGACGATTGTCATCACTGTGCTCGGCGTGTCTCAAGCGTCTGCCGAGAGCCTGCAACCTGTTCTGAATACGCCCGAGCCCATCGCGGCGTCCGCCGGTTCGCCCGGCACCGCAACGCCAACGCCGTACCCGCAAGTTGCACCGCCGGGCATTCCCCATGCAGGCGGCCAGGGCAACCCTCCGCTGCTGCCGAAGATCCCCCAGCCAGGACCGCCGAAGGAAGATGAGCCATTGCCGGGCTTGCAGCCTTCGGCCAAGCCGACTCCCTGAAGGCCGTTCTGCTTAATCCTGCTGCGCCACGACCTGACCGTCCATCATGCGCAGCCGCTTGGACATCGCCACCGCGATCGCGCGAATGATCTTCGCTGCCACTTTCGGCGCGTCGTTGAGCATCTTGTCCAGCGAGTCCTTGCCCAGGTTCAGCAGATAGCACGATGAAGCGGCGATGCACGTGGCCGAGCGACGTTCGCCATCCAGCACCGCCATTTCGCCGAACGCTCTACCGCTGCGCAGGATGGCGGTCTCCACCGGATGGCCATCACTGTTGAGCTTCTGCACCGACACCGTGCCCGAGTGCAGGATGCACATGAACGTGCCCGCGTCGCCTTCGTTGAAGATCGCGTCGCCCTTTTCAATGCTGCTGATGCTGAAGTACCCCGCAGCGGCGGCAAATTCAGCCGGCGTCAGGGCGAGGAACAGACCGCAGTCCATCAGCTTGTCGCGGATTTCCTTATTGAGTGACGAAGAGTTGAGCAATGTAGACATGGCGAGTTCTTGTTGAGTGTTCTAGAGGGTTGCGTTAAGCACGGGCTGCAGTGAAAGGAGCCCGGACTTTACAGGGTCCGGGCTTGTCATGTGACACACCGCCCGCGCAGATGTCGTCAGGCCATTTTCAGCACTTTCAGAATAAACCCGTATTCGAGGGCTACGTCACGCAATCCCTGATAACGCCCGCTCATGCCGCCATGGCCTGCGCCCAGTTCGGTCTTGAGCAACAGCAGGTTATCGTCGGTTTTGCGATCACGCAGTTTCGCCACCCACTTGGCTGCTTCCCAATACTGCACGCGGCTGTCGTTGTAGCCCGCGATCACCAGCATGGCCGGATAATGCTGCGCCGCGACGTTTTCATAAGGCGCGTAGGCCTTGATCCGCGCGTGAACATCCGGCTCTTGCGGGTTGCCCCATTCGTCATATTCAGTGACGGTCAGCGGCAGATCGGGGTCGAGCATGGTGTTCAGTACATCGACGAACGGTACTTCAGCGATGGCAGCCTTGAACAGCTGCGGACGCTGGTTCACCACCGCGCCAATCAACAGGCCGCCGGCGCTGCCGCCACTGATCACCAGTTGTTCGGCCGTGGTGATGTTTTCCGCGATCAAGTGTTCGGCACAGGCGATGAAGTCGCTGAAGGTGTTCTGCTTGTGCTCCTGCTTGCCGTTGCGGTACCAGGCTTCGCCCAGCTCCCCGCCGCCGCGCACGTGAGCGATGGCGAAAGCGATGCCGCGATCAAGCAAACTCAGCCGCGCGTGGGAAAACCACGGGTCCAGGCTTTCGCCGTACGCGCCATAGCCGTACAGATACAGCGGAACGGTCTGACCGGCCAACTCGCGTTTGACTACCAGGCTGATGGGCACTTGCGTACCGTCGGCGGCTGTCGCCCACAACCGCTGGCTGACGTAGGCATCGGCGTCGAACACACCCAGTACGGGCGTTTCCTTGAGTACGACCTGTTCCCCGGAGGCCAGCGACAATTGCCAGACCTGCGGCGGACGGTTCAGCGATTGATAGCGCAGGCGAATCTTGTCGCTTTCGAATTCAAGGGTGTCCTGCACATACAGGTTGTAGGCCGCATCCGGCAGTTGCACGCGATACGCCGGGAGACCTTGGGGATGCACTTCGACAATCGGCAGGCCGCCTTCGCGCAGGCTCAAGGTCAGGCCTTTGGCGTTGAGGCTGAAGCCGTCGAGCATCACCGTCTCGCTGTGGGCAATCAGGTTCTGCCAGTCGCTCCGTTCCGGGATGCCATCGGGTTTTTCAGGCGCGTGGTACAGCGCAAAGTTGATGCCGTCTTGATTGCTGCGAATGACCCAACTCCACTTGCCGTCGATCAGCCCGTGGTCCACCGAATACTCATGGCCCTCGCTGCGCGGCGCCATGCACACGAACGCCTGTTCTGGTGTGCTGGCGTCCAGCACCCAGGCCTCACTGGTGGTCTTGCTGTCCAGCCCCACGATCAACTGCCGCTCCGAGCTGCTGCGATAGCAGTGGAGGAAGAAGCGCCCGTCGGGCTCGCTGAACACCAGTTCGGCGGATGCTTCGCCCAGCTTATGGCGGTACAGCTTGTGCGGACGATGGGTATCGTCCAGCTCGCCGAAGAACAGCGTCTGGCTGTCGTTGGCCCAGGTCATGCTGCCGTCGCAGTCTTCGAACGGCAAGCTGCTGACCGCGCCGCTGTTCAGCTCCTTGACGTAGAGCTGATAGACCTCCTCGCCGCTGGTATCGAGGCTGTAGGCCAGACGCTGATGGTCGGGGCTGATGCTGAACGCACCGAGGGAGAAGAAGCCACCGCCGGCCAGTTCGTTCGGGTCGAGCAGCAACTCTTCAGCGCTTTCGTCGATGGTTTGGGAGTCATCGCCCGGCCGCGGGCAGCGATAGTGACGAGCGTATTCGTCGCCTTCGGTGGTGCGGGTGTAATAAAGATACGGGCCCCAGGGGGAGGGCAGTGACAGGTCGGTTTCGAGGATGCGGCCCTTGATCTCCTGAAACAGGGTTTCGCGCAACGGCTGCAGGTCTGCGAGCTGCTGTTCCTGCCAGGCATTTTCGGCCTTGAGGTAATCGAGCACTTCATCAGTGTCGCGGTTTTGCAGCCAGACGTACGGGTCGGCGCCGTCAGCCTTGCGGGCGACGGGGGCGCTGGAAGTGTGTGGGGCGGAAGGCATGCTGGGCTCTCTCACATGGGCTCACTTAAAAGGGATCGGTCGCGCTGCCCGGTGCCCGACATACCGCAGACCGATAACTGAAGCCGGGGAAGCCGGGCTGGTGAAAAGCCGTTATCATAAGCGCCTCTTTACCTGCCTTACCACGGACGTCATGACCGACAACGACTATCTGATTGCCTGGGGCCTTTACGCGTTCGCCGCGTTGGGCTGTCTGTTGGTGTGGTTCAAGCTGACCGGCTGGATGTGGCGCTACCTGCGCGAACCCTTGCGCGTGATCGGCGCCGTGCTGTTGTTCTGCCCGACGATCGTTGATCCCGCCAAAGACCAATACGCCCCGGCGCTGGCGATCAGCGTGCTGGACCTGGCGCTCAAGGTCGGCAACAACGTCTGGCGCGCCGTGCTCGACCTCGCCACCTACGGCGCCATCGCCCTGGGGCTCTACGTCATCTTCGCTTTGATCCGCTTGCCGTTCCTGCGCAAGAAAAAAGCCCGTCTGGCCCACGCCGAAGCCGCCGCTGTCCAAGCTGCCGCCGAGCAGAAGGAACACGACGAGCCTTATGCAGACCCAGCCGCAGGGCGCTTCGCCAGCCAGTCTCCCGCTTCAACGCCGGCGCCTGCACCCAGCGGCCGCTATCGCGTCGAACCCAAACTGTGATGGTGACCGGCATTCTCCCAGACGCGTGCCTCAACGCACCGAGACCTGAGCATGTGTGAACTCCTGGGCATGAGTGCCAACGTACCGACAGACATCGTGTTCAGCTTCACCGGGCTGATGCAGCGCGGTGGTCGCACCGGTCCGCACCGCGACGGGTGGGGCATCGGTTTCTACGAAGGCCGGGGCCTGCGTCTGTTTCAGGACCCTGCCGCGAGCAGCGAGTCGGAAGTCGCGCAACTGGTGCAGCGTTACCCGATCAAGAGCGAGGTGGTCATCGGCCACATTCGTCAGGCCAACGTAGGCAAGGTCTGCCTGTCCAACACCCATCCTTTCGTGCGCGAACTGTGGGGGCGCAACTGGTGTTTCGCCCATAACGGCCAGCTCGCGGATTTCCACCCCGGCGCTACGTTCTATCGGCCGGTGGGCGATACCGACAGCGAAGCGGCGTTCTGCGACCTGCTCAACCGGGTGCGCGAAGCATTTCCCGAGCCGGTCGATATCGAGCAGTTGCTGCCGACACTGGTCGAAGCCTGCAGCGAATACCGCAGCAAAGGCGTGTTCAATGCACTGCTCAGTGATGGCGACTGGCTGTTTTGCTACTGTTCGACCAAGCTGGTGCACATCACCCGCCGCGCCCCGTTCGGGCCGGCGCGCCTCAAAGACGTCGACGTTATCGTCGATTTCCAGGCGGAGACCACGCCCAACGATGTGGTGACGGTGATCGCCACCGAGCCACTGACCGAAAACGAGACCTGGAACCGCTACGAGCCAGGTCACTGGAGTCTTTGGCGCCGCGGCGAATGCGTCGTCGAAGGTTCGGCCTGAAAGAGAGGGATCTATGCTGCGCAGCTATATACGACTGGTGTTGTTCACGGCAGGCCTGTTGATAGGCGTGCAGATTCCGGGGTTTATCAGCGACTACACCAAGCGCGTCGAAGCGCACATGCTGGAAGCTCAGCAGAGCCTGCGCGGCTACAACGAGACTGCCCTGCGGTTCTTCAATGGCGACGTGCAAGCGCTGATCCAGCATTACCGCACCAGCGATGACCCGGTGTTCCGCACCGACGCCGACAACATCAATAATCTGCTCACCCGCAATCAGACCCTCGACCGCGAATGGCTCGCGTTGCAAGGCCCGTGGTACGCCCGCGCCTGGCATGTGCTGACTGACGCTGACACTGCTATCCGCACCGAGACCTGGAATGGCTACACCTGGCAGGTGTTGTTGTCGCCGGAAGTCATCGGCTGGGGCCTGCTGTGCGCGCTGCTGTTCTCGCTGGTCATCGAAAGCATTGTGGTGTTCATCGACTGGGTATTCGTCGGTCGGCACCACGTGCGGCCGGTGGGTCGCGACTGGCGTTGAGGCCCATTGCCGGCACCCGCTTGATTGGGCAGTGATGCTACTGACGCTTTCCCGGCTGAAGCCGGTCCTACAATGGTGCGTAGTTTGTAGGACCGGCTTCAGCCGGGAAGAGGCCGTCCCGGTCAGCAAAGATCCTCCCCACCGTTCACTTTTTCTTATCCTCCCCCCGCGCTTTTATTCGTTGGACGCTTCGGCCATTCGCGCCGAAGAATGCTCCCATCCGCACAGCCCTGTGTCCCGCGCTGCCAACCCGATGACCCCGCGCGTACACTCGAGCTTCTTCCCGTTTCATTCGCACAGGAGTCACGCCCTTGAGCCGCCTGTTATTGAATTGTGATATCGGCGAAAGCTACGGCGCCTGGACCATGGGTCTGGACGCCGAGGTCATGCCCTACATCGATTGCGCCAACATCGCCTGCGGCTTCCACGCCGGGGACCCGAGCGTCATGCGCAAGACCGTCGCGCTGGCCCTGGCCAACAACGTCACCATTGGCGCGCACCCTGCTTATCAGGATCTGGTGGGTTTCGGGCGTCGCTCGATGGCCTGTTCCCCGCAAGAGATTCAAGACCTGCTGCACTACCAGATCGGCGCGCTCGACGGCGTTTGCCGAGCCCAGGGCAGCCACGTCAGCTACGTCAAGCCCCACGGCGCGATGTACAACGACATGATGGCCAACCCGACCCAACTGCGCGCCGTCATCGAAGCCATCGCCCGTTACAACCCTGAACTGCCGCTGATGCTGCTGGCCATGCGCGACAACTCGGCAGCGCAGGCCATCGCCGATGAATTCGGCGTCACGCTGTGGTTCGAAGCCTTCGCCGATCGCGCCTACGACAGCGTGGGGCGGCTGGTCTCGCGCAACCTGCCCGGCGCGGTGCATCACGATGCAGAGGTCATCATCGCCCAGGCCATGACCTTGTCCCGAGGCGAAGCCTTGATTGCCAGCGATGGCAGCGAGCTGCGACTGCGGGCCCACACCTTGTGCGTGCATGGCGACAACGACAGCTCCATCGACGCGGTCCAGCGCATTCGTCAGGCGTTGAACGCCGCTGATGCCGGACCGTCTGCCCTGTGAACCTGCGCATCGAAGTCGTCGCCATCGACTGCCTGATGGTCCGTCTATTCGACGCCATCGACGAGGCCAATATGCCGTGGATGCTGGCCGCGACGTCGCGCCTGCGCGAGGGTTTCGCTGCGCATTTGATTGATCTGGTGCCTTCCTACACCACGCTGATGGTGCATTACGATCTATTTGCGCTGAGTCCGACACAGGCCAGGGCAATCATCACCGATGCACTGACTGATCTTGCACCCGACGCCGCCCAAAGCGGTCGGCAGCATGTGTTGCCGGTCTGGTACGACTTAAGCGTCGGGCCCGAGTTAAGCCTGTTGTCCAGGCGCAGCGGGTTGTCGGTGGACGAGGTGATTCGCCGCCATAGCCAGCGCGAGTATCAGGTTTTCGCCCTGGGCTTCGCACCGGGATTTGCGTTCATGGGGCTGGTGGAAGAAGTCCTCGCCGCGCCGCGTATCAAGACACCCCGCAAGCGTGTCGCGGTGGGAAGTGTCGGCATCGCCGAACGGCAAACCGCGGCCTACCCGCTGGAGTCGCCCGGCGGCTGGAACATCCTCGGGCGCACCCCGGCCAAACTCTTTGATCGCGAAATCGACGGCTACAGCCTGATGCAGCCCGGCGACACCGTACGTTTTGCCGCCGTTGATCACGCAGAATTCATTCGTCTGGGCGGCGACGACACGCCGCTGGAGGGCCTGGCATGAGCGCGTTGACGGTCAAAAGCAGCACGCCGCTGTGCCTGTTGCAGGACGTTGGACGGTTCGGCGTAAGGCACCTCGGCGTGACCCAGGGTGGGGCGCTGGATTGGGTGTCGATGTCGTGGGCCAACAACCTGCTGAATAACGCTCTGGACGCCGCCGTTATCGAAGTGACGCTGGGCGGTCTGACGCTGCTGGCCGAATCCGACTGCTGCCTGGCGCTGGCCGGTGCGGATCTGGGCGCCGTGCTCGACGATCGACCGATTGCGCCGTGGCGCAGCTTCTTCGTGCGCAAAGGCCAGCAGCTTCGCTTTACCCGGCCCATCACTGGTGCTCGCGCGTATCTCGCTGCGCCCGGCGGATTCGCGGCGGTCGATGTGCTCGGCAGCTGTGCCACCGTCGCACGAGAAGGGCTGGGCGGGCTCGAAGGAAGCGGCAAGGCGCTGGCTGAAGGCGATCAACTGACTTATTCAGGGGCGTCGTTTGAGCTTCATGCGCTGCCTGATCACCTCATCCCCGACCTTTCCGATCAGCGTCCGCTGGACGTGGTGCTGGGTGCACAGATCGGCCAGTTCAGCGGCTTGAGCTTATTCGATGCGTTCAACAGCGAATGGACCCTCGACAGCCGCGCCGACCGCATGGGCATGCGCTTGCTCGGGCCGGAGCTGGTTTATCAGGGCAAGCCGATGATCTCGGAAGGCATCCCGCTCGGCGCGATTCAGGTCCCGCCGGATGGCCAGCCGATCATCCTGCTCAACGACCGCCAGACCATCGGCGGCTATCCAAGACTCGGCGCACTGACGCCGATGTCACTGGCCCGGCTGGCGCAAAAGCTGCCGGGGAGTGTGGTGCGGATGAGGGCAGTGGCGCAGGACGTGGCGCATCGGGAGCAGATGGGGTTTTTGAATGTTGTCCACCGTCCTCTCTAAATGTTGCCGGTCGTCTGGATGCCTCGCAATCGCCCCGCGAACACCCTCCTTGTGGGTGTGACCGGGGCGGCGCTCCACCTTGCTCACGAAAGCGGCATTTCAGTCGCTAAAGATTCAGTGAATGTACTGACCTCTTCGCGAACAAGCTCGCTCCCACGATGGAGCTGCGTTTGCCGGAATATCGGCGTCATGCACTGAACCTGTGGGAGTCAGCTTGCTGGCGAATGCGCTGGGTCA
>NZ_JBXAWH010000003.1:0-454636 GCF_057291635.1 Pseudomonas sp. 1L-C-7-B-C1 | reverse complement strand
TTCATCGCCGAACGCGTCGACGCTGCCGAGCAAACCTTGCGCTATCGCTGGGACAAGCTCGGCCGGTTGATCGCGCTGGAAAACGAAAACGAACGTCGTGCTCACTTTCACTACGATCCTGTGGGCCGGCTGCTGGGAGAGAGAGGTTTCGACGGTCGCTCGACCCGCTATCAGTATGATCCGGAAACCGGGCGCCTTGCCGAGACTATCAACGGGCAACGCAGCATTGCACTGACCTTCGACCCGATGGGCCGTCTGACCGAACGCCGCGCCACGCTCGGCGAGCAGTCGCAGAGCGAAACCTTTGCCTACGATGGCAACGGCCATCTGGTCATGGCGACCAACGCCGTCAGCCGCCTGCAATGGTTTCACGACCCGGCTGGCAATTTGCTGCGCGAGCACCAGCATTACTCGAATCTGGATAAGCCGCTGGTTGCCGTCTGGCAGCACGAGTACGACGCGCTGAACAACCGCGTTGCGACCATTCGCCCAGACGGGCATCGCGTCAGCTGGCTGACCTACGGCAGCGGTCATTTGCTGGGTATGAAGCTCGACGAGCACGAACTGCTCAGTTACGAACGCGATGATCTGCATCGCGAAGTCGCCCGCCATCAAGGCAACAGCTTGCTGCAAACCCAAAGCTGGGACCCGGCGGGACGCCTCCAAGAACAACTGCTAGGACGAGCAAACGACAAATCCACGCTCATAAAACGCGCCTACACCTACGACGCTGCCGGCCAACTCACCGATATCAAGGACAGCCGTCGCGGCCCGTTAAGTTACCGCTACGACCCCGTCAGCCGCCTACTCAGCGCCACCAGTCGATTAGGCACAGAAACCTTCGTTTTCGACCCCGCGAGCAACCTGCTCGACGACAGCGCCGCACCCGTCCGCCGTCCGTTAGATTCGGAGCCTGTCCGCCACAAACTGATCGACAACCTGCTGCGCGACTACGGCGGCAATCACTACGAATACGACGAACACGGCAACCAGACAACGCGCTGGACCGACGGCCTGCGCAGCGAACTGCACTGGGACCTCTTCGATCGCCTCGCGCATTTCCGAGATCCGCGCCTCACTGTCGACTTCGGCTACGACCCCCTCGGAAGGCGCCTCTACAAACTCTCCAAAGCCCACTACCGCCCACGCCCGGAAGCCGGCACCGGCTGGAACGAAAACGAACACGCCCGCAAAGAGCGCGAACTCGGCTGCGGCTTCACCCTGTACGGCTGGGACGGCGACAACCTGGCCTGGGAAAGCAGCCCGCCGCCCCACGCCGGCGCCCTCGGCCGAACCGTCCACTACATCCATGAACCCGGCACCTTCGTGCCGGTGGCTCAAGCCATCCGCCACGAAACAATCCGCCTCGTGAGTCAGCCGACCTACGAAGGCCGCTACAACTTCAAAGAAGATCCGCTCTGGAACTACAAACCTGTCGCACTGCCAATCGACGCCCTCGCCTGGTACCAATGCGACCACCTCGGCACGCCCCAGGAAATAACCGACCAGAACGGCAACACCGCCTGGAGCGCTCAATACAAAGCGTGGGGCGAAGCAACCGAACAGCGCTCGGAGTTCGCCCAACAAATCGGCCTGACCAACCCGATCCGCTTTCAGGGCCAGTACCACGACCACGAAACCGGCCTGCACTACAACCGGCATCGGTACTATGATCCAAGGGTCGGGCGGTTTATCAGCAAGGATCCGATTGGCTACAGTGGCGGGCTAAACCTCTACCACTACGTGCCGAACCCGACGGGATGGATTGACCCGCTGGGGCTCGCCAAAATTGGCGGGCGAACGGGGGGTACGCCCAGACAGGCACAACAAAAAGTCGAAAAACGTCAGGGTCCTGCTGACATCACTCGGATTGACCGTCCAGAGGAGGACGTGCCATACAGTCAGTGGCATGCCCACTGCAAGTGCGGATCTGGCTATAACCTTGACGGATCAATCCATGACAAAGGCAAGGGAGAGGTGAAGTTTTCTAGAAAGACTATCGACTGGCTGAACAGTCATGGATGGAGTATTCCGAAAAAATGAAGTTGACGAAGCTATTTCGCAAAATAATCAGTAAAGAACCCTATAACGATTTGAGCGTATTTTTCTCAGACTTCGAAAGTTTCGAAGAAATACCTTTGATTTCTAGGCATCACCGATTGAAGCTTTTAACGAAAAGTATCGAGAACGACAATGTTTCGGATTTTTTGATCGGTCTTTCATTCTTTCTCATGACCTCGATTAGGACGCTTTCAGTCACTAAGAAAAGCAAAGATATCTTTTTCGCGGTAAGTTTTCCTGACTTTGATCTGTTCGCAGAACAGGGTGTGTTGATGCCGCACATATTCATATACCCAGCGGCAGTCTCAACTTGTTTCGTGGAAAAGATAAAAGCCAAGCAGAGAACTGAAAGCTCACGAGAGATGAATGAAGTAAAAAGACATTTTGCAAGATGCAACCTTGAACCGATTTTTGAATTTTATGAAAGCCGATTCCACGACTCGGCTAGCGGGGAGGACATAATAAGGATTTACGCAGTCCCTAAAAAACTTGGGGTGTAAAAACCCTAAAGGGTGCGGTCCCCTTTAGTCCAAGAGCAGTGCGCAGGTAGACGGTCGATTGACCGTCTTGTGATCCAGTCAGCCCCTACACCGCAAACCCTGTCCCACGCGTATTCACAAACAGCGAATAAATCGAGTGACTGCTCGCCATGAACAACCGATTCCCCTCGCGTCCGCCGAAGCACAGGTTCGGGCAGCGTTCTGGCAGCGAGATGTGCCCGATGGCCTTGCCCTGGGGGTTGAACACGCGCACGCCGTCGAGTTTTTCGAGGTCGGCCTTGGGGTCGCCGTTACCGCCCCAGCCGCACCACAGGTTGCCGGCTTCGTCGCACTTCATGCCATCAATGGCGGCGTAGTCCAGGCCTTCGATGTGTTTGCGGCGTTCGCCCAGGGTGCCGTCGTCCTTGACTGCGATGGCCCAAATCAGGCGGTTCGGTTTGGCGCGACCTTCGACGACGTACAGGGTCTTTTCGTCTGGCGAGAAACACAGGCCGTTGGGGCCTGCGAGGTCGTCGATCACCCGGGTGACTTTCCGGCTCTCGCCGTCGATGCGGTAAACCGCGTGGGGCTGGGTCGGGGTGATTTTGTGGCCTTCGTAGTTGTTGCTGGTCTGGAAGGGCGGGTCGCTGAACCAGATCGAGCCGTCGCTTTTGCAGACGATGTCGTTGGGGGAGTTGAAGGGTTTGCCGTCGAAGCTGTCGGCCAGCACGGTGATGGTGCCGTTGTATTCAGTGCGGGTGATGCGCCGGCCTTCGCTGGCGGTGGTGGAACCCTCGCAGACGATGAGGCGGCCCTGGCGATCGCGGCACATGCCGTTCGAGAAATTGGAATGCTCGCGGTAGACGGTGAAGGTATCGGTGATTTCGTCCCATCGCATGATGCGGTTGTTGGGAATGTCGCTGACCAGCAAGTAACGCCCGTCACCGACCCAGACCGGTCCTTCGGCCCAACGCATGCCCGTGGCGAGTTTTTCGACGCTGGCGTTGAACACGCGCAGCTCTAGAAAACTGTCGTCGAGAATGTGAACGAGCGGATCCGGGTAGCGCTGGCTCAGGGGTTCCGCGGCAGACGCGAGGCGGGGCAGAGCGGTGCTGCCGACGGTGGCCAGCGTAGCGGAAACGGCGAGGGATTTTTTCAGGAAGCTGCGGCGGGTGTTGCCGCTTGAGTGACCAGCGGTTTCAGCGTGCGCGGGCAAGGCGGACAGGGATGAGTCCATGTAGCGATCTCCGTTCTATTATTTTTTTACGGGTCGCTAGTAATACCTCGTGATAAGACATCGTACAAGTGAATGATGGGTGGGTTATCCCGTTCACCCTTCGAGGACATCGCTGCCCAAACGGGCTTCTTCCCGACTGAAGCCGGTCCCATTAAAGGCAACGCGTGCAGTCGGTGGGACCGGATTCAGCCGGGAGTCGACGCGGAGCGTGGGCACGATCATCAGTGTTGAGCAGCAAGATTGATAGTGCCCAAACGGGCCTCTCCCCGGCTAAAGCCGGTCCCACTAAAAGCATCGCGTGCAGACAGTGGGACCGGCTTTAGCCGGGAAGCTTTTGATCTTCTACGCGGTAGTCCAGACACCACAAAACGCGACTTGGGTGCAGGCTGAACGCAGGTTTCGCGGAGTGGGCCGAGCCGCATGGATGCGGCGAGAGCTGCCCCCCGCCATGGATGGCGGATGGCAGCGGGCCCACGGAGCGAGACCGGAGTGAAGGAACCCTGACGAAGGAAGGGCCCAACCGAGAGCAAGCACCCTTGGTTACTTGGGGTGCTTTTCCAAGTAACTCGCCGGAGGCGAAATGTCTGCCCTTAGGCAGACGCCCTTGATCTTCCCCAAGGCCGGGCACGCTCCCAGGCCAGGCAAAGAACGAAAAACCTACTTCGCCCTCAACCCCTCCCGCACATCCTTCACATCCGAACCGGACACCGCCGGCGCCGCATTGCCCCACGTATTACGCACATACGTCAGCACATCCGCGACATTCTCATCCGACAGATTCCAGCCAAACGCCGGCATCGCCGGAGCCGTTGGCGCCGCATCCGTCGCGCCCGCACGACTGCCTGCCAGCACTACACGAATCAGCGAAGACGGGTCATTGCTGTTCACTAACGGCGCCATCGCCAGTTTCGGGAACAGATGGGCCGCACCTTCACCCGTCGGCGTATGGCACGCCGAGCAACGATCCGCGTAAATCGCCTTGCCCGCCACCATCGCCGCATCGTCTGCAGCAATCGGCTTGGCCGCTTCCACCGGCTTGGCGCCATCCTTCAAGTACACCGCCACCGCCAGCAAATCCTCGTCCTTCCAGTGCTGCGAAGAATGTTCAACTTCCTCGGCCATTGGCCCGGAGGCGATGTCGAAACGGTTCGCGCCGGTCTTCAGGTACTTGACGATATCGGCCTCGCTCCACGCACCGATGCCATCGTGGCCCGTGGAGGTAATGTTCGGCGCGACCCAGTTCTGCAGATTGGCCCCGGTGAGGAACTGGTCGTTCTTGTCACCGCCAATAAGGTTCTTTGGCGTATGGCACGTGCCGCAGTGCCCCAGGCCTTCCACCAGATACGCGCCGCGGTTCCACTGCTCGGACTTCTGCGGATCGGCCTTGAACTCGCCTTCCTTGAAGTTGATCAGGTTCCAGCCAATCAGGCTGGTGCGCACGTTGAAGGGGAAGGGCAGCTGGTTGGTTTCAACCTTGTTCTCCACCGGATCCACTGTCTTCAGGTACGCGAAGATCGCCAGATTGTCTTCACGCAGCACCTTGGTGTACGCGGTGAACGGCATGGCGCCATACAGGCGCTTGCCGTCCAGGCCGTGACCCTTGGACATGGCGTTCTGGAAATCCTCGAAGCTCCAGCGGCCGATGCCGGTCGCAGGGTCAGGCGTGATGTTCGCGCCCGCCAGCTTGCCGAACGGCGTATCGAGGATCACGCCGCCGGAAAACAGCGGTTTGCCCGGGATCGTGTGGCACGCCGTGCAGTCGCCCAGGGTGGTGAGGTAGCGGCCTTTTTCCACGATGTTGTAGGAATCGGCGCCGGTTGCTGCGTGCGCAAGGGAAACAGACAGGCCGATAACGCCTGCGCAGACTGTCAGAAGAGTTTTCATACGCTGATCATCTCCCCTGGACGCTTGAGGTAGCGGGTGCGGATGGCATCCGCCGCTTTGAAGGCCAGTGCCGCGACGGTGCCGGTCGGGTTGTAGCCCGGGTTTTGCGGGAAAGCGGAGGAGCCGACCACGAACAGGTTCGGCACGCCCCACACTTGCAGGTGCTTGTTCACCGAACTGTTTTTTGGATCAGCGCCCATGATAAAGCCGCCGACGATGTGCGACGACTGATATGGCGCGCTGTTCCAGTGCCCTTGCTGAGAGCTGGGCACCATCTGCCGCGGGTTCATGCTCTTGGCGATCTCGCCGACCTTGCCGGTGACGTACGCGGCCATCTTGCGGTCGTTCTCCGGGAAGTCGAAGGTGATGCGCAGCAGCGGGCGACCCAGCGGATCTTTATAGGTCGGGTCCAGCGACAGGTAATTGGTGCGCGTCGCGTAACTGCTCGCTTCGCAGCCGATGGACATGGTGGCGGCGTAGTTCTTCACCGTGGCTTTCTTCCATTCCGAACCCCAGGCCGGCGTGCCGGGCGGGAGAGGGCGGGAGTCAATGGGCGCAGCGCCGATCGGCGTCACGCGGGTGCTGCCGCCGCCTACGAAGCCCAGACCCGAGTGGTCGAAGTTGTCGTTGTTGAACTCGTCGATGCCCATGCCGATGGCGCCGCCGCCGATAAACGGGTTGAAGTTCTTGTCATCGAAGAACATGCGTACGCTGTTGGCGGTCTGGTAGGCGTAGTTGCGGCCCGTGGTGCCGGTGTTGGTCACCGGGTCATACGGCTGGCCGACGCCGGACAACAGCATCAGGCGCACGTTTTCGAAGATGAACGCGCTGATTACCACCAGTTCGGCGGGCTGTTCCCATTCCTCGCCGTTGGCGTCCATGTAGATGATGCCGGTGGCGCGCTTGCCGCTGCTGTCCATGGTCACCCGCAGGACTTCGCAGTTGGTCATCGCGGTGAAGTTCGGCTTGCGCACCAGCACCGGCAGCACTGTGGTGATAGCGCTGGCCTTGGAGTAGTTGGCGCAGCCGTAGTTGGTGCAGAAACCGCAGAACGTGCAGGCGCCCATGGCCACGCCCAGGGAGTTCACATACGGGCGCGAAAGCAAGGCCGACGGCACCGGGAACGGCTTGTAGCCCAGGTTTTTCGCGGCTTCGGCGAACAGCGTCGGGGCGTAGGTCTGTGCCGTCGGCGGGTTCGGGTATTCCTCGGAACGCGGACCTTCGAAGGTGTTGCCGCCTTCCTGGATCACGCCCTTGATGTTGCCGGCCTTGCCGGAGATGCCCGCCAGGCGATCGAACTTGGCGTAGAACGGCTCCATTTCCTCCCAGTCGGTGCCCCAGTCCTGCAGGGTCAATTCTGGCGACAGCTCCTTGCCGTAACGCTCGGTCAGGTAGCTGTGCAGCCGGAATTCGTGGGGCTGAAAGCGGAAAGTGATGCCGGCCCAGTGGTTGCCAGCCCCGCCGGTGCCGTTACCGGGGTGGAACGAGCCCCAGCTGCGCATGGGTAGCGCTGTCTCGGTCACGCTGTTACGAATGGTCGTGGTGTTTTGCCGGGTCCTCAGCATCAGGTCCTGACGGCGGTTGTAGCGCAGTTCATCCGCGGCCGAGGCCACGTTGAAGTCAGCAGCGGTGTCGCGCCATGGGCCGCGTTCGAAGCCGATGATCTTCAGGTTTTCGTCAGCCAGTTCATTGGCGATGATGGATCCGGCCCAGCCGAGCCCGACAACCACGACGTCCGTGGATGGTAGTTTTTTGGCCATGTCGAATTAACCCTTCTTGGTCCAGGCGGAGCTGCCGATGATGGAGAGCGGCACCAGATTGAGCTTCTGGTTGTGCAGGCCGATGTACTCGCGGTAGTCGTAGCGGGCACCAGGGAAGCCGATCATTTTCCACGACACCATGTCGCGGTTGCCGCCGTAGACCGGGTCGGCGAAGAAGCCTTCCATGGTGTTGCCGAGCACTTGCTGGAAGAACAGCTTGGCGTCGATGCCCTCCAGCTTGATCTCACCCTTGTCCAGGCCGGTGAGGACCTTGTCCTGCTGTTCCGCGGTCAGGGCGCTGAAGTTTTTCTGGAACTGTTTCTGGCAGTACCCTTCCAGGCCTGCCAGGCCAAGGCGATAACGCTGGCGCGGCACCAGTTCCGACTGGTCACCCTGCATCGGCGTGCCCTGAACGAACGGGCCCTGCATGTAAAGGCGGCTGAATGTGCCGTACTCGCCGGCCAGTTGGCGATCGATGAACACTGCGCAACCCGCGTCTTTGCCGCTGACGCTGAGTTCATCGGCGGGGATCAGCCGGGCGACGATGGCTTCCACCGCAGTGGCTTCGGCGTCAGTGAAGAATTGCCAGCCGGGCGTGTCGTAGTGCATCGGACCGTTGTGGTCGAAGGGCACCCACTGCGGAACGCCGACGACGGTGGCGGCCTGGGCCGTAGCGGCGGCGCCCACGGCCAGCGTGGTGGCTGAACCTTTCAGCAACTGGCGGCGGGTGAGGCCTTTGGATTTCTCTGTCATTCCGGGCTCCTGCAAAACCACGCCCCCACAGGCCATTGGGGAATGGTCCGTGCCGGGGCTATGCTCTGCGTTCTTTATCACGGGTATTGCCGCACATACGATGTGCACGGCAACTGGCTCTTGGCGGGGTGTGACATTGGGTCTCTGGCAGGCCAGCATGCGAATGGCGCACGCTAGGCGGGGAATTGCCGCAACTGATCATCATCTTTTCACGCCAACTGCCATGGTAGATGTGTTGCGAGTTATTGCCACGGACGATTTTCGTAAATGACTGTTACCGATTTCGTAATAGTCAGGCCTCTCCCCAGTAACAATGGGCTTTCGCGGAACCCCGGTCAGGTGACCGAAGCGAGTCAGTTGATCCGACCCATACACATGAACCGCGCGTGCTCCCGGCCTGCGCGCACTCGTGCAACGGCGTGAATCTGACAGAATCTTCATGAAGGGGAGCCCGTCCCCAGAGCCACTTATTGGTATCGTGCACGCCATTTGCGTCCTGCAACTTCATGCGGGGCGCTGACTGTGCCGTTCATCTTTTCACCGAGTAGCAACAGAAATGCCCGATCCCATACCCTTAAAAGACCACGAGAAGGAAACCCGGCTGGTCAACAAACGCTTGATCGCCTGCGCCGTTTTCGTGGCCATGCTCAGCGTCGCGCTGGTGTGCCGCATGTACTTCCTGCAAGTCACCGAATTCGCCTACCACTCGACCATCTCCGAAAACAACCGCGTCCACGTGCTGCCGATTCCGCCGGAACGCGGGCTGATCTTCGACCGTAACGGCGTGATCCTCGCCGACAACCGGCCCAGCTTTAACCTGACCATGACCCGCGAGCGCGCAGGGGACTGGCACGCGGTGATCGACGAGCTGATGCAGATCCTCAACCTGCCAGACGAGGACCGGATCATCTTCGACAAGGCGATGAAGAACTCGCCCCACCGCTTTGTGCCGGTAACCCTGCTCTATGAGCTGACCGAGGAGCAGATCGCGCTGCTGGCGGTCAACCAGTTCCGCCTGCCGGGGCTGGACGTCGAGGCGCAGTTCGTTCGCCATTACCCGCTGGCGGAGCATTTTGCTCATTCCATCGGCTACGTCGGCCGAATCAACGAGAAGGAAGCGACCCAGCTCGACCAGGTCGAATACCGCGGCACACAGTCCATCGGCAAGACCGGCGTCGAGCGGTTCTACGAAAGCGAGCTGCATGGCCATGTCGGCTATGAAGAAGTGGAAACCAACGCCCAGGGCCGCGTGTTGCGGGTGCTCAAACACACCGATCCGGTGGCGGGCAAAAACATCACGTTGAGCCTGGACATCAAGCTGCAAGAGGCGGCGGAACACGCGCTGGGGGATCGTCGCGGCTCGGTGGTCGCCATTGATCCGGCCACCGGCGAGGTCCTGGCGATGGTCAGCAAGCCGAGCTTCGACCCGAACCTGTTCGTCACCGGCATCAGCTTCAAGGAGTATTCCGCGCTGCGTGATTCCGTCGACCGGCCGTTGTTCAACCGCGTGCTGCGCGGGCTGTACGCGCCGGGCTCGACGATCAAGCCGGAGGTGGCGATTGCCGGCCTGGACAGCGGCGTCATCACGCCGTCAACCCGCGTGTTCGATCCGGGCTACTTCCAGCTGCCGGATTTCGATCACAAGTACCGCAACTGGAACCACAGCGGCGATGGCTGGGTGGACCTTTACGCGGCAATCATGCGCTCCAACGACACCTACTTTTATGACCTGGCGCACAAGCTGGGCATCGACCGACTGCACGATTACCTGACCATGTTCGGCATCGGCCAGAAGGTCTCCCTGGACATGTTCGAAGAATCGGCGGGCCTGATGCCGTCGAAAGAATGGAAGCGCATCACCCGCCGTCAGGCCTGGTTCCCGGGGGAAACGGTGATCCTCGGCATCGGTCAGGGCTACATGCAGGTCACGCCGCTGCAACTGGCGCAGGCAACGACGCTGATCGCCAGCAAAGGTGTGTGGCACCGCCCGCACCTGGCCAAGGAGATCGGCGGCGTGGCGCCGGTGGACGAGCATCCGATGCCGAACATCGTGCTGCGTGATTCCCACGAATGGGATCAGGTCAACACTGGCATGCAAGCGGTGATGCACGACCCGCGCGGTATCGCCCGCGCGGCCGCGCAAGGTGCGCAATACCGCATCGCCGGCAAGAGCGGCACCGCGCAGGTGGTGGCGATCAAGCAGGGCGAACGCTACAACCGCAACAAGACCCTGGAGCGGCACCGCGACAACGCCTTGTTCGTCGGTTTTGCGCCGGCGGCCAGTCCCAAGATCGTCGTCGCGGTGATGATCGAGAACGGCGAGGCGGGCGGTCGCGTGGCCGGTCCCGTGGTGCGGGAAATCCTTGATGCCTGGCTGCTGGATCAGGACGGCCACCTGAAACAGCAATACGCCACGCCGAGTGTCACGCCGATCAATCCGAAGGTGCAGATCGCCGCGCCGAACAAGCCTGCGGGCCAGCCGCCGGTGTGAGGTGTCCTCACTGCACCGGTCGGCAGGAGCGCCACCCCGGTCCCGCCCGGAAGGTTGCGATGTTCTTGACGCGGGCTGACGCTTCGCCCTTGAAAGGCCGACGCTTGATCCGTGAGAGCAGGCTTGCCCGCGAAGCCTTTGGCGCGGGCACTGCAAGCACAGCCTGCCCCGCGCATCCTCAGAAGCACTGAACTGTCCCCGACGCTACAGGTCGATTTGAGACCACGCGTGGGGTCTGTTTCGGCCTCGCGCGCCAATTCGACTCGACAAGGAATTTGCCCCATGTCCAGCAGAACCATCGCCGACTACCTCGCCCAAACCCTCGCCGCAGCCGGCGTCTCGAAGATCTGGGGCGTCAGCGGCGACAGCCTGAACGGCCTGACCGACAGCCTCCAGCGCCTGGGCAAGATCAAGTGGATGCACACCCGTCACGAAGAAGTCGCGGCGTTTGCTGCCGGTGCGGAAGCAGCGTCCACCGGCAAGCTGGCGGTGTGCGCGGGCAGTTGCGGTCCGGGTAACCTGCATTTGATCAACGGCCTGTATGACTGCCACCGCAGCGGTGTGCCGGTTTTGGCCATCGCCGCGCAGATTCCGTCTTCCGAGATCGGCCTGAACTACTTCCAGGAAACCCACCCCACCGATTTGTTCAAGGAGTGCAGCCACTTCGTCGAAACCGTCAGCACCCCCGAGCAGTTTCCGCGGGTACTGGAGCGGGCGATGCGCGCGGCCATCAGCCAGCGCGGCGTGGCGGTGATCGTGGTCTCCGGTGACGTTGCCCTGAGCGCAGCGCCGGACATTAAGCCAGAATGGGTCGATCACGCTCCAGCGCGGGTCATCCCGGCAGAAGCCGACCTGCAACGTCTGGTGGACCTGCTGGACAAATCCAAGGCCGTGACCATTCTCGCGGGCGCCGGCTGTGCCGAGGCCCACGATCAAGTGGTCGCGCTGGCCGAGAAGCTCTCGGCGCCGGTGGTTCACGCCCTGCGCGGCAAGCAGTACATCGAATACGCCAACCCCTTCGACGTGGGCATGACCGGGCTGATCGGCTTCAGCTCCGGCTACCACGCGATGATGGCCTGCGACACCCTGGTGATCCTCGGCAGCAGCTTCCCGTACCGCAATTTCTACCCGGAAAAAGCCAAGGTCATTCAGATTGATATCGACCCGACCGCCATTGGCCGTCGCGTGCCGGTGGCCCTCGGTCTGGCGGGCGGCATCGCTGAAACCCTTGATGCCGTACTGCCGCGCCTCAAGGCGCACACCGACCGTAAATTCCTCGACAAAGCGCTGGATCACTACGCCAAGTCCCGCGAAGAACTCGACGAACTGGCCACGCCTTCGGGCCATGGCGAGCCGATTCACCCGCAATACCTGACGCGACTGGTGGACGCCTACGCCGATCCGGACGCGATCTTCACCGTCGATGTCGGCACCCCGACGCTGTGGGCCGCGCGTTACCTGACCATGAACGGCAAGCGCTCGCTGCTGGGCTCGTTCAACCACGGCTCCATGGCCAACGCCATGCCCCAGGCCCTGGGCGCGAAAGCGGCCTTCCCGCAACGGCAAGTGGTGGCGCTGTGCGGTGACGGCGGTTTGTCGATGCTGATGGGCGACTTGCTATCGATCCGCCAGCTCAATCTCCCTATCAAGCTGGTGGTGTTCAACAACAGCTCGTTGGGTTTTGTTGCGATGGAAATGCAGGCGGGTGGATACGTGCCCCACGACACTGACTTCGACAGCACCAATTTTGCCAACATCGCCATTGGCGCGGGCATTCTGGGGATTCGCGTGGAGGACTCGGCCGACCTGCCGAATGCGCTGAAGAAAGCCTTCGAGCATCCGGGACCGGTGGTGGTGGATGTGGTGACCGCGAAACAGGAGCTGGGTATGCCGCCGAAAATCAAACTCGCCCAGGCGAAAGGCTTCAGCCTGTTCATGCTTAAGGCTGTAATGAACGGTAAAGCGGACATGGTGCTGGAGTTGGCGAAGACCAATTTGCGCTGATTGTCAGCTCCCCGGATGGGTGCTGCGTTCAGTGCGCAGTGCCTGTTCAAGGGTTATAAGAATGAAAACGGATTAAATGCAGACTGCAACATCACGCGTAGCCAGTTCATATCCTGCAGTATTAGATTTATTGGAAATAAGCGTAATTTCGAAATATACCAGTCATCGGTAACTCCTTGGTTTATTGCGGTTTTGTTCGTAGAAGAGCGCTGTAAAGTACCGCTACAGGCGTTTGAGTCAGATGTTCGCCTCGGCTACGCTCTAACACTCAACACCCATTCATTAAGGAAGATGATCATGAGCAAAAGGAGCGCAATGGGCGACGTTAATCTTGGCCATCACGCAGGTGACCGGGATGTAAACTTTGCCGAAGACGGTGTCATCAGAAGTGTGACGCCAACGTTTGCTGCTGATCCAACGACGACGACCGAGCAGAAGTTTTACATGTCACTGACTGTCTATCCTGTCGGTGCGGATGCGAGCGAGCTTTGGCGTTACAACGCCGACGGCACTATGGATCATGATTTTCCACGTGTACAGATCACCGCGATCAATGAAGAGATGAGCGCGGTGATTGATATCCAACGTTTGATATTTAGTCAGCCCAAAGGCAAGTTGGAGGCCGCAAGTACAGCAGGCACGATAACCTGCGTTGGCGTCACCCGAGCCCTTGTGAGGACCGGGGATGAGGCGACTTCCGGCATCTACTATTATCCGGCAGCGGTGCGCATTACCGCAGAAGGCAAGATGGATCCGGACTTTGGTACCAAAGGGGTGATGCTTTATAAATTTGATAAAGAGCGCGATGGAGACGGTACCAGGCCTAACGTACAGTCCTCGGCTTTTAATTCTTACCCAGGCACCTTACAGTCCGGTGGCGACATTCTGTTCTGCTGTGGCCTCGCCGATCTGAAGGAAAATAAATACGCGTACGCCCTCGTAAAGTTCAAAAACGACGGTCTACCAGATTTGAGCTATGGCGATAGGGGTCTGAGAGTCATCGCTGCGGCGGCAGACCGTAATGCCGCTCATTGGAAAGATTACGGCGTTGACGCCGCAGGGGATCTCACATTGGTGGGGGCGACGTCCACAGGGGATGCGGGGATCGTTACCCGGTATGGCGCGGATGGTGAGGTAGACGCAAACTACGGGCCAAATCATGACGGCACCCAGACGCTTAAGATCAACGGGTTGAACTCTTACATCAGTCAGATACACGTGTCTGAAGAAGGGGCTACAACCCTGCTTTTCGCCGTTGATTCCCTCGATACACCTGTCGCTGTAGTGAGACTCGTGAAGAGCGGCGAACAAGATCCGCAGTTTAATGATGGTAAGCCGGTATTGATTGGAGATATTGAAAAGGACAACGTTTGCCTAGCTGTAGACCGTAAAGAGCGCATCGTTGTAAGTGGCGAGAGCTTAACGTCGCCGGGCGTTGCGCGCGTGGTCAGGCTTGCGTCGAACGGGACGCCAGACACTTCATTCGGTAACACCGGAGTTAACGAGTACCCCACGCTGACTCCTTTTAACCGTGTGGTCATTCAAAATCAATCTGACATTCTTGCAGCAACCGTTGACAGGACATGGGTCGACGTCCCGGTGATCGTCAGATTGCTTGGCGAGAGCGTCGAGGACTGAAGCACCGGTCAGTAAAGGTTAGTAGCAACATCGGCGTTTCAAGTTGTTCTTTATCACACTTGGGAGGCCGGCTTTGTCCGGAGACACTGTGCTTCAGTCGACGCAATCCTTCGCCTGAAATCAGTTGTCTCCGGACAGGTTTTGCTCTTATCCAAAGACGGGCACCCCCGGTGATTCGATCCACTCGATATTTCGCCCTCAAACAGCGCGTTTTCGCGCTCTGCGCACCACCCTGAATCACCAAAATTCCCCGCCTTAAATCTCTTGAAAAAAGCGTTGTAAGCCCGCGAAGCGCGATGTTATGTTGCTAACATCCTGTTGCAAAATGACCGTCGGATAACATTATCCCGGTCTACGCAACCCGGCTCCACCAGCGGAATCCCCATGGAAAAGCGTCTCTTCCTTGATGCACTGGAACAGCGGTTCAGCGACCTGACGCCGACGGGTAAGCGTATCGCCGGCTACCTGCTGGCCAATCCGCAGAAGCTGCCGTTCGAGACCGCTGACAGCATCGCCCAGCAGACCGGGACCACTGGCATTTCGGTTGGGCGCTTCCTGCGCTCGCTGGGTTATCGCAATATCGACGACGTTAAACAAAGCCTTCGCGGTGACAGCGCCAGTCCGTGGGTGATCACTGATCGGCTCGGCGCCTTTCGCGAAGAAAACACCCAGGGCGATGCACTGGAACGTTCGATGAACCGCGAGCTGGAAGCCATCCAGCGGGTCTACGCACTGGCCCGTAGCGAAACCTTCGCCCGTATCGTTGAGCGGCTGCACAGCGCCGATGCGGTGTTCATCGTCGGCATCCAGACCACTCGCGGCATCCTCAACGCGTTTTTCAGTCATCTGGAGTACATCCGGCCCAAGGTGTACTACGTCGACGGCTTGTCCGGCACCTACGCCGAATCGCTGAATTCCCAATTCGAAAATCCCTACGCCGTGGTTGCCGACTTCCGCACCTATTCCGCCGTCACGCGGACCTTCTGCGAAGTCGCCTATCAGCAGAACGTCGGGCTGGCTTTCATCACCGACTTTCACTGCCCGTGGGCGCGGGATTACCCGAACGATCTGCTGCAGCTCAATTCCGACGTGGGGCAGTTCTGGGATTCCCTGGCGCCGCTGACGTGCCTGTTCAATTTGATGGTGTCGGCAGTGGCCGACCGTTATGGCGACCGCCTCGACCAGAGGCTGGCGAAGAACCGTGAGCTGCAACAACTGTTTGGCCAGTTTGAATAGATAGAGCTTCCCGGCTAAAGCCGGTCCTACTGAAGCAACTCGCACACGCTGATCTGGAGTGTCGTTACGTGAATAGCCCCCTCGTCGAAGTCGATGCCCACGCGCTGCAGGTCGAGGTCGACTTGATCTACGCCGGCGTCGACAACCTCGCCGGCAAGCAGATTTACCAGGATCCGCGCTGCCTGCTGCACCGCGACGCCGAGCGTTGTCTGCGCAAAGCCAGTCGTCTGGCGCGCCAGGCAGGATTCAGGCTGAAAATATTCGACGCCTATCGTCCGGCTTACGCGCAGTACCTGCTGTGGCAAGCGCTGCCCAACCCCGAATACGTGCGCGATCCCGGCCTGGGTTCCCATCACACCCGGGGCGTGGCGGTGGACCTGACCCTGATCGACGCCAGCGGCCAGGCGCTGGACATGGGCACCGGTTTCGATGACATGCGCGAGCAGTCCCATCAGTTCTTCGCTGACCTGCCCGCCGACATACAGCGCAATCGCTTGCTGTTGCTGGGGATCATGCTGGCGGCAGGCTTCACCTACATCGACAGCGAGTGGTGGCATTACGAACTGCCGGACGCCGACAACTACCCGCTGATCGACGACGGCTCAATCCAGCCCGCCACCTGAACACGCGAGACGCAAGACGCAAGACGCAAGACGCAAGACAAGACAGGACACACGAACAACCGACCGGGACAACCACGAATCCCGGCTGAATCTGGCGCCACCCGATCTCGCAAGGGCAGGGTGCGCCATTTCGCAGGCCTGACGCCTGTGAGCTTGAACTGCCCGGTATAGCTTCAATAACAAACCTGACGAACTTTCAGACATCGAACGATCAAGGAACCGGCATGAAATCAATCGTTACCCCCCGCACCCTGGCGATGGCAGTCCTCTGCACTGCGATGGGCCTCGGCGCCTGGCAATCGGCCAGCGCAGCCGTGGCCCAGGACACCCTGATGATCGGCAAACCGTCCGACCCGCAGACCCTCGACCCGGCCGTGACCATCGACAACAACGACTGGACCGTGACCTACCCGGCGTACCAGCGGCTGGTCACCTACAAGGTCGAAAACGGCAAAGGCAGCACCGAAGTCGCGGGGGAGCTGGCCAGCAGCTGGACCACCTCGGCGGACAACCTGACCTGGGAATTCAAGCTCAAGCCCGGCAACAAATTCGATGACGGTGCCGAGGTCAACGCCGAAGCGGTGAAGTTCTCCTTTGACCGGGTGATGAAGCTCAAGCAGGGCCCGTCCGGCGCCTTCCCTGAGGACATGGCCGTGTCGGTGGTCGACCCATTGACGGTGCGCTTCACCCTCAAAGCGCCGTACGCGCCGTTCCTCTCGACCCTGGCCCACAACGGTGCGGCGATCATCAATCCGGATGTGGCGAAGAAGGCGGAAGGCGCTGACGCGTATCTGTCCACTCACACCGCAGGTTCCGGGGCGTTCAAGCTGGTCAACTGGCAGAAAGGCCAGGCCCTGACCATGGAGCAGAACAGCTACTACGCCGGCCCCAAGCCGACCCTGAAAAAGGTCGTGGTGAAGATCATCGGCGAGGCCTCCGTGCGCCGTCTGCAGCTGGAACACGGTGATCTGGACATAATTGAAGACATGCCCGAAGACCAGCTCGAAGCGCTGGCGAAAAAATCCGGCATCGTTGTCGGCGATTACCCGTCGCTGCGAGTGACGCTGCTGTACCTCAACACCCAGAAAGCGCCGATGAACAACCCGGATGCGCGGCGTGCCATCGTCGAATCCCTGGATTACGACGGCATCATCAACGGCATCCTGAAAGGCAAGGCCAAGCCGCTCAATGGCCCGATCCCCCAGGGCATGTGGGCCTATGACGAGAAGCTGCCGGCGTTCAAGCAGGACATGGAAAAGGCCAAGGCCGATCTTGCGAAAGTGTCGCCGAAGGTCAGCAACCTGACGTTCATGTACTCCGACAAGGACCCGAACTGGGAACCGATTGGTCTGACTTTGCAAGCCGGTCTGCAACCGCTGGGCGTGAACCTCAAGCTGGAGAAACTCGCCAACGCCAGCATGCGTGAGCGCCTGGGCAGCGGTGACTTCGACATCGCCATCGGCTCGTGGAGCCCGGACTTCGCCGACCCCTACATGTTCATGAACTTCTTCTTCGACTCGAAGCTGAAAGGCCTGGCCGGTAACCGTTCGTTCTACGACAACCCGGCGGTGGACAAACTGATTCGCGAATCAGCGACCACCAACGACATGGCCAAGCGCACCGAGCTGTACCAGCAGGCTCAGAAGATCGTGCTCAACGACAGCGTCTACGCCTACCTCTACCAGAAGGCCTACACCTTGCCGATGAGCGAGAAGGTCAAGGGCTACGTGTTCAACCCGATGCTGGAGCAGGTGTTCAACGTCGGCACCATCACCAAGTAGCCCTTTTATCCAGTAAACCGCTGTCATTCACAGGGCCCCGCAAGGGAGGCGGGGGCCTGTGGAGCAGCGCTGTGTCCGCGAGCTGTTTCGCGTTATTGACCGACTGCGTGACCGAGGTGCCCCATGGCCTTCCTGAATATGCTGCGCAAACGCCTGGGCGGCCTGCTGCTGGTGGTGTTCGGCGTTTCCCTGATTACCTTTTCCATCTCGCACCTGATTCCGGGCGACCCCGCGCGACTGATCGCCGGGGACCGTGCCACCGACGCCATTGTCGAAAACATCCGCCATCAGCTGGGGCTGGATCTGCCGCTGTATCAACAATACGGCCGCTACATGCTCGACCTGCTGCACGGCGACCTCGGTACGTCGATTCGCACCCATCGCCCGGTGCTCGAAGACTTGCAGGCGTTCTTCCCGGCAACGCTGGAGCTGGCGCTGGCGGCGCTGACGTTGTCGATTCTGGTGGGTGTGCCGTTGGGCGTGCTCTCGGCGGTGTACCACAACCGCTTCATTGACCAGGTCGCGCGCACCCTGGCGGTGACCGGGATTTCGACCCCGGCGTTCTGGCTAGGACTGGGCCTGATCGTGCTGTTTTACGGTCACCTGAACTGGCTGCCCGGCAGCGGGCGTCTTGACGAAGGGCTGGACCCGCCGAAAACCATTACCGGGTTTTACCTGATCGACACGCTGCTGGCCGGCGACACCGGGCTGTTTTTCAACGCCGTGCAGCACCTGATTCTGCCGGCCATCACCCTGGGCTTCGTCAACCTCGGCGTGGTCGCCCGGCAGATCCGCTCGGCCATGCTTGACCAGCTCGGCGAAGACTACATCCGTACCGCGCGCGCCTACGGCCTGTCGAAGTGGGCGGTGATTCTGCGCCATGCCTTGCCCAACGCGTTGATCCCCTCGGTGACCGTCCTGGGCCTGACCCTGGGTGATCTGCTCTACGGCGCGGTGCTGACGGAAACCGTGTTCGCCTGGCCGGGCATGGGCGCCTACGTGGTCAAGTCGATCCAGTCGCTGGATTTCCCGGCGGTCATGGGCTTCGCGATCATGGTTTCCTTCATTTACGTGCTGCTGAACATGGCGATCGATCTGCTGTACCGCCTGATCGATCCGCGCATTGGCGAGGTCAACTGACATGACGACTCCGATCACCGCGCCCGCCGTGGCGCCACTGCCGGCCGCGTCGCGCTGGCAGGACAAATGGGCTTACCTGGCCCATCAGATTCGCCGCAGTCCGCTGACCATGGCCGGGCTGCTGATCACTGTGATAGTGCTGTTGGTGATGGCCTTTGCGCCTTGGCTTGCGTCCCATGATCCCAACGCGCTGAACCTCACTCAGCGCCTGGCCGCGCCGTCGGCCGCCCATTGGTTCGGCACCGACGAAGTGGGCCGCGACCTGTTCAGCCGCGTGTTGTACGGCAGCCGGCAATCCGTCGGCGTCGGTCTGTTCGTGGCCTTTGCCTCGTGCTTTGCCGGCGGCTTGTTGGGCTGCATGTCCGGGATCATCGGCGGGCGTTTCGACGGGCTGATCATGCGCCTGATGGACATCATGTTGTCGGTGCCGTCGCTGGTGCTGATCATGGCCCTGGCTGCGGCGCTGGGCCCGAGCCTGTTCAACGCCATGCTGGCGATCACGCTGGTGCGGATTCCGTTTTACGTGCGCCTGGCCCGTGGGCAGGCCCTTAGCATCCGCCAGATGGGTTACGTCAAGGCGGCCGAAACCTTCGGCGCCGGGCGCTGGCACATGGTCATCTGGCATGTGGCGCGCAATGCCATGCCGCCATTGCTGGTGCAGCTGAGCCTGGACATCGGCAGCGCCATCCTCATGGCCTCGGCCCTGGGCTTCATTGGCCTGGGCGCGCAACAGCCGACGGCGGAGTGGGGCGCCATGGTCGCGACCGGGCGCAACTACATCCTCGATCAATGGTGGTACTCGACCTTTCCCGGCGTGGCGATTCTGATCACCGCCACCGGTTTCAACCTTTTGGGCGACGGCGTGCGGGACTTGCTCGACCCACGGCAGCAGGGGAAATGACCATGCAGGCATCTTTTCAACAATCCCTTGCGGCGCAGGCCCCGGTGCTGGTCATCGACGACCTGCGCATCGAATTCCCGGCCTACAAGAGCACGGTCAAGGCGCTCAATGGGGTGTCGCTGCACGTCAATCCCGGGGAGATCGTCGGGGTCATCGGTGAGTCCGGTTCGGGCAAGTCGGTCACCGCGATGCTGAGCCTGCGCCTGCTGCCGGAGCGCTCCTACGAAGTGAAGAGTGGCAGCCTGAGTATTCTCGGCCGCGACATGCTCACCGCCAAAGAAAAGGACCTGTTGAGCGTGCGTGGCCGCGACGCCGCCATGATCTTTCAGGAGCCCATGACCGCGCTCAATCCGACGCGCCGCATCGGTCGGCAGATGCTCGACGTGATCATCCATCACCAGCGCCTGAGCAAGGCCGACGCCAGGGCCAAGGCCATCGCGCTGCTGCGTGACATGCACATCGCCGACCCCGAGCAGGTGATGAACAGCTACCCCTTCGAGCTCTCCGGCGGCATGCGTCAGCGGGTGATGATTGCGCTGGCATTCTCCTGCGATCCGCAGTTGCTGATCGCCGACGAGCCGACCACCGCGCTGGATGTCACCGTGCAGCGGCAAGTGCTGTTGCTGCTGCGGGAAAAGGCCCGTGCGCGGGGCACGGCGATTTTGCTGATCACCCATGACATGGCGCTGGTGTCGCAGTTCTGCGATCGGGTTTACGTGATGTACACCGGTGCGGTGGTGGAGCAGGGCGTCACCGCGCAGGTGATGCCCGACCCGCGACACCCGTACACCCAGGGTTTGCTCAGCGGGTTACCGGAGATGGTCGAGCCGGGCCAGGACCTGAAGACCATTCCGGGTCAGGTGCCCAATCTTTCCGCGCTGCCGGAAGGCTGTACCTTTCTTGATCGCTGCGCCTATGCCACGGCCCAATGCCTGCAGCGCCCGCCGATGCAGATCATCGATGCCGCCGCAGACCGCAAAAGCGCCTGCTGGTTGAGCGCGCCGTTACACATCACCGCACAGGAGTCGCGGCCATGACCCTTCCCGCCCTGCAGACATTGCCAGGCCAAAACCCGACCATCCTCGGCCTGCAAGACGTGCGCGTGCATTACCCCATGGGCAAGGACTGGCTCGGTCGCCCGAAAGCCCTGGCCCATGCCCTGAACGGTATTGATCTGCAGGTCCGTGCCGGTGAAACCCTCGGCGTGGTCGGGGAATCCGGCTGCGGCAAAAGCACCCTGGCGCAGTTGTTGATGGGCTTGATCAAGCCGACCTCGGGCCGGCTTGACTGGGTCTACGACAGCGACAAGGAACGCAGCAGCAACGTGCAGATTGTGTTTCAGGACCCGCAATCGTCCCTCGATCCGAGGCTGCCGGTGTGGAAAATCATCACCGAGCCGTTGTTCGTGCAGCGTTCGGCGCCGCGTCACGAGATGCGCGGGATGGCGGCGAAGGTGGCGGCGCAGGTGGGCATTCGCACGGAATACCTTGATCGGTTTCCCCATCAGTTTTCTGGCGGGCAGCGTCAGCGGATCGCCATTGCCCGGGCGTTGTCGTCCAATCCGGACATCATCGTGCTCGATGAGCCGACGTCGGCGCTGGATATTTCGGTGCAGGCGCAGATTCTCAACTTGTTGGCGGAGCTGCAGCGCAGCCGGGACCTGACGTACATTTTGATTTCCCACAATGTGTCGGTGGTGCGGCACATGGCCGACCGGGTGGCAGTGATGTACCTGGGGCAGATTGTGGAGTTGGGTACCGCGGCGGAGGTGCTGGAGCGACCGCGTCATCCGTATACGCAGCTGTTGCTGGAGGCGGTGCCGCGTCTGGGGGTGGCGGTGGACGACGCTCAGGTGTCGGCGCCGACCGAGCTGCCGGGCAATCGGACGTTGCCGACGGGGTGTTTTTTCCGGGATCGTTGTCCGAAGGCAACCTCGGGTTGCGAGAGGCCGCAGGCTTTGTTGCCGGCGAGGGGGGCGGTGGAGGGGGAGCAGGTGCGGTGTCATCTGGAGTCGTGATGATGCGTGCTGCGCAGGGAGATCAAGAGCATCTGCCTGGGGGCAGACTGTTTCGCCTTCGGCGAGTTACTTGGAAAAGTCGAAAGTCGCACCATCCCCAAGTAACCAAAGGTGCTTGCTCCTGGTTGGGCCCTTCCTGCGTCGGGGTTCCTTCACTCCGGTCTCGCTCCGTGGGCCCGCGCCGAACGGACATCCATGTCCTGACGGCGCTCTCGCCGCGTCCCTGCGGCTCGGCCCACTCCGCGAGACCTGCGTTCAGCCTGCACCCAAGTCGCGATTGGCGTCGTCCGGACGTCTTGCGTATGAAGATCAAGATCAAAAGCAAATCAAAAGCTTCCCGGCTGAAGCCGGTCCCACTGACGGCTGTGCGGGATTTTACTGGCTGAATGCGCTGCTTTTAGTGGGACCGGCTTTAGCCGGGAAGAGGCCGGTGTGGGCTATGGGGTTGTTTCGAGCTGACACCCGGACGCTCGATCGTTCCCACGCTCTGCGTGGGAATGCATTCCCTGACGCTCCGCGTCATATGGCTGCGCGAACACATCGGCAATTCATCGCGCCCATATTCGACGTCTGTTAGTTAAGCCGTATATAAACAACGGTCTTTATTGGATCCACTACTTGAACTAACGTCCCGCAATTGCATTGAAGTTCAACTATTTCTCTTCCCAAAGAACAGCACTCAACTTTCATCACCACCCAGCCCTAAATTCCGTGCCGTTGCAGCCGAAACATCTTTCAGGCCGTGCCTTCTCTTTCCTGCTGCACCCGTGCAAAGCGCAGCGCACCTATCGGCATCGCACTCTTGTCGCTGTCATCTCTGTTATGGACACACGCATATGATTAAACGTCTGGGTTTCAGCAGAAAAATCCTGCTGGCTGCTGCACTCATCGTGGTAGTTGCTTTCTCGTGTTTTATTCTGGTGAACGATTATCGCCAGCGCCAAACCTTGAAAAACAGTGTCGCCTCCGAACTTCAACAGTTGGGCAGTCTGACCACGCAGAACATTCAAACCTGGCTCGACAGCCGCACGCAGTTGCTCAACTCCATGGCTCAGCAGATCGCTGTGGACGGCCCATCGGCAAGCAGCCTGCAGCGCGTGATCGGTTTGCCGGTTTACCCGGACAACTTCCAGCTCAGTTATTTCGGCAGCAAGGACGGCGTGATGTTTTCCGTGCCGACGGGCAACCGCCCGGCCGACTATGACCCACGGGCCCGTGGCTGGTACAAGGCGGCGGATGCGGCCCAGGGCATTATCGTGACCGAGCCCTACATCGCCGCGTCGTCGGGCAAGCTGGTGGTGACGCTGGCCACACCGGTGCGCCAGCAGGGGCAAATGATCGGCGTCGCGGGCGCGGACATTTCCCTGGACGCGATCAGCAAGACCATCAACTCGCTGAACTTCGGCGGCCATGGCTATGCGTACATCGTCAGCGCCGACGGCAAGATTCTGATTCACCCGGACAGCAAGCTGATCCTCAAGAACGTCAGCGAGGCCTATCCGAACGGTGCGCCGACCATCGCGCCGGGCGTGGCGGAAATCGAGTCCGGCGGCAAGGGGCAGATCATCTCGTTCACCAAGGTGGAAGGCCTGTCATCGGCGAACTGGTACGTGGCGCTGGTCCTCGACCGCGACGCGGCCTATTCGATGCTCAGCGAATTCCGCTCTTCGGCGATTCTCGCCATGGTCATTGCTGTGGCGATCATCATGGTGCTGCTGGGGCTGTTGATCCGCGTGCTGATGCAGCCGTTGCACCAGATGGGCCGGGCGATGCAGGACATTGCCGATGGGGAGGGTGACCTGACCATGCGTCTGGTGATTGTGTCCCAGGATGAATTCGGCGCGTTGGCGCAGTCGTTCAACCGTTTTGTGGAGCGTATTCACGGCTCGATCCGCGAAGTGGCGTCGACCGCCGGGCAACTGGGTGAAGTCGCGGCCCGTGTGGTCGGGGCCTCAAACTCGTCGATGGGCAATTCCGATCAGCAGACCAGCCGTACCAGCAGCGTGGCCGCCGCGATCAACCAGCTCGGCGCTGCCGCCCAGGAAATCGCCCAGAACGCCGCGCTGGCGTCGCAGCATTCCAGCGAAGCCACGCAGTTGGCCAGTGAAGGTCAGGGCGTTGTCAGCCAAACCATCAAGGCGATGAACCAGCTGTCCGAGAAGATCAGCGAGTCGTGCGCCAATATCGAAACGCTGAACAACAAGACCGCCAACATCGGTCAGATTCTGGAAGTGATCACCGGCATTTCCCAGCAGACCAACTTGCTCGCGCTCAACGCCGCCATTGAAGCGGCGCGGGCGGGGGAAGCGGGGCGCGGCTTTGCGGTGGTGGCGGACGAGGTGAGGAATCTGGCGCACCGCACCCAGGATTCGGCGCAGCAGGTGCAGGGCATGATCGAGGAGTTGCAGGTCGGCGCCCGTGATGCGGTGATCAACATGACCGAGAGTCAGCGCCAGAGCGAGAACAGTGTGACCATCGCCAATCAGGCCGGCGAACGCCTCAACAGCGTGACCCGCCGGATCAGTGAGATTGACGGGATGAACCAGTCGGTGGCGACCGCGACCGAGGAGCAGACGGCGGTGGTGGAGTCGATCAATGTCGACATTACGGAGATCAATACGCTGAATCAGGAGGGGGTCGATAACCTGAAATCGACGCTTGATGCCTGCGCGCATCTGGAGCACCAGACGGCGCGGCTGCAGCATTTGGTGGGGACGTTCAGGATCTAAACGTCTGATCAAGATCAAGAGCGTCGGCCTAACGGCCTCGGGTTTCGCCTTCGGCGAGTTACTTGGAAAAGCACCCCATGTAACCAAGGGTGCCTGCTTCTGGTTGGGCCCGACTTCGTCGGGTTCCTTCACTCCGGTCCCGCTCCGTGGGCCCGCCGCCATCCGCCATCCATGGCGGGGGGCGGCTCTCGCGGCATCCATGCCGCTCGGCCCACTCCGCGAGACCTGCGTTCAGCCTGCACCCAAGTCGCGATTGGCGGTGACTGAACTATTTGTGTTTGAAGATCAGGATCAAAAGCAGATCAAAAGCTTCCCGGCTAAAGCCGGTCCCACTAGGTACGAGGTGATCGTTCCCTACGCTCCGCGTGGGAATGCATCCCCTGACGCTCCGCGTCACAGGTCTCACTGACGGGATGCGGTGATCTTGTGGGACCGGCTTCAGCCGGGAAGGGGCCAGTCTCCACACCCTCAATTCTGCAGCGCGCCATCCGACGCTTTCCGCTTAAAGCCGGTCGCATTCATTGCATCGCTCTGTGCCAACGGACCAACGGCACGAATTATTTATTTCAGCCCTGCCAGAACCCTCCCCATCCCGCCTTCAACATCCGCGCAACTTGTCTAGCCCGCACAGCCGCTAGACCGCCCTTTAACGTCCTGATGTCCACAAAACCCCCGAAAAATCCCGCATCAAACCGTCTCCGAAGTGACACTCCGCCGTCATCGTCGATTCATGGAACTGCCACAGGCTGCCCCTAATGTCACTCGCACCGAACGCGGCCATGGACGGTCGTGCGGCTGATCATTCACCCCCGGCAGGACGCTGGAATCACAAGACCAGAGAAGCCCATGACCGCAGCCATCCACGTCGACCGCCTGAACAAGACATTCGCCCGCAAGACCGCTTTGGTTGACCTTGCATTGTCTATACAACACGGGGAAATGGTGGCGCTGATCGGCGCTTCCGGTTCCGGGAAATCCACCCTGTTGCGCCATCTGGCCGGGCTGGCCTGCTGTGATCGCAACAACGGCGGCAGTGTTCAGGTGCTGGGCCGTGAAGTGCAGGCTTCGGGCCGGCTCAACGGCAAAGTGCGCCGACTGCGCGCCGACATCGGCTACATCTTCCAGCAATTCAATCTAGTCAATCGCCTCAGCGTCCTCGACAACGTCCTGCTCGGCTGCCTCGGTCGCATGCCGCGCTGGCGTGGCAGCCTGGGCCTGTTCAACGCCGAAGAGAAAGCCCGGGCCATGGCCAACCTTGATCGCGTGGGCCTTGCCGATCTGGCGCCGCAACGGGCCTCGACCCTGTCCGGCGGCCAGCAGCAGCGGGTGGCTATCGCTCGTGCGCTGACCCAGCAGGCCGAAGTTATTCTGGCCGACGAGCCCATTGCCTCCCTCGACCCCGAGTCCGCGCGCAAGGTCATGGAAATCCTCGCCGACATCAATCGTCGGGACGGCAAGACCGTCGTCGTCACCCTGCATCAGGTGGATTACGCCGTGCGCTATTGCCCGCGTGCCGTGGCACTGAAGGGCGGGCGCATTCACTTCGACGGCAACGGCAGCGAGCTCAACGGCCAGTTCCTCAATGACCTGTACGGCGCCGACGCTGACACCAGCCTGATGTTCGACGGCACGGCACGGGACAGCGAACGACCGTCGCGACTGATGATGGCCCGCGCCTGACTCAGGTGGCGGCACCGGTAACAAAACCACTCAACCCCACACCCAAAACCAGCTCCGGGAGTTCCCCATGTTGAACCGTATCGGGCGCGTGTTCGCGTCTGCCGCTGTCGTCGCCGGTTGCCTGCTGGGCAACGCGCAGGCCGACGACAACGTCATCAACTTCGGCATCATGTCCACCGAGTCGTCGCAAAACCTGAAGAGCGTCTGGCAGCCGTTCATCGACGACATGACCAAAAAGACCGGGCTGAAAGTCAACGCCACCTTCGCCTCCGACTACGCCGGCCTGATCCAGGGCATGCGCTTCAACAAGGTCGACGTCGCCTGGCTCGGCAACAAGGCCGCCATGGAGGCGGTGGACCGTTCCGGCGGCGAAATCTTCGCCCAGACCGCGGCCGCCAACGGTGCCCCCGGCTACTGGAGCGTGATCATTGCGCGCAAGGACAGCCCGATCAATTCGGTCGAGGACATGCTCAAGCACGCCAAGGAACTGACCTTCGGCAACGGCGATCCGAATTCCACCTCGGGCTATCTGGTGCCGGGTTACTACGTGTTCGCCCAGAACCACGTCGACGCCGCCACCGCCTTCAAACGCACGCTTAACTCCAGCCACGAAGTCAACGCCCTCAGCGTGGCCAAAGGGCAACTGGACGTTGCGACCTTCAACACTGAGAGCTGGGACCGCCTGGAAGTCACCCAGCCGGACAAGGCGGCGATGCTCAAGGTGATCTGGAAATCGCCACTGATCCCGGCCGACCCGATGGTCTGGCGCAAGGGCATGTCCGACGCGGACAAGAACAAAATCCGCGATTTCTTCGCCAACTATGGCGACACCGACGAAGAAAAGGCCGTGCTGAAGAACATGCAGATGGGCAAGTTTCTCAAGTCCTCGGACGACCAGTTGCTGACCATCCGCCAGCTCGACCTGTTCAAGCAGAAAACCGAAACCACGGCCAGCACCACCCTCAGCGCCGAGGAGAAGGCCACCCGCCTGAAAGACATCGACGCCGGCCTGACCAAGCTGCAGGACCGCATCTCCGAGCTGGAAAAACAAGGCACCGCCAAGGCGGGTTGATGCACGGGGCGCGCTGCAGCTTGAGGGCCCAGCGCGCCAGTCATGACGCTTCACCCGTTCGCAACTGGATTCTTTATGACCACTCACGCTGCTTACATCCAGGCCGCTGGCAAGCGCAGCTGGCCGCAATACCTGGGCTGGGGCCTGTTCCTGGCGATGATGGCCTGGGCCTGGCACGGCGCGGAAATGAACCCGCTGGCGCTGTACCGTGACTCCGGCAACATGGCGACCTTCGCCGCCGACTTTTTCCCGCCCGATTTCCACGAATGGCGCGCGTACCTCAAGGAAATGATCGTCACAGTGCAGATCGCCCTCTGGGGCACGCTGCTGGCGATCGTCTGCTCGGTGCCGCTGGGCATTCTCTGCGCCGACAACATCACGCCGTGGTGGATTCATCAACCGCTGCGGCGGGTCATGGATTCGTTCCGCTCGATCAACGAAATGGTCTTCGCCATGCTCTTTGTGGTGGCTGTCGGTCTGGGCCCGTTTGCCGGTGTCCTGGCGTTGTGGATCAGCACCACCGGTGTGCTCGCCAAGCTGTTTGCCGAAGCGGTGGAAGCGATCGATCCCGGCCCCGTCGAAGGCGTTCGAGCCACCGGCGCCAGTGCCTTGCAGGAAGTGATCTTCGGGGTCATCCCGCAAGTCATGCCGCTGTGGATTTCCTACGCGCTGTACCGCTTCGAATCCAACGTTCGCTCGGCCACGGTGGTGGGAATGGTCGGTGCCGGCGGGATTGGCGTCATCCTCTGGGAAAACATCCGCGCCTTCCAGTTCACCCAGACCTGTTCGGTGCTGCTGGTGATCATCGTGGTGGTGAGCGTCATCGACATCTTCTCCCAGCGCCTGCGCAAGCAGTTCATCTAATGACCACGACAGGAGAGGGTGCGAACCCTTTTTTAGCCATGCAGTTGTCTAGACAATCCGAAGCCCTGCACCGAGAGCCGACGCGTCGAGAAGCCACGCATCGGGAACCCATGTACCGCGAACTGGCGCAGACCCTGCGCAGTGAACTCGACCGCTACACCGCCGGTGAATACCTGCCGGCTGAAATCCAGCTCGCCGCACGCTTCGAGGTCAACCGGCATACGGTTCGCCGGGCCATCGACGAGCTGGTCCGCGAAGGCAGCCTGCTGCGCCGCCAGGGCAAAGGCACCCAGGTGCTGGGGCGTCCGCTGGTGTACCCGGTTGCCGCCGGCAGTGCCTACAGCGAATCCCTTGCCGCGCTCGGCCACGGCGTCGAAGCGGTGCTGCTGCAACGCCGGCATTGCACGGCCACGGTGGAGGAGGCCGCGCATCTGCGCCTCGAACCCCACGCGCCGCTGATCGAACTGCAAACCCTGCGCCGCCTCGACGGTCAGCCGGTCTGCCTGATTCGCCACCGTTACTGCGCCACCCGCGCGTCGTTGATCGCCGACTACGTCAGCGGCTCGGTGCGCCAGTTCCTCACCGAACGGCAATTGCCGTTGACTCGCACCTTCAGCCTGATCGGCGCGCGCCTGCCCAGTCGCGAAGAAGCCAGTGTGCTGCTGATGCCGCGTCATCTGCCGGCGCTGACGGTGCTCACCCTTTCCCATGATGCGCACGGAAACCCGGTGGAGATTGCCCATTCCACCAGCCGCTCCGACCGCTTCCAGTATCAGATCGTCACCTGACGGAGATGCCCTCGATGACTGCGACACCCGTTCCCTCCACCGCGCCCGACGCTTCAGCCCCCGAACTGTCCGCCCGTCAGCACTGGATCGGCGTGCTCTCGCGCAGCCGCCGCGATGAATTGCTCGCCCATGAAGCCGCATTGCGTGACGCCGAATACCAACTGATCCGCGCGCCGGAAATCGGCATGACCCTGGTGCGGGGCCGCATGGGCGGCAGCGGTGCGCCGTTCAACGTCGGCGAGATGACCGTGACCCGTTGCGTGGTGCGCCTGGCCGACGGCCGCACCGGCTTCAGCTACCTGGCCGGGCGTGACAAGGCCCACGCCGAACTCGCCGCCCTGGCCGACGCCCATTTGCAGGGTGCTCAACAGGCGCACTGGATCACAGAACTGATTGACCCGCTGGCCCGCGCGCAAGCTCTGCGTCGGGCTCGACAACAAGCCGATACCGCCGCGACCAAAGTGGACTTCTTCACCCTGGTCAGAGGAGAAAACTGATGAGCACCTCTCTCGCAACTGAATCCTTGCCCGCCTCGCTGTTGCAGCCGGCATTTGCCGATCCGGTGCTGGATGCCCAGCGCAGTTTTCGCGCCGCCCTCAAGGCGCTGGCCGGTCCCGGTGTCGCGCAAAGCCTGCTCGCCGCGCAAACCCCGCCGCACCTCGAAGGCCTTGCTGCGGCCAGCCACGCCCTGTGCCTGGCCTTGCTGGACATCGACACGCCGCTGTGGCTCGCGCCGACGTTCGACACCCAGGCCATTCGCGCCAACCTGACCTTCCATTGTGGCTGCCCGATCGTCAGCGACCGGCAGAACGCCCGCTTCGCGCTGCTCGACGACAGCCAGTTGCACGATCTCAGCGGTTTCGACCTGGGCAACGACCGTTATCCCGATCAGTCCTGCACGCTGCTGGTCCAGTTGCCGAGCCTGCAGGGCGGCACGCAACTGGCCTGGCGCGGGCCGGGCATCGAACGCCAAAACCACGTCAGCCTGCCGCTGCAGGAAGCGTTCTGGCAGGAGCGCGAAGCGCGCAATGACTTTCCCCGCGGGATCGACGTGTTCTTCGTCGCCGGCAGCGAATTGCTCGGTTTGCCGCGCAGTACTCAAGTGGCGTTCAAACCCGTGCTGCCCAAGCCCCAGCCTTCGAGTCTTCAACCCTCAAGAGGAGCGGCCTGATGTACGTTGCCGTCAAGGGTGGTGAACAGGCCATCGACAATGCCCACAAACTGCTGGCGAAACAGCGCCGGGGCGACCCCTCGGTTGCCGAGCTGGGCGTGGAACAGATCCGTCAGCAATTGCCCCTGGCCGTCGCCCGGGTGATGACCGAAGGCTCGCTGTACGACGCCGAGCTGGCGGCGCTGGCGATCAAGCAGTCGGCCGGCGATCTGGTGGAAGCGATCTTCCTCCTGCGCGCCTACCGCACCACGCTGACGCGCTTCAGCGCCAGCTTGCCGATCGACACCTCCAACATGCAGCTCAACCGGCGTCTGTCGGCCACGTTCAAGGATGTGCCCGGCGGGCAGCTGCTGGGTCCGACCTTCGATTACACCCACCGCTTGCTGGATTTCACCTTACTGGCCGAAGGCGAATTCCCTGGCCCTGAAAGTCAGGCCGACGCGGCGGTCCAGGACTGTCCGCGGGTGTTGGGATTGCTGGCGAAAGAAGGGCTGATCAAGGAAGAACAGGACACCGGCGCACCGGTCGCCGACATCACCCGTGAGCCGCTGGAGTACCCGGCCAGCCGCGCCGAGCGCCTGCAAGCGCTGGCCCGGGGCGACGAGGGTTTTCTGTTGGCCCTGGGCTATTCGACCCAGCGCGGATACGGCCGCAACCACCCGTTTGCCGGCGAGATTCGGGTCGGTGACGTGGAAGTGTGGATCGAGCCGGAAGAGCTGGGCTTCCCGATCGCCATTGGCGCCATCGAGGTGACCGAGTGCGAGATGGTCAACCAGTTTGTCGGGTCCGCCACCGAGCTGCCGCAGTTCACCCGCGGCTACGGCCTGGCCTTCGGGCACGCCGAACGCAAAGCCATGGGCATGGCGCTGGTGGACCGCTCGTTGCGCGCCGGTGAGTACAGCGAGGAGATCGTCTCCCCGGCGCAGCAGGAAGAGTTCGTGCTCGCCCACTGCGACAACGTCGAAGCCGCCGGTTTCGTCTCGCACCTGAAACTGCCGCACTACGTGGACTTCCAGGCCGAACTGGAACTGATCCGCAAACTGCGCACGCCCTCCAAGGAGCAGGCTCAATGAACGCCGCCACGCAGCCACGTCCGCAACCACAGACGCCGCGAGACGAGGCCTACAACTTCGCGTACCTGGATGAACAGACCAAACGCATGATCCGTCGCGGCCTGCTCAAGGCCGTGGCCATTCCCGGTTATCAAGTGCCCTTCGGTGGCCGCGAAATGCCGCTGCCCTATGGCTGGGGCACCGGCGGCATGCAACTGACCGCGGCGATCCTTGGCGCCGAAGACGTGCTCAAAGTCATCGATCAGGGCGCCGACGACACCACCAACGCCGTGTCGATCCGCCGCTTCTTCGCCCGCACCGCCGGTGTCGCCACCACCGAACGCACTCCCGAGGCGACGATCATCCAGACCCGTCACCGCATCCCGGAAACGCCGCTGCACGCTGACCAGATCATGGTCTATCAGGTGCCGATCCCCGAGCCGTTGCGCTTCATCGAACCGTCGGAAACAGAGACCCGCACCATGCACGCCCTGAATGATTACGGCGTCATGCACGTCAAGCTTTACGAAGACATCGCCACCTTCGGCCACATCGCCACGGCCTACGCCTACCCGGTGACCGTCGACGAACGCTACGTCATGGACCCGTCGCCGATCCCCAAATTCGACAACCCGAAACTCGACATGAGCCCGGCGCTAATGCTGTTCGGCGCCGGTCGCGAGAAGCGTCTTTACGCCGTGCCGCCGTTCACCCGCGTCACCAGCCTGGACTTTGAGGACCACCCCTTCGAAGTGCAGAAGTGGGAACACAACTGCGCCATCTGCGGCAGCCATGATTCGTTCCTCGACGAGCTGATCCTCGACGATCAGGGCACCCAGAGCTTCGTCTGCTCGGACACCGACTACTGCGCGCAACGGGTCAGCCAGGGGAGGGCCGCGCAATGAACGCTGCTCAACAGATCGACCGCGATGCGCTCGGCGATCGCACTCAACCGCTGCTCAAAGTGCGCGGCCTGACCAAGTTGTACGGCCCGGAGAAAGGCTGCCAGGACGTCAGCTTCGAGCTCTATCCGGGGGAGGTGCTGGGCATCGTCGGCGAGTCAGGCTCGGGCAAGTCGACGCTGCTTTCGCTGCTCAGCGGCCGTTGCCCGCCCGACCGGGGCGTCATCGATTACCGCCTCGCGGACACCCACAAAAGCGCCGGCCAGTGGCTGGACCTGTACAGCGCCAGCGAGGCCGAGCGCCGCACCTTGCTGCGCACCGAGTGGGGCTTCGTTGAGCAAAACCCCCGCGACGGCCTGCGCATGGCGGTGTCGGCCGGGGCCAATATCGGTGAGCGGCTGATGGCCCAGGGCGTGCGCAATTATCAGGCGCTGCGGGCGGCGGGGCTGGACTGGCTCAACCAAGTGGAGATCGACCCGGCGCGCATCGACGACCTGCCGCGAACCTTTTCCGGCGGCATGCAGCAGCGCCTGCAAATCGCCCGAAATCTGGTGTCCGGCCCACGGCTGGTGTTCATGGACGAGCCCACCGGCGGCCTCGACGTGTCGGTGCAGGCGCGTTTGCTCGACCTGATGCGCGGGCTGGTGCGCGAGCTGGACCTGGCGGTGGTCATCGTCACCCACGACCTGGCCGTCGCCCGCTTGCTTGCCGATCGACTGATGGTCATGCGCCGTTCCCACGTGGTGGAAACAGGGCTGACCGATCAGATCCTCGACGACCCGCAACATCCGTACTCGCAGCTGCTGGTGTCTTCGGTGCTGCAGCCATGATCCGACTTTCGGGATGCTTTCAATGAACACGCTGATCGAGGTCCGTGACCTCTCGAAAACCTTCACCCTGCACCAGCAGAGCGGCGTGGTGCTCAACGTGCTGCGCGGCGTGAATTTCTCCGTCGGCGGCGGCGAATGCCTGGTGCTGCAGGGTCATTCCGGCGCGGGCAAAAGCACGCTGCTGCGCACCTTGTACGGCAACTACCTGCCGGCCGGCGGCAGCATTCGCGTGCAGCATCAGGGCGAGTGGATCGAGCTGGTCGGCGCTGCGCCGCGCGAGGTGCTGCAAGTGCGCCAGCAGACCCTCGGCTACGTCAGCCAGTTTCTGCGGGTGATTCCCCGCGTCGCCACCGTCGACGTGGTCATGGAACCGGCCCTGGCCCGTGGCTGGAAACGCGAGGACGCCCAGGCCCGCGCCGAGCATCTGCTCGCCCGGCTGAACATTCCCCAACGGCTGTGGCAACTGGCACCGGGCACGTTTTCCGGCGGCGAGCAGCAGCGCGTCAACATCGCCCGCGGCTTCATGGTGCCGTGGCCGGTGATGCTGCTGGACGAGCCTACTGCTTCGCTGGACGACGGCAATCGCCAGGTGGTCCTTGAATTGATCCATGAAGCGAAAACCGCCGGCGCTGCGGTGATTGGCATCTTCCACGACCGACTGGCCCGGGAAGCGGTGTCCGACCGCCACCTGGACATGACCCCGCCAGATGTCGACCTGCAACCCTCGATGGTGTCGAGCCCGAAGGAGACCGAACAATGCTGAACGAACAGATCCTGACCCACGCCAAGATCGTCACCGCCGAGCGCGTCTTCACCGGTACCGTGGTGCTGCGCGACGGGTTGATCAGCGAGGTGGACGACCGCCTCAGCCATTTGCCCCAGGCGCAGAACCTCAACGGTGACTACCTGCTGCCGGGGCTAGTCGAACTGCACACCGACAACCTGGAAAAACACCTCAGCCCGCGCCCCGGTGTGGACTGGCCGTCGGCCTCGGCGGTGATGAGCCACGACGCGCAAATCATCGCGGCGGGCATCACCACGGTGTTCGACGCGCTGTCCATCGGCGACGTCAATCCCAAGGGCAAGCGCATGCAGCAATTGCCGGGCATGGTCGACGCGATCGCCAAGGCCAACGCCGCCGACATGACCCGCGCCGAGCACCGCTTGCACCTGCGCTGCGAGGTCTGCCACCCCGACACCCTCAGCGTGTTCCGTGACCTGGTCGAGCAGCCGCTGGTGCAACTGGTGTCGGTGATGGACCATTCGCCGGGCCAGCGCCAGTTCGCCCTCGAATCCAAGTACCGTGAGTACTACATGGGCAAGTACCACCTGAGCAGCGAGCAAATGGACGCCTTCATTGTCGAGCAGGTCGCCAACTCCAAAACCTACAGCGACCGTTATCGCCGGGCCATCGTCGACATCTGCCTGGCCCGTGGGTTGTCGGTGGCCAGCCACGACGACGCCACCCTGGCTCACGTGGAAGAGTCGGCGGGTTACGGCATGAGCATCGCCGAGTTCCCGACCACCCTCGAAGCCGCACAGGGCTGCCGGCGTCTGGGAATGAGTGTGTTGATGGGCGCCCCGAACATCGTTCGCGGCGGCTCGCACTCGGGCAACATTGCGGCGGCGACATTGGCCGAAGAAGGGCTATTGGATATTCTCTCCAGCGATTACTATCCGGCCAGCCTGTTGCAGGCGGCGTTCACCCTGGGCGCTCAGCTGGATGCAGCGGACGACTCGACAGGCGCCGGACTGGCTCGCGCGGTGACCACGGTCAGCCTGGCACCGGCCCGTTCGGCGGGCTTGCACGATCGCGGCGAGATCCGCGTTGGCCTGCGCGCCGACCTGATCCACGCCCGGGCTATCGGCACACTGCCGGTCATTCAACAAGTCTGGCGACAAGCGAAGAGGGTGTTCTGATGGCAGGCAGGTTGATCTATCTCATCGGACCGTCGGGTTCGGGCAAGGACAGCCTCCTGGACGCGGCCCGCGAGGCATTGGCCGCGCGGGGCTGCCGCATCGTGCGCCGAGTCATCACCCGTTCGGCGGAAGCCAAGGGCGAAGCGGCCCAGGCCGTCAGCGTCAACCGCTTCGCCGAACTGCAGTCTCAGGGCGCCTTTGCCTTGAGTTGGTTCGCCAACGGCCTGCATTACGGCATCCCCAAAGAGATCGATCAATGGTTGGCCGACGGGCACGACGTTCTGGTCAACGGCTCCCGCGGGCATCTGCCTCAGGCGCGGTCGCGCTATCCGTCGCTGTCGGTGGTGTTGCTGACAGTCGATCAATCGGTATTGCGGGATCGCTTGCTGAGCCGGGCGCGGGAATCGGCCGAAGACATCGAAACCCGACTGGCGCGCAACGCGCAGTTCGCTGACGACCTGCAAGTGAACGATCCGTCGTTGATCGTGCTCGACAACTCCGGCGCCCTGGAGCAAACCGTCGCCCGATTGTTGCAGCGACTGCAGCGCGCGCCCGCATGCGCCTGACCCTGTTGGGCACGGGGGATGCGCGGCAAGTCCCGGTTTACGGCTGTGAATGCGCGGCCTGTTGCGCGGCCCATGCCGACAAACGCCTGCGCCGCCGCCCGTGCTGCGCGCTGGTGGAGCTGGGGGAAGAACGCTGGCTGATCGACAGCGGCTTGCCCGATCTCACCGAACGCTTCCCGCCGCGCAGCCTCAGCGGCATCTTGCAAACTCACTACCACGCCGACCACGCCCAAGGCCTGCTGCACCTGCGCTGGGGCCAGGGGCTGGTGATCCCGGTGCATGGCCCGGTGGACCCGGAAGGGTTGTCGGACCTGTACAAGCACCCCGGCATCCTGGATTTCAGCCAGCCGTTCATGCCCTTCGAAAGCCGGTCGCTGGGCGAACTGCAAGTCACCGCGCTGCCGCTGCTGCATTCCAAGCCAACGCTGGGTTATCTGTTGGAAGGCGGAGGGCGGCGCATCGCCTACCTCACCGACACCGTCGGCTTGCCCCACGATACCCAGGCTTTTTTGCAGCGTGAGGCGCTCGACGTGCTCATCCTCGACTGCTCAATGCCGCCCCAGCCGCAAACGCCGCGCAACCACAACGATGTGACGCTGGCGCTGCAGATCATTGCCGAGCTGACACCCGAGCGAGCCGTGCTGACCCATGTCGGGCACACGCTGGATGCGTGGTTGATGGAACATGCCGCGGATCTGCCCGACCACATTCGGGTGGCGCGGGACGCAATGGAGCTCTGAGCGGGAAGGGGGGAGTTTGGCCAGTCGTCCTATGACCACCTGTCGCCCATGTCGCTTAAACCTCGGTCCGGCTTCAACTTTTCCCTGTCATGGCCGTTGCAAATGTAGCCCTACATTTCCTTCGGAGCTTGACCATGTCTTTGATTCCCCGCCGTATTGCTGGACGAATGACCCTGGGGATCCTGACATTGCTGATTCTCACCGCGGTGGCGATTTTCGCGGTCATGACCCTGGGCGGCAAACCCCAACTGGTGGCCGCTGGCACCGAATCCGCGGAGCAGTCAGCCAGCGCCATTACCCGTCAGTTGGCGCTGCCATTGAGTCGCATCGAGGGGACCGCTGCTGCCATGGCGCTGCTGGCCGAGACACTGCCCCACGAAGAAACCCTGTACATGAGCAATTTCCCCGGGCTGATCGACAGCCAGGGGGATTCCGCCATCGCCGGTGGCGGCGTGTGGCCGGAGCCCAACGCCTTTGCCGCAGGCACCGAGCGGCGCAGTTTTTTCTGGGCACGGGACGCGGGCAATCGACTGGATTTTTCCGACGAATACAACCAGGCCAAAACGCCGCCTTATCAGGCTGAGTCCTGGTACACCGGGGCCAAGTCCGCACCGGCAGGGCATTGCGTCTGGTCCGATGCTTATCAGGACCCGGTCAGCGGCGTGGCAATGACCACCTGCAGCGTCCCTTATCGGGCCCAGGGCGCGTTCGCCGGTGTGGCGACCATCGACCTAAAGCTTGACGGCCTGGCGGCCTTCCTCAAGGACAAAGGCGGCGTCACCGACGGCTACGCATTTGCAGTCGATCCTTCAGGGAATCTGCTGTATTTCCCCGATGCGAAGGGCACCAAGGGCCTGTTGACCATTACCGGATTGAGCCAGGAACAACCCTGGTTAAAGCCAGTGGCTGATCAGCTTGCGAGCAACACTTCGGCCCTCTCGACCCTGAGGATTGAGCACGACGGTCGGCTCAACGGCCCGGCCTACGTCACCCTGGCGACCATGGCCGGCACCGGATGGCGCATAGGGCTGGTGACCCCGGAAGCCCGCGTCGTCGGCCTGGCCGACCGCCTCACCGGACAAATTCTGCTGTTCCTGTTGCCGCTGTTGGGCGTGCTGCTGGGTCTGGCCTGGCTAGCCGGCAAGCGGCTGTTGGCGCAACTGGAGGAAACCACCGCGCAGATATCGAGTCTGGGCCAGGGCGGTCAGATCGATACTCAACTGGCGATTTTGCGCGCCGACGAGATCGGCGCACTGCGTGAGTCGGTCAACCGCTACGCGGGTTCCCTGCGCGACATGCTGCACCGCATCGCCGAGGAGTCGGTGTCCCTGGAACGCCAGGCCAACGAGCTGGCGCAGTTGTCCCAAGGCGTCGCCGAGCGGGCCGAATCCCAGCGCCAGGACAACACCTTGTTGGCGACCGCAATCACCGAGATGTCGGCCAGTGCCAACGAAGTCGCCCAGAACACCACAGACTGCTCCGACACCGCCCGCCGTTCCCTGGGTGATGCGCAGAAAAGCCAGGATCAGGTCAACAGCAACAGCCAGTCCATCGAAGTACTGGCAACGGACATTGCCGGCGCGGCGGGCGCCATCACCCAATTGGGCGATGACATCGAGCGCGTGGGCAGCGTGCTGGAAGTGATCAAGTCAATCTCCCAGCAGACCAACCTGCTGGCGCTGAACGCCGCCATCGAAGCGGCCCGGGCAGGTGAACAGGGGCGTGGTTTTGCGGTGGTGGCGGATGAGGTGCGCACGCTGGCCGGGAGGACCCAAGCCTCGGCGAACGAGATACAGGAGATGATCTCGCAACTGCGTCAGGCCTCCAGTGCGGCGGTGTCGACCATGCAGAACGGCGCCGCGCGCACCCGTGAGTCGGTGCAGCAGGCGGTCAGTGTCGCCGCCACACTGGGCACCACCGTCTTCAGCTTCGACGACATCGTCCAGCGCGCCCATCAAATCGCCGTGGCCGCCCAGGAACAGAGCCACGTCACCCACGAAATCAATGAGCTGGCGGTGCGCATCCACGCCTCCAGCGAACAAGGCGCCCGGGATGCCGGCACCCTGCGCGAACTGGGCAAAGGCATGCAGTCGATCTCCGGTCGTCTGGGTGCATTGAGCCGCGGTGGCAACCAGGCCTGAGGCGCCTGTCTCAGGCCTCATCACCGGTGGCCACACCGGCGTCTTCCCGGCTAAAGCCGGTCCTACATGTATGCGGTCAGTAGGACCGGCTTGCGCCTGGTATGGACGCGGAGCGTCCCGTGATGCATACCCACGCGGAGCGTGGGCACGATCAGACAGTGAGGGTGCGTGCATTCAGCGGAAATGGTGGTGGCCACACCGGCCTCTTCCCGGCTAAAGCCGGTCCCACTAAAAGCAGCGCGTCCATTCAGGAAAAGTGGCGGCGACCTCGACCGTAGGACCGGCTTCAGCCGGGAAGCTTTTGATCTGCTTTTGATCTGCTTTTGATCTTCGTACACAAAAAGCTCAGTCACCGCCAATCGCGACTTGGGTGCAGGCTGAACGCAGGTCTCGCGCAGTGGGCCGAGCCGCATGGATGCGGCGAGAGCGCCGTCAGGGCATGGATGCCCGTTCGGCGCGGGCCCACGGAGCGAGACCGGAGTGAAGGAACCCTGAGGAACGAAGGGCCAAACCAGGAGCAAGCACCCTTGGTTACTTGGGGTGCTTTTCCAAGTAACTCGCCGAAGGCGAAACAGTCTGCCCCCAGGCAGACGCTCTTGATCTTGATCTGGCTCTAGATCTCGATTGGCTTCAAGCCTGGCCACGGCAATTAAGCACATAACTGCAATCCAGCCGCGCCACAACCGACTACGCTCAACCTTCCCCCCCGCACCCACTCCAGAGGACCGCATCCCAATGACCACCCTGACCCTCAAAGACGGCACCGAATTCTTCTACAAAGACTGGGGCACCGGCCAACCGATCGTCTTCTCCCACGGCTGGCCCCTCGACGGCGACGCATGGGATGCACAAATGCTCTTCCTCGGCCAGCACGGCTACCGCGTCATCGCCCACGACCGCCGCGGCCACGGGCGCTCCGGCCAGACCTGGGAAGGCAACGACATGGACACCTACGCCGACGACCTCGCCCAACTGTTCGACGCCCTCGACCTCAAAGACGCCATCATGATCGGCCACTCCACCGGTGGTGGCGAAGTCGCCCGCTACATAGGCCGCCATGGCACCGCCCGCGTTGCCAAAGCCGTCCTGATTGGCGCCGTGCCACCGATCATGCTCAAAACCGACGCCAACCCCGAAGGCCTGCCCATGGAAGTCTTCGACGGCATCCGCGCCGGCTTCACCGCCGACCGCTCGCAGTTCTTCAAGGACCTCGCCGTGCCGTTCTTCGGCTTCAACCGCGACGGCGTGAAAACCTCCCAGGGCGCCATCGACTCGTTCTGGTCCATTGGCATGCTCGGCAGCGTCAAAGGGGAGTTCGACTGCATCAAGGCGTTCTCGGAAACCGACTTTACCGAAGACCTGAAAAAGATCGACGTGCCAACCCTGATCCTCCACGGCGATGACGACCAGATCGTTCCGATCGTCGCGTCAGGCTACAAGAGTCACGAATTGGTCAAAGGCTCGACACTGCACGTGGTCAAGGGCGGCGCCCACGGCATGTGTAACGTGCAGCCGGAAGAAATCAACGAGATTCTGTTGGGCTTCATCAAGGGCTGATCAGCCTGTTCAACAGAGGCTGGCGGTCTCAAGCTGGAGGCTGCCAGGCTTCTCATCAAGCCAGGTCAGCTCATGATCAAGGGCGTACTCAGCCGCCCGTCATGTTCATGAAGCGCACCACCTGCACATCATCGTTGAGCTCGAAGTTGTGCTTCCACGGCTTCAGCTGCATGGCGTTGACGATGGCTTTCTCCAGCTTTTCCGGCTGACCCGGATTGGCCCGCAGCACGGCTTTCAAATCAGCCGAATGCTCATTGCCGAGACACAGCAGCAGACGACCTTCCACCGTGACCCGAACCCGATTGCAGGTCGCGCAGAAGTTGTGGCTGTGGGGCGAAATGAAGCCGATGCGGATGTGCGGTGCTTCCGCCACGCGCCAGTAGCGCGAAGGCCCGGACGTGGTTTCGGTCGAATGCACCAGGGTGTAACGCTCGGCGATGCGTTCACGCACCTGCTCGCTGGAGTAGAACGACTCGGCGCGGCTGTGCTCGCTGATCGTGCCCAGGGGCATTTCTTCGATGAACGTGATATCGACCCCACGATCAATCGCAAAGGCCACCAGATCATTGATCTCGTGGTCGTTGCGGCCCTGCATGACCACGCAGTTGAGCTTGGTGCGCTCGAAGCCGGCCGCGTTGGCGGCGTCGATACCGGCAATGACCTTGCTCAGGTCACCGGTGCGGGTCAATTCCTTGAAGCGCGCCGGGTCGAGGCTGTCGAGGCTGATGTTAAGGCGCTTGAGGCCGGCTTCGAACAGCGGCACGGCGAGTTTGTCGAGCTGCGAGCCGTTGGTGGTCATGCACAGTTCGCGCAGGCCGGGCAGGGCGGCGATGCTGCGAACCAGCCCGAGGATGCCGGCGCGCACCAGTGGCTCACCGCCGGTCAGACGAATCTTCTTGGTGCCCAGCGCCACGAAGCGCTCGGCAAGTTGATGAATTTCTTCGAGGGAGAGAATCTGCTGACGGGGGAGGAACGTCATGTCCTCGGCCATGCAATACACGCAGCGAAAATCGCAGCGATCCGTGACCGACATGCGGACGTAATCGACCTTGCGTGAATAGCTGTCCATCAGGACTTGATCTGACATTGATTACTCTCGACAACGTGACGCGTGGCAGAAACAGGGTGCGCGCCCCGGAAATGAGGCGCGCGGCTGCAGCGTTAAATCTGGCTACCGGACTGCTGCTCGATGGCCGCAGCAGTGACGCCGGTCGCCGAAGCCTGAATGGCTTTCGAATAGGACACGTAATACGCGAGCCCGACAAAAATTGCACCCCCCACGGCGTTACCCAGGAACACCGCAACGAAGTTTTCAACGAATTCGGTCCAGCTCAGGGCGTCGGCAAAGATCGCCGCCGGGATCACGAACATGTTGGCGACGACGTGCTGGAAGCCGATGGCGACGAAGGCCATGATCGGGAACCACATGGCAACGACCTTCCCGGTCACGTCTTTGCTGGCGTATGACAACCAGACCGCCAGGCACACCAGCCAGTTGCAACCAATGCCGGAAATAAACGCCTGGCTGAAGTCAGCGCTGGCCTTGGCCTTGGCGATGGCCAGGGTCTTGGCCAAGTACGCACCTTCTGTGAGGCCCAGCACATGGCCGAAGAAGTAGGCGACGAACAGCGCGCCGAGCAGGTTGGCGAACGTCACCAGCGCCCAGTTGCGCGCCACCGCCGACAGCGGCACCCGACCGGCGAACATTGCCGTCGGCAGGCTCATCATATTGCCCGTGAGCAGCTCGCCGCCGGCAAGGATCACCAGAATCAGACCCAGCGGAAACACCGCCGCGCCCAGCAGGTTGCCCAGTGACGCCCAAGGCGCCGGGATCATGGTGCTGACGTGGATGTCCAGCAGAAAGCCCAGGGCGATGAACGCGCCGGCGAGAAAGCCCAGCACCAGAATTGCCGGGGTCGGCAGGTGGGACTTCTTCACGCCGGCTTCAATGGTGATTTCGGCGATCTGCTGCGGTGTATTGATGGACATAGGCTTTCAGGCTCGCAAGCGATGAACCGCGTCGCGGCTCAACGAGCCGTGACGCGTAAACAAAGGAGGGGGTCAAGCATCCGGGCTTGGTGCGCGGGGTGTCAGCCGACACGGCGCCGATCCCTGATGGGCAGGCTGCTGCGACTCTAAACCGCAGGCAGTCAGCGCCCAAAAGACCTGATCAATTCGTGAGCACGCTACCGATCAGGGTGTTAAGCGTCCAATCGCTTGTTCCAATAGCGTCATCGACGCTGTCTATCACGAGGTTTTCAGGCGCGGGGCCTTCCCTCTGTCATCAGAGCGGCATCGTCCCTGGTCAGTCTTTGCTGGCGCGGGCGATGCTGCGTTCGTATCGCTCCAGCAACGGTTGAATACTGATGCCGTGCAGCAGGATGCTCAATGCCACCACCGACAACGTCAGGCTGATGGTGGTGTGAACGGCCTCAGCGGGAAGGCCATGGGTCAACGCGTAGCACAGGTAGTACAACGTGCCGATGCCGCGAATGCCGAACCAGCCGACCAGTGCCTTTTGCGGCCTGGTCAGCAATTTGCCACTGATCAGCAGCCAGACGCTCAACGGCCTGATTACGCAGAACAACGCCAGGCCCAGGCCAACGGCGCGCCAGTCCCAGTAAGTGGCGAGGGCCGCGCCGAGAAGGGTGATCAACAGCACCTCCATTGCGCGCTCTACCAGGCTGCCGAAGACCATCATGTCGCCCATCATCACGCCGGCCGCCAGTTGGCTGTCTGACAGCGCATCGCGGTCGCCCATGATTGCCGACTCCGGATCGCTGTGGGTGTGGCCCACCACCGGGATCGCCACATGCTCCGACGGCACCTCAGACTGGGTGGCGTTGGACTCGGCATGACGCACGCCGATGCCCGCCGCGAATACCGCCAGAAATCCGTAGGCGCCAAGGCCTTCGGCGCTGACGTAGGCAATGGCGATCAGCGCCAGGGCGAGAAAGTCGTTGGGCGACAGGGTGCTGTCGGCGTTCTTGATGCGCAGGTAGATCATCAGGTGGCCGACCCCACGGCCCAGGCCGTAACCGAGCATCAGTCCGACCGGTACGCCCCAGATGATGTTTTTCAGCAGCCAGCCCTGGGTCCAGTCGAAATCCGAAAAACCGTGGGTGATGAACATCAGGGCGAAAATCACGAAGGGGAACGCAGTGCCGTCATTCAGCCCGGCCTCACCGGACAGGCCGAAGCGCACCCGGTCCAGGTCCTGGGCGCTGTTGACCTGCACCAGGCCGGCCAGCACCGGGTCGGTGGGCGAAAGCATGGCGCCGAGCAGCAACGCGATCGGCCATGACAGGCCGAACAGGTAATGGGCGGTCAGGCTGACACCGGCAATGGTCGCCAGCATCACCGGTCCGGCCAGCAGGTACGCCGAATACCAGCCGCTACGGTGCAGGGGCAGGCGCAGCTTGATGCCGGTGTTGAACAGGGAAAACAGCACGGCAATTTCGGTGAGGCGTTCGAGCCAGTGGCGGGCGTCGCGCACGTCGAGCTGCGCAATGTCCAGGCCCCAGGGGCCAATCGCGGCGCCAAACGCCAGACACACCGCCGACGTGGTGACCGGCAGCCAGCGCAGGTAAGAAGAAGTCAGTGCCAGCAGCATCAGCAGGACACCGAAGACGGTCATGCAAAGAATGAAGCTCATGCGAATTCGTCATCAGTCAAAGGGCGGGAATGACTGTGTGACTGTAGTAGGCAGGGATAGTTGAAACAAATGTGGGATGGATTCGCGACCGGCGCGGGACCCCGGATGCCCGGGGCATGGTTGGGCCCACTGGCTGCACGCGATCGCCTTGTGGGACCGGCTTTAGCCGGGAGCGGCCAGCGGATACGTCATCCATTTTTCGGTGTGGCATCCGACGCCTTCCCGGCTAAAGCCGGTCCCACTTAAATCGCGCCTACCGCTCGATCGACCGGCTCCACCGCGCGTTCCATTCCGGGCGCACCTGATTGACCTGATCCCAGTCGATGGTCACGGCGGTTTCCAGGTATTTGTTCATCGCTTCCACCTGACCACGAGTCTTGTCGGTGGTCGGGGTTTTCGGATTGGACGGGATCTGGTCGCCCATCTCCAGCGCCGGCGCCTGTGCTTCCGGGGTCAGCAGGAAGGCCGCGAGCTTTTGCGCCAGTTCCGGCTGGTCGTTGTTGGCGATGGTGCATTCGGCCACGTTCAACACCACAGCGCCTTCCTTCGGTGGCGCGTATTCCACCGGCACGCCCTTGAGCTTGAGCGCGGTGACCTGGGTCGGCGTCAGCGGGAACAGCGCCGCTTCGCCGGTCTGCACCATCTCCGAGATCTTCGCCGAGCTGGCGATGTATTCCAGCACGTTAGGCCCCACCGTCTTCGGCCACGCCTTGAAACCCGGCTCGACGTTGGTTTCGTTGCCACCCTGCAGCCGGTTGAACATCAGAAAACCATGCAGCCCGAACGTGGAGGAGGCCAGCGACTGGAACACCAGCTTCTCCTTATACTTGGGGTCCGCCATGTCGGCCCAGGACGTCGGCGCGCTCCAGCCGTTGTCCTTGAACATCCGGGTGTTGTAGGCCAGCCCCGTGACACCGAGGCTGACGGCCACGGCTTCTTCCTTGATCTTGCCCTTGGCCGGAATGTCCGCCAGGCTCGCGCTCGGGTTCAACTTGCCGCACAGGCCCATGGAAATGGCCCGGTACATGATGCCGTCGTCGAGGAACATCACGTGCATCTGCGGGTTGTCCTTGCTGGCCTGAGCCTTGGCGAGGATGTCCGAGGACGTGCCCGGCACAATCACCACCTTGACGTTATTGGCCTTCTCGAACGCCGGCAACACGTGGTCGGCGTACAAGCGCTCCATGGTGCCGCCGTTCATGCCCAGGTACAGCGTCGGTTCGGCCTGTACGGGCATCGAAGCAAGAAACATAGCGAACGGCAGGCAAGACAAGCAGGTTACGGCAACACGTTTCATGTGAGTCATGGGTTCGACCTTCCTCTGAGCAATGGAATGACGTTATCGGTGCCGGACGGCACGACGATGGCGGGCGATGAAGTGTGCGGTTGCGATTGAAAGCGTGTGATCGAGAACGGGCTCAGCTCAATGTTCGACGCCCCGACGCAGACGATCTGCGCCAAGGCCTCGCCCGCCGCCGGGCCAATCTGAAAGCCCGATCCGGCGAATCCGAAGCCGTGCAGCAGACCGGGTTGGGTCGAACTGGCCCCCAGCACCGGCTCGCGGTCGGGCAAATAACCTTCGGTGCCGCTCCAGGTGCGAATGGCCTGGGCACCGGCCAGCGGCGGATACAGTTCAACGGCGTTGCGCAGGATCTCCAGAATCGCCGCCTGACCGGGCCGCGCAGTGGCCGGGTCCAGCGGAAAACCCTGGCCGCCGCCCAGTACGCAATTGCCCCGCGCCACCTGTCGGGCATAAATCCCGCCGCCCTCGACGCCGGTGCTGACGTCCATGAACATCGGCAGCGGTTCGGTCACCAGCATCGCCGGATGGCCCGCGCGCATGGGCACCGGTTCGCCGAACTGCCGGGCCAACTGAGCCGCCCACGCCCCGGCGCAATTGAGCAGCCACGGCGCGCGAAAGCTCAGGCCGCTGGCGGTGCGCAGCAGAAAACGCTGCCCGTCATGGGCGACTTCAGTGACATGGGCCTGCTCGAAGGTCTGCGCACCGGCGCGGCGTGCGGCAGCGGCAAATGCCGGCGAGACGAGGCGCGGATTGGCATGGCCGTCCTCGGCGCACAGCGAAGCGCCCACCGCCACATCGCCCGCCCAGGGGAAGCGGGCGCGTAACCGGGCGTGATCGAGCAGCTGCAGTTCCATTCCGAACCCGCGAGACGCCTCCTCATACGCGACCAGCGAGGCCATGTCTTTGTCGCTGCGGGCCAGCTTGAGATGCCCGGAGCGGACGTATTCGCCGTCAGTGCCGATGAACGCGCGCAGGTCTCCCCAGATTTCATGGGCGCGCTGGGACAGCGGCAGTTGCGACAACGGCCGACCCTGGCGCCGCACGCCGCCATAATTGACGCCGCTTGAGTGAGAGCCGAAAAAGTCCCTTTCCAGCAGCGCCACGCGTTTGCCGCTCAGGGCGAGAAACAGCGCCGCCGATGCACCGACGATCCCACCGCCCATCACCACCGCATCCACCTCAGCCGGCTGGCTCATTGTTCTGCCTCCACGCCAAACGGCAACGGCTTGATTGGCGCCTGCCCGCGCAAGCGACCGACGCTGGCGATGTCCCGCCCTGACGCCTGCGCGACGATTTCCGTCGCGGCCAGCCCGCACATGCGCCCCTGGCAGCGGCCCATGCCGACCCGGCACATGGCCTTGACCCGGTTGATTTCCCAGTGACCCTCGGCCACGGCCTGACGGATGTCGCCAGCGCTGACTTCCTCGCAGCGGCAAACCGTGAGGCTGTCTGGCGCCTGGGCGGCCCAGTCTTCGGGGAAAGGGAACGCGGTCTCCAGCCCCTGGCGAAACCTCCGGATGGCCTCCAGTTGCCGCTGCAATTCAATGCTGCGGGCGCGGTCGATGCGGTAACCGATGTCGCCGAGCAGGGTCAGCGCTGCCAGTTCGCCGGCCATTTCCGCAGCGTCGGCGCCCATGATCCCGGCCCCATCCCCGGCCAGATAAACCCCCTCGACACTGCTGCGCCCGGCAGCGTCGCGGGTGGGCAGCCAAGCGCGATTCAACGGGCTCCAGGCGAATTCGCAGCCGAGCAGATCGGCCAATTGGGTTTCGCTGCGCAGTGCGTGGGCGAAGGCGACGGCGTCACAGGCGAGTTTTTTGAGCTGATTGCCCTGTTGCCAGCTGACCCCGCTGACCCGCCGCTCGCCCTGAATGCCGTGCAGATGAACGCCCTGATGCACCGGGATGCCGTGGGCCGTCAGCCAGGCGCGGTAATAAAGCCCTTTGGCCAGCGTCGACGGTTGCCCGAGCAGCGCGGGCAGGGCGCGGGTCTGAGCGGAAAAGGGCGAGCTGTCGAGCACCGCCGCCACCGTCGCACCGGCCTTGGCGTACTGATACGCCACCAGATACAACAGTGGCCCGCTGCCGGCGAAGACCACGCGCTCACCGATGGCGCAGCCCTGAAACTTCAGCGCGATCTGCGCTGCGCCGAGGCTGTAGACGCCGGGTAAGGTCCAGCCCGGCACTGGCAAGATGCGGTCGGTGGCGCCGGTGGCCACGATCAAATGCTTGAACGGCACCTGCGCCGTGCGGCCATTGCGCAGGGTGTCGAGGGTGCGTGCTTCGGCGTTCCACACCAGCGTCTCGGGGCGGTAGTCGATCTCGCGCTGCAACTGATCGAGGGTGGCGTGAACCGACGCGGCTTTGCCCGCTTCGAAACCGTACAGGGCCTTGGCCGAGCGCTTGAAGTTCTCCGGCTGGCGACGATAGACCTGACCGCCGCCGCGCAGGCTTTCATCCAGCAGACAAGGGCGCAGGCCGTGGGCGAGCAGCGTCTGCGCCGCGCGAATCCCGGCTGGGCCGGCGCCGACGATAACGGTGTTCATGGCTTGAAGGGTCGGCGCATTCATAGGCTGCGCCCCGGTTCGCGACTCACGCACACGCCGGCTTCGAGCATCGTCGAACAGGCGCGCACCCGGCGACCGTCTCCCAGTTTCACCCAGCAGTCCTGGCACGCGCCCATCAGGCAGAAACCGGCCCGGGGCTCACCGCTGAAGTCGCTGCCGCGCAAGGAATCCTCTGCCGTGAGCACGGCCGTCAGCAAGGTATCGCCCTGCAAACCACTGGCTGGCTGGCCGTCGAGGGTGAAGGGGATGACGGCGCGGTCGCGTTCGGCGAGTCGTCTCAGCAAGGCCATGGCGCGCGCTCCATCGGGTAAAAGTGGGTAAACCGAACAGTCATCAATGCCTCCCCACCAGCACACGGTCCAGGCCGTACACCCGGTCGAGAATGATCATGGTCGCCGCCGTCAGGGCGATGACCAGCGCCGAGACCGCGGCCATCATCGGGTCGATGGATTCGGTGGCGTACACGTACATGCGCACCGGCAGGGTCTGGGTCGACGGCGAGGTGACGAAGATCGACAGCGTCACTTCGTCGAAGCTGTTGATGAACGCCAGCAGCCAGCCACCGGCGACGCCGGGCAGGATCATCGGCAGGGTGATCAGACGAAACAGCGTGAAGCGGTTGGCACCGAGGGATTCGGCCGCTTGCTCGGCGCTGCGGTCCATGCCGATGGAGGCGGCGATCACCAGGCGCAACACGTAGGGCGTGATGACCACGACGTGGGCGAACATCAGCCAGACGAAACTGCCGTTCACCCCCATCAGCGCAAACAGGCGCAGCATTGCCACGCCCAGTACCAGATGGGGAATGATGATCGGCGACAAGAACAGGCCATTGAGAAAGTCGCGGCCGGGAAAGCGATAGCGAGTGATCGCCAACGCCGCCGGCACCGCGATCAACGTCGCCAGCGTGGCGGCGACCACCGCCAGAATCAGGCTGTTATAGAAGGATTGAATGAAGTCGGCGCGCTCGAACACCGCCCTGAACCAGCGCAGGGAAAACCCGTGCCACGGCAGGCTCAGGGTGTTTTCCGGGGTGAAGGCCACCAGGCACACCACCACCAGCGGCGCCAGCATGAAGATCACCACCAGGGCATGAAACGACAGGGCCAGAGGACCGTTTTTGGACATGGCTCATTCCCCCAGGGATTGTTTGTAGCGGCCTTCGACCAGCCGGTTCCACGACAGCATGACCAGCAGGTTGATCAGCAGCAGTGCCACGGCGATCGCTGCGCCCATGGGCCAGTTGAGTTCCGAGAGGTATTGGTCGTAGACGACAGTGGCGACCATCTTCAGCCGGCGACCGCCGAGCAATCCGGGGATCGCGAAAGAGCTGGCGGACAGGCCGAAGACGATCAACGTGCCTGACAGCACGCCCGGCATCACCTGGGGCAACACCACCATCCGCATGACTTGTGCCTGGGTGGCACCAAGGGACAGCGCGGCCTGTTCGGCGGAGGCGTCGAGTTTCTGCAGCGAGGTCCACACCGGGATGATCATGAACGGCAGCATCACGTGGACCAGCGCCAGAATCACCGCGAACGGCGTGTACAGCATTTTGATCGGACGCCCGCCAAGGGCCTGGATCGCCTGATTGATCAGACCGTCGGCGCCCAGCAACAGGCTCCAGCCGAACGCCCGCACCACCACCGAAATCAGCAGCGGCGTGAGGATCAGGATCAGGAAAATCGAGCGCCACGGCGTACCCATACGGCTGAGGATGTAGGCCTCGGGCACGCCGATCACCACGCACAGCAGGGTCACCAGCGCGCTGATCCAGAAAGTGCGCAGGAAGATCTCGTAGAAGTACGAATCGGTGAGCAGATTGGCGTACTGGGCCAGGGTCCATTCACCGCCCTTGACCCCGACTTCGTAGTCGAACACGTTGAACGACAGCACCAGCGTCAACGCCAGTGGCAGCACCAGCAGGCCGAAGAACAGCGCCAGGGCCGGGGCCGACAGCAGATAACCGCGTCCGGTGTCGCGCAGCACACTCATGCCGGCACCTCGTCGACGCTGAGCACGCGCAGCAGATCCGACGGCCAGTCCAGCCCCACCGCGAAGCCTTCGTTCATCGGCGCGTCGCCATCGTTGCGGCGCACCACGGTGATTTCGCCGATGGGCGTTTCGATGCGGTACAGCCACTGGCTGCCGAGAAAGTAGCGCATGACCACGCGTCCTTGCAGACGGCCGGTCCCCGCAGGCACCAGGTCGATTTTCTCCGGGCGCAGGCTCAGCACCAGTTGGCCGTCGCCGGGCTGATGGCGCACCTGGGGGGCGCCGCTGGCATCGCGATCGCCGCGCAGCAGATTGGCCTTGCCGACGAAGCCTGAGATGAAACGCGTGCGGGGGTGTTCGTAGAGGTGATAGGGCTCGTCGATCTGGGTGATGCGCCCGGCCTGCATGACCACGACGCGGTCGCTGATGGACAGCGCTTCGGCCTGGTCGTGGGTGACCATCAGGGTGGTGATGCCGACTTCGCGCTGGATGCGCCGGATTTCGAACTGCATTTCTTCGCGCAGGTTGGCGTCTAGGTTGGACAGCGGTTCGTCCAGCAGCAACACCGGCGGCTCGATCACCAGCGCCCGTGCCAGAGCGACCCGCTGACGCTGGCCGCCGGACAACTCGCGGGGGTAATGCTCGGCGTGGGGCGTGAGGCGCACCAGCTCCAGTACCCGGGAAACCCGGCGCTCGATGTCGGCGGTGGAGACTTTACGCATCTTCAGGCCGAAGGCCACGTTGTCGCGCACGGTCATGTGCGGGAACAGCGCATAGGACTGGAACACCACGCCAAGCCCGCGACTGGCCGGCTTGGCGTGGGTGATGTCGCGGCCGTCCAGCAAGATGCGGCCGGCGCTGACATCAACGAAGCCGGCGATCATTTGCAGGGTGGTGGTTTTGCCGCAGCCGGAGGGGCCGAGCAGGGAGACGAACTCGCCTTGCTCCACCGAAAGGTCAGTGGCCACGACGGCGTCGACGGGGCCGTAGCGCTTGCACAGTGCCTGGAGCTGAAGAAAAGCCATGGCTGCGTTCCACCTTTTTTCGTGCGCACCGAAGGCGCGCGTTTTTTATGGGCAGATGCGAAGAGAAGTGCTGCGTATGGCCGTGGACGCTGGCGCTCGATCACTGTCGGCTGCCGCTGTTATTCAAATCGCCCTGTGGACTGATCCTAGGCCCAAGAATAGGATGCGCTCAACGGGCAATTTCATTGAGTGAGTAGTTTTTTCGGATTCATTCATTCAGCGAAAAGAAATGAGGATTGTGGCGCAATGGATTCCACTGAACGGAAGATTGCCGAGAAAGAAACAGGTGTTGGCGCGGTCTCTCGCCTGTTTGCCGTGCTGCGGGCGCTGGGCGATTGTCCCGATGGCAGTGAGCGCGTGACGCAACTGGCGCAGCAGGTCGGCCTGTCGCAACCGACCACCCACCGCTTGCTGCGCAGCCTGATGGACGAAGGCATGGTTGAGCAGGACCTGCGCAGCAAGCGCTATCGACTGAGCCTGGAATTCTTCGCCCTGGCGGCACGCGCCGGGCAGTCCGGCAACCTGCGGGACGTGGTGCGGCCGAGCCTGTTGCGGTTATCGGCCTCGTTGGGAGATTCGTTGTTTCTGCTGGCGCGCAGTGGTTTCGACGCGGTGTGCCTTGACCGCAGCGAAGGTCCATACCCGATCCGCACCTTCACCGGAGACATCGGCGGCCGCGTGGCGCTGGGCGTAGGGCAGGGCAGTCTGGCCATCCTGGCGTTTCTGCCGGAAGAAGAACGCGAGACCGTGATCCGCTACAACCTGCCGCGCCTGCGGGATTTCCACCTCTACGACGAAGTGATGCTGCGCTCGGAAATCGACACGGTGCGGCGTACTGGCTACGCCGCGCGCAACACCGGCGTGCTGGAAGGTATGGCAGGGTTGGCGGTGCCGATTCTCGACCGCGCCGGCCGGGCGGTGGCGGCGTTGAGCGTGGCGACCATCAGTGATCGTCTCAGTGCAGATCGCATGCCCACGGTGGTGGACATGCTCAAGCGCGAGGCAACGGCGATCACCCAGAAGATCAATCCCTTCGATCCGGTCTTGCGCAGACCCTCTCAGGTGTTCGGTCAGCGGGAGTGATCGCTGCTTCTTGAACACTCATCTGAATGCCGTTCAGCGCGCTTCAGTAACCGTTTGATGGGCCTGAATGGCCCGTTCTTGACGCGTTTCAGCCGCCCGTCGGATCCGTCGGAGCTGCCTTCAAGAAGCCCCGCGTGGAGTCGAATCAGTCTGTGTAGGCGCCTCGCTTTCGGATAGATCCGACGCGATGGCACAGGGATGTGGCAAGCCGCAAAAACTCCGGGTGATCCTCGGAGCAGGTTGTCCTCCCTTTTGAGATCCCCGTATGTCGAAATCCCTGAGATTGCAGATCCTCGCGCTGCTCAGCGGCAGCCTCGTGCTGGTCGTGCTGATTGCCCTTGCGTGTTTCCAGTTCCTCTCCAGCAACGTACACGCCTACCGCGGTCTGCTTGAAGGGCCTTTGCACGCCTCGCAACTGGTCGATCAGGCCAACCTGCAATTCAAGGTTCAGGTGCAGGAGTGGAAGAACGTGCTGTTGCGCGGCAAGCAGCCGGCCGACCGCGATAAATTCTGGGCGCAGTTCGAGGACCAGGAGCGTCAGGTGCAGGACACGCTTGGGCAACTGAGCGCCGTGAATGGCCTGGACAGCACGACCAAGACCCAGATCGATGCCCTGCGCACCGAGCACCGCACGTTGGGTGTCGCCTATCGCAAGGGCCGTGATGCTTACATCGCCTCCGGTGGTGATCCGGTCGCCGGTGACATGGCCGTGAAAGGCGTCGACCGCGCGGCCAGCGAGCAGATGACCGGCCTGGTGGCCGGCCTGCGCAAACAGAGTGACGAACAGTCGAAAGTCCTCAGCAGCACGGCCGACCAGACCATTTTGATCGGCACGCTGGTCATGCTCGCCTCGGCGTTGCTGGTCGGCGTGCTGACGCTGTGGGTGGTCAACCGCAACATCGTCGCGCCGATCAGCATGCTCATCGAATACGTTGCGCAGTTGAGTCAGGGCAAGTTCAGCGACCGTGTCAGCATCACCCGCCAGGATGAACTCGGGCGTCTGGCCGTTGCGGCCAATACCCTGCGGGATTTCCTCGCCGACACCTTTACCCGCCTCAAGCGCAGCACCACCGACCTGGACAGCGCCGGCGGCGAACTGAAAGCGATCGCCGCGCTGATGGCCCAGGGCACCCATGAGCAATTCGAGCGTACCGATCAGGTGGCGACGGCGATGACAGAGATGTCTGCCACCGCCCAGGAAGTCGCACGCCATGCCGCTCAGGCGGCTCAGGCCGCTGACGAAGCGGACCGCAGCTCTCAGGAAGGCAGCAAGGTGATGGGCGCGACCATCACCGCCATTACCCAGATGCGCACCGAAATCAGCAATACCGCTGACGTCATTCGCCGTCTGGAAGCCGACAGCGGCCGGATCGGCAAGGTGCTGGAAGTAATTCGCGGCATCGCCGAGCAGACCAACCTGCTGGCGCTGAACGCGGCCATCGAAGCGGCCCGTGCCGGCGATGCCGGGCGCGGTTTTGCGGTGGTCGCCGATGAAGTGCGCACGCTGGCCCAGCGCACCGCGGCCTCGACGGCGGAAATCAACCAGATCATCAGTTCGGTGCAGACCGGCGCGGTGGACGCTGCCCAGGCGATTGAAAGCGGCCAGGCCCGCAGCCAGGAAAGCGTCGATCAGGTAGCGCTGGCAGGTTCTTCGCTGGAACGCATTACCTCGGCCGTCGAAGCCATCCGCGACATGAACCGGCAGATCGCGACGGCGGCGGAAGAGCAGACCTCCGTGGCCGAAGACATCTCCCGCAACCTGACCGAAATCACCGCCATTGCCACCACCAACCAGGACAACGTCCAGCGCACCCAGACCGCGAGTCAGAATCTGCATGTGTTGTCGGTGGGCTTGAACGACGTGATCTCGCGGTTGAGTGCCTAGCGCTCAACCACGTTGTCACTGCTGAAGCGCGCTCCTACAGGTTCGTGCGGGTTCTCACCATCCGGGCCGGACGCAGATCAACTGTAGGAGCAATCGGAGGTTACGACGGTCGCGAATGCGGTAGGTCTGTCACACCACCATTGCCTGACCCAACGCATTCGCCAGCAAGCCGGCTCCTGCTGAGATCGCGTCGTGCGGTCACCTTTCAGCCCTGGCGAAACACCAACGCTTTCAAGCCACCCCCTTCCTCGGCATCGGCGAATTCGGGCGGGTTTTCCAACCGCTCGACAAACCGCAATCCTGGCGCTTCGCGGGTCACGCCTTCGATGAGAAAGTCAGCGCCCAGCAACGGGTCGTTCATGCAGGCCAGCACAGTGCCTTCCGCCGTCAACAGCTCCGGCAGCTGGCGCAGCACTCGCTGGTAATCCTTGGTCAGCAAAAAACTGCCTTTCTGAAACGACGGCGGATCGATGATCACCAGGTCATACGGCCCGGTGCTTTTCACCTTGCCCCAGGACTTGAACAGTTCGTGGCCGAGGAACGTCACCTTGCTCAGGTCATGGCCATTGAGGCGGTGGTTGTCGCGGCCGCGACTCAGCGCCGCCCGGGACATGTCCAGATTGACCACACAATCAGCGCCCCCTTGGATCGCCGCCACCGAGAACCCGCAGGTGTAGGCGAACAGGTTCAGCACCCGTTTGCCCGCCGCATTGGCCCGCACCCAATCGCGCCCGTAACGCATGTCGAGGAACAACCCGGTGTTCTGTTTCTTGCCGAAGTCCACGAGGTAACGCAAGCCGCCCTCGGTCAGTGTCCATTCCTCAAGCACCTCGCCCAGCAGCGCTTCAGTGTGGCTGTCCGGCAGATAACGGTGCTGTAGCAACAGCGTATGGGCGCGGGATTGCTGCCAGGCGGGTGACTTGATCAGTGTGAACAGCCGCTGCTTCAGGGCCTCCAGCTCATCGGCGGCCGGTGCCTTGAACAGCGACACCAGCACCACGCCCTGCATCCAGTCGACGGTCAGTTGTTCCAGCCCAGGCCAGCGTCGGCCACGGCCGTGAAACAGCCGGCGTGTTTCGGCGGGCGCGTCGGCGAGGGCGGTATGAAGGTGGGAGTCGAGCAGGTCGAGGGCGTCGGCATTCATCGGTGGCGGGCAGGTCGGCAGTGGGAAAGGGCGGCATTCTAGACCAATCGCCGGGCCAGCGTTCGGCGCCCCGGCGCTGGAAGTGAACGCGCAAGAAAATGCCCCGAGCCGGGTTGGACGGGCCCACCGCTTCAAGGGCAAGCTTTGTTCCCTCCGCGTTCTGATCTGGAAGAGGAAATGCCGTGGCCGACGAATTAATCGTGCGCGACGCCCGTGAGTCCGACATGCCCGCTGTGCAAGCGATCTACGCCCATCATGTGACTCACGGCACTGCCAGCTTCGAGCTGGAACCGCCGACGCTTGCGCAAATGCTGCAGCGCCGCGCCGACATCTGCGCCAACGGATTGCCGTATCTGGTCGCCGAGCGCGAAGGTGAAGTGGTGGGTTACGGTTATGCGACGCTGTACCGGCCGCGGCCGGCCTATCGCTTCACGGTGGAAGATTCGGTTTACGTGCGCGAAGGCATGGCCGGGTTCGGGATTGGTCACGCGTTGCTGGCGGCGGTCATCCAGCAGTGCACCGAATCGGGCCGACGGCAGATGGTGGCGATCATCGGCAACAGCGAAAACGTCGCATCGATTCGGCTCCATGCGCGACTGGGCTTCCGCCAGGTCGGCGTATTTGAGTCCGTCGGCTTCAAGCACGGCCGCTGGCTGGACACGGTGATCATGCAGCGGGAATTGGAGGAGGGCGCGAGCACCATCCCCGACCGTTGACCCGGTCGATCAGGTTGCGGCCGCGCCATGCAGATCATCATCCGCCAGGCGCTCGCCGGTTTCCGGCACCGCCAGCCACAACAGAACAAACGCCACCGCCGCAATCGCCGCCAACGTCAGAAACGCCGCGCTGTAGCCTGCCTCGCGCACGACCAGTCCGGCCAGGCCGTTGCTCAGCGCCGCGCCCAGGCCGAACACCGTCGAGATGGCACCGAGGCTGACATTGAAGCGCCCGGTGCCGCGGGTCAGGTCCTTGACCACCAGCGGCAGCAGCGCGCCAAACGCCCCGGCGCCGATGCCGTCGAGCAATTGCACGCCCACCAGCCAGTAAGGGTTATCCGACATGACATACAGCACACCCCGCAGCGGCAGGAAAATGAAACCCGCCAGCAGCAAGGGCTTGCGTCCCCATACGTCGGCCTTGGCGCCCACCAGCCAGGCCACCGGCACCATCACCAGTTGCGCGGCGACGATGCAGGCCGAGGTCAGCGGCGTGGCAAGGTTGACGTCGATCTGCGAGAGCTTTTGACTCACCAGCGGCAGCATCGCCGCATTGGCCAGATGAAACAGCCCGCAGCAAATAGCGAACACCAGCAAGGGTCGGTTGTGCAGCAAGACCGCCCACCCGCTTGGCTGGTCCTTACCCTGGTCATGGCTGGGGTCGAAGCCTCGGGCGACGTCGTGGTCAATTGCCGAGGCATCGACGAACGCCACGGCGACAATGCTCGCCAGGGCCATGAACGCCATCAGGTAGAACACCGCAATCGGCCCGAACATCCATGAAAAGATGCCGGCCAGCAGTGCGGCGCAGGCATTGCCGGCGTGATTCCAGGTTTCGTTGCGTCCGGTCCGGCGGGTAAAGGCTTTCGGCCCGGTGATCCCCAGGGAAATGGCCGCGATGGCCGGGGCGAACACGGAGCCGGCAATGGCGCTGATGCTCTGGGTGATCGCCACCCAGGTAAACGAGTGAATGAACGGCAGCACCAGACAGCCGGCCGTCACCAGCAATGCCGCCACAATGACAACGAGCCGCTTGCTGCGGGTGCGGTCAATCAGCGCACCCGCCGGGGTTTGCGTGACCAGCGCGGCAATGCCGGCGAGGGTCATGACCAGCCCGATGCTCGCCGGGTCCCACTTATGGACAGCCAGCAAATAGATCGCGAGATAAGGCCCAAGGCCGTCGCGCACATCCGCCAGAAAGAAGTTCAGGCCGTCCAGAGAACGGTTGTTGCGCTGATCGGATGGGTTGCTCAAGGTCGGCCTCACTCTGGGGATGCGCAAGCGAAACGGCTGCGGCATTGCTAAATGACCCGGCGCCGTGGCAATGGTTCTTCACTCGGTTTTCTGGACGGTTTCTTCGCGCCGTTCACGCCTACTGTTGCCTCGCAGGTAACGGACTTTCTCGTCACGGCATTTGAATCGGCGCCGGTGCAGGCATAAGCTTCGCGCCATTGATATCGCCGGACGTGTTGGCTCCGGCGAGCTCCCGGATATTCTTGACTCAGGAACCGCCATGTCCAGTCTGTTTCCCGCTGCCCGTCCACGCCGTCTGCGCAGCAACGAAAACTTTCGCTCGCTGTTTCAGGAAAGCGAATTCACCCTGAATGATCTGGTGCTGCCGATCTTCGTCGAAGAAGAAATCGACGACTTCGTGCCCATCAACAGCATGCCCGGCGTGCAGCGCATCCCCGAGTCAAAACTGGCCCAGGAAGTCGAGCGCTACGCCCGCGCCGGCATCAAGTCGGTGATGACCTTCGGCGTGTCCCACCACCTGGACGCCACCGGCAGCGACACTTGGCAGGAAAACGGCCTGGTCTCGCGGATCTCGCGGACCATCAAGTCCGCCGTGCCGGAAATGATCGTGATGTCTGACACCTGCTTCTGCGAGTACACCGACCACGGCCATTGCGGCGTGATGCACGGCGGCCATGTCGACAATGACGCGACCATTGAAAACCTTGGCAAGCAGGCGGTGATGGCAGCCCGTGCCGGCGCCGACGTGATTGCCCCGTCGGCCGCGATGGACGGCCAGGTGAAGGCCATTCGTGCCGCCCTCGACGCCGCCGGTTTCACCCAGACGCCGATCATGGCGTACTCGACCAAGTTCGCCTCGGCGCTGTACGGCCCGTTCCGCGAAGCCGGCGGCTCGGCCCTGAAGGGTGACCGCAAAACCTACCAGATGAACCCGATGAACCGCCGCGAAGCACTGCGCGAATCGCTGCTGGACGAGGCCGAGGGCGCCGATGCGCTGATGGTCAAGCCGGCCGGCGCGTACCTGGACATCATCCGCGACATCCGCGAAGCCTCGAACCTGCCACTGGCGGCGTATCAGGTCAGCGGCGAGTACGCGATGATCAAGTTCGGCGCCCAGGCCGGCGCTATCGACGAACACCGCGTCGTGCGCGAAACCCTCGGCGCGATCAAACGCGCGGGTGCGGATCTGATCTTCACGTACTTTGCGATGGATTTGGCGCTCAGCGGGATCTGATTTCCGCTTATTGGAGATAGTGTGGAAGCAGCTCGCGGTTTTGGAACATGCTGCGGACCTGTGGGAGTGACCGGGTGTTATGTGGGTCACAGTTCCGGGACACGCCGCAGATTTTGTGGGAGTGAGCTTGCTCACAAATTGGCCGTCACATTCCGCAGAGGTCTGTCGGCTGGAACACCCATTCGCGAGCAAGCTCGCTCCCACATCAATCCCATCCCGGCAGGCAGTCCCGTCTGGATACTCCCAAACTCACGCCGCCGTTCTGCCCGTTGCCTCAGGCTGCACATGGGCAGCCTGCCACGCATCCAGCCCGCCGATGAGCGCTTTGCCCCGGGTCAGGCCGTGGGCGTGGAGCTTTTCCGCCAGCAATGCCGCCGACAGCTCATTCGGGCAGGCGCAATAGAACACCATGTCGACATCCCCCAGGCGCTCGATCCACGGCGCGATGGGTTCCTCGAGACTGATCGACACCGCTCCCGGTATGCCCTCGACGACGGCCGCATGAAAACTCGGCCGCACGTCGATGACCACCGGCGCATCCACGGTGTCGCGCAGGGCCAGCAGCTCGGGAACAGTGATGCGCGGTACTCGTGCCGTGCGCGCCTTGAGCCGACGCCGCTTGGCGTACTTCCAGCCAATGAACAGCCCCAGCACCGCCAGTACGCTGACGATGGCGACCGGGATGTAGCCGCTCAACCAGTCGAGCATGGGGATCAGCGCGTCACTGAACAGCATGCCCAACAGCAGCGCCGAACCCGCCCAGATAAATGAACCGGCCAGGGAATAGCGCACGAACACCCCGATCGGCGTGGCGTTCATGCCGGCCACGGTGGTGACCAAGGCGCCCGCGCCGGGCAGGAATTTCGACAGTAGCATTGCCCTGGGCCCAACACGCTCGTAGACGGTCAGCCCCTGACGAATGCAGGTGTCCTGGGACAGGGAAATCTTGCAGATGGTCTTGAGCAGCACGCCGCCATAACGCTTGCCGGCCCAATACCACAGCCCATCGGCGATCAGGCAGGCGACCATCGCCACCAGCACCCCGGCGCCCAACAGCGGCTTGCTCTGCATGGCCAGCGCCCCGGTCACGATCAGGGTCGGGTAGGCCGGCACCGGCAAGCCGATCTGCTCCAGCAGCACGTTGACGAACACCAGCAACAGCCCGTGGCTTTCATTCAGCTGCTGCAGTTCGTTCATGGCGGTGCCTGTTCGGAAGGTTCAGGGAGTGAAAAAGCGGTGGCCGTACCGTCGCCGAACAGCGCTTTTGTGTCAACGCTGAATGGCTTTGGCCGGGGAACGTTTCATAGGCCGCGTCGATGGCAGCGATTGCCATGGCTGATTTCCGTCCAGCCGCCTTGCTCTCTAAAATCGACCCCTCAGCAATCAACAGACCTTAGGGAGCAATTCATGGCTATTGAAATCGGAATCAACGAGCAGGACCGTGCAGAGATCGTTGAAGGACTGTCGCGACTGCTTTCCGACACCTACGTGCTGTACCTGAAAACCCACAACTTCCACTGGAACGTGACCGGCCCGATGTTCCGCACGCTGCACCTGCTGTTCGAAGAGCAATACACCGAACTGGCGACGGCGGTGGACTCCGTTGCCGAACGCATTCGAGCCCTGGGCTTCCCGGCGCCAGGCACTTATTCCACCTATGCGCGGTTGTCGTCGATCAAGGAAGAGCCGGGCGTGCCTGCGGCGACTGACATGATCCAGCAACTGGTTGAAGGGCAGGAGGCGGTGGTACGCACCGCGCGCGAACTGTTCCCGCTGCTGGAAAAGGTCAGCGACGAGCCGACTGCCGACCTGCTGACCCAACGCATGCAAGTCCACGAAAAGGCCGCGTGGATGCTGCGCTCGCTGCTGGAGGGTGACGGGTTCGTTGCCTGACATTTGCGATGCGGCTGACGGCCAATTCTCTGTAGGACCGGCTTCAGCCGGGAAGGCGTCAGGTGTAACACCGCAAAATTTATGGTGTACAGACCGGCCTCTTCCCGGCTAAAGCCGGTCCCACTAAGACACCGCGATCCATCGTCGGACCGCGGTCAATTGTGGGACCGGCTTCAGCCGGGAAGGCGTCAGGCGTAACTCCGAAGATCTTATGGTGTACATACTGGCCTCTTCCCGGCTAAAGCCGGTCCCACTGAATTCACCATTCATTTATCGCTTCTGCAACCATCCCAGAAAATTATTCTTCTTGATCACCGCCGGTTTGCGCATCAGCACGTGCTGGGTGCCTTGCTGGCGGACCGCTTGCAGCTTGTTCAACGCCGTGACGATTTCAACGCGCTGTTCCATGGCCTGCCGGGTGGCGGTTTTGTCGATGCGGTAAACGACGCAGGAGGTGAGGGCGGTGAAGCGCGCCTGGGACGGCGTGTCGGCCAGCACACTCTGCTCACCCATCACTTCGCCCGGGCCCATGCGCCCGGCTTCCACCATCTCGTTGCCGTCCTTGACGCTCGCTGACACCACGCCTGTGGCAATCACCAGCAAGCCGTCGGTGATCTCATCGACTTCGATGATCGTCTGCCCGGCGGTGTATTCCCGCGCGACCATGCTCTGGGCCAGGTGGTCCTTTTCTTCGGCGGTGCTGGTGCGGAACACCTTGACCTCGTCCAGCAACGCCCGCGGCCTAGACATCGCTTCGGCGGTGGTTTCCGACTGCCAGGCGATGCCCGCCGCTTCCAGATGCCGATAGGCCAGATCGAACAGCAGATTGCGCACATCGCTCTTGTTGTTCAGGTCGCTGATGAACCCGGTGACCGCGTATTCAATGGTGGTGGGGCTGGTTTCCTTGACCACTGCGCGAGGCTTGGGCGTCTGCAGCAGAGCGCTGCAGCCCTGCAACGCACGCTCCAGCGCATCGAGCACCCGGCGCGGGCGAATGTGCGGTGACATCATGATGTTGATCGACACGCCATGAATATGGACCGGTCGGCTCAAATTGACGATTTTGGCTTTGGCCGCCACGGAATTGGGAATGACCACCATGGTGCCGACGCCCGTGAGCAAATGCGTGGCGCGCCAGTCGATGTCCATGACTTTGCCTTCCATGCCGTCGATGGAGATCGAGTCGTCGACCTGATACGGCTTGGTGGTGTTGAGGATGATCCCGGAGAACACGTCGCTCAGCGTGCTCTGCAGGGCCAGGCCGACGATGATCGCCATCGCCCCGGACGTTGCCAGCAGCCCCTTGACCGGGAGCTGCAGCACATAACCCGCCGCCGCCACGATGGCGATCAGGAAAATCACCGCACCGATGACTTCCTGCAACAGCCGACCACTGTGTCCCACGCGACTGGTCAGCGCCAGCCCGAGGACCACGGTGAGGGTACGCGCCGCGTAGAGCCACCAGACGATCGCCAGTGCCGTCGCGCCGAATTGCAGGGCGCTGTCGTCAGGCCAGGCCGGCGCTTCCAGCGGGCTCACGCCGGCATTGATGATCACCAGGCTGTAGGCGACGAATGCCGCCAGCCGCGTGGCAATGCGCGCCAGCCGGTTGCGGTCGGCCAGCAAGTGCCAGGCCAGCGCGTCGGCGAACAACAGAAGCAGGCTCCAGGCCAGCGAATAGTGAGGGACGACGGTCGACATGAAAGATATCCGCAGGAAAAGTGCAGGGGCTAACGTGCAGGGCCTGGCTGGCCCGCGCGAATGCGCGCGCTCAATGTAGGCATGACCATGGACGATGTCTATAACCGATGGGGCCTGGTGATCCTGCAAAAAAAACGCGATGCTTCAAGCACAATGCTTCAAGACCATTACCCACGGACAGCGCAGTATCGGACGCCTCTCTTTCTCCGATTCGAGGCATCTCCATGCGCTCATCCGTTCTTCCACTCGCCCGTTCCGTTTCTTTGGCGGGCTCCGTCGCTCTCGGAGTCGCCTTGTGCTCTGGTCTGGCCTTCGCTCAAGCGCCCGCCCAGCAGAAAACCCAGGTGCCCGGTTATTTCCGTCTGGCCGTCGGCGACTACGAAGTCACGGCGCTGTTCGACGGCTACAACGACCTGTCGCCCAAGCTGCTCAAGGGCATGAAGCCTGAAGCGATCCGCGCCTTGCTCGCCCGCCGCGACATCGACACGCCGGGCGTGCAGACCGCGTTCAACGCGTTCCTGATCAACACCGGCGAGCACCTGATCCTCGTCGACAGCGGCGCCGGCCAATGCATCGGCGAGACGGCAGGCATGCTTTCGCAGAACATCAAGGCCGCCGGGTATCAGCCGGGTCAGGTCGACACCATTCTGCTGACTCACATGCACCTGGATCACGTCTGCGGCCTGGTCGACGCCGAAAAGAAACCGGTGTTCGCCAATGCCACGGTGTACGCCGCCAAACCCGAAGCCGATTACTGGCTGGACCCCACCGCCATCGGCCGGGTGCCGGAGCAGGCCAAGGCCTACTTCAGGATCGCCCAGGAGTCCACCGCACCCTACGTCGCCGCAGGCCGGTTCAAGACCTTCGCCCCGGGCCAGTCGCCGGTGCCGGAAGTCAGCACAGCGCTGGAGGCGGGGCACACGCCGGGCAGCACGACGTACCAATTCAGCTCCAGGGGCCAGACCATTCTGTTCATCGGCGACCTGATCCACAGCCTGGCCGTGCAGTTCGATCACCCGGCAGTGAGCATCGCTTTCGACGAGAACAGCCAGAAGGCCATCGCCAGCCGCGATCAGGTGTTCACTCAAGCGGCCAGCAAGAAGATCTGGGTCGCCGCCGCACACCTCCCATTCCCCGGCACCGGCCACATCGTCGCCATCGACAAGCACTTCCAGTGGGTGCCGGTCGAGTACGGCCCGTATCAACGCGCGGCTCATGTGCCGTTGTTGGAATAGTCTGAGTTGCGGGCGCCGAGGCGGCTGCAACTTTGAGCACAGCGGTACAAGTCCCGGTGGATTTAACGGCTAGTCTGAGCAGAGGTTGGCCGGCGAGAATCAGGGGGTGACATGAGGCGTGGGACGCTTTACCGGGCAGCATCGATGATCGTCGTCGCCGGCCTGATCGTCTGCGCGGCAATGCTCTGGCGCCCCTCGATCGATCCATTGTTGAAGGCGCCGGCGATCGACGACGCCAGCGCCCGGCGTGGCTCGCGGGTGGCGGAGCAGGGCGATTGCGCGGTCTGTCACACGCGCCCCGGCGGTGCGTACATGGCGGGCGGGCTGCCATTGGTGACGCCCTTCGGTACGTTGTACACCACCAATATCACCCCCGACCGCGAGACGGGCATCGGCAACTGGTCGCCTGAAGCATTCGTTCGCGCCATGCGCCACGGCGTTTCCCGCGACGGCCACTTTCTCTATCCGGCGTTTCCCTACGTCCACTACAGCAAGATGTCCGATGGCGACATCAGCGACGTATACGCCTACCTCATGAGCGTCGACCCGGTCTCGGCCCGTGCGCCGGAAAACCACATGATGTTCCCGATGAATTTCCGCCCGCTGGTGTCATTCTGGAACCTGCTTTTTTTGCGTGACGATCGCCTGACCGACCTGCCGGATCGCTCGGCGCAATGGAATCGCGGGCGCTATCTGGTCGAAGGCGCGGGGCATTGTTCGTCCTGCCATACGCCGCTCAACTTCATCGGAGGCGAGAAGAACAGCGAGCATCTCGGCGGCGGTCTGGTGGACGGCTGGAATGCACCGGCGCTGACCGGCATGGCACAGCGCAGCAACCCATGGACCGCCGAGCAGTTGGTGACCTACCTGCGCGCCGGCGTGGCAGGGCATCACGGTGCGGCGGCCGGGCCAATGCTGCCGGTCAGCCTGAGTCTGGCGCAACTGCCTGAAGCGGACGCTCAAGCCATCGCCGAGTACCTCCTCAGCCTGGACAGCAACACGCCGTCACCCGGTCCAGACTGCGGGGCAACAGGCGCAGCGTCAGCAGGTGCTGCGAGCCGTGTATCGGCGCCGGCGTTGGCTCAGGGCGAAGCGCTTTTCGCCGGGGCCTGCGCGGGCTGTCACGGCGGCGGGGCGCCCATGCGTACGATCGACGGACGGCCGGGCCTGAGCGTGGTGTCGGCGGCTACCGCAAGCGACCCGCGAAACCTGATCAAGACGATTCTCGATGGCATCCCGATGTCAGACCGGGCGCCCAGTCATTACATGCCGCCGTTCGCCGACACCCTCGACGACGCGCACATCGCCGCGCTCGCCGGTTACCTGCGCAATCAGGCGTGTGGCGCCGCGCCGTGGCGCGATCTGCAACAAACGGTCAACACGCTTCGTCAGGAGGGTCAGTCGAAATGATCACGCTGAACGTCAATGGCACGGATCATTCGCTGGACATCGATCCGGACATGCCACTGCTCTACGCGCTGCGCAATTACCTGCAACTCAACGGTGCCAAATATGGCTGCGGCCTTGGGCAGTGCGGCGCCTGCACGGTGATGGTCGAAGGCAAACCGGTCTTTTCCTGCCTGCTGCCTTCGGGCGCCGCCACGGGCCGGGCGGTCAAAACCGTCGAAGGCCTGGGCAGTGCCGACAAGCCCGGGCCGTTGCAACAAGCGTTTATCGACAACCAGGCCGCGCAGTGCGGTTATTGCATCGCCGGCATGATCATGCGCGCCCAGGCGCTGATCGATACCGTCGCAGCGCCCACCGACGAGCAGATACGCACGCACATGGCGCCGAACCTGTGCCGCTGTGGCACGCACCTGCGGATTTTCGCGGCGATCAAGGCCACGTTGGCGGCCAGGGTGAACCCATGAAGCACGGCGAGGAGAGGGTCGACCAGGGCCGGCGGGCGTTCATCATCAACGGCGCGCTGGTGGTGGGGTTCGCGATGGTGCCGGGGGCGGGGCGCGCATTTGCCGACACCGAGGTCGACACCCTGGGCACACTGGTGCTGGCGCCGGATCTGCCTGGCAGCCTGCGCACCAATCCGTTCCTGGACGCCTGGATTCGGATCGACGAGCAGAACGTCATCACCGTCTACACGGGCAAGGTCGAGTTGGGCACCGGTGTGAAGACGGCTTTGCTGCAAGTGGCGGCAGAACGTCTTGAGGTCGCGCCGCAGCTGATTCATTTTCTGACGGCCGACACCGCGCTTACCCCGAACGAAGGCTACACCGCCGGCAGCCACACGATGTTCGACAGCGGCACGGCGTTGTTCAATGCCGCCGCACAGGTTCGCCAACTGCTGCTTGAATCCGCCGCGCGGCAATGGGGGAGCACGGTCGAGCAGCTCAGCACAAAGGACGCCGTGATCCAGGGGCCCGCCAACCAATCGATGACCTACGCCCAGGCGCTCGTCGGCGTTCAGTTGCACCCCTATGCCAGCGCCCGTTCGCCGGCCATGGCGCCCGACCGCTTCACCCGGATCGGACACTCGTTGCCGCGCGTCGACATCCCCGCCAAGGTCAGCGGCGGTGCCAGTTATGTCCAGGACATGCGCTTGCCCGGCATGCTTCACGCCCGGGTCATTCGACCGCCGCGCCGCGGCTGCCGGCTCGAAGCAATCGACCCGTCCGCCATCGACAACATGGGCGGAGGGGTCAGACTGGTGCGCAATGGCAGCTACCTGGCTGTGGTCGCCGAGGACGAATGGCAGGCGATCAAGGCCATGCGCAAGGGCCATGAACTGGCACGCTGGTCCGAAGGGGATGCGCTGCCTGATTCAGGCAATATCCATCAGTTGCTGACCGAGCTGCCGTCGAAACGCTATCCGATCCGTAATTCCGGCGGGTCGGTTATCAGTTCGTCGCTCAGTCCGGTGCACCGTTGGAAAGCGACGGTGACCAAGCAGTACTTGATGCACGGCTCCATCGGCCCGTCGTGCTCGGTGGCCTGGTTCAACGAAGGCACGTTGACCGTCTGGACCCACACCCAGGGGGTCTACCCGCTGCGGGCCGGCATCGCTGAAATGCTGGGACTGCCGCTGGCACAGGTGCGCTGTATTCATGCCGAAGGCTCGGGCTGCTATGGCCACAACGGCGCTGATGATGCCGCCGCCGATGCAGCGTTGATTGCCATGGCGCTCCCGGGCAAGCCGATCCGCGTGCAATGGATGCGCGAGCAGGAACATCTCTGGGAGCCATACAGCTCGGCGATGCGCGTCGAGCTGGATGTCGCGGCGGATGCCGGCGGGCGCCTGGGCCTCTGGAACGCCGAGCTGTGGACCACGCCGCACAACGAGCGGATCGTCAACGCCGGGCGTCTGATGCCGGCGTGGCTGTTGGCGAAGCCGTTCGCGCCGGCGCCTTCGGTGCCGATTGCCCAGCCCGAGGGGGATGGCGACCGCAACGTGATCCCGCTGTATGACGTCGCCAGCAGTCGGATCAACATGACGTTTGTCACGCAGATGCCGTTTCGCACCTCGGCGATGCGCTCGCTGGGCGCTCACGTCAACGTCTTCGGTATCGAGTCCGCCATGGACGAGTTGGCCGTGCAAGCCGGCGTCGACCCGGTCGAATTCCGTTTGCGCAACCTCAGTGATCCGCGCGCCCGGGCGGTGATCGAGAAGGTCGCTGCGGCGTTTCAGTGGCCGACCAAAGCCGGTGGCCCCGGCAGCGGCATCGGCTTTGCCTTCGCCCGCTACAAAAACATCATGGGCTACTGCGCGATCGCGGTGCAGGTGCATGTCCAGCGTCAGACCGGCGAGGTGGTCATCGATCGGGTTGTCACGGCGGTGGATGTCGGTCAGGTGGTCAGCCCGGACGGGCTGCGCAATCAGGTTGAGGGCGGGATCGTCCAGTCGGCCAGCTGGACGCTGTACGAGCAGGTCGATTATGACCCTGCCGGCGTGCGCAGCTATGACTGGAGCGGCTACCCGATCCTGCGCTTCCCGGCCTTGCCCCGGCAGGTCGAGGTGCACGTGCTCGACCAGCCCGGCCAGGCGTTTCTTGGCGCCGCCGAGATTGTGCAGGGTCCTATGGCCGCCGCGCTGGGTAATGCCCTGTCAAATGCCACGGGCAAACGGCTGCTGTCCCTGCCATTGGCGCGCAGCGGCTGGCACCGCGCGCTGTAAAGGCATTGAGGCAATAAAAACGCCCCGGTCTAAAAGCCGGGGCGTTTTTTTCAGGGGCGTTTTTGTCGAGGGCAGGTATCAGGGGCCACGGCTGACCGCCGCCAGCCTTCGAGCGGTGCGTGCGCGGCAATAAGATGCGTTGAACGCAAAAGCCTTTTGCGTCCAGCGCAAAGCTGCAGTCATGTTTATGCCGGATCCGCAGCCTATACTTCGGGCGCCACAAGGGCGGCGATCCTCTGGGCATCGCTCAAGGCGGCGGTCTTGAGCCCTTGCAGCTCAAAGCATGCCGCTTGTGGTTAACCCGTGGGGTCACTATCCCTACAGCTAATATCGGCGATTGTTTTTAACTGGTTAGATGAGCGCTTGTTAAAAATGGATAGCTGCGCTGTACGTCTCCGGGATTCAACCTCGCCCGGACGATGGTCAGCGAATCAGGGCCTGCGACTCCACTTCCAAGGACTGCATGAAATGATAAGTCTCGGTCAGACGATGATTTCCCGCGAGCACAGAGACGTGTTCAAGGACGGCGTCGCCATGCGCATTGGCACCCGCGCTTTCGACATACTCGACATCTTGCTGCGTCATCAGGGTCAGTTGGTCAGTAAGGAACTGATCCTTCAGAGTGTCTGGCCGGACACCGTGGTTGAAGAGAACAACCTGCAAGTGCATATCTCCGCGCTGCGCAAAGCGTTGGGCAACGACCGTGAGCGGATCCGCACTGTGCCTGGCCGTGGCTATGTGCTGCTGGGTGGGGAAAGCCTCGATGCCCACAACCCTCCCCACAACCATGCTCGCACGCCGTCCATGCTGCACGGCATCAGTTGCCATCACCGCCTGCCGGCCCGCATCGCTTTGCTCGGGCGCCAGGCATTGCTGGATGAAGTGAACAACGCTCTGGCCGAGGGCTGCGCGCTGGTCACGCTGATCGGCCCGGGCGGCGTGGGCAAAACCGCCTTGGCCGCCGAACTGGGCCAGACCCTGCTGGACGCCGGCACGACCCCTGTGTACTTCGTGCCGCTGGCGCAACTGCAATGCGCCGAGCTGCTGCTGGAAGCGTTTGCCAGCGCGGTCGGCTTGGACTGCAGCGGTGGTGATCCGGACCTGCAAGGGCTGATCCGCTGTCTGCAGCAGCAGCCGGGGCTGATCATTCTGGACAACTGCGAGCACCTGGTCGAAAGCGTCGCCAGCCTGCTGGAGGTGATTCTGCGCGGAGCACCGGCGGTGCGCGCGGTTGCCACCAGCCGCGAGCCGTTGCGCATCGCCGGCGAGCGCAGCCTGCAGGTGCCGCCCCTGGACGTCCCTGAGCTCAATGCCTCCCGAGAGACCATTCTGCGCAGTGCGTCGGCGCAGTTGTTCCTGCGTCAGTGGCGTGCGCTGGACAGCCATCTTGCGGCTGACGGCAACGCCGAACTGGACGATTACAGCGTCGAGTTGGTGGGCGAAATCTGCCGCCGGCTCGACGGTATGCCGCTGGCGCTGGAAATGGCCGCCGCCCGGGCCTGCGCCTTGGGGCTTTATCAACTGGTGGCGAGCCTGGACGGTAGCCTGCACATGCTCTCGGCGTCGTTGCGCACCGCGCCGCCGCGTCAGCAAACGCTGCAGGCGTCGCTGGCCTGGAGCCTGCGTTTGCTCGGTCGCGAAGAGCGCACCGTGCTGCGGCAGCTGGCGGAGCTGGACGGTCGCTTTACGCTGGAACGTGCCTGCGATGCCTTGCAGCGAACCCGTCTGCCGCGGGCCTGCATCATGGATTGCATCGTGCGTCTGGCCACCAAGTCGCTGCTGATGGTCAGTGCCCAGGGACCCTTCCGTTTCTATCGAATGCTCGGTACAACCCGCGCCTGCCTGCTGATCGCAAGCGCCCACGACACCGTCTCGACGGAGACCCACGCGCCGCGTGCGCAGGATTACGACGCACCGTCGGCCCTGGCGACGCTGCAAAGCATCAGGGCTGTGCCGGCCGGGCCCGACGGGTATCATGCGCGGCATCAAAGAGCATTGGCCATTGGCCGTTAACAGGTCCGTTGCTGCGACGAAATCCTTTATGAGCCTGTCATGAACGTGAACCCCAAGGTCTATGTGGTGGACGACGACGCTGCCATCCGCACTTCCTTACAGCGGCTGTTGCATTCGGCGGACATCGCCTGCGAAGTGTTCGACAGCGCCCAGGCGTTTCTCGACTGCCCCCTGAGCCAGGGTCCCCTCTGCTTGCTGCTGGATGTCAATCTGGCCCAGGGCACCGGCTTCGATCTGCAACAGAGCTTGCTGGATCGCGGCCAGACCTTCCCGATCATTTTCATGACCGGTTACGGCACCATCGCCATGTCCGTGCGTGCTATCAAGGCCGGCGCCCGGGAGTTCCTGACCAAACCCTTCGAACCGGAGCAGTTGCTGGATCTGGTGCGTGAAGCGCTGACCAGTGACGCGGCAAACATGGACGAGCGCTGCCTGACCGCCTGCGTGAAAGCGCGTTTCGACAGCCTCACGCCGAGGGAACGGCAAGTCATGGCGCTGCTGATCACCGGCAAGATGAATAAACAGATTGCCGGTGAATTGGGCACCAGCGAAGTGACTGCAAAGGTGCATAAAAAGCACGTCCTGACAAAGATGGATGCGCGCAATGTCATTGAGCTGGTGAAGATGAGTGACCGGCTGGGTTGCCTGGCGAAATGACCGTTGAGATCGGCGATGCTTTCAGAAGAGGTGTTGCGAACACTATCCCTGTGGGAGTGAGCTTGCTCACGAAGAGGCCGGTACATCCGCCAAATCCTCATCAGCCTGAATGGCGCCTTCGCGAGCAAGCTCGCTCCCAGAGGTCGTGCCAACGGGACGGGCTTTAGCCGGCAATGGCCGGGACGGTGCCAGCAACAGAATTCCAATAATAAAGGGGCTCCATGAGCAGCATTTTCAACGGGCCATACACGGCTATCTCCAGCGCCGGGGCATTCGGGCCCCTGTGGCTGGATCGGCTCGTCTGGCAGTTGCTGTTTGTCGATGGAGAAGTCGCCCATTACCGGGTCACGCTGACGCAGGAGGATCGCCACTGGCGCATCGTTCGTCCTGCTCCCGACGCCTCGATCGCTGCAATCCGCCGTCTTGAACACGAATTTTCACTGGCGCCCCGGCTGATGCCGCAATGGGCCGTGCAGCCGGTGGCACTGCTGTCGGGGCCGGAAGGCACGCTGATGGTGCTGGAGGATGCCAGCGGCGTGGCGCTTCATGATCAGCCCCAGGCGCCGCTGTCCATCGAAGGCTTTTTGCAGCGGGCCATCGCTGCCGCTGCCGCCGTATCAGGCGCTCACGAAGCAGGCCTGCTGCACCGCGATATCAAACCGTGCAACCTGATCCAGGACGCAGACGGTGTGGTCCGGCTCAGCGGTTTCGGCCTGAGCGTCGATGTGCAGTTGGCGTCGCCGCTGCCGGTAGTCGACGCCATTTGTGGCTCCCTCGGCTACATGGCGCCCGAACAGTCGCGTCGGATTGAGCGTCAGGCTGACCAGCGCAGCGACCTCTATGCGCTGGGCATGACCTTTTATGAATGGCTGGCCGGGCGATTGCCCTTTGAGGCCACCGATGCGGTGGAATGGGTGTATTGCCACGTTGCGCGAATACCGCCGCCGCTGAGCCAGCACCGCGGCGACATCCCTGAGCCGTTGGCCGGTCTGGTGCATCGTTTGATCGCTAAAAACCCGGATGACCGTTATCAATGCGCGGCGGCCCTGCACCGGGATTTGAACGAAATGCTGCGTCAGTGGCAGGAACTGCGGGACATTCCGGATCTTCAGCCTGACCCGTCCAATGGCCAACATGACGCGTCTATCCGCACGCCTTCCCACGATCCGACCCTTGCGTTGCGTAATCTGGAGGCGTGGTCGGCACGTACATCGATCAACCTGAGCGGACGTGATGCCCTGGACCTGTCCTCCGTCATGAAATCCGCCCACGCGCTGCGCGACGAGAGTGAGCTGGACCGGCTGATCGAAACGCTGTTGCGCAACACTATTGTTCATGCCGGTGCGCAACGCGCCTTGCTGCTGCTGGTAAAGGACGAGGCGCCGGTGATTCGCGCAATCGGCCAGAGCGGCGCCGACGGCTTGCACATCGAGTTGGCGGACAGCGCTCCAGACAACCGGCATCTGCCGCTGTCGATCCTGTACCGGGTGATGCGCACACGCCAGCGCCTGGTGCTGGACGATGTCTGCGGCGATGCCTACTTCGGCGCCGATGAATACGTGCGCCAGCATGGGGTGCGCTCGGCCTTGTGCGTGCCGCTGGTTAAGCAGAGCAGGGTGCTCGGCGTGTTGTACCTGGAAAACAACCTCGCGCCCGGCGTCTTCACCCTCTGTCGCACCGAGGTGCTGGAACTGCTCGCCAGCCAGGCGGCGATTTCCCTGGAAACCGCGCGCCTGCATCAGGAACTGGAGCAGGAAAACGCGCGGCGTCGGGATGTCGAGATCGCCCTGCGCGGTGCTCGGGCCCGGCTGGCCAGCATCGCCCAGGCCACGGTGATGGGTGAGCTGGCAGCGTCCATTGCCCACGAAATCAACCAGCCGCTGGCGTCGATGGTGTCCAATGCCGCCGCCGGCATCCGCTGGCTCAATCGCGAAAACCCGCAGGTGGACGAAGCCTTGTCCGGGCTGCGCGACATCGTCGCCCAGGGCCGGCGCGCCGGGGAGATCGTCAACGCGCTGCAGAGCCTGGCGCGGCAGGGGCCCCACCACCGGCGACAGCTGCTGATCAATGACGTGATTCGCCATGTGGTGGCGCTGACCGGTGTCGAAGTCGAACAGCAGCGGGTTTTGATGACCACTCATCTGACCTGTTCACCGTTGCGGGTGTGCGCCTCCAGCGTGCAACTGCAGCAAGTGGTGCTGAACCTGATCCTCAACGCGCTGGACGCCATGAGCGCAGGCGATCACGTGCTGCGGCGGCTGTCTATCACCAGCGAAGTGGTGGGCCGCGATTACGTGGTTGTCAGCGTTGAAGACAGCGGCCGCGGCATCGAGCCGGTGGACCTGCATCAGCTGTTCAACGCGTTTTTCACCACCAAGGACAAAGGCATGGGCATGGGACTGGCGATCTGTCAGTCGATCATCACGGCCCACGGTGGCCACCTCTACGCCATGCCGGCCCGCTTCGGCGGTGCGACCTTCGTGTTCACCTTGCCCGTCGTCGAGTAGCGCCGACGGCTCATCGAAGTCCGGGCTGTTCAGTACGGCCATGTCGAAGCAAGCAGTCGTTCGCAAAAGCCGCCAGCGTGCATACGATGGGCGTGAAACGACAGCACGTCGGCGTTTGTCGTGCCCAGCGTGGAGTGCGGGCGATGCAGCTGCCCCATCGCCATGACATGCAGAAACTTGAATTTGAAACCGGGTTCCCGGGGGTAAGCGGCCAACACCCGCGCCTGAGCGGCGGGGCTGAAGCACTGGCAATGCGCGCCGGTCAAATCGGTTTCGACCGCGGCGCAGAGCAGGGCGGTCAACGGCGGTTTGTGCTGCGGGATGCCCGGCGTGGTGTGCAGCGCGATGGCGTCCCAGACCTGGGCGATGTCGTCCCACGACCGGCCATGCCCGCGCAGGAACTGGGCGGCGGCGTTGGCGCTGTCGACTTCAAACCGCAGTTGCGACCGGGCGTACAGCCGGGTGATGCCGATGCGCAGAAACAGTGCGGCGGTGTACAAGAGGTCGGTATCTAATCGCAGGCCGCGACTGTGCCCCAGCAGGCTGGCGAAGACGAACGTGCGGCAGGCCGCGTTCAGCAGCAGGTCGGACTGGTGATCACGCATCAGGTCGGTTGCCGCTTGGGCCATCGCACCGTCGGGAATCAAAATTCCGGCCACGTATCGGGTGGTCACATGCAGTCCCTCGCAGCGAACCGAATCTTCGGAGCTGGCACGGTATCGCGCTGGCCAATGGCCGTCCTTGGTGCTGCCTTAAACGTTCTGAAAGCGGCTTGCGCGCACCGCGACGAGGCATGTCGTCGTACGACTTTTCAGAACGATTAATACCGGGAGAAGGACTTTAAGAACGCTGCTGTAGAGACTTCGCTCACCGCCAACGGTGAAGCTGGAGCGCCTGACATGACTGCATTCAACCCCTTGCTGAACCCCGAATCCGTTCTCGAGCGCGTCGCGCTGTCGCCGTGGCAGGAGCGTCGGGCCAAGGACTTGATGTCCAGCCAGATGGACAAAGGGCTGTCCATCGCCCGCATCGCTGCCGAATGTTCGCTGTCGCGCAGTCACTTCTCCCGCGCGTTCAAGAAGAACACCGGGCTTTCCCCTCGCGACTGGTTCTTGCAGATGCGCCTGGACAAGGCCCGGGCGTTGCTTGGCGAGTCAGTGCTGACCATCTCGCAGATCAGCCTGGATTGCGGTTTCGCCGACCAGTCGCATTTCACCCGGGTGTTCAGTCGCGTGGTGGGGCTGACCCCGTGCAGCTGGCGCCGGACCATGGCCCTTTTGCCAGCCAAGGGGTGTTTGGCCCAGCGCGCGCACGCCTGTTGAGGGCCGCGTCCCGAGCCATCGTCGGGCGCGACAGCACCGATGTTCAAGACACGGCCTCGGCAGCTGTGTATACCTGCGCCGGTCTGGCATAGTCAGGCCTCCCGATAACGCCCACCCCGGAATCGCTGAATGAACCGCAACGACCTGCGCCGCGTCGACATGAACCTGCTGGTGATCTTCGAAGCATTGATGTTCGAGCGCAACCTCACGCGGGTAGCGGAAAAGCTGTTCATGGGCCAGCCGGCGATCAGTGCGGCACTGGCCAGATTGCGCGACCTGTTCGACGACCCCTTGCTGCTGCGCAACGGCCGCGCCATGGAGCCCACAGCCCGGGCCCTGGCGATCCTCAAGGAACTGCAACCGGCGCTGGACACCATCTCCGGGGCGGTGAGTCGGGCGAAGGAATTCGATCCGGCGACCAGTTGCGACATCTTCCGCATTGGCTTGTCGGACGACGCCGAGTTCGGCCTGTTCCCGCCGTTGCTCAACCGTCTGCGTGAAGAAGCGCCGGGCATCATCGTGGTGGTGCGCCGGGCCAATTTCCTGCTGATGCCGGCGTTGCTGGCGTCGGGGGAGATTTCCGTGGGCATCAGCTACACCACTGAACTGCCGGCCAACGCCAAGCGCAAGAAGCTGCGCGACATCGGCGTCAAGGTATTGCGCGGCGACAAACGCCCGGAGCCGTTGACGCTGGATGAATTCTGCCAGCGGCCGCACACCATGGTGTCGTTCTCGGGTGACCTGAGCGGCAAGATCGATATCGACCTGGCGAAAGTCGGGCGGGCGAGGAGGGTGGTGGTGGCGGTGCCGCAGTTCAGCGGATTGCGTGCGCTGCTGGCGGGCACCGAGCTGATCGCGACGGTCCCGGACTACGCTGCCTGCGCCCTGATTGAGGGGTGCGCTTTGCGAGCAGAGGATCCGCCCTTTCCGATCGAGCCTGCCGAGTTGTCGATGGTCTGGGCGGGCGTGCACGATAACGATCCGGCGGAGCGGTGGCTGCGCTCGCGGATTACTGAGTTCATGTCTCAGGAGACGCGGCCTTTGCCGTAGCGCAAGGTCTTTAAGATCAAGATCCAAGGCGTCTGCCTGGGGGCAGACTGTTTCGCCTTCGGCGACTTACTTTTGAAAAGCACCAAAAGTAAGCAAAAGTGCCTGCTCCTGGTTGGGCCCTTCGTTCCTCAGGGTTCCTTCACTCCGGTCTCGCTCCGTGGGCCCGCCGCCATCCGCCATCCATGGCGGGGGGCGGCTCTCGCGGCATCCATGCCGCTCGGCCCACTCCGCGAGACCTGCGTTCAGCCTGCACCCAAGTCGCGATTTGTGGTGTTTGGGCTTTTTGCGTATGAAGATCAAAAACAGACCAAAAGCAGATCAAAAGCAGATCAAAAGCTTCCCGGCTGAAGCCGGTCCTACAGTCGGAGGCGATTCCACAGGGTATACGCGATGCTTTTAGTGGGACCGGCTTCAGCCGGGAAGAGGCCAGCTCAGGCGCTGACATTTTTGCTGATAGCACCTCCTCCCTGTGGGAGCGAGCTTGCTCGCGAATGCCCTATCAAAAACACCAGATATCCGATGGATATACCGGCCCTTCGTGAGCAAGCTCACTCCTACAAGTCCTTCGCTTGACCCGCCCTGGATCTGCACTTGATCTGCTTTTGATCTTTAAACACAAAACTCCCAGACGACGCCAATCGCGACTTGGGTGCAGGCCGAACGCAGACGACGCGGAGTGGGCCGAGCCGCATGGATGCGGCGAGAGCGCCGTTGCGGACATGGATGTCCGTTCGGCGCGCGCCCACGGAGCGTCGTCGGAGTGAGGGTATTCCGACGAAGGAGGAACCCAACCAGGAGCAGGCACTTTTGCTTACTTTTGGTGCTTTTCAAAAGTAAGTCGCCGAAGGCGAAACAGTCTGCCCCCAGGCAGACGCTTGTGATCTTAAGGATCTTGATCTTGATCTGGATCCTCAAAAGCACGTCTGTTCAATACCCACCTCCGTCGCCCCGCCACACTGAATTCATCGGCCACGTACTCCGGCACCTCGGCAAACGTGGCCCACGCAATGAATGGTGTGTGATGACCTACCCAACCCACAACGACCGCGCACAAGACCTCGGGCTGCTATTCCTCAGATCCGCCGGCGCACTGTTCCTGCTGTTCGTCCACGGCCTGCCAAAACTGCTCGACTTCAACACCCAGCTGACCCTCATCGAAGACCCGTTTCACCTCGGCGCCACCCTCACCCTGAGCATGGCCATCTTCGCCGAAGTCCTCTGCCCCCTGCTGATTCTGACCGGCGTACTGGCGCGACTGGCATGCCTGCCTATTCTCATCCTGCTGCTGGTCGCGCTCATCGTGGTACACAGCGAGTGGAGCGTCGAACAGGGCCAGTTCGGCTGGCTATTACTGATTATCTTCACCAGTGTGCTGATCGCCGGACCCGGTCGTCTGGCGCTCAACCATGGTTTGCCTGGAGCGCTTCGCTATGCCTGATTACGCCACGACCGCCGACACCGTCCCGACGTCGAAACTGTCCGCCGACGAGATCGTCACCCTGGTGGTCAAGCACCGGATCAAGGCCGGGCTGGAAGCCCAATACGAAGCCTGGCTGAGGCGCATCGTCGCCATGGCGGCCAGCTACCCCGGGCATCTGGGCGTGGACGTCATACGCGGCAAGGCCGACGGCTTGCACATGTTTACCTGCGTGTTGCGTTTCTGTTCGACCGACGCCATGCAGCGCTGGATGGACTCTTCTCACCGCCGCGAGCTCGTCGCCGAAGCAGCGCCCATGCTGGCCGACGGCGATTTCACCGAGGTCAACCCGCACAATGAATTCTGGTTCGTCCCCGCCGCTGAAAGCCCGCCGCCACGCTGGAAACAGGCCTGCGTGACCTTTCTGGTCATCTGCCCACTGACCCTGCTGGTCCCGCTGGTCTGGGGACCGGTGTTCCGCCTGTACCCGCTGTTGGCCCATTACATCATCAGCACCGCACTGGTCACCGTGACCATCGTCCTGCTGGTGGTCTACGTGCTGATGCCCCGCGCGACGCGGCTGTTTGCACCCTGGCTGAATGCCCGGCCCGCGCCGGTGGTCGGAGCCGATCATGAAGGATGACGACGCCGATCAACCGTCTTCCAGCGACCGTCGCCGGTTCGTCGCCAAGGGCTCGCTGCTCGGCGCGGCCGCCGCACTGTTTTCTTCCATGCCTGCCACCGGCCTTGCTGTCGGGGCATCTAAAACGTCTGCCAACGGAGGCGCGATGAACGTCGATCTGATTCTCTTCAACGGTAATTTCCACACGGTTGACCAGGAAAAACCCAAGGCCAGCGCCGTGGCCATCAGCGGCGGGAAATTCGTCGCCGTGGGCAGCGACGCGGAGATCATGGCCCAGCGCGGCGCGGCCACGCAGGTCATCGACATGCACAAGCGCACGGTGATCCCGGGCCTCAATGACTCGCACTTGCACCTGATCCGTGGCGGGCTCAATTACAACCTCGAACTTCGCTGGGAAGGCGTGCCGTCGCTCGTCGACGCGCTGCGCATGCTCAAGGCCCAGGCTGATCGCACACCCACGCCGCAATGGGTGCGCGTGGTCGGTGGCTGGAACGAATTCCAGTTTGCCGAAAAACGCATGCCAACCCTCGAAGAACTCAACCAGGCTGCGCCCGACACCCCGGTGTTCGTCCTCCACCTGTACGACCGCGCGCTGCTCAACCGCGCCGCGCTGCGTGTGGCCGGCTACACCCGCGACACGCCGAACCCGCCGGGTGGCGAGATTGTCCGCGACAGCAACGGCGACCCGACCGGCATGCTGGTGGCCAAGCCCAACGCGATGATTCTCTACTCGACCCTGGCCAAGGGGCCGAAGCTGCCGCTGGAGTATCAGGTCAACTCTACGCGCCAGTTCATGCGCGAGCTGAACCGCCTGGGCCTGACCAGCGCCATCGACGCCGGCGGCGGCTACCAGAACTACCCGGACGATTACGCCGTGATCACGCAACTGGCCGAGGCCAAACAGCTGACCGTGCGCATCGCCTACAACCTGTTCACCCAGAAGCCCAAGGAAGAGCTGGAAGATTTCAAGCACTGGACTAACACCGTCACGCTGCATCAGGGCGACGACTTCCTGCGCCACAACGGCGCCGGCGAGATGCTGACCTTCTCGGCCGCGGATTTCGAAGACTTCCTCGAGCCGCGCCCCGATTTACCGGCGGGCATGGAGCAGGACCTCGAACCGGTGGTGCGTCACCTGGTCGAGCACCGCTGGCCGTTCCGCCTGCACGCCACCTATGACGAATCGATCTCGCGCATGCTCGACGTGTTCGAGAAGGTCAATCGCGAGATTCCGTTCAACGGCATCCCGTGGTTCTTCGACCACTGCGAAACCATCACGCCGAAGAACATCGAGCGGGTCAAGGCGCTGGGCGGCGGCATCGCGATTCAGGACCGTATGGCCTTCCAGGGCGAGTATTTCGTCGAGCGCTACGGCGCCAAGGCCGGCGAGCACACGCCGCCGATCAAACGCATGCTGGCCGAAGGCGTGCCGGTGGGCGCCGGCACCGACGCCACCCGCGTGTCGAGCTACAACCCCTGGACTTCGCTGTACTGGATGGTCAGCGGTCGCACCGTCGGCGGCCTGGAGCTGTACCCGGAAGGCTTATCCCGGGAAACCGCGCTGGAACTGTTCACCCGTGGCAGCGCCTGGTTTTCCTCTGAGCAGGGCAAAAAGGGCCAGATCAAGGTCGGCCAGCTGGCGGACGTGGTGGCGTTGTCCCAAGACTTCTTCAGCGTGCCGGAAGAGTCGATCAAGTGGATCGAATCGGTGCTGACCATCGTTGACGGCAAAGTGGTGTACGGCGCCGGCGAGTTCGACGATCTGGCACCGCCGAGCGTGCCGGTGCTGCCGGACTGGTCGCCGGTTTCCAAGGTTCCGGGCCACTGGCGTCCGGGGGCACCGATGGCCGCGGCGGTTCACCAGTGCAGCGGCCCCTGCGGCGTCCATGCCCACAGCCACGATAAAGCGCGCCAGTCGAAAGTACCGGTCAGCGACTTCCAGGGTTTCTGGGGTGCGTTTGGCTGCTCGTGCTTCGCCTTCTGATCTGCGCCTGAACAGAGCAATTGAAAAGAGCATGAAAGGCCTCGTCGGCACTGACCGACGTGGCTCACCGTCAGCGTGATGCGCTGGCTCCCGTACTCATCCGTCACCCACTCAATGGAGTCAATCATGACCGTTCCCTACAAGCGCTTGAACAAAGATGATGCCGTGGTTCTGCTGGTCGATCACCAGACCGGCCTGATCTCGCTGGTGCAGGACTTCACGCCGAACGAGTTCAAGAACAACGTGCTGGCCCTGGCCGACTGCGCCAAGTTCTTCAACCTGCCGACCATCCTCACCACCAGCTTCGAAACCGGCCCGAACGGCCCGCTGGTGCCCGAGCTCAAGGCGATGTTCCCGGACGCGCCGTACATTGCCCGTCCTGGCCAGATCAACGCCTGGGACAACGAAGATTTCGTCAAGGCAATCAAGGCCACCGGCCGCAAGCAGATCATCATCGCCGGCGTCGTGACTGACGTCTGCGTGGCGTTCCCGACCCTGTGCGCGCTGGAAGAAGGTTTCGACGTGTTCGTGGTCACCGATGCGTCGGGCACCTTCAATGACGTGGTGCAAAAAGCCGCGTGGGCGCGCATGACCGCAGCCGGCGCACAGTTGATGAACTGGTTCTCGGTGGCCTGCGAGCTGCAGGGCGACTGGCGCAACGACATGGAAGGCCTGGCAAATCTGTTGTCCCAGCGCATTCCGAACTACCGCAACCTGATGAACAGCTATTCGGCCTTCACCGCCAAGTAACACCGCTGCGCCGCGTTATTGCGGCGCACACCCTCCCGAATCAGCGATAACCGTGACAAGATTGCTCGCGGTTAACGCTTATCAAAGAGGGCGCGGCCCCGCCACGCCATTCAGCGTTGGCGGATCGGCCGCTGCCCCACGTCTGGAGAAAACATCATGGCTCAAGCATCTGCATCCGTTCGCATCCCGGTCTCGGCCGACAAGGTCTGGGCGCTGACCGGAGGCTTCCTGTCGCTAAACGATTGGCTGCCCTTCATCAAGACAAGCGAGTCGCAGGAAGGCGGGCGCGTGCGTCATCTGATCACCGACGACGGCGCTGAAATCACCGAGCGTCTGGAGACCTACGACAATAAGGCGCGCACCTACAGCTACTCCATCGACAAGGGGCCGTTTCCAATCAGTTCATATCTGGCAACGCTGACAGTCAAAGAAGATGGCGCCAATGGGGCGTTGGTGGATTGGTCAGGGGTTTTCACCGCCGACGGTGTTTCCGATGCGGAAGTCGAGGCGTTGTTCAAGGGCATTTACGAGGGTGGTCTTGAGGCGCTGAAGGCCAATTTCTAAGTCGTTGAAAATGTAGGCCGCCGATCATCGCGGGACCGCCAGGCCATTGCGGCCTGGCATATCGGTGCCGTGCTTGAATCGTTGTCGCGTCAGGCGTTTGAGGCCTTAGATGTGCTCGGACACTGTTGCTGCATTGATCAGGTCGTACAGGGCAAATGCGCGGTTGACCAGGAAAACGGTCACGGCGGTAAGGGCAACGGCGTTGATGATGTGCAGGGTCATGGTCATGGTCCTTGTAGTGGTTCCGTGTCGGGTCTGGAATGACGCGATGGTACGCGAGCCCTGTCGAAGCTGAAGACAATAGGCTTCATGGTCTACATCACCGGCAATGATGGGGCAGGGTGCTGGAAGGGCAAAACCGGGTGACGGGGTGAACTATTGCCGCGCGTTCCGGGTCGGCTTTACACACTTATCAGCCTGGAGCCTGCCATGCAGCCTTATGTCATTTGCCACATGATGTCCTCCCTCGACGGCCACGCCCTCACCGATGGCTGGGATCGCGCGTTCAAGAAGGACGCCGGTGATTTGTACGAGAAGCTCGCCCAGACCTTCGCGTTCGACGCCTGGATCTGCGGACGCGTGACCATGCAGGAAATCGCCCACGACGAGGGCTATCCCAAGGGCCTCGCTACAGGTCCTATCGAGCGCAGCCACTATTTTGCTGACCGCAACGCCAAGGCCTACGCGGTGTCCATCGACCCTCAGGGCAAGGTCGGCTGGAAGAAGAATCAGGCGCTGGATTCCCACGTCGTCGAAGTGCTGACCGAAGGCGTGTCGGATGACTACCTGGCGTACCTGCAGTCGATTCAGGTGTCTTACATCTTCGCGGGGAAGACCGAGATCGACCTGCAGCAGGTGGTGCAGATCCTGTCGAGCGAGCTGGGCTGCAAGCGCTTGATCGTCGAGGGTGGCCCTCACGTCAGTGGCTCGTTCGTCAACGCGGGGCTGGTCGATGAAGTCAGTGTGCTGATCCTGCCGCTGATCGACGGGCGGGGCGAGCACCCGGCGTCGTTCGAGGTGTCAACCGAGGCCTGGAAGCAACCGGCTCACTTGAAATTGACCTCGGCGCAGGTTCAGGACGGCGGCGCTGTCTGGCTGCGTTACACCAAGGCTTGACCCTGGCGCGGAGCGGGGCTCATGCAGTCCCGCTTCATCCAGAGAACAAAACCGTCGGAAACGAAAAAGGCCAGCTAAGCGCTGGCCTTTTCGTTTACTTCTGTCTGGCTCCACGACCTGGACTCGAACCAGGGACCCAGTGATTAACAGTCACTTGCTCTACCAACTGAGCTATCGCGGAATGCGCGCTATCTTACTGATTGGAAAAGGGAAGTCAAGCGAGCGTGTTAAAAAAGTTATCGGATAGGCTCGCCTATCAGATGCATAGCGTTATCGATCTTCCAGCCAGCGAGTCACGTGTGGGAGATTCTATGGTTGTCATCAAGCCAAATCCCCCTTTTGATCGTTCCCACGCTCCGCGTGGTAACGCCGCCTCGGACGCTCCGCGTCCCGCAGACGACGCGCATTCAGGCCGGGGGAGGTGACGCGGAGCGTCACGGGATGCATTCCCACGCAGAGCGGGGGAACGATCAAGATCAAAAGCTTCCCGGCTGAAGCCGGTCCCACAGAATGCACGCGCTGCTTTTAGTGGGACCGGCTTTAGCCGGGAAGAGGCCAGCCCAGGCGCCGACAGTATTGCGGATCAGCCACACTTCCTGTGGGAGCGGGTGCGGTGTCCAGCAAGTGAGGCAGACCTGAATCAATAGCGCCAGGTCAACGACGCGGTCAGGTTGCGCGGGGCGCCGTAGTTGCTTGCCGTGCCGCTGTACAGCGAGGTCAGGTATTTGCGGTCGGTGACGTTGTTGAAGTTCAGCGCCGTGCTCCAGTTGCTGTCGATGTCGTAGCTGGTCATCAGGTCGACCAGCGCGTAGGCGTTCTGGCGGATGACGCTGTAGTTGTCGTTCTGAATCCCGCTCTGCCAGCTGACCCGGGTGCCGATTCTGGCCTGGGGCAGGCTTGGCAGCCGGTAGCTGGCCATACCGCGAAAGGCGTGGGCGGGCACATAACGGCGGGCTTTGTCGCCGTCATCGTTTTCGATGTGCACGTAGGTGTAGCCCGCCAGCAGGTCAAGACCCGGCAGCGCTTCGCCCGACGCTTCCAGCTCGATGCCGTGGCTTTTGTAATCATCGGTGAAGTAGCGGAACTGCGAGCCCACTTCGATGAAGTCCGCCGATTGGACGTTGCTCTGTTTGGTCTTGAACACGGCGGCGGTCAGGTTCAGGCGATCGTCCATCACGCTGCCTTTTACGCCGGCTTCCAGGCTCTTGCCTTCCAGCGGCGCGAGCACTTTGCCGTCGACGCCGACCGTGCCGTACTGCGGATTGAAAATCTCCGTCCAGCTGGTGTAGACGCTCCACTGCGGGGTCAGGTCGTAGACCAGACCGGTGTACGGCGTGACCTTGCCGTGCTCGCGCTGTGAATGATCGGTGCCATAGCTCTCGCCCGTGCCGTCGACGCTGAGCATGCGCGCACCAGCGATCCAGTGCAGATCATCCGCCAGGCTGAAGCGGGCACCGGCGAACAGGCTTTTCTGCCGGTCCTCGAAATTCTGGGTGTTGGTGTCACGGGTGAAGTCAAACTGCGGTCTCGGCGTGTTGCCGGCAAGAATGCCGGCAAACGAGGTATTGAAGTAGCCGGCTTCGTCGGCGTCGTATTCCCGTGCCTTCTGGTGAGTGCGGCCGTAGGCGGCGCCGAAGGTCAGCTCATGGTCGCGGCCGAACAGGCTGAACGGGCCGGACACCTTGGCTTCGCCCAGCAACTGGTGCGCCTTGCTGGAGGTATCAGCGGCGAACACCGAGGCGTCGTCATCGGTGACACTCGAGACGTACAGCATGTTGGTGTCCTGGTATTCGGTAATCCCGGTGCCGGTGAGCGTGGCATTCCAGCCGTTGCCGAAGTCATGCTTCCATTCTGCGAACGCGCGCTGGGTGTGCATGTTCCAGTAGGTCCACGGCTGGCCGACGTTGGACGAGCGGCTGCTGTAATGGATCGGATTGTTATTGATGTCGACCAGCGGCAGGTTGCCCCAGGTACTGCCGTTGGAATCGCTGTTGTGTTGGGTGAAGCCCACGGTCAGGGTGTCGGCATCGGACAGGTCAAAGGCGAGCAGGCCAGCGGCGACGTTTTTCTCGTGGCTGTAGCGGTCCATCCACGAATTGCCCTTGTCGTGGGCATAGATGAAGCGGCCGCGCACGTTGCCGGTGTCGGTCAATGGCCCCGACACGTCGACGTCAATGCGACGGTTGTCCCATGAGCCCACGCTGGTGTCGATTTGCGCCTGGAAATCCCGCGTCGGTCTTTTGCGGATGAAGTTGACCGTGGCTGACGGATTGCCGGTGCCGCTCATCAAACCGTTGGCGCCGTGGAGCACGTCGATCTGCTCGAATTCGGCCATGTCCAGGTCACCGATCATGATGGTCTGGGCGAAGGGCATGCCCATGCCGTCGTACTCGAAACTGCCGATGTCGAACCCGCGGGAGGTGAACTCCGTGCGGTCGCTTTCGCTTTGCTCGACGGTCACCGACGGCGCCGAGCGCAGCGCGTCCTTGACCCCGTTCATTTTGAAATCGTTCATCTGCGCGCGGGTGATGGTCGTAATCGCCTGAGGCGTCTGCTTGTTGGTCAGCCCCAGCTTGGTGGTGCTCGAAGACGGCTTGCCCTGATAGCCCACGCTTTGCCCGTCATCCTGTGCGGCGGTGTCCTGGATCTGCATCGCGGGCAAGGTGACGTCGTCGGCTGCATTGGCAGCAGACATGGCGGTGACGACACCGGCCAGGAGAAAGGTGGCGGGGAGGCGAGGGATCACGATCGAAGTTCCTGAAGACGCGGTGGGAGCGCGATTCTGAATCAAGATGCGAATCATTACCAGATATGACTAACGGGATTTTCACATTTTTTTCACGGGCTGAAGGCTCTGGGATGGGCTCTTCCCGGCTACAGCCGGTCACGCGATGAGAACCTCTGCACTCGGCGGCGCGCTGATGGACCTTGACTGTGGGACCGCCTCGGCCGGGAAGACGTCAGCGTGTAACGACCCAGGGGATGGTTGGCACGAGGACTGATTGATTGACCGTGACGCGCTGTCAATCAATCAGTCCCCTTTAACGGCTCAGGGAATCAGCTTTCTGGCCCGCATGTCTTCCAGGTGCGCCAGCAGCACTTCATCCGAACGCAGCGTCATGCTCGAGAACCCTGCCTGCCGGGCTTTGGTGACGTCAAAAATGGCATCTTTTTCGACGTGGAAAATGAAGTCGCCGAAAGAGCCCAGCGCGATTCGGTCCGGGTCGGTTTCCGCCAGCCCTTCGCGTCGCGTCAGGCTTTCCCACACAGGACGCAGCGCGCCTAGGCGCTGGGAGAGGGAAATCGGTTGCGGCTCGCCGACGTCGAGCCCGAACCACTCAGCCAGTTTTGGCCAGACATGGCTCCAGCGAAACACGTCCCCATTGGTCAGGTTGAAGGCGCCGTTCATGTCGTTGACTGCGGCCCAGACGGCTGCCTCGCCAATCAGCTCTGCGGAGGTCACGTTCACCAGGACATTGCGGTAAGCGATGTCGGAGCCTGGAAACTGCATCGCCGTGCCGGTCTCGCGGCACAGTGTGCCGTACAGACCGATCAGATTGCCGAGGTTCATCGCCGAACCCATGGAATGGCCGATGACGATGTCGGGGCGCAACGCTGTCCATTGGACGCCTTGCGCTTCGAGGCTTCTCACGAAGTCCTCGTGGCGGAAGTAGAGGTTGGGCGGGAAGTGGCGGCTGTCATTCTCACGGGCAGGGGTTTTATAGACGCCCAGTTGCGCGCCGTAAATTTTGCCGCCCTGAACAATGGTGATGCGCTTCAGACTCGCGCCTGAATCGCGCAGGGCGGCGACCAGATTCTCCAGCATTGCGGCGTTTTCATCCGCTTCGATGCCCGGATCGCTGTCGGGCTTGAGGGCGCTGTAGAAGAGGTGGGTCACGGGCTTCAGGCTGGCTTTCGAGGCGTCGAGGGTCTCGGGCTCCAGCAGATCAGCAGTCAGGTGTGGAAAGCGACTTGGTGCGGTCGTCGATCTGCCGACGGTGGACACTTGCCAGCCGGCGTCGGCGAAACTTTCTACTACCGCTTTACCGATAACCCCGCTGGCGCCGGCGACGAGTAAGTGCTGTTCAGGCATGGGTAGGTTCTCCTCTGGACAATCAGTGGGCGCGCCGCAGGTAAGCAGCGCAGTCAAAGGGCAGACCGTGGCGGTTTCGGTCCGTGCATTCTTTTGCGGGGTGGAGAGACAGCCGTTCTGCGATGCGCTCATGGTGGAGGCTGGGTTGAAGGGTGCCCGATGGAGCGGCCTTGGCCCGGAAGTCATCCAATAACGCAGTGCAAATCTACGCTGCTGAAACTTGACATTGCGTCCATGGATGCAAATGAAGTAGGGTTGCGTCTGTAGATAATGTAACCGCTGTGACCAAGAGGTAATTTCATGACCATCGCCCTTCCAGCGCGACAACTTTCGAAGTCCGAATGCGTGGTCGGTTTGCGGGCGGCGTTGCGGGTGCTGGACAAATGGAAAGCCACCAGCGAGCAAGCCTGTCAGATCCTGCGCATTTCCCGAAGCACGTACACCCGCGCTCGCCAGGACGACGCGCAGTGGTCGGTGGCACTGGATCAGGACCAGATGCAGCGGGTCAGCTTCGTGCTGAACATTCACGCCGCCCTGCGAACCCTGTTTGATAATCCCGACAACGCCTACGGTTTCCCGTCGATGGAAAACCACAACGAGTTCTTCAATGGCAGAAAGCCCCTGGACGTCATGGCCCAGGGCGACATGATCGCGCTGTACGAAACCTTCCGTCGCATCGATACCCTCCGGGGCGCCCAATGGTGACGCCGGACGCGCTCCCCGCACTCGCCGGTGAGACGCAGCAGGCCTATCGCCTGGTCAATTCCAAATTCCCTCCCATCGAGCTGTTCAGCGACGTTGCCGATGCCGCCGAGTTCGAGACGCTGTATCGAATTCAGGCGCTGACCAACCCGCGCCTGCAAAACGAAGTCGGCCGCATCGAGCTGATTCCCCTGGCCGAGATCCCGTTCGGCATCCCCGGGTGTTCTTATGCGGTTGCACCCTTTACCCATGTCAATCCGGCGGGCTCGCGCTTCAGCAGCGGCGAGTTCGGCGTGCTGTATCTGGCTGACACCGTCGACACGGCCATTGCTGAAGTGCGTCATCATCAGCAGTTGTACTGGTCGCGGGTCGCGGCGCTGAAGTACGAGCGCTTCGTGTTCCGCTGCCTGAGTTGCAGCTTCAGCGAGGAGGGCAGCGTCGACGCTACTTCAATCCCGCTCTCCGACCCCATCTACGCACCCGACGACTACGCGCAGTCCCACGTGCTGGGCAAGGCCGCGAAGCAGGCCGGGATGGCCGGGCTGCGTTACTGCTCGGTGCGCTCGCCAGGCAATGTCTGCTGGGCATTGCTGACCCCGCGCCACGTCACGTCCATTGTGCAGAGCGCTCACTACGAGATGATCTGGAGCGGCGAGGTCATCGGCATCAACCGGCTCTCCAACGCCTGACGCTGATCGATCCGCACGCCGCGCAAAACATCGAACTCAACCGCTGCTTGAGAAGTCACTCCAGCAATGGATATCGAGGAGCGGTCATGGGCAAGAACATCACAGCGCTGGAACTGGGCATCGACCTCGTCGAGGGCGGTGAGGCGGCGCTGTTCAAATGGTTGCTGGCCAGTTTCCTGATGGGCAAGCGCATTCGGGCGCAGGCGGCGGTGCAGACCTATCACGTCATCGTCGACAGGCACGGCCGCGACACGCCGCGCAAGCTGGCCGGGTGCACCCATCGGGAACTGGTGAGGATGCTGGGCGAGGGCGGTTACGCGCGTTACGACGAATCCACGGCCGTGCGCCTCTTGGCGCTGGCATCCAGGCTGATTAACGAATATGGCGGCACTGTCACCGCGATCGTTGCTGCCAGCGCCGACCGTGGCGAGTTCGAAAAGCGCCTGCAGGCGTTCGACGGCATAGGACCGAAGACTGCAGAAATCTTTATGGGTGAAGCCGGGGAGGTGCTGTTTTGAACGATACAGTTTTGACGGGTGCTGTGTTCGACGGCGCTGTCCCGCAAGCGCCTGGCAGAGTCTTCGTGGGCTGCGCCGGCTGGAGTCTGGGCCGTGAATATGCGTCGGCGTTTCCGGGCGACGGCACTCACTTGCAGCGCTACGCCCGGCAATTCAATACCGCGGAAATCAACAGCTCGTTCTATCGCCCCCACCGACCGCAGACCTACGCCCGCTGGGCTGAGTCAGTACCGGCGGATTTCCGCTTTTCGGTGAAAATCCCCAAGCTCATTTCCCACGAACAGCGCTTGCACGACAGCGCCCGGGCGCTGGATGAATTCCTCGGTCAATGCGGGGAGCTGGGCGAACGGCTTGGCTGCCTGTTGCTGCAGTTGCCACCGTCGCTGGCGTTCGAACCACGGGTGGCCGAGGCCTTTTTGATCCAGCTGCGCGAGCGCTATGAGGGCCATGTGATCATTGAACCGCGCCATGAAAGCTGGGTGCAGGGCGAGTCGATGCTTCTTCACTATCGCATCGCGCAAGCAACGGTCGATCCGTCGAGGCTCAGCAACGACAGCCAACCCTCAGGCTGGCCGGGGATGCGTTACTGGCGACTGCACGGCGCGCCGCGCATCTATTACAGCGGCTATGAAGAAGATTATTTGATTCGTCTGGCCGTCGAGTTGAAGGCTAAGGCGCAAAACGGTGCGCCGACGTGGTGTATTTTCGATAACACCGCCAGCGGCGCCGCAACGGGCGACGCCTTAAAACTGACGGAGTTGCTCGGTCTGCAGCCATCCGGACTTACGCAAAAGGATTGACTCCGGGACGCCCGAACCGTCATTTTTCCGGCGGATTGCCCCGCTCGCCGGCTTGGGCAACATTTAGTTGGCGCGCGAGTTGTTTACTGTCATAGCACGATGCCACAATCCGCTCCATCCAATGCCAGGGTCGGGCGAATTCGATGTACCTCCATAATTCTCAACCGGCGCGCGAGGCCCTGATACGGGGCCAGGTGCGTAACGATCGTTTGCAGTTGCTTTTCCGTCAGAGTTTTTTCTCGGTGTTCGGCAGTGCTCTGGCGGCAATTATGCTCTCCTGGATTTGCTGGGAGCGCCTCGAGCATTCGCTGATTCTCTGGTGGCTAGGGTTGCTGGGCGCCTCGACCACCCTGCGCCTGATCATGTTGACCACCTATTTTCGGATGCCGGAAACCGCCCGGACGCCGGAGCGCTGGGAACCCGTTTACTGGATCACGCTGGTACTGTCCGCTGGCATCTGGGGCGGTGGTGCGCTGGCACTGATGCAAGCCGGTGATCTGCTGATCCAGACACTGGTGCTGCTATTCGCGGTGGGCATGACGGTGAGCGCGGTGTCCTGTTATTCCGCGTACCGCTCGATGACCCTGGTGTCGATTGCGCTGGTGCTGTTGCCGTGCTCGCTCTGGCTGCTGTTTCAGCCCCAGACCGCGCAGCAGGGCATGGCTGCCGCGTCGCTGATCTTTGCCATTTTCGTGGTCAGTGCGACGCGCAAATTGTGCCGGGCGATGGAGCGGGCATTTCGCCTCAGCCGCGAAATGGAACATGCCCATGGCATCGCTGACCACGCCGCACAGACCGACGAACTGACCGGAGTGAAAAACCGCCGGGCTTTTTTCCATCGGGCCGAGCGCGCCTACGACACCTGCAAGCGCAGCCGGCTGCCGCTGTGCGCGCTGATGCTGGACATCGATCACTTCAAGCGCATCAACGATTGCCACGGCCATCAGGCCGGCGATGACGTGTTGCGGCAGATCGGCCGGGTCATCTGCCAATCCGTGCGGGAAGGCGACGTTTGCGGACGCCTGGGCGGCGAAGAATTTGCGCTGGTGCTGGCCAACACCACGCTCGAAGCGGCCCATGCCATCGCCGAAAAACTCCGTCAGGCCATCGCCGACATTACCTGCCAGCACGACGAAGGGGTTACCGCCAGCCTCGGTGTCGCCGCGCTGAGCGACACCGATCAGGACGTACACGGCTTGCTCGGCCTGGCGGACAAGGCGCTGTTTCGGGCCAAGGCATCGGGTCGCAACCAGACGGCGGTGGCCTAGGGGAATCTCTGAAACGAGCGCGGACAGTTTTCGTGTCACTCGGACGTGACATGTGTCTCGACGCTTCATTCGGCGGCGGCTGTGGCGTAGTGTGTTCAGCCTGTTTGGCACGAAGACCGACTGGAAGAGGTAAATGAGATGACCCTGCAAAACCGCCTGGACAACCTGTACCCGCGCGCCGACGAGATCCCTGAGCCGTTCCGCGCAGGTCCCGCCATCGAGCAGCGCGATTACCTGGTCAATGGCGAACTGCACCAATGGCACGGGCCGTTGGCGCCGGTGTTGAGCCCGGTCTCGCTGCAGACCGACACAGGCCTTGAGTCCGTGGTGCTGGGCAGCACGCCGCTGATGGATGCCGACACGGCAATGACCGCGCTGGACGCTGCCGTCAAAGCCTACGATCGGGGCCAGGGCGCCTGGCCCACAATGCGCGTGGCCGATCGCATCCATCACGTCGAGACCTTCCTCAAGTTGATGCGCGAGCAGCGCGACGCGGTGGTCACGCTGCTGATGTGGGAAATCGGCAAGAATCTCAAGGACTCGCAGAAAGAATTCGACCGCACCTGCGATTACATCGTCGACACCATCAACGCCCTCAAGGAACTCGACCGCCGTTCCAGCCGCTTCGAGCTGGAGCAGGACACCCTCGGCCAGATCCGCCGTGTGCCGCTGGGTGTGACCCTGTGCATGGGCCCTTACAACTATCCGCTGAACGAGACCTTCACCACGCTGATTCCGGCCCTGATCATGGGCAATACCGTGGTGTTCAAACCGGCCAAGTTCGGCGTGCTGCTGATTCGTCCGTTGCTCGAAGCGTTCCGCGACAGCTTCCCGGCCGGGGTTATCAACGTGATCTACGGCAGTGGCCGCGAGACGGTCAGCGCGCTGATGGCCAGCGGCAAGATCGACGTGTTCGCGTTCATCGGTACCAACAAGGCCGCCAGCGCCCTGAAAAAACTCCACCCCAAGCCGCACCGTCTGCGCGCCGCCCTGGGCCTGGACGCCAAAAACCCGGGCATCGTGCTGCCGGATGTGAACCTGGACAATGCGGTGACGGAAGCCATTACCGGCTCGCTGTCGTTCAACGGTCAGCGTTGCACGGCGTTGAAGATCCTGTTCGTGCACGAAAACGTCGTCGGCAGTTTCCTCGAGAAGTTCGAAGAAAAACTCGCTCAGCTCAAACCTGGCATGCCGTGGGAACCGGGCGTCTCGCTGACGCCATTGCCGGAGCCGGGCAAGACCGAGTACCTGCAAGGTCTGGTGGACGATGCTGTGGGCAAGGGCGCCAAAGTGGTCAATGAGGGCGGCGGCACGACCCACGGGCAGTTTTTCTACCCGGCCGTGTTGTACCCGGTGACGCCGGACATGCGTGTGTATCACGAAGAACAGTTCGGGCCCGTGGTGCCGGTGGTGGCCTACCGCGATCTGGAAACGGTGATCGAGTACGTGCTGGACTCCGATTTCGGCCAGCAGTTGAGCATCTTCGGCAACGATTCCAAGCAGGTCGGGCGTCTGGTCGATGCGTTCGCCAATCAGGTGGGGCGGATCAACATCAATGCGCAGTGCCAGCGCGGCCCGGACAGCTTCCCGTTCAACGGCCGCAAGAATTCGGCTGAAGGCACGCTGTCGGTGCACGATGCGCTGCGCGTGTTCTCGATCCGTACCCTGGTGGCGACCAAGTTCCAGGAGAGCAACAAGGCACTCATCAGCGACATCATCCATAACCGTGAGTCGACGTTCCTGACTACCGATTACATTTTCTGATTCATCGCCCGACGTCACCGCAAGCCTGTTGAACAGTTGATGCTGTTCAACCGCTTGCGGTTTTTATATCTGTACTTTAAAACCCGCCGCCACTGTATGGCGCAGGCTGTTTAATTTTGCAGCCGTTCCGCTCTCCGGGATCATTTTGTAGGAAAGTTTCTAGACTTCCGTAGGACAGCTCTCGACCTGTCTTTGTGGGTAGAGTTTTTATTCGTAGGGGATTAGCCTTGCCGCTTCCCGAATGCGATGAAAACTTCATCAGCCCATTCGCTGCTCACACTTGTTAAAACTTGACCGCTTGGGTCCTGGACGCTCGACTGATAAAAAGGCCCTGCGGTCCAGATATTCCCCTTTGTGACGTGTGGCATTTTCGACGGAGGAGTTATGGCTTCAAACAGCTTTCAAAATGAAGTGCCCAAAGCCCGGGTCAATATAAAACTCGATTTGCACACGGGTGGTGCGCAGAAGAAGGTCGAGTTGCCACTCAAATTAATGGTGTTGGGGGATTACAGCAATGGCCGGGAAGGCCGAGCTTTGTCCGAACGCACAAAAATCAATATCAACAAGAATAATTTCGACAGTGTGCTGGCTGAATTCGCTCCGGCATTGAAACTGACCGTTGAAAATACCTTTGCCGACGACGGTTCCGATGCCTCCGTGGATTTAAACTTTCAAAAAATGAAAGACTTCGAACCGGAACAGGTAGCAAGACAAATACCGTCATTGCGCGCGTTATTGGCGACCCGCAATCTGCTGCGCGATCTCAAATCAAACCTGCTCGACAATGCGACCTTCCGTCATGAACTTGAACGCATCGTCAAAGACGAGACGCTCAGTGACGAGTTGCGCGCCGAGCTGGCAGTACTCGCCGCCCCCACAGCGGATTAATCAACCGGGTCTCTAGCAGGTATCAAACATGTCCTCGAAGCACTCTTCCGCAGTCTCAGGCGGTGGCACCGTTTTGTCCGAAGAAAGCCCCGGCGTGTATAACACGCTGTTTTCAAAAATCAACCTCAACCCGGTTTCAGCGTTGGGCGATATCGAGGCGTTTCAGAACAACGAAGCGCTGTCGGAGATTTCCGCCGATGAGCGCGTAACCGCAGCCGTCAGCGTATTCCTCAACCTCCTCAAAGGCTCGTCGCGCAAGGTCCAGCGCCTCGACAAGACCCTGCTTGACGAGCACATCGCCTCGCTGGACGCGCAGATCAGCCGCCAGCTCGACGCCGTCATGCACCATCCGGACTTTCAGCGAGTGGAGTCCACATGGCGCGGCGTTAAATCGCTGATCGACCAGACCGATTTCCGGCAAAACGTGCGCATCGAGTTGCTGGACATCAGCAAGGACCATCTGGTCCAGGATTTCGAAGACGCTCCTGAAATCGCTCAAAGCGGTCTGTACATGCACACCTATACCCAGGAGTACGACACGCCTGGCGGTGAACCCATTGCCGCAGCTGTTTCCAGTTACGAGTTTGATCGCAGCCCGCAAGATATCGCGCTGCTTCGCAATATATCCAAAGTCGCGGCGGCCGCGCACATGCCGTTCATTGGTTCGGTAGGGCCGGCATTCTTCGGCAAGGAAACCATGGAAGAAGTCGCTGCCATCAAAGACATCGGCAATTATTTTGATCGCGCCGAATACATCAAATGGAAGTCGTTCCGCGACACCGATGATTCCCGTTATATCGGGTTGACCATGCCCCGGGTATTGGGACGGCTGCCCTATGGCCCAGACACCATTCCGGTACGCAGTTTCAATTATGTGGAAAGTGTCAAAGGCACCGATCACAGTAAATATTTGTGGACCAATGCGTCATTTGCCTTCGCTGCCAATATGGTGAAGAGTTTTGTCGCCAATGGCTGGTGTGTGCAGATTCGCGGACCGCAGTCCGGGGGTGCGGTGTCGGACTTGCCTATTCATTTATATGACCTTGGCACCGGCAGTCAGGTGAAGATCCCTTCGGAAGTGATGATTCCGGAAACCCGAGAGTTTGAATTCGCCAACCTGGGCTTTATCCCACTCTCGTATTACAAGAATCGCGATTACGCCTGTTTCTTTTCCGCCAATTCGACACAAAAACCTGCGTTATATGACACCGCCGATGCCACGGCCAACAGCCGGATCAACTCGCGCTTGCCTTATATCTTTCTGCTGTCGCGCATTGCGCATTATTTGAAATTGATTCAGCGCGAGAACATCGGCACCACCAAAGACCGGCGTCTGCTGGAACTGGAATTGAATAAGTGGATCAGCGGGCTGGTCACCGAAATGACCGACCCCGGGGACGACCTGCAGGCCTCGCACCCGTTACGTGATGCACGGGTGACGGTGGAAGACATCGACGACAACCCGGGTTTCTTCCGCGTGAAGTTGTACGCCGTGCCGCATTTCCAGGTGGAAGGCATGGACGTGAACCTCTCGCTGGTTTCCCAGATGCCCAAAGCCAAAACCTGACGTCGGCCATAGGTGAGCACAACATGAAAATCGACCGACCTCTCTGGGCCGCCGGGGCGCTACTGTCTCAGCAGCAATTCCAGCAGCAAGCGCGCTGGGAAGCCTGGACCAACGAATGTATCGCTTACCTGTCGCGGGTTCATCCGTGGGGTGTGCAGACGGCGACCTTCGATGGTGAGGCGCTGCGGCTCGGCAAACTCAAGGCGTCCGCGCTGCGCGTCCGCATGCCCGACGGCACGCTGATCGATACCGACAGCGTTGATCGGCTGCCCGCCGCGCTGTCCCTCGAACAGATTCAGATCGAGCCGGGGCAGGGCGCGACGGTGGTGTTGTGCCTGCCGCTGGAGCAGGCCAACGGTGGTAATTGTCTGTTTGAAGACGCTCGCGCTGACCGGCCGGTGCGTTACCGCCAGGATTGGCGACAGGTGCAGGATCTGTATGGCGACGATCAACAGTCGATCGGCGTGCTCGATCACATGCTGAGCCTGCGTCTGGCCAGCGATGACAACGCTAATTACCTGACCTGTCCGGTCGCCCGGCTGGTGCGTGACGGCCAGGGCCGTGCGTGCCTGGACGAGGCGTTCGTGCCACCGCTGTTGAGCTTCGCCGGGCACCCCGGTTTGCAGGTCCAGCTGGACAATCTGCTGACTCAACTGGCCTCCAAGCGACAACGCTTGATGGGCATGCGCCGTGAGAGTAACCAGCGCATGGCCGACTTCGCGGTGGCCGATGTTTCGTTGTTCTGGCTGCTCAATGCGCTGAACACCTATCAACCCGTGCTCGCCGATTTCAAGGCCAGCCCGGCGCGCCATCCCGAGCAGGTCTATCAGGAAATGGTGAAGCTGGCGGGCGCGCTGCTGACGTTCTCCCTCGAACACGACGTTGACGCCATTCCGGCGTACCGCCACGAAGACCTGGAAACCGTATTCCCGCCGTTGATGCAGATGATCTCGACGTTGCTGGAAGCCAGTCTGCCATCGCGGGTGATTGCCCTGGAGCTGGAGCGGGTGATCCCGGGTCGCTGGCAAGTGGCGTTCAATGATCCGCGCCTGCGTGAAGCCGACGCCGCTGACTTTTACCTCTCGGTGCGCTGCCGCGAGGCCCCGGCGCAACTGCAGGCGCAGTTTCCGCGGCTGTGCAAGGTCGGCACCCCGGACGACGTCGATCAGTTGATCAATGCCGCGCTGGACGGTGTTCCGTTGCAGCCGCTGAGTCATGTGCCGGCGGCGATTCCGCTGCGTCTCGAGAACCAGTATTTCGCCCTCGACTTTGCCCATCCGAGCGGTCAGGCCGTGCTCGCCGAAGGAGTCTGCGCGTTCTACGTACCGGCGACGCTGCCGGACGTCAAGCTTGAGCTGTTTGCGGTGTTGCGCTCATGAGCCGGCCGATGAAAAGCCAAGCGGCTGCGCAGCACGTCGATGTCGATCAACTGCTTCAGGACAGTTACCTGCTGGTGGTCGAGTTGCGCCATGGCGCGTCGTCTCCAGACAGCGATGCGCTCTGGGACCTGTGTACCCGGCAGGTGGTGATGGTTCGCGACGGGCTGACGCAAGCCGGTGTCAGCCAGCGCCATGTTGATTTCATCAGCCACGCCCAGTGTGCACTGCTGGATGAAACCGTGCTGATCCACGCCGGTGCCAGTGCCCGCGCCAAATGGACCTACGAACCGCTTCAGGCGCATTACTTCGGACGTCATCAGGCGGGGCAGTTTCTCTACGAAGAAATGCGTGAGGTGTTGAACGAACCGGCTCCGGACCCGAGCGTGCTGAGGGTGTATCAACGCGTGCTGATGCTGGGCTTTCTCGGTCGCTACAAGGCGCCCGACCACCCCGAGCGTCAGCAGTTGATGGCCGAGTTGACCACCCGGGTTGCGCCGGTGAGCCTGGATCAGGCGCTGCCGACGTGGATCGACGCACGGGGCCGCAAGCCCTTGCCGGCATGGATGCGCGCCCCGTTGCTGCACCTGTTCGCGGCCGGTCTGCTGCTGGCGGGCCTCTGGTGGCTGCTCGATTCGCATCTGGCGGCGCTGGTCGCCTCCCTTGTGACCGAGCGGGTGTGACGCGCCCATGACACTCAAGTTGATGCGCGCACTGGCCCTGTGGTCGGGATGCCTGGCGCTGATGGTGATCAGCGTGTTGCCCCTGAGCGCGGTCGCTCAAGCCCTTGCTGTCACGGCCGCCCTGGGTCTGGTGGCGGGGGCGTGGGTGCTGGCGGGGCGACGCTCTGTCCGTGTTGGTGGTCCTCTGGGGTTGGGTGAGAGTCGAGCCTTGCCCGGCAGTGAGTACCGCCTGCCCGTAGTGCTGGTGTGCGGGCAGGGATCGTCGGCGCTTTTTGCTGCTGATCTTGATGTCGATGCCGATATCGCCGAGCAAACCGCCGTGCGGACGACGGCGAGCGGGTGTTACGTCAGCGTGCCGAGCATTGAGCGATTGCCTGGTATGGCCGCTGCTCTGCTGGCCGCCCGTCCGCAATGGCGCGCGCAGATGAGCGTCATGTTTGTCATTAATCCAGCCCAACACGCTGACAGCGCGGAACTGGAGGGCCAGCTTCGTGCGCTGACCCACCAGCTTTCGGTGATCCGCAAGCGCGCGCTGACCTTGCCGCTGTGGGTGGTGAGCTATCAACAAGCGTCCCAGGATGCGCGCGATGTGGGTGCGAAAGAGGACGGTGCGAACGGGGAATCCGTCTGGTTCAGTTGGGAAAATGGCCAGCCATCGGCGCGGGTACGACACAACGGCACCTGCGTCAGCGTTGAGGACTGGCAGAGACAAGAGCCCGCCGCTCTCACCGACCGCATGCAGCTCGCCGTGCAAATGCACGCCCACGCTGCATGGCTGGAACAATGTGTTGTCCCGCATTTCATACCCCCCGGCCGCCATCGCGCGCGTTTGCCGGTGACCTACGCGATCTGCCGCGTACCTCGTTTGCCGGAACAGGTTTCGGCCAGCGTTTGGCAGCACTGGATACACGCAAAAACCGGGCTGTTGCCGACTCTTCTTGCGGAGCACCCGGGTGGCGTTTTGCCTGTGCCGGACGCTTTGCTGGAACTGCTGCCCCGGCACACCGGCAACACCGCAGCACGGCGCGCCGGTGTCATGGGCATCTGGCTGGCGGTTTTCGCTGCCGTCGTTGCCATGTCGAGCTCGGCCCGGCAGAACACCTTGCTGATCCGCCAGGTCAGCGACGACCTGCGCCGCTACGCCTCGATCAACGAAACCGCCCGAGACGATCAGCAGGCCAGGGCCTTGCGCGAAGCGGCGTTGACCGTCCTGCACGACGACGTCCGGCGGCTGGATGACTACTACCGCTACGGCGAACCACGGTCGTTGGGCCTCGGCCTTTATCGCGCCGAACAACTGCGCATCAGGGTCTGGCACGCCATCGGCCGTTACCGTCCGCCCGCCGAGATGGCGCAGGCGTCCGCGCCGGTGCGTCTGGACACGCTGTCGCTGTTCAACATCGGCAGCGCCGAACTCAAGGCGGAGTCGACCCAGGTGCTGATCAATGCGCTGGTCGGCATCAAGGCCAGACCCGGCTGGTTGATCGTCGTCACCGGGCACACCGACGCCACCGGCAGCGCCGAGCAGAACCTGCGCCTGTCCCGCGACCGCGCCGCTTCAGTGCGCGACTGGATGCAGCGCATGGGCGGCATCCCCGGCAGTTGCTTTGCCGTGCAGGGCTATGGCGCCAGTCAACCGATTGCCAGCAATGACACCGAACAAGGGCGCAGGGCCAACCGCCGCGTCGACATCCGTCTGGTGCCGGAAGAGGGGGCCTGCGGGTCGCTTTCTGCCGGGGCCGGGCCGGCTACCCCCGTCGCATTTCGCGGCACTCGATAACCCAAGCAAGGAGTTTCACATGGCAATTCCCGTTTACCTCTGGCTCAAAGATGACGGCGGCGCTGACATCAAAGGCTCGGTCAACGTGCAGTCCCGGGAAGGCAGCGTCGAAGTGGTCGCCCAGGACCACAGCGTCTACATCCCCACCGACAACAACACGGGCAAATTGACCGGCGCCCGGGTGCACACGCCGTTCCTGTTCACCAAGGAAATCGATGCCAGCAGCCCGTACCTGTACAAGGCCGTCGGCACCGGCCAGACGCTGAAAAGCGCCGAGTTCAAGTGGTACCGCATCGACGACGCAGGCCAGGAAGTCGAGTACTTCAACACCCTGCTGGAGAACGTCAAGGTGGTCCGCGTCGCGCCGAAAATGCACGACGTCAAGGACCCGGCCAAGGAGAAGCACAACCACCTGGAGATGGTCGAGTTGCGCTACGAGAAGGTCACCTGGACCTACAAGGACGGCAACATCATCCACTCCGACTCGTGGAACGAACGCCAGACCGCCTGACGCTGCACGGCCGGCAGACAGGCAGCTTTTGCACGCCTGTCTGCCGGCTGCGGTGTGTTGGGTTGAGCGCCCGGTCGCGGGCGCTCCGCCAAGCACATCTGCACGGCACGTTTCCCCAGAAAAAACAGCGAGGCGCCGACCGCTCACCGGTCTCGTCGACGCTCCTTACTCCATCCGTTCAAGGACGATGACCCATGGCACAGAGCTCCTCCCGTTTGCTACGCCGCCTTAACCCTTTCTGCGCCCAGGCCCTGAGTGCGGCCGCGACGCTGTGCCAAAGCCGGGGCCACCGCCATATCACCATCGAGCACTGGCTGCTGAAACTGCTGGGGCAGGGCGACGGCGATCTGGTGCTGATCGGCCGGCGTTACGAGTGGGACATCGAAGCGCTGTGGACCGGCTTGCTCGACCACCTCGATCGCCTGCCGCGCAGCGTCCAGGCCAAGCCACAGCTGTGCGACAAACTGCAGCGGCTGATCAAGAACGCCTGGGTACACGCCTCGCTGGACGAGGACAACGAGCAACTGCGCTCGGCCCACGTTCTGGCCGCGCTGATCGAGAGCCCCGACCTGCTGGCGTGCGTGGAAGCCTGGCCGTTGCTCAGCCTGAGCGAGGTGCAGTTGCGTCACTTGCTGCCGTTGCTGGACGAGCATTCCGATGAGCGCGCGGGTTCGAGGCCTGGGCCGGGGCTGGATCTTGGGCCGGATCGTGCTGCGGTGCAGAAGTCGTCCGCGGATTCAGCGGCGGAAAACCCTGTGCTGGCCAGGTTCACCCAGGACATCACCGACAAGGCGCGCAAGGGCGAGATCGACCCCGTTCTGGGCCGTGACGACGAGATTCGTCAGGTCATCGACATCTTGAGCCGCCGACGCAAGAACAACCCGATTCTGGTGGGCGAACCCGGCGTCGGCAAAACTGCGCTGGTGGAAGGGCTGGCCCTGCGCATCGCCGAAGGCAACGTGCCCGCCCGCCTCAAACCGGTCAGCGTGCGCACGCTGGATCTTGGCCTGTTGCAAGCCGGCGCGGGAGTGAAAGGCGAGTTCGAGCAACGCCTCAAAGACGTGATCGAGGCCGTGCAGCAAGCCGAGCATCCGGTACTGCTGTTCATCGACGAAGCCCACACGCTGATCGGCGCGGGCAATCAGGCCGGAGGCGCCAACGCCGCCAATCTGCTCAAGCCCGCCTTGGCCCGAGGTGAACTGCGCACCATCGCCGCAACCACCTGGGGTGAATACAAGCAGTATTTCGAACGTGATCCGGCGCTGGAGCGACGCTTCCAGACGGTCAAGGTCGACGAGCCGGATGACGCCACGGCGATGATCATGCTGCGCGGGTTGAAGGCCCGCTACGCCAGCCATCACGGCGTGCACATCGAGGACGCCGCGATACAGGCGGCGGTGGTGCTGTCGCGCCGCTATCTGCCCGGCCGCCAGTTGCCGGACAAAGCCGTCGACCTGCTCGACACCGCCAGCGCCCGGGTGCGCATGAGCCTGGACTGCGAACCCCAGGCGCTGATCGCGAGCAAGGCCCGGCGGTCCGCGCTGGAGCAGGAACGCCAGGCGCTGCAAGACGATCAGCGCATCAACGGACGCAACGCCGATGAACGTCTGGCGGCCATCGCCGAGCAGCTTTTGTCGCTGAGCGATGAGCTGGGGCGACTTCAGCACCAGCACGCCCACGAACTCGATCTCGCGCAGACGTTGCTCGCCGCCCGCCATGCCGAGGCCTTCGACGCCGACACCTGCGCGGATCTACAGGCGCAGCTCAAGACGGTTCAGGGCGATGCACCGCTGCTGTCGCTGGACGTGGACGATCGCAGCGTCGCCCAAGTGATCGCCGACTGGACCGGCGTGCCCCTGAGCAGCCTGCTCAAGGACGAACAGGCCAGCCTGCTGACGCTGGAGCAGTCGCTCGCATCCCGAGTCATCGGTCAGGACCGCGCGTTGACGGCGATGGCCCAACGACTGCGCGCCGCGAAAACCGGCCTGACCGAAGAAGACTCACCGCTGGGGGTCTTCCTGCTGGTGGGCAGCAGCGGCATCGGCAAGACCGAAACCGCCCTGGCGCTGGCCGACACCCTGTTTGGCGGCGAGAAATCGCTGATCACCCTGAACCTCTCCGAGTACCAGGAAGCCCACACCGTCAGCCAGCTGAAAGGCGCGCCGCCGGGTTACGTCGGTTACGGACAGGGTGGCGTACTCACCGAAGCGGTGCGTCAGCGACCCTACAGCGTCGTGCTGCTGGACGAAGTCGAAAAGGCCCACCGCGACGTGATCAACCTGTTTTATCAGGTCTTTGATCGGGGCTTCATGCGTGACGGCGAGGGGCGCGAAATCGACTTCCGCAACACCGTCATCGTCATGACTTCCAACCTCGGCAGCGATTTGTTGCAGGACTACCTGCTGGCGAACCCCGATGCACTCGACGGGGAGGTGCACGAGCAACTGCGACCGGTGCTGCGCGAGCACTTCCAGCCCGCGTTGCTCGCGCGTTTTCAGACGCTGGTTTATCGACCGCTGCAGGCGCCGGCGCTCAAACGCATCGTCGCAATCAAGCTGGGCAAAGTGGCGGAACGGTTACGCCGGCATTACGGGCTGGACTGCCGGATCGACCAGCGTCTGCATGACGCGCTGGTAGAGGCGTGCCTGCTGCCCGACAGCGGCGCGCGGAACATCGACAGCCTGCTCAATCAACAGATTTTGCCGGTGCTGAGTCAACAGCTTTTACAGCGCCAGGCGGCACGATTGGCCACCCGGGGCGTGGTTCTGGGGCACTGCGAGGAGGACGGCATCACCCTTGAGTTCGTCGATTCCTCTGCTTGTGTGGAGGGCGAATGATGAACGATGCCATCGGGGTGTTTTTCGACCATAGCCGTCACAAACTCGTCGTTCATAACCTGCCTATCGCGCTGGATGTGCTGGCGTTTGAGGGCGAGGAGCAGCTGAGTCAGCCCTTTCATTACCGCATTGAATTTACCTCGGCTGAGCAGGACATCGGGGCTGAACGGATGTTGGGGCAGGACGCGCAGTTCAGTCTGCATGCTGCGGCCCACACGTTGCCGATGGCTATTCCTGGTTTGCCGGTGCTTAAGGTTGAGGCGCTGCGGACGCTGCATGGGGTGATTACCGGGTTCAAGCGGCTGTCCGGTTCCGCTGACGAGGCGCGCTACGAAGTGACATTGGAGCCGCGCCTGGCGTTGCTGGCGCGCGGGCGGCAGTTTCGGATTTATCAGCACCAGTCCGTGCCGCAAATTGTCGAGAGCATCTTGCGCACGCGGCATGATTTTGAGGGGCAGGACTTTCTGTTCACGCTGGTGCGGGACTACCCGAAGCGCGAGCAGGTGATGCAGTACGGCGAGAGTGATCTGGCGTTTATCTCGCGCTTATTATTCGAGGCGGGGATCTGGTATCGCTTTAGCAACAATGAGCGATTGGGGATTGCGGTCGTCGAGTTTCATGATGATCAGCGGCATTACGTCAGGCCTCGGGTGAGCTTGCCGTTTCGGCCTCAATCCGGGTTGGGCAGCAGTGGTCAGGATGGGGTTTGGCAGCTGCAGGTGAGTCATGAGGTGGTGGAGCAGAGCGTTCACTTTCGGGCTTATCACCACCGGGAAGCGAGTGCCTGGCTGGATGGAAATGTTGACCAGACGCGGGGTGACACCACGACTTACGGCGAGGCGTATCACTATGCCGAGCCGTTCAAGGCCTTGGGCCACAAGCTGGATCAGGATGAGGATCTGCTGGGCGAAAGCGGGTTTTTCTATGGTCGGCTGCGGCATGAGCGGTATCTGAATAACCAGACTCGCCTGAGCGGTATCAGCAGCAGCGCTTCGTTGGGACTGGCGCAGGTCCTGCAAATTTCTGGCGGCGCGCCCCAAGCGTTTGAGCCGGGAGCGGTCATTACAAGACTCCAGCTGCGCGCTGCGCGGGATCGTAGTTTTGAACTGAGCTTTGAAGCGATTCCGTATTCCGAGAGCGTGTGCTTTCGGCCGCCGTTGCTGGCGAAACCGCAAATTGCCGGAACCGTCCCGGCCCGGGTCACCAGTTCGCTGGCCAACGATCCCTACAGCCACATCGACCGCGAAGGCCGCTACAAGGTCAGCTTTCTGTTTGACCGCGACAGCTGGGAGTTGGGCGAAGAAAGCCTGTGGCTCAGATTGGCCCGTCCGTATGCCGGGGATACCCACGGCCTGCACTTGCCACTGATCTGCGGCACCGAAGTCGCCATCGCGTTTGAGCAAGGCGACCCGGACCGGCCCTACATCGCCCATGCGCTTCACGACAGTAGACATCCCGACCATGTGACGCTGCTGCGCAGCGACTACAAACGCAACGTGCTGCGCACCCCGGCCAATAACAAGCTGCGCATGGAGGACGATCGCGGCAAAGAGCACATCAAACTCAGCACCGAGCACAGCGGCAAGAGCCAGCTGAACCTTGGGCATCTGGTCGACAACGAGAAGGATAAGCGCGGCGAAGGGTTTGAACTGCGCACGGACGGCTGGGGCGCAATTCGGGCCGGGCGTGGGGTGTTTATCAGTGCGGATGAACAGACCAGGGCCCACGGTCAGCAGCTCGATATGGACGCTGCAATCGAGCAGCTTGAAAGCGCATTGTCGCTGGCCCGCTCCATGGCTCAAGCCGCACGAAGTGCCCAGGCCATTGCCGCCGATACGAGCGGCCACGAGCAACTCACCGCGGCCTTGACCAACCTGACCGAACCCGGGCTTTTGCTGCATGCGCCAGCCGGCATCGGCGTGGTCAGTCCCGAGGCTGTTTTGCTGTCCTCCGGCCGTGACAGCGTCGCCATCACGTCGTCGCGCTCGACCAACATCAGCGCAGGCCACGACATCACCGGCACCGCCGAGGGTGCGATCAGCCTGTGCGCCGTGACCAAAGGCCTCGACCTAAAAGCCGTGGATGGGGATGTGCAGCTCCACGCCTACGGCGGCGCGATTCACGCGTTGGCGACTGACCAGATAAAAATTGAAAGCCTGGCCGGCCGTGTCGAGATCAGTGCGCCCGAAGAAATCGTCTTCAGCTGCGGCGGCGCGTTCATCCGCATCAAGGGCGGCGAGATCGAGCTGGGCGCGCCGGGGAACATCCATCACCGGGCCGCGTACGTGCTAAAGGACGGTGCCACCACGCTGACCACCCCGGCGACGCCGATACCGCCGGGCTATGCCGCGGGCTACACCCTCAGCGACTCGGATAAGGGTTACGCCCCCTTCGTCCGTTACCTGATCACCACCCAGGATGGCGAACGGTTCCCCGGCGTGACCGATAAGGACGGCAGAACGATCCCGGTTCACACGCTATTGCCCGGGAACGTGGTGATCGAGTTTCCCAATGACAAGCCCGATGAGCAGTGACCACCGCTCAGAGGCCCCGTCGCCCGGATGGGTTGCGATCTGCATCGCAACGGCTACCGACACTGCGTCCCCCGGCAAGCAATCGACCGCAACGATTTATCACCGCATCAAATCTTCAATCAGGAAGGACCCGGCATGAAAGACAGACAGCACCAGACGGACATTTTTTGCACCTACAAGCCTGTGGCTATCGGCCCGCAGAAAACCCATTGGGTTGAATTTCAACTGGTGGACGAACTCGGCGAGCCGCTGGCTAATCTGCCGTGGCGAGCGACCAATCAGGCAGTGCGGGAAGGCTGCGTTGCTGAATATTCGGGGAGCACCGATGCCCAGGGTGTCATTCGACTTGAAGACCTTCACCCGCTCGACGTGACATTGCTGATGCCGGCGGCGCCGTTGGCTGACGTCCTGCAACAGCGGCGGTTGCGCGCGATGCGCCCGGAGCCCGAGCGGCCGGGTGCAAGTGACAGCAAACCTCTCTACGGAAAGCAGCGTCCCGGGTTTTCGCCGGTGGAAAAGCAGGCGATTGAGCAGGGGCATGCCTATCACTACCTGCGAATAGGGCAACTGTGTGATGAGCTGCCGGCGTTCAACCCGCCGTGGCCAGAGCTGGATCCGCCACCGGCTTATCATTTCCCGGATGCTGAGTTTTCAGGGTTTACGGTGCAATACGAAGCGCTGAACTGCCGGCATGTCTTGGAAGTTTGCCCACTGCGGGCTTGGTCGTTGGTGCTCCATGACAAGAATGAGTACAGCCTGGCGAACGCCTATAACCTGGGGCTGATGAGTATTTTGGCTTATAGCAATGAGGACAGAGCACAACATGGTTCTCAGGTGGAATTCTTCGCGCAGCAGTGTGTGGATCTTTCACGCACGCCGCGGGTTTGGGATGGGGGAAAAAACTGGCCATGTCTGGTGACTGACGTACCGTTCGACGATCGTTACGAACCTTGCCAGCCGTTGAACACCGCTAGAGCCGAAATTCCTCAAGGGGATACCCAGCTTTTCTACGTTGCGAACGCTACTCAAATGTTGGTTGCTTGGCGGGGAACCGATTTTGATCGAATAAGTGCTCCGGACCTCGTTACCGATCTGACATTCCGCCCAGTCGATCCCAAGTTAAGCAGCAGTTGTGCCCCGTCTGTTCCATGCCCAGACCTGTCGGGTGAGGGGCGCGTACACCTAGGTTTCCGTAACGCCTATGTCGCCGCCCACACTCTATTTACCGCCGACCTGACATCCAAAATCCTGGACAAACTCCCAGGTAAAAAACTTTTTATTTGCGGCCACAGCCTTGGAGGTGCTTTGGGATTAATTCACGCCGCAGCTCTAAAGGATAGCGATCCGATGTTGTACACCTACGGCATGCCTCGCACTTTCACGCTGAGCGCGTTAAAGGGGTTGAGCGAAATTTGTCATTTTCGTCACGTCAATGACACTGACACCATTCCCAGCGTGCCACCTCAGGCTGACCTTGATAACCACCTCTACAAGTTGTATGGCCCGTTAGGCACGACATTGGGTTTCGCATGGTCGATGGGCCAAGTCCTCGCGACTAATGTGATCAAGTTCGGCGATCCATACGGCCATCACGGCGAACTTGCCATGTTCTACCGAATAGAGCAGCACACGCAGAGCCGGGGCTCTTCTTACCCTGCATACCGCAGCAAAGATGGCCTCGGCGCGCCTTACTACAACACAGTCAAAACCCGACTCCCGGAGCGGCCCAGCCTTTACTTGGTGCCCAGTTTATGCGGCGCAGAAAATGATCAGGCCGAACAGTCGCAGCGCGCCCTAATGCGTTGCCTAACTCCCGAGGAAAAAGCGCGCTTCTTCCTACCTCATGAAAACATGAAGCCCGGGGGGCTGCTGGGTATCGGTAACCACATGATGGGTGAGTACATGACACATATCACTGATCGCCTATTAGCAGCTATCAAATTTGATCGTGTGCCACAGCTTGCCGCGCAGAAAAAGATTAAGCGTTTCAAGGATCAGATGAGCAAATACTGCAACTCCTCACCGAAAGATGAATATGACCGGAATAAATTTTTTCTGGCGATGCATCAGGGAGTTGATGCGGCATTGAAGGCGACGCAGCAGTTGGACGGCGGTGCCGAAGCGCTCAAACGGCTAGATACCATCGCGTTAACGCGGGGATAAATAAATGAGTGGAGTAACTGGTCAGCTTAGAAGTTTGTTGCTGTGCTTTACGCTGTCTATCTCAGTGAGCGGCTGCGCAACGGATCGCACTATGTCACCAGCGCAGGAGGGTGAAAAGGTCTCCATTAGTATTAAATTGCCCGAAGGCTTGGAGGCGAAGCCTATGCGCGTAATGTATCGGTCTGCCATATGTCGGCACGTAACCCATGATGCACACGGGCGCCGTGAAACTTTGGATGGTTATAACGGATTCGATCTAATGTTAAGGCGAATTAAGAATGATCTGTATGGGGCTGAACTATATGTCGACGGCGGTGGCCCTTGCAGATGGCGTCTGAGCAACGTGGATCTCGGCGTTCAATATAGCGTACCTACTCCATTTGGAGTTGATGCGACACCTGGGTGGGGCGGTGGATTGATAGTGGTATTTGATTCCAACAACCCTCAGCGTCAAATCTCCAGGCCAATTATCGTGAAAGACGCAGTGTTGAATGTTATAGAAGATTACTATCCACTGGTGAGCGAGCGTTTTATCAATGGTTACGCCAAGCAGGTTAGTCTCGTCGGCGTCGATGGAGGCGATTTGACGTATACCGCGCCGGATGCCCGGATAGTCTATTTTGAGCCAGTGCTGCACGGGGATTACGTAGTGAGGTCCATTGCCCCTAAGAAAAATGTAAAAGGCGACTTTCCTAAGTTTTATTATCCGGATGGAACCGTTCAGTCCCATTGGCGATCGGAGGCTGACTTTAGAAAAATGCAGGAAATCCGCCTGAAAGAGGAAGCAAGTAAATGAGCCGGTCATATGGGCGATAAGGGTCGTTGGATGGGTTGCATGACTAGCGAAAAATTGCTCGTGAAGAGTTCGTATTTGTGTGTTGCGCTGATAACTTCCATCAGTGGCTGCGCCCAGGATTACAGCTTCGCTCCTCTGCCAACCGGCGAGAAGACTACTATTACAATTAAGGTCTCAAAGGAACTGGAAGCTAAGCCTATGCGTGTCATGTACCGTTCGTCCATATGTAGGCGCATTACCTATAATGGAAATGGAAAGCCTCGATCGTTAGAAGGATACAAAGGTTTTGAGATGGATTTCGATCGTATTGATAAAGATCTACTTCAAAGCGAGCTTTTCATCAACGGCGGAGGCCAGTGTGAATGGCGTTTAAGTAATATTGTTTTTAGCGTGAGATATCGCGCCCAAAATCGCTTTGGTAATGCGACCCCCGGAATAGATGCCGGCATCATTGTTGTGTTTGATCACAATGATCCTCAAATACGATCATCTGGTTCCGTAACGTCAGAGCCGCGCGACTTGGTTGTCGTAAAGGACTACTACCCATGGGTGAATGAGGGGTTCATTGATGGGTACGTTAAAACGGCTGATCTTGCCGGTGAAGAGGGGGTTTATCTAATATATGTAGCCCGCCAAGCCCGGAGTGTTTTTTTTGAACCAGTACTTCACAGCTCGTACGTAGTGAGCTCAAAAGAACCCGCAAAACAAAAACTTGGTGAGTTCATTACCTTTTATTATCCGGATGGGACAATCCAGTCTGATGGGCGCCATGTGCCCGACTTCGAAAAATTGCAAGTTATACGTCGTGGAGTTGAGGGTAGGAAATGATGCAGTTCAACTCTCTACTACTGCGCCAAATTTAGTGAGGGAAGTGTTAGGCGAGTGCCAGTCCGCATTCCTGACAGATTAGTTCGCTTAACCACGCCTGCGAACGCATTTGTACGCCCAAGCATCCGCTCGCGCGGAATAAACACACGGCTTCATCAATTCATTAACAAAGGATCTTTCAATGTCACAAGGATTCGTATTGTTGGGTGACAAGACCAACCACGGAGGAGCGGTAATTTCCGCGTCGTCCACTCATATCACTCAGGGCAAAGCAGTCGCTCTGGTGGGGGATATGGTCATGTGCCCCATACCGGGACATGGCGTTAATCCCATTATGGAGGGCTGTGACGACTACTTCGAAGATGGCCGTGCCTTGGTGGTCGACGGCTGTCACTCACTGTGCGGTTGCCAGGTCATTTCCAGCGCACCTGACTGGGCGGTGGATTGAAGATGGCGTGGCAACGTGAATACGTGCAAGCAGGGCTCGCACCCAAACCCCCTTCACCGGTTCGCTGGCTGCTGATCGTGGTTTTAGCCGTGGCAGCGGCTGTGCTGATGTTCCTGCTCTACGCGGTGCTGCCTGAATTGCAGGCGTTAAACGTATGGGCGGTCACAGCCTCGCCGTTGGTGGTGGCGATTCTCGCGCTGGCGGCGCGGGTGCACGCCTACGGTGGCGCTCTGGATGAGTACAGGCTGCTGCAGGAGCGGTCCCGGCTGGCACAGGTCGCCTGGGCGGAGTGGGGTCAGCGTTACATGGCAGTCATGGGCGGTCTGACTCTTTTGCCCGAGCATTTGTCTGCCGTGGCGATGATGAAATCGGGACAGATGCCTGTCCCACACTCAAGCAAAGCCCGCAGCATCGTTGGCCTGCCGAAGGGCCAAAAGGGCCGGGCCATGGCAGGTCTTGCCCAATTGATGGGTTCGCTGTCGACAGTACTGGCGGCGCTGCCACCGAGTGAAAGTCTCGGGGTCACTGTCCTGACCGATGCGCCACAGGATGAGCATCCAGCATTGGCCGACGCCTGCCAGCAGCACCTGGCCGATCTCACCCCGTCATCCACCCTCACCGGCGTCCACGTAACAAGCCAGCTCTCTTTCACCTGGATGGAAGAAACACTTAAAACCCCACGGGACGCCGTCGAGCTCATCCTCGTCGTCCAGGCCCACGGCAAAGAGGCTTACTCCGACGGACTGGCCGCCCTCCTGATGTGCCCCGACACAGTCGCCAAAGCCCACAAGCTCCCAATCGCCGCGCGCCTGTTGCGCCCGATGCCCGTCGACGTCGATTCCCTGGAAACCGACTTCACCACTTTCCTCCAGATTCAGGCCAAAGCTCGCGATGCAACGGGCGTGCTGGCCGACCGCGCCGACTGGCAACCGGAAACCACCCCATTACTGGCGGCAGCCGCGCGAGAGGGTGCAGCGCTGTCGGTGGACCACCGCTGGATTCTGGAACCCGTAAACGGCGTGCCGGGCCCCTGCGGTCACTGGCTGCTGGCAGCGCTTGGCATCGAGATGACCAGACTCGCGCAGCAACCCTTGTTGCTACTGAGCAGCGAAGACACAGGCTGCTGGATCAACACCGTCACACCGGGAGAAATCGCATGAAATCCTTGATCGGCAATGGCTGGCGTCGCGCGGGTGGCGCGGTATGGCTGGTCGCCTTCGCAGCGGCGCTGGGTTGGCTTGTTTACGCCTATGGCGCAAGGGTTGGACTGACGGAGAGACATCAGCAAATCACGGCGTTTCTGTTGCTGGTGATGATCGCGCTGTTGGTGCAGACCATTCCTCGTGCGCTGGCGCTGATGAAGGCCCGCCGCAGCGTTGAGCGGCAGAAGGGCGACGGCGTGTTCCCACCGCAGGAATCGTCATCCAACCCTGAAACCAAAAAACTCCCGGGCGTCGCTGAGCTGCACGAGCACCTCGACCACCAGTACACCGCCTTCCAGCGCACCCGCACCCGCTTCCTACTGGTCGTCGGCGAACCCAAACAGATCGAAGCCATCGCCCCAGGCCTGGCTGACGCCCAGTGGCTCGAAGGCCATAACACCGTGCTGCTCTGGGGCGGCAGCCCGCAATCCGAACTTCCCGAAGCCGCCACCCGCTGGCATGCGGTAATTCATCGGCGGGGTCTGGACGGCGTGGTCTGGGCCCTTGATAAGCAGCAAAGCGCGAACGCCGCGACAATGGCCGGTGGCGTCGCTGGTTTGCAGCAACTGGCGCGAACCCTGGGCTGGCAGTTGCCGCTGCACTTGTGGGAGGTCTGCGAGAGCGAATGGACGCAGCAAAAGCGCGCACGCGGGCCTGCCGGGTTGTTGTTGCCTCGGCGTCTTGACGGCGTACAGCTGAAGACGATGTTGGCCCCGATCGACGATTCGTTGCTTCAGGTGGGCCTGGCCGAGATCGAGGCCTACCGTGACCATGACTTCCTCTGCCGGTTGTCCTCTACCCTTAAAGCAGAGGGCATCGCCCGCTGGCGTCAGGCGCTGATGCCATTGCTCGGCAAGTTCGCGCGGGGCGTGCCCTTGCGCGGGCTGTGGTTCAGTTTGCCGGCGCCACCAACCGAGTCCAACGGCAATCTGTTGCTGCCAGGTCCGGCGTGGGCCGGCGTGCTCGAGGACGCACCTCGCGACGTCCGGCGCTTGAATTGGCCCGTCACGCGCATCAGCTACGCACTGGCCCTGGGTGCCGCGCTGATCTGGGCAACAGGCCTGTTGCTGTCGTTTTCCACCCACCGCACGCAGATCCTCGACATTCAGTCATCGCTCGCGGCCGTTCAACCTTCGGGCGACGGCGATGAGCAGTTGCTGGCCCTCAACGCGCTCATCCTCGAAATGGGTCGTCTGAAGGAGCGCGCGCGGCGTGGCGAGCCGTGGTACCAGCGCTTCGGGCTGAGCCAAAACGACGCGTTGCTAGCAGTAATGTGGCCGCGTTATGTGGAAGCCAACAACCGGCTGATGCGCGACCCGGCGGCGGAGAACCTCAAGCGTCAGCTCGCGTCCCTGGCGGCATCGCCCGCCGACAGTTCACGGCGGGCGAAGGGCGCGCACAACGCGTACGTGCAGCTAAAGGCCTACCTGATGATGGCGCGGCCGGAGAAGGTTGACGCCGCGTTTCTGGTGAAGGCCTTGGGTCATGCCGAGCCGACGCGCATGGGTGTGTCGCCGGGGTTATGGAAAGGGCTGTCCCCCTCACTGTGGCAGTTCTACGCCGAGCAGTTGGCGGCCAATCCGCAGTGGCGCATCGAGGCGGATAACGCACTGGTGGCCCAGGCGCGGCAGGTCTTGCTGGTGCAACTGGGCCAGCGCAATGGCGAGGCCAGCCTGTATCAGCAAGTGCTGGAGGCTGCCGCGACCCACTTTCCCGATCTCGGGGTTGAGCAGATGGTCGATGACAAAGAGGCGTGGCCGCTGTTTTTCACCGAGGCGCGTGTGCCGGGCGTGTTCACCCGGCAGGCGTGGGAAGGGCAGGTGAGCCAGGCGATCGATGACATCGTCGCTGCCCGCCGCGAGCAGATCGACTGGGTGCTCAGCGATCGCGAAAAAAGCGCCGTCGCCGACACCTCGCCCGAGCAGCTCAGAGCGCGCCTGACCGAGCGCTACTTCCATGACTACTCTGACGCCTGGCTGGCGTTTCTCAACAGCGTGCAGTGGCGACGGGCCGACAGCCTCGCCGACGTCATCGACCAACTGACGCTGATGAGCGACGTCCGTCAGTCACCGTTGATTGCGTTAATGAACACCTTGGCGTGGCAGGGCCAGGCCGGCAATCGCAGTCAAGGGCTGAAGGACTCGCTGGTGCAGTCGGCGCAGAAGCTGATGGGCGGCGAACGCTCGATGCCGGTGCCTGCCATCAGCCAGCAGCTAGACGCGCCGGCTGGGCCGCTGGATCCGACCTTCGGCCCGCTGCTGGGGTTGTTGGGCAAAGACCCGCAAGGCAAGGGCGGCGACGACGATCTCAGCCTGCAAGCGTTTCTGACCCGCGTGACCCGGGTGCGCCTGAAGTTGCAGCAGGTCAGTCACGCCGCCGATCCCCAGGGCATGACCCAGGCCATGGCGCAGACGGTGTTTCAGGGCAAGAACATCGACCTTACCGACACCCGCGCCTACGGCGAGCTGCTGGCGGCCAGTCTCGGCGAGGAGTGGGACGGTGTGGCCCACGCGCTGTTCGTGCAGCCGCTGGATCAGGCCTGGCGCAAGGTGCTCGAGCCCTCGGCGGCCGCCCTGAACCGGCAGTGGCAGCAGGCGGTGGTTGATGAATGGGACAAGGCGTTTCTCGGCCGTTACCCCTTTGCCGCCACCGGCAGCGACGCCTCGTTGCCGATGCTGGGCAAGATGATTCGTGGTGATTCGGGACGTATCGAGCAGTTCCTGCAGCGGGAGCTGACCGGTGTGTTGCGCAAGGACGGCGGCCGCTGGGAGGTGGACCCGACCCACGGTCAGGGCCTGTTGATCAACCCCAAGTTTCTTGCGGCAGTGAACCAGCTCAGCCACCTGGCCGACGTGCTCTACACCGACGGCGGCATGGGCATCAACTTCGAGCTGCAGGGCAAGGCGGTGCGCGACGTGGTGCAGACCAGCTTCGTGCTCAATGGCGCGCGGCATCAGTATTTCAATCAGAAAGAGAGCTGGCAGCGCTTCGCCTGGCCCGGCGGCAGTGATTACCCCGGCGCCAGCCTGACGTGGACCAGCGTGAGCAGCGGCGAGCGTTTGTATGGCGACTTTCAGGGCGCCTGGGGGCTGATCCGTTTGCTGGACGCCGCCACCGTCACTGTGCTGGACGACAGCGACAGCCGCTACCGCATCAGCATTCCGGCGCCGGATGGCCTGGACCTGACCTGGCACCTGCGCACTGAACTCGGCGCAGGACCGATGAGCCTGCTCGCGCTGCGCAATTTCAAACTGCCGCGCCAGATTTTCCTCAACGGCATCGCCAGCGCACAAAGTGCATCGCGCGCCGAGGTGATGGAATGAGCCTGCAAGCGTTGGTCGCCACGACGCTGGGTGAGCGCGACGGGGTGGCCCTCGCCAGGGGCCACGCTGAACACTGGGCCGCGTGGCTGGCGCCGATCAGTGCTGAGTCCGCCGTGGGTCAGGACCCGGGCTATGACGATGATTTCCAGAGCATGCGAGAGGAGGTCAACAGGCTTTCCGGCGCGGACGCCGATCGGGTCATCGTGCTGGCGGAAACACTGCTCAAAGGCACGTGCAAGGACTTGCGCGTGCTCACCTATTACCTGTGGGCGCGTCTGCAGCGGGACGGCGAAGCCGGATTGGCGGAAGGCTTGAATCTGCTGGCTGGAATGGTTGATCGCTACAGCGCCGAAGTACTGCCTGCACGGCCCAACAGTCGCAAGGTGGCGCTGGAGTGGCTGGCCAGCGCCAAGGTGCTGGACAGCCTGAGGCTGTACCCGGAAGTGGTAAAGGCCGAGGCCGAACGTACGGTGGCCTCACTCGTATGGCTGAATCAGGTGCTGGAAGGCTGGCCCGCCGAGCAGCGGCCGAACTTGGGCGCGCTGTACTCGGCGCTGTCGGCACGGCTGGCCCAGGCCGGCGGAATCGAGGCCGTAGTGCCGCAGTTCAGCGCCAGCCATGATTCTGCACCCCGAGAAGCCACCAGCCACGGCGCCAACCATGGCGCTGGTCCGAACGCCATCCGCTCGGGCCGTGACCTGCTGGACAACGGCCGCGCACTGGCCAGCTATCTGCGCGAACAACCCCAGGGCTGGCTGGCCGCCCATCGGCTGATGAAAAGCCTGCGCTGGGACACCGTGCACCAGTCGCCGCCCCAGGACGCCAACGGTCGTACGCGACTGGCACCGCCGCGATCTGAGTACCGTGCCCAACTCAAACGGCTGTACCTGCAACAGAGCTGGAGCGAGTTGCTCGATCAGGTCGAGCGCATGTTCGCCGAGGGCGTGAACCATTTCTGGCTCGACCTGCAGTGGTTTTTGTATCAGGCGCTGAGCCGCCAACCCGCACCATTCGAGGGCTGGGCGCGGATCGTCAAGGAGGATCTGGGCCTGCTCCTCGACCGCCTGCCGGGCCTTGAAACGTTGTGTTGGGACGACGGCTCGGCCTTTGCTGACGAGACCACCCGCGAGTGGATCGAGCAGCACGTCAGCACCCAGGCCGCTTCTGCCTGGCTGCCCACGTCGACCGCATCCATTTCAGACGAAGCCGACATTCTGGCCCTCGAAAGCGAGGCGCTGGCCCAGGCCGACCGTGACGGCGTCGAGGTGGCGCTGGCCTGGCTCGACACGCGTCCCGAGATTCACAGCGGTCGGCAGCGCTGGTTGCTGCGCCTGCTCATGGCGCGGGTCGCCGAGCAGTACGGCAAAAGCGAGCTGGCGTTGCACCTGCTGGGTGAACTGGACGCGACCGGCCAGCGCCATGGGCTCGCTGAGTGGGAGCCGGCGCGGGTGTTCGAAGTGAAGGCGCGGTTGCTCAAGCTGCTGCGCATCAAAGCCCAACGCAGCGACGCCGACAAGGCCGCGCTGGGCAAACGCATGGAGCCGCTGCTGGCGGCTCTGGTGGCCATGGACCCGGTGCGCGCGGCAGTGCTGTGCGGCTGAAACTCAAAAAAACAGGAGGTTTACATGAATGAGGACAATCTGACCCTGCGTTATTTCGACGCGGAAATGCGCTACCTGCGCGAGGCCGGCAAGGAGTTCGCCCAGGCGTTTCCCGACCGCGCCGCCTCGCTGAATCTGGACAAGCCCGGCGCTCACGATCCCTACGTCGAGCGGTTGTTCGAAGGTTTCGCGTTCCTCATGGGACGGCTTCGAGAAAAGCTCGACGATGACCTGCCGGAGCTGACCGAAGGCCTGGTCAGCCTGCTGTGGCCCCATTACCTGCGCACGATCCCGTCGCTGTCGATCGTCGAGTTGCAGCCCGACGTGCACCAGATGAAGCAGAGCGAGCAGATCGCGACCGGCTTTGAAATCCAGTCGCAACCCATCGGCCCCCAGCGCACGCGCTGCAGTTACACCACCACTCAGGACCTGACCCTGCGCCCGTTGGCCCTGGATTCGGTGCGCCTGGTCCAGGAGCCGGACGGCCGCTCGGTGATCCGCCTGCGTTTTTCCTGCGGTGCCCTGAGCAACTGGGGCCAACTGGATTTGCGCCGCATCCCGCTGTACCTCAACGCAACGCCGGCGGTGGCCAATGCGCTGCACCACGCACTGACCCTGGGCACCCAGGCGCTCTATGTGCGTCAGCCCGGCGACGCGCAACGTCAACCGCTGCAAGGACGGTTTGGCCCCAAGGGCTTTGGCGATGAGGACCGCCTCTGGCCCAAGGGTGACAGCGCCTTCAGCGGCTATCAGTTGCTGCTGGAGTACTTCAGCTTTCGCGAGAAATTCATGTTCGTGACCCTGTACGGGCTCGAAAACATGAGCATCGCGCCCGACGCGCCGTGGTTCGAGCTCGATGCCGTGCTGAGCACCGCCTGGCCCCATGGGTTTGCCCTCAGTGCCGAGCACATTCGCCTGCACGCCGTGCCGGTGATCAATCTGTTCCCGCTGGAGGCGGATCCCCTGTCCCTGGACCCGTTGCAGACCGACTATCTATTGCGGCCGATGCGTCTGCAGGACGGCCACACCGAAATCTATTCGGTCGACCGGGTGACGGCGTCCCGCGACTCGGGGCGGGAAGAGTACGTGCCGTTTTCCAGCTTCCGGCACAAGGGCGGCATGCTCCGCGACGAGGCGCCCGAACGTTATTTCCACACCCGCCTCAAACGCGGCGCGAACGGGCTGCATGACACCTGGCTGATACTGGGCGGCGAGGGCGCTGACGTCGATCGGTTGACCGAGCGCCCGTGCCTGTCCCTGCGGCTCACCGGCACCAACGGACAGTTGCCGAGAAAAGCCCTGCAACGCACGATCCTCGACACGCCCCTGCACGCGACCCAGGCCGGTCTGCGGGTGCGCAACCTGTGCGCGCCGACCCTGCCGTGCTATCCGCCGAGCCGCGACCGTTTTCACTGGCGGGTGTTGAGCCACCTGGGCTCGAACTTCCTGCCGATGCTCGACAACGCCGAGGTGCTGCGCGGCACCCTGGCGCTGTACGACTGGACCGGCAGCGAGCTCAATCGCCGGCGTCTGGAAGCCATCGTCGAGGTGCGTCATCACCTCATCCAGCGCTTCGAAAAAGGCTTTCTGCTGCGCGGCGTGGACATCGAAGTGACCCTCGATGCCAACGGTTTTGCCGGCGAGGGCGACATCTGCCTGTTTGGCGAAATGCTCAACCGGTTCTTTGCGCTGTACGCCGACATTCATCTGTTCACCCAGATCACCCTGATCCTGCAACCGACCGGGAGGAGCCTGCGATGGAGCGAAAACCACAGCCAGCGGATTCCCGGTTAAGGCTCATCGAATGGCTCGATGCCGCGCAGGGGCGGGTGGCCGAGGCCGGTGTCTACCGCTTCTGTCAGTTACTGGAATGTGCCGCGCCGGAGCAGCCGCCGTTGGGCAGCTCGGAGGATCCGGCCGATGATCTGGTGCGTTTTCGCCCCGATCCCGGCATGGGCTTTCCGGCCAGTGAACTCAAAGCGCTGGAGTGGCCGACGACCGATGAAGGACTGCCGGCGACCGTGCGGACCCGTTTGCTCGGCCTTTACGGTGTGGACTCGCCACTGCCCACCCGTTACCTCGACGACATCGCGCAAAAGCGGGAAGGTCACGAGGCGCTGGAAGGGTTTCTCGACATCTTCAACCATCGGGTCTTCACCCAGTTCTACCGGATCTGGCGCAAGTATTCCTACCCGGCCTCGTTCGCGCCGGCTGGCGCCGACCCCACCTCCCAGTGCCTGTTCGGGCTGATCGGGCTTGGCATCCCCGGCACTGCGAAGCGCATCGCCACGCCGCTGTCGCGTTTTCTGGCGTTGCTCGGCGTGATGCGTCTGCCAACCCGCAACGCCGAGGGCATCACGGCGCTGGTGCAGTTGCTCGCGTCTCATACTCAGGCGTCGATCAAGCCGCACTGGCCGCGAAGCATTGCGTTGGACGCGCCTGCCAGCCTGTCCTCAACGCGGCCGGTGAGCCTGTCCCAGGGCACGCCGATGGGCAGCATCGGTCGCGACGTCAACAGCGAACTGTTGCTGACGCTGTTCACCGCCGACCACGACGAGGCGCGGGAATGGTTGCCCGGCGGCGGTTTGCTCAGCGACCTGCGGGTGCTGTTGCAGGTGTACCTCGGTTGGCGCTGTACGGCACGGTTGCGTCTGTCGCTGCCGATCGATTGCCTGCCGGTGTCAGCACTGAGCGGACGGGGCGTGCTGCTGGGCATGACCGCGGGACTCGCGTTGAAAGGCCGCGCTGCCGGGAGAACCGACACCATCACTATTCATCTGGGCCGTTATCAGGGGCTCCAGGTTAATCCTCAGGAAAGAGAACCCGCCCATGTCGACTATTACTTTTGTTAAAGCGTTGCCCGTCATCGCCCTCGTGCTCCTCGCCAGCGGCTGCGGGGTGACGCAACGCGTGTCCGACTCCACCGCGTCGATGACCCAGGCAATCTTCTACAAACAGGTCAAAACGCTGCGCCTGGACTTCGACGGCCGCCTGGCCCTGAACACCGAAGGCACCGACATGCGCGGGTTGTCGGTGCCGGTAATGGTGCGGGTGTATCAACTGCGCGACGGCCAGTCGGTGAACAAGGCCACCTACGACGATCTGCTGCGTGACGCCGACCACCTGCTCGGCGCTGACCTGTTGGAACAGCGATCGCTGGTGATCAAGCCCGGGGAGGGCGCGCAACTGGATGTGCCGCTGAACGAAAACGCCGGGGCGATCGCCGTCGTCGCCTTGTTCCGCGAACCCGATCTGCAGCGCAATGACTGGCGCTTGCTGCTTAAGCGTGACGAACTCGACCCGGACCGGCCTCGGGTTATCGAGCTGGGCGAAAGCCGGCTGACGCTGCGCCCCCTGGCCGAGGGTTGAGCCATGGGCGAGCTCAACCCCTCGCTGTACGAAACCCTGCTGCAGAATTTCAGCGGCGAGCTCGACCTGTCCCGGGTGGGGGAAGACGACCAATACGTGCTCTCGGTCCTGGATAATTTGCAACGCGTGCTCAACAGCCGCGCGGGCACCCTCGCGCACTTGCCCGACTACGGCCTGCCGGACATGGGCGCTGTGCTCGAAGGCTTGCCGTCTGCCGCCCATGGACTGATGCGGACCATCGCCGACACGCTGCTCAAGTACGAGCCGCGCCTGTTGTCGCTGCACATTGAGCTGATGCCGCAGACCCAGCCCGGCCATCTGGTCTACGCCCTCGACGCCACCCTTGAAGGGAACCGCACCGCGACGTTCGGCACGACGTTGAGCCCGGAGGGAAGGGCAGTGGTGCGTCACCTCAAGCGCCATGATGTGCGGGCCCTGCCTTGAGGCCGACAGGAAGTTCGATGACCAGGGGTTTCGCCATGGAGATCAAGGCCGGCGGCGATCCGCGCGCTCTGCCTGACTACCAGACGCTGTGCACCGAGATGGCCAGACTTGCTCATCCGGCCTGCCCTGATGTGGATTGGCGAGCCATCGAGCACTGCTGCCGCGCCTTGTTTGCGAGCAATGGCGCGGACCTGCAAACGGCGGCGGCCTACGCCCTGGCGCGCAGTCATCTGGCCGGGCTGGACGGGATGTTTGAAGGCGTGGTGGTGCTGGACACCCTCTTGCACGCAGATGCCAAACCATGGCCCCGAGGGCTATCGGCGCAGGCGGCAATTGTGGGCCAATTGTTCGGCCAGTGGCAGGCGGTGCTGCGGGGACTGGAGATCAATCTCTGTAATCTGGCGGGCCTGCGTCTGTTGGGCGCGCAGCTTGAGCGCCTGCGTCAGACGCCGGTTGCTCAACGCCTGGAATTCGTCATCGCGCTGGAAAGGTTGCACCAGCAGATCGGACAGCTCGCGTCACGTATCGAGCGCGATGCTCAAGCCGCTGAAGTGGTCGGGCAGCAGGCAATGCCAGATCCAACACTCCCCGCTGCGGTTCACTCCCCGGTGCATTGCACAACCCAAAGCCACCCGCCGGGCATGCAGCCGAAGGCCGCGCACAACATCCCGCGGATCAAGAGGCGCCGAGCGTCTTGGATCGGCTGGCTCGTCGCCGCGCTGTTCATCCTGATCATCGTCCTGGCCGCAGCGTTTTAGGGTGCGCTGCCATCCTGTTTCGCGGCGCCGTTCGCGCAGAGAGCGTACCGCCCGGCCGAACGTCGGTTTTTACCCGCCAGCCATATTTACAGCCGGGCACTGTCTCCATTAGTGTGCGCGCATCATCTGCCTCAACACTGCGGCTGCCGCATGTTCAGGCACGTCCGCTCAGATCGGACACTTTCGCCCTTGGTTGAAATCACCCCTGCGTTGCGCGACCCTTGCGTCCCGGCCTCCTTTACCAGTGTCCTTCAGCAATTGCGAACGGCTACCGCCGTCCAGCACACGACACTCGAAGCCCGATTGCCACTGACCCACCCTCAGCTTGATCTCGGCACCTACAAACGGATCATCGCGGCCTACTACGGCTTTCATCTGCCCTTGCAACAATCGATTGAGCGCTTTCTGGCGCCCCAGGCCGTCGACCCTGCGCGGCAGAAAATCCCGGCGCTGATCAAGGATCTGCACGCCCTCGGCCTGGACGACCTGCAGATCCAGGCCTTGCCGCTGTGCACTGAACTGCCCGCCATCGACAGCGTCGCGCAGTTGCTCGGCGTGATGTACGTGATGGAGGGGGCGACGCTGGGGGGGCAAGTCCTGCGTCGGATCATCGCGGAAAGACTGGGCGTCGACGCCGACAGCGGTGGCGAGTTTCTGGATGTGTACGGCCGAGAGACCGGGCGTTTGTGGAAAGCCTTCCTCAAACAGTTGGCCGAGTTTGACAATCCGCTGTCCAACACCGAGGTGGTGCAATCGGCCCGCCTCACCTTCGAATCCTTTCAAACCTGGCTGGAGCGGGCGGGAGTGCTGAACGATGCTTAACGACATGCAGACCATGGACGACCTGCTGGATAACTGCGCCAACGAACCGATTCGCATCCCCGGCGCCATTCAGCCCCACGGCGCTCTGTTGACCCTGCTCGAAACCGACTGGACCGTGCAACAGGCCAGCGCCAACGCCTGGCAGATGTTGAACATCGGCAGTGACGTGCAGCCCGGTGATCCACTGGTGCGCTGGCTGGGCGAGGCGCAGACAGACGCCTTGCGCGACGCCGTTCAGGACGCGGATCTGCACAGCCTTGATCCGTTGCCGATGCAGTTTGCCGGGCAGGCATTCGATGGCCTGTTGCATCGCCATGACGGCCTGTTGTTTCTGGAGCTTGAGCCCGTCGCCACACAAGCATCGATGCAGGGATTGGGGCCGCGCCTCACGCGCACCTTGCGTCGCCTGCAATCGGCCAAATCGCTGGACGATCTGTACGCCATCAGCGTCTCGGAAATCCGTGCGCTGACCGGCTACGACCGGGTCATGATCTATCGCTTTGAAGAGGAGGGTCACGGGCAGGTCATTGCCGAGTCGGCGACGGCCGACCTGGACGCCTACCTGGGGCTGTTCTTCCCCGCCACCGACATCCCGCAGCAGGCCCGCGAGCTGTATCGCCTGAACTGGCTGCGCATCATCCCCGACGCCGCGTATGTGCCGGCGCCTCTGGTCCCGGCCCTGCGGCCCGATACCGGCGAGCCGCTGGACATGAGCCACTCGGTGCTGCGCAGCGTGTCGCCGATCCATTGTCAGTACATGCACAACATGGGCGTGCGCTCATCGATGAGCATTTCCCTGCTCAAGGATGAGCGCCTCTGGGGCCTGATCAGTTGCGGCAATCGCGAGCCGTTGCAGGTTCCCCACACGCTGCGCTCGGCCTGCCAGACCATCGGACAAGTGCTGTCGATGCAGATCAGCCTGCTGGAAGATCAGCAGACTCAGCGCCAGCGACTGGCCAAACATCACATGCTGGACAGGCTGTCCAGGGCGATGAACGAGTCCGCGGACGACGTCTACAACGGGCTGCTTGAAAACTCCCAGGCGCTGCTGACACTGGTCGACGCCCACGGGGCGGCGGTGATCATCGACGGTCAGGTACACCTGGTCGGCCAGTGCCCGAGCACCGAGCAAGTGAGCGCGTTGCAGCAATGGCTGCAGAACCGCCCCGGATCGGTGTTCGAGACGTCCAGCCTCGGCGCCGTGTTCCCCGACGCGCAAGCGTATCAACGCGTGGCCAGCGGACTGCTGGCGTTCAGCTTGCCCAAGCCGGTGGCCAATGGGGTGCTGTGGTTTCGCGCCGAAGTCCGGGGCAGCGTGGAGTGGAGCGGCAACCCGCAACAGGCCAAACGGGTCGTCAATGACCGCCTGCAGCCACGGGAATCCTTTGCCCTGTGGGAGCAGCAGGTTGAGGGTAAGGCCAGAGCCTGGAGCGCCGGCGAGGTCTACGCGGTGTCCGACCTGCGTCGCTCTGCGCTGGAGGCAGACCTGTCACGGCAGGTGCTGCGTGAAAAAGAGGCGGTGCGTGCCCGCGATGAGCTGGTAGCCGTGGTGTCCCACGACCTGCGCAGCCCGCTGACGGTTATCGTCATGCAGTGCGGCATGATGCAGCGGGTGATCAACGCCGACGCCACTGCGTCTACCAAACGACTCAACTCTGCCGTCGACATCCTGCAGCGCGCATCTTCGCGGATGACCAGCCTGCTGGAGGATTTGCTCGATACGTCAAAGATCGAAGCCGGCCGCTACTTCATCGACGCCGAGCGGCTGGAAGTCAGCCAGTTGTTCGAAGACGCCTGGTCATTGCTCACGCCACTGGCGCTGAGCAAATTTATCGACCTGACGTTCCACGCCGAGCCCGACCTGACGATTTTCGCCGACCCGGAGCGCATGTTTCAGGTGCTCTCCAATCTGGTGGGCAATGCGATCAAATTCACCCCCAAGGCCGGCAGTGTGAAGGTCACGGCGGCAGGTGAGGGTGACCATGTGGTATTCACCGTGGTGGACACCGGGGAGGGTATTCGCAGCGACCAGTTGCCCCACGTGTTCGAGCGCTACTGGCGCAGACGTGAAGGCAATCCGAGCGGGACGGGTCTAGGGCTCTACATCTCCCAAGGGATCGTCAGGGTCCACGGCGGTGAACTGACGGCCTCTAGTGAAGAGGGGGTCGGCAGCGAATTCCGTTTCACGGTGCCGCGCGCGTCCATGGCGTCCTGACCCTGCTGCGACCGCCTTGGCGGCGGGGGAGGGGTATTCCTGGCTGGAATCCCCCGCATGAAAAACATGAATTTTATTTATGGCCGTCAGCCCTCTACCGTGTGCGTATTCCGTTCACGGTAGAGCCATTATGACCACGCCCTCTCACCCTCAGCCATCCCTCGTCGAAGAACACTGGAAGCGCAACCTGGCGGTCTGCGTGTTCGGCGCGTTCGCCACCATCGTGGCGATGACGTTGCTGCTGCCGTTTCTGCCGCTGTATGTCGAGCACCTGGGCGTCACCGATCCGGCCGCCATCGTGCAGTGGTCGGGGGTGGCGTTTGGTGCGACCTTTCTGTCTGCCGCGCTGACCGCGCCGCTGTGGGGGCGGCTGGGCGATCGCTACGGGCGCAAGTTGATGCTGATCCGCGCCAGCCTGGGCATGGCGGTGGCGATGTCGCTGATCGGCCTGGCAGAGAATATCTATCAGTTAGTCGGGCTGCGTTTGTTGGCGGGGCTGCTCGGCGGCTATGCCTCTGGCGCGACCATTCTGGTGGCGACGCAGACGCCCAAGGCGCGCACCGGCTGGGCGCTGGGCATGCTCTCTTCGGGAATCATGGCCGGTAATCTGGCCGGGCCGTTGATTGGCGGCCTGTTGCCGCCGCTGATCGGCATCCGCAACACGTTCTTCCTGGCCGGGGGCGTGATCTTTCTGACCTTCCTTGCCACGCTGTTTCTGATGAAGGAGGCGCCTCGGTCCAAGCGTCAGACTGGCGGGGCGAAAGCCCCGGCGGTGCGGGCGTGGGACGTCATCACTGACAAGAAGCCGGTGCTGACCATGCTCGTGGTGGCCTGTCTGGTGATGTTCTCGATCATGTCCATCGAGCCGATCATCACCGTGTACCTGACCCAGTTGCACAGCGAAAACGTCACGCTGATGGCCGGGCTGGTGATGTCGGCGACCGCGCTGGCCAGCGTGTTGTCGGCCTCGCGCATTGGCAAGCTGGCCGACCGTATCGGCCACTGGAAAGTGGTCATTGGCTGTCTGACTGCGGCGGCTGTCTTGCTCATCCCCCAGGCCTTCGTCACCCATGCCTGGCAGCTGGTGCTGCTGCGTTTTCTCATGGGCATTGCTCTGGGCGGTCTGTTGCCGTGCATTGCGGCAATCATCCGCCATTCGGTGCCCGACGCCGTGGCCGGACGCATGCTCGGCTATTCCACGTCCTGCCAGTACATCGGTCAGGTGCTGGGCCCGCTGACCGGGGGGTACCTGGGCGGGCATTTCGGCATGCCGGTGGTCTTCATCGTCACCTGCCTGCTGATGGGAGGCTGCGCGGTCGGGATGTTGCTCATGCGGCCTCTGATTTCCAGTGGGCCCGGCCTCAGCCCGAAAGAGGGTGGCATTTGACAAAACCATGACATCCCGCACCGGATAATCGCCGCCGGTGGGGCCACGCCCCGGAGTCGAGTACCGCCATGCACGGACCTTCATGGACATCAAACACAGCCTTAAACAACGCATTGTCATCGTATTTGCGTTGATGAGCGCGCTGGTCGCCGGGGTATTCGCCGCCGGCATCATCGCCACCGTGCACGTGGTCGAAAAGCGCCTGTCGATCATGAGCCTGAAGGGCAATATGCACCGTCTGCTGGCCGTGGACAGCGTCAACGACTGGCGCCACCGGCCGGAAAAAGACGAATTGTTCTACGCCGAAGAGGGCGTTGGCGACCTTGCCATGAGCGATGACCTCAAGGGCCTTCCCCTGGGATTTCAGGAGTTCTTTCGCGGCAAGAAAGCCTATTACGCCATGGTCTCGGAGGTGAACGGACGCCATTACGTGTTGTTGCGAGACCAGCGCAGATTCCAGAAACGTGAACGGATTCTGTTCGGTGTCGTGCTGGTCGGCTTCTTCCTCAGCGTGCTGTTGGCGGTGCTGCTGGGTCGGCTGCTTGCGTCCCGGGTGATCACGCCGGTGTCGCGCCTGGCCGGCCAGGTACGTCATCGCGATCAGTTGCTGGAGCTGGCGCCGGTACTCGCCAGCGACTACGCCAACGACGAAGTCGGTGCCCTGGCCAGGTCCTTCGACGAAACCCTGGGCCGGCTGCGGGCCGCGCTGAGCCGCGAGAAGCTGTTTACCAGCGACGTCAGCCATGAACTGCGCACGCCGCTCATGGTGCTGGCGACGTCCTGCGAATTGCTGATGGAATACCCGGCGCTGGACGAGCGTTCCCGCACGCAGGTGAAGCGAATCGGCAAGGCAACGGCGGGTATGAACCAGTTGGTCGAAACCTTTCTGCTGCTGGCCCGTACCGAGGGCAAGAATGTTCCCCAGGGTCAGCGCTCATCGATGCAGCAGATTGCCGATGAATTGGTCGAGGCCTGGCGTCCTCCCATTGAGGCCAAAGGCCTGCGATTCATTTACCAACAGCTGCAAGTCGACGGCGAAACGCACAACGCACCCTTGCTGCGTTCGGTCATGGGCAATCTGCTGCGCAACGCCTGGCATTACACCGATCAAGGCTTGATTCAGCTGACCCTGCGCAGCGATGGTTTCAGCGTCGAGGACAGCGGCATCGGCATTCCGCTGGAGAAGCAGCAGGCCATGTTTCAGCCCTTCGTGCGCGGCGACGAACAGCGCGGGGAGGGGCTGGGCCTGGGGTTGTCACTGGTCCAGCGTATCTGTGCCAACCAGCGCTGGACAGTCACGCTGACCAGCCGTGATGACGGCGGATGCTGTTTTACGGTGTTGTTGAAGCTGGATGCAACCGGGGAAAAGCCGGTATGAGCGCTTTCCATTTTCGTTGTGTTGCCCGGCGCGTTCCCGGCTAGAGCCGGTCCTACAGTCGAGGTCACCGCGAGTTCTGCACGCCGCGCACGACGCTGCTCACTCCACTGGTCCGACGAACCGCACGAATGCGCGGCACCACGCTCCAACGCCGTGCCTACCCCTACGGACCTGCGACCATGTGCCCGATCCGCCCATCACTCGTTTGCGGGAGTGCCGACAATCAGCCTGCAGACCGCGACGACACCCCCGAATACCCGCTCTCCGGGCCCATCAAGCCTGATGACCCAGAACGTCGCACTGAGGAGTCTCAGGCCGAAACCGACGGCTGTGCCCCGGAACCTGAAGCCAATTTGGCTGATCGGTAATCACCCGTTCGGGTGGACTCGGTATCACGTCTGTCGGCGAATGTCGGTGCAACTGTCGCGGAATTTGATGATTGCCCTTGGAAAGCTCCCTTAAAAACGGAAGAATGTGTGATTAGTCGCGCACTTAACTCGCAATATTCACGACGCCAACACCGTGGCGGAGGAAGCAAATTTGAATCAGCTAAAACGCCTTCAGAGCGGAATTGAAGGGCTTGATGAGCTGCTAATGGGCGGTTTCGTTGCCGGATCCTCGTACATCATTCAGGGGCGACCGGGCTCCGGCAAAACCATCCTGGCCAACCAGATCGGTTTCAATCACATCCGCAATGGCGGCCGCGTGCTGTTTGCAACCCTGCTTGCCGAGCCCCACGAGCGGCTGTTTCAGTTCCTCTCCACCATGAGCTTCTTCGACAAGGACCGGGTTGGCGATCAGATCCAGTTCGTCAGTGCGTTCGACACCATGGAAAACGACGGCCTCGATGAGGTCGTCAAGCTGCTGCGCCGCGAGATCGTCCGCCAGAAGTCCACGGTGATGATCCTCGACGGGCTGCTCAATGCCCGCTCCAAAGCCGAATCCACGATCAACACCAAACGCTTCATCTCCGAGCTGCAGGGCCACGCCGCCTTCGCTGGTTGCACCGTGTTCTTCCTGACCAGCTCCCAGCTGGACGACGGCAGCCCCGAACACACGATGGTGGACGGCGTGCTGGAAATGGGTGAAGAACTGGTCGGCAACCGCTCCGTGCGCCGCATCAAGGCCCGCAAGACCCGTGGCAGCGGCGCCATTCCCGGCGCTCATGAATGCGAGATCACCGAAAACGGCCTGGTCGTCTACCCGCGCCTTGAAAGCACCATCACCCACTCGGCGCTCCGTGACAGCGCGGAATTCAGCGTTGTCCCCAGCGGGATCGACACGCTGGATCCGTTGATCGGCGGCGGACTGGTGGAATCATCCGTGACCTTGCTCCTCGGCCCGTCGGGCACGGGCAAGACCACGTTCGGCCTCAACTTCCTCGCGCGCTCTACGCCCGAGGAACCCGGGCTGTTGTTCGGCTTCTACGAATCGCCGCAGCGGCTGAGGGCGAAGGCGGCGGCGCTTGGGCTGGACTTCGAAGCGCTGGAACGAGACGGTGCGCTGCACGTTGCATGGAGATCACCGACCGCCGAGTTGATCGACAAACTGGCTCTCGATCTGCTGCGGATCGTCGAGCAGCACGGCGTCAAGCGGGTGTTTCTCGACAGCCTCGGTGGCATGGCCCGGGCGTCGGCCGATCAATCGCGGATTCTCGACCTCTTCAGCGCCCTGATGAGCGAGCTTCGCGCCCGTGGCGTCACGGTGGTCTCGAGCTGGGAAATTCGTGGCCTGATCGGCGGCAAGATTGACGCGCCGGTCCCGGACATGTCGGGCATTGTCGACAACCTCATGCTGATCCGCTTCGCGCAATCAACCGCGGGGCTGACCCGGCAGCTGTCGATTCTGAAAATCCGCGATAACCCCTACGACCCGGCCCTGCTGGACGTCTTGATCGGCGAGCAGGGTTTGACTGTGAGAAAGGCTGCTTTCCATGCCCTTGACGATTCAGGCAATGCCACGGCGCAGCAGTCATCACCGAGCCGATGATGGCTCGTTCGCGCGGAGGGTTGCATGACCACAATTCTGATTGTCGATGATGAATACCTCATCGTTGACATACTGAGCTTCGCGCTGGAAGATGAAGGCTACTTGACCGTCACTGCCGGCAGCGGGCAGAAGGCCCTGGGCATTCTCGAACGCGAACGTCCGCAGCTGATCATCACCGATTACATGATGCCGGGGATGAACGGCATCGAGCTCGCAGAAGCAGTGCGTGTGAATCAGAGCCTTGGGCATATCCCTATTGTGCTCATGAGCGGTGCGCAGTCTCATCTGGGGATTGCCCGCCCCGATCTGTTCAGCAAGGTGTTCGACAAGCCATTCGAGATCAGCGCCGTACTGCACGCTGTGCGCGAACTGCTGGGCGCGTAGGACTGGCTTTGGCCGGGAAGGCGATCGTGTGAACGCCATCAATTTTGCAGAGCGGCAGCTGACGCATTCCCGGCTAACGCCGGTCCCACAATCGAGTTCACAGCTGCTGCCCACGTAGAGGCGCAGCACGTCTCGCTGAATGCGTGGGATGCTTTTTGTGGGACCGGCTTCAGCCGGGAAGTGGCCGGTACAGAGGTTGTCGGTTTTGTGGCGCGGCGGGGGATGCCGGGAGGGGATTGAATGTCAGGAAGCAGGGCGGCGCTGGGGCCGCCCGGGCCAGGATCAGCGGCCGTCAGCAACCTTGCGCTCGATTTCGGCTGACTTCTTGTTCAGCTCTTCGACGTCCTGTTCCTTCTCGCGAATGGAGGTCGGGGTGATGACTTCGTCCACCGCGCGGGTGTCGTCGTCCGTATCGTTGAGGTCTCGCTGTACCACGTTGACAGGTTTGCCAGCGCTGTCGAGGGTCGGCGCGTCAGGCTGGGTGACGTTACGTGGGTCAACCGGGGTGTCTTGGCTCATGGATTCATCCTCGCTGTGGGTATGTAGCTTGGATGTGTCGGAGGTCGGCGAGTTCGGGTTTTTTTCGACCGCGCGCGTACCCGATCCTGACCCGGTCAGCGTTGCTCCACCAGATTGAGAAAGCGTCGCGTGCGCTCGTTGTCCGGATCGACCAGCACTTCGTTCGGCGAGCCGTCGGCGACGATGCGGCCGGCCTCCATGAACAGCACGCGATCGGCAATGTCCTGGGCAAACTTCATTTCGTGGGTCACCAGCAGCATGGTCATCTGCTGCTCGTGGGCGATGGCGCGAATCACCGCCAGCACTTCACCGACCAGCTCCGGATCAAGCGCCGAGGTGACTTCGTCGAACAGCATCACCTGGGGCCGCATGGCCAGCGCCCGGGCGATCGCCACGCGCTGTTGCTGACCGCCGGAAAGCTGCGCGGGATAGGCATCGGCCTTGTGACTCAACCCGACCAGCCCGAGGTATTGATGGGCGCGCTCCAAAGCCTCTTCGCGGGTCAGCTTAAGCACTTGAAGGGGGGCCTCGGTGACGTTCTCCTGCACGGTCAGGTGCGGGAACAGATTGAACTGCTGAAACACCATGCCGACGCGGTGCACCAACGGTGGCTTTTTCGCGCCCGGCCAGTGCCAGCCGCCGGACTTGGCGGGCACCGGCGCGCCGGCCACCTCGATGCTGCCGTGCTGATAGGCCTCAAGGCCCTTGATCAGGCGCAACACCGTGGATTTGCCCGAACCGCTGGGGCCGATGAGGGCAACTTTCTGGCCGGCGGGAATGCTCAGGTCAAGATGATCAATGACCCGGGTCGCGCCGAAGTTTTTTACCACTTGGTTGAGGATGATCTGCGGCGAAGCGCCGGGCAGAGCGTGTGCGAGATCAGACATGGCTGCGCCTCTCGAAATATTTGAACAGCAGGGAGGTCGGCACACTGATCGCCAGGAACATCAGTGCCATCACCGTGTAGGGCTCGTTGTAGCGGTAGGTCATGCCGGCGATCTGTTTCGCCGCCTGAAACAGCTCTGGAATGGTGATCACCGCCAGCAGCGGGGTTTCCTTGAACATCCCGATGAGGTAATTGCCAAGCACCGGCAGCATCGGCTTGAGGGCCTGGGGCAGGACGATGCGCCGCCACGTGGTGGCGCTGTCGAAATCCAGTGCCCTGGCCGCTTCCCATTGACCGGCCGGCACGCCCTCGATAGCGCCGCGAAAGGCTTCGGCAATGTAGGCGGCGTAATACAGCCCGAGGCCGATGACCCCGGTGGAAATCGCCGGCAGGGTCAGGCCGGCCAGGGGCAGGGCGAAGAACAGCACGTACAGCTGAACCATCAGCGGGGTGTGTCGAAAGAAGCTCAGGTAGCCGGCGCTCAGTCTTTGCACCAACGGGTTTTGAGATCGCTGAGCAATGGCCAGCAGCAGACCGAGCAACACCGCCAGCAGGAAGCCGAGGATCACTACTTGCAGCGTCACCAGCAGCCCCTCAAGCAGATCGGGGACGATGGACCAGGCGAAGGCGTAATCGAAATTCATCGCGCCACCCCGCGACGCCAGTGAGTGACCCGCCGCTCATAGCGTTTGACCAGCCAGCTGAGCGGCCAGGCCATGACGAAGTAGCACACCAGCACGATGCTCCAGATCAGCGTCTGCTGGCCCAGGGTGGTGATCAATTGGCCACCGGAAAAGGTCAGGTCGCTGAGGGTGATCAATGACACCAATGAGGTGGTCTTCAGCAATTCGACCAATTGGTTGCCCATCGGCGGGAGCATGAACGGCAACGCCTGGGGCAGGATGATTCGGCGAAACGCGGTTATCGCGTCGAAGTCCAGGGCCTTGATCGCGTCGCGTTGGCCTCGGGCGACATTGCTCAGGGCCGAGCGGACGATTTCCGAACCGTAGGCGGAGAAGGTCAGGCCCAGTCCGAGAATGCCGGTGATCATCGGTGCGAGCGTGATACCAAACAACGGCAGGATAAAGAACAGGTAGAACAGCAGCACCAACGCGGAGATGCCGCGCAGGATTTCGACGTAGACCGCCGCGATCCAGCGCAGCGCGCGCCACGGCGACAGGCGCATCAGCGCGATGACGAACGACATCACCACCACGACGATTTGAGCGAAGAAGGTGATTTCGAGGGTGACCAGTGCGCCGTTGGCCAGTTGGCGGGCGATGAAGCGCGCGGTGTCCAGGGTGGAAGCATCAAAAAGCATGGGCCGTACTCGTATGGGTTGGGGCCTTGATATTGAGGGGGCGAAAATTGGCAGCGTCAGGTGCTTGCGGTCCTGCGGAATGCGCGCGGTCTGAAGGACCGGCTTCAGCCGGGAAGAGGCCCGTGCAGGCGCCATCAATTTTGCGGTGTGCTCACCGACGCCTTCCCGGCTGAAGCCGGTCCCACTGAAAGCACGCGATCCCACAGTAGGACTGGCTTTAGCCGGGAAGAGGCCCGTGCTGGCGCCCACCATTTTGCGGTGCCCCCACCGACGTCTTCCCGGCTAAAGCCGGTCCTGCAATGGTGCCGGCGACAGCGCCGGCGTCATTAGGATCAGTCTCAGCGGTTGCAACGCTGCTCGGCGGTCACGTCTGCGGGTGGCAGTTCGTTTTCGGTGTAGCCGTATTTCTGCAGGATCTTCAGCAGGTCGCCGGAAGCGCGCAGTTTCGCCAGTTGCTCGTTGAACCCCTGGATAAACGCCGGATCGTTTTTCGGCAGGCCGTAGGCGTGGTAATTCCAGGTCGGCTTACCGTCGGCATCCGGGATCTGCTCGAATGGCAGTGCCCGTTCAACCGGCGTGCCTTCGGCTTTTTTCAGCAGGCCGATGATTTCGGCATCCGGGAAGTACACCACGTCGACACGATCGGCCTGCAGCGCGGCGAGGGCTTCGGTGTCCTTGTCGAAGAGCACGACGTTGCCATTGCTGATGCCGCTGTCCTTGGCTTCCTGCACCTGATTGCTGCCAGGCTGGGTCGCCAGGCGCGCCTTGCCGTTGGCCGCGACGTCCTTGAGGCTGTGCAGCTTCAGCGGGTTGCCGGCCTTGACCAGAAACGCGCCGCCGGAACGGGTGACCGGGTTCGAATAGCCAATCACTTTGCAGCGCGCCGGATTGATGAACAGGCCGGCGCCGATCAGATCGAAACGACCTGCTGCCAGTCCCGGCACCAGCGAGCCGAACTCGGTGATGGGCAGTTCAACCTTGGTGACGCCCAGCGGTTCGAGAATGGCCCGAAGGATCTCGACGTTGGCGCCGACGATTTTCCCGTCGGTGCCCACGTACGCGTAGGGTTGCTCGTTGGCGATGCCGGCGGTCAGGCCCTGACTGCGGCCCTTTTCCAGCAGGCCGGCAACGGCAGAGAACGAAAACACGGCATTCAGCAGCAGGGCGGAGCCGAGTGCGGCAGACAGCGACAGCGGTTTTAAGCCTTTCATCAAGTGCGCTCAAGAGTGGGAATGAAGGTCAGGTGCAGCGGTTGGTTACGCCAGGTGCTCCGTTCATGGCGTCCAGATGTCCACGTCCTTGGCATCCACAGCAGTGGGCAATAGCCCGGCATTGAAAAAGGCATCGGCGATCTTCTGTTGCTCGCCCAGTTGGTCTGCCTTCACCGGCTCGACCTGATAACTGCGATGGGCGTTGGCGGCCTCGACGGTGTCCACGTCCAGATTGCCCCACAACGGGCCGAGCACTTGCGCCGCCTCACGGGGGTGGCTTTTGACCCAGGCGCCCGCCAGGTGCAACTGTTCATAAACCCGCTTCAACACCTCGGGATGAGCCTTGGCGTAGGCCGTGCTGGTCAAGTAGTAGCGTTTGTAACTCGCCGGGCCGGCACCGTCAGTCAGGGTGCGCGTCGGCAATTGCCGCTGCACGCTGGTGAGGAAGGGCTCCCAAGTGACCCAGGCGTCGACCTTGTCATTCTCGAATGCCGCCCGGCCGTCTGCCGGGGACAGGTACGCCGGCTGGATATCGGAGAACGACAGCCCGGCCTTGCTCAGCGCGGCGATCAACAGGTAATGGGTACCGGCCGCCCTGGTCACGGCGATCTTCTTGCCTTTCAAATCCGACAATTGGCGGATCGGCGAGTCATTGCGCACAACGATGGCCTGGGCGGCGGGCGAAGGCGACTCTTCAGCGAAATAGGTGAGCCTGGCCTTCGCGGCCTGGGCGAAGATTGGCACGGTGTCGGCGACGTCCGCACTGATGTCGACGTTGCCGACATTGAGTGCTTCAAGCAGGGGCAGACCGCTGGGGAATTCATGCCAGGTGATGTCGATGTTGTCTTTGCCCAGCGCCTGCTCGAGGGTGCCCTGGGTCTTGAGCAGGGTGATCAGGGTGGAAGATTTCTGATAGCCGATGCGCACCGTTTCTCGCGCATTTGCCGACACCGCGAAACTGCTCGCCATCGCAACGACCAGGCTGATCAGCCAAGCGTGTCGGACGAAAGTGCCAGCGGTTGTGCGTGGAGTGGGCATGGCGGGCTCGTGGCTTGAGTGAGGCGCGGGAAAGCGCAAGCCACAAATCATAGGGTTCTAAAAAGAATTGGCTAAATATCGTTTGGTTATGAGGTTATGCACTCCGGCGTCGCGTGGCAAAACCGGTAACCAGGACGGGGACCGCTCTGGCACGGCGGTCCCGGTCTTGTGGCGCGCAATCAGGCCGTGGTGGCCTTGTCGCGCACAGGCAATGTCCAGTTCGGTCGAACGAAGTGGCAGGTGTAGCCGTTGGGGATGCGTTCCAGGTAATCCTGATGCTCGGGCTCAGCTTCCCAGAATGGGCCGGCCGGGGCGATTTCAGTGACGACTTTGCCCGGCCAAAGGCCCGACGCATCCACATCGGCCACCGTGTCCAGGGCGACGGCTTTCTGCTCGTCGCTGAGGTAGAAAATCGCCGAGCGATAGCTCACGCCCACGTCGTTGCCCTGACGGTTCGGGGTCGACGGATCGTGGATCTGGAAGAAGAATTCAAGGATTTTGCGGTATGAAATCTGCTCGGGGTCGAAGACGATTTCGATGGCTTCGGCGTGGGTGCCGTGGTTGCGATAGGTGGCGTTGTCAACGTCGCCACCGGAGTAGCCGACGCGGGTCGACACGACGCCGGGGTAGCGGCGCAGCAAGTCCTGCATGCCCCAGAAGCAGCCTCCGGCGAGCAGCGCGGTTTCGGTGTGGGTGGTCATGGGCAAGTCCTTCCAGCTATTAACGGTGTGTGTCAGGTACGCAGTGCAGTGTGCGTGTCTGCGAGCGCGCGGCGCAACGGCCGCCTTGAAGATCAGATGACTGACGCGCGCACTCGTTCAGTCGCCGCCGAACTGCTGACGGTATTGGCCGGGCGTCACGCCAATGCGCTCGCTGAACGCCTTGCGCATGTGCCGCGTGCTGCCAAAGCCGCAGCGACTGGCCACGACCTTGAGGGGCAGGTCGCTGCCTTCGAGCAGTTTGCGCGAGTGGTCGATGCGCGCGTTGAGCAGAAATTGCATGGGCGTCAGGCTGACTTCGCGCTGGAACGCCCGGGCAAAATTGCGCGGGCTCATCGCTGCCAGGTCGGCCATGCGCTGCACGGTGTAGGCCTCATCAATGTGGTCGACGACGTAGGCCTGCACCCGGGCGATCGCGCTGTCATCCCGGGGCACCGCCGCCAGCAGCGGGCCGTAGGGTGTTTGGCCGCCCTGACGCTTCATGACCACCAGCAGCACTTTGGCCACCTCCAGGGCGATCTCTTTGCCGTGGTCTTCCGCGACTATGGCCAGCGCCATGTCGATGCCCGCCGTGATACCACCCGACGTGATCAGGTTGCGGTCGACGACGTAGATCTGCTCGGTTTCGACGCGGGAGGCAGGGAAACGCCGAGCCAGGCGCTCGACGTAGTTCCAGTGGGTGGTGCAGCGGTAGCCGTCGAGCAGACCAGCGTCACCCAGCAGAAACGCGCCGGTGCAGATCGCTCCGAAACGCCGGGCGGCCTGGGCGGCGGCCGGTAGCCAGGCGGTGAGCTGAGGATGGCTGACACCGTACGCACCTGGTCCGCCGGGGACCAGTAGCAGGTCAATGTCGGGCGGCAGATCGTCCAGCGCCACATCCGCCTGGACCTTGAGCCCGCAGGAGCTGCGGATGAGCAGCGGGGGTTCAGCCACCGTGATCAGTCGATACTGTTTTTCCGGCGCCAGCAGTCGATTGGAAATCGAAAAGACGTCCATGGGGCCGGTCACGTCGAGCATGAGCACGTCGTTGAACAGCACCACCGCCACTGTTTTCTGCCCTGAGATGTCGCGCATGCCTTGATTGCCTTTCTATTACCGCCACTGCCAGCGCAGGGCGACGAGCCTGAATCCAGGCGGCATTCTAGGGGATTGCGCGAATGAATGTGAATGATTGGCGTTTGGAAGCCAATTGGATGAGTTTGGCGGGTTTGTCGCGGTTGATTGAACCGGGCTTGATCATAGGAATCGGGAGCGGCTGGCTTGATAACAACCTTTCAGTAACAGCAGGTCGGCAGCTGAAAGCGAATGCGTGCGCCACCGCTGGCCGAGGCTTGTGCCCAGATGCGCCCGTGGTGCGCGTCGACCACCGAGCGGCAGATCGCCAGTCCGACGCCGAGGCCACTGGTCTTGGTGGTGTAGAACGCGCCAAAGATCTGCTCGCGACGGTCAGGGGGGATGCCAGGGCCGTTGTCCTCAACGCAGACTTCGACACCGTCGCCGAGGGTAAATGAATGGATGCGCAACACGGCGGCGTCACGGCCGCAGCCGGCCATGGCTTCCACGGCATTGGTGATGAGGTTGACCAGTAATTGCTGCAACTGCACGGCATCGGCGACGATCGACTGGTCGACGTATAGCCCGGTTTCGAGCCGTACCCGCTGGGCAGTCAACAGCGGCTGGGTTAGGCCGACGGCGTCGCGAATGACATCGTCAATTTTCAGGATGCGCGGCTGCAAGGGCGCCTGACGGGCCAGCGCGCCGAGGGCTTTGACGATGTTGGCGGCGCGTTCGCAGCCGGCGCGGATGTCCTTCAAGCCGGCGATGGCTTCGTCGACGTCCGGCACGTCGCGTTGCAGCCAACGCAGGCTGGCGGCGGCGTTGGCGGCGATCCCCAAAAGGGGCTGACAGATTTCATGGGCGATGGAGGCGCTGAACTCGGCCATCTTTCGGACGTGGAGAGTGTGAGCATAGTCGCTTTGCGCGGCGGCAACCTGATCGCAGCCCGCCGTGCGGTGTGCTGTCGGGTGCGTCAGAGGGGGCAGGGAAGGGTGCCGGATCGCATCCGGCCAGTGCTGCTCCGCTGGCTGCGGGAAGCGCGTGTAAAGAGGAGATTGATGTTCGTCCAGCATCGTAGCCCCCGGCGGTCCGACGTCTTGTGCTTCGTCGCGCTTGAGTATACGCAGCGTGTCCGGCTTGAAACGCAGGCGAGGGCGGTTTGGCAGGAACAGGCACCCGGATGTCTGTCAGAGTCCCCACACAAGCTGAACGGAACCCGGGGCGCGCGTTCCACTGGCGCCTTCTGGCAGCACCATAGGGAAATGGTGAGACCGGCTTCAGCCGGGAAGGGGCCGGTGCGAGCACCCTCGATTTTGCGGTGTGGCCTCTGACGCTTTCCCGACTAAAGCCAGTCCCACTGAATGAACGCATGCCGTGAGTGGGACCGGCTTCAGCCGGGAAGGGGCCGGTACGAGCACCCGCGATTTTGCGCTGGTCAGGCGGCTCGTCTCAGACGCTGCCCTCGCTCTCGATCACCAGAACGCGCGCTTCACCCAGCGGGTGGGCAACGTGGGCCGTGCCGATGGAGGCGTAGAAAATATCCCCCGTTTGCAGCACGGTTCTTTGCTCGACGCCGTCTTGCTTGAAGCGCATCTCCACTTGCCCGTCCAGCACCACAAATACCTCCTGACCGTCGTTGACGTGCCATTTGTAGGGCTGGTCGGTCCAGTGCAGGCGCGTGGTGGTGCCGTTCATGTTAGCGATGTCCAACGCGGCCCACGGGCGCTCACCGGTAAAGTCTTTGCTGCGGATGATGTTCATGGGGAGGTCCGTTCAAGTGCGGGTTGGTGACGATGAACCGCGATGTTGCGGTGTCGGGTTTCCAACGTTCGATGCGCACGATCATAAGGTCGCGATGACAGGGTGCAACGGGTTGCCAGGGCAGTAGGGCTAAAAGCGCAAGATTCTGCAATTGGCGCTGTCTACGGTCGATGTCCGGAATCATTGCGGATCTGACATTGCCGGGCGTGCGGGTGCCCTTTAGACTCCCGGCCATCCACTAGACGACTGGTCTACGCTGGTCGGTCTGGTCAGAACTTTCAACGACTTAACGGAGTGTCACCCTATGGCTACGCAGCCCTTGCTCACCCACGTCAACCTTGGTCGGCATGTGCTGAAAAACCGCATTGCCTTCCCGCCATTGACCCGCCAGAGAAGCCTGCAGCCGGGTGATATCGCTTCGGATCTCATGGCCACCTACTACCAGCAGCGTGCGTCTGCCGGTTTCATGATCACCGAAGGCACCCAGATCGAGCCGCGCGGCCAGGGCTATGCATGGACCCCGGGCATCTACAGCGCCGAGCAGGTTGAAGGCTGGCGCAAAGTGACTGACGCGGTGCACGCGGAAGAGGGCGTGATCTTCGCTCAGCTCTGGCATGTGGGTCGTGTGTCCCATCACGCGTTGCAGCCCAACGGCGAAGCGCCGGTTGCCCCCTCGGCGATCCCGGCGGCCAACGCCAAGGCGTTCATCGAAACCGCGCCGGGCGCAGGGCAACTCGTGGTACCGCCGACGCCTCGCGCCCTGACCGTCGAAGAAATCCGCGAGCTGGTGAAGCTGTACGCCCAGGCGGCGAAAAACGCCATCGAAGCGGGGTTTGACGGCGTGGAAATTCACGCGGCGAATGGTTACCTGGTCAACCAGTTCATCTCCGAACACGCCAACCACCGGGACGACGAATACGGCGGCTCGCTGGAAAACCGCCTGCGCTTCCTGCGCGAGATCGTCACTGCCGTCGCCGAAGCGGTAGGCGGGGACCGTCTGGGTGTGCGCTTTTCGCCACTGTTCGCCAGCACCGATGAAGAACGCGTCTACATCGGCCTGGTGGAAAGCGACCCGCACCACACCTACGTCGAAGCCATCAAGGTCCTGGAAAACGCAGGCGTCGCTTACGTCTCCATCGCCGAAGCCGACTGGGACAACGCCCCCGAGCTGCCGGACACCTTCCGCAAAGCCATCCGCGAAGCCTTCAGCGGACGCATTATCTACGCCGGCCGCTACACCGCCGAACGTGGCAACCGCCTGATCGACGCTGGCCTCGCCGACCTCATCGCCTTCGGCCGCCCCTTCATCGCCAACCCCGACCTGCCGGCCCGCATCGCCAACGGCTGGCCCCTCAACCCCGTCAACCCGGCCACCCTGTATGGCGGGACTGAAGAGGGCTACATCGACTACCCGGTTTATCAGGCCGGCAAGTGAAGGCAGCGCCCCGCAGCTGACTGATGCGACGCAGAGCGTCGGAAGATGCGTTCCCACGCGGAGCGTGGGAACGATCAAATCGGCGGGACTGACTTCATCGAGCGAAATTGACGCTGCATGCACTGGCCTCTTCCCGGCTAAAGCCGGTCCCACTAAAAGCAGCGCGTGCATTCAGCAAAATTGGCAGTGATCCCGCCGGCCTCTTCCCGGCTGAAGCCGGTCCCACTACCAGCAGCGCGTGCATTCAGCAAAATTGGCGGTAATCCGGCCGGCCTCTTCCCGGCTAAAGCCAGTCCTACGAAAAGCAGCGGGTGCAGTCAGTGGGACCGGCTTTAGCCGGGAAGCTTTTGATCCGCTTTTGATTTGCTTGTGATCTGCCTTTGATCTTCATACGCAAAAGGCTCAGTTACCGCCAATCGCGACTTGGGTGCAGGCTGAACGCAGGTCTCGCGCAGTGGGCCGAGCCGCATGGATGCGGCGAGAGCGCCGTCAGGGCATGGATGCCCGTTCGGCGCGAGCCCACGGAGCGGGACCGGAGTGAAGGTATTCCGACGAAGGAGGAACCCAACCAGGAGCAAGTACCCTTGGTTACTTGGGGTGCTTTTCCAAGTAACTCGCCGAAGGCGAAATGTCTGCCGTTAGGCAGACGCTCTTGATTTCGCTATTCTCGCGTAGCGATCTCATCCAGATGATTCAACAGCGCCAGCGGATCCTCATACACCCGCAACGCCCCGGCCCGCTCCAGCTCGCTCGTATCGTACCCACCCGAAAGCAGCCCGATCCCCGTCGCCTTACACCGCCGCGCCGCGAGCATGTCCCAGATCGCATCACCGACCACCAGACAATCCTCAATTTTCGCGTCAATCTTCTTCGCCGCCGTCACGAACAAATCCGGGTCCGGCTTGCCGTTCTTCACATCATCGCGCGTGATCAGATTGATCTTCTTCGGGTCCAGACCCAACGCCTTCAAATTGATCTTCGCCGTCGACATCTCCCCACTGGTCGCGATACACCACGAGAACCCCTCATCATCCAGCGTCTTCAGCAAATCAACAGCGCCGGGCAGCGCAATGATCTGATCCTGGGTTCTCTCGTACGCCTCAGCGTGCTTCTTGCTCAACCGGTCGGCCTGCGCTTCACTGATCTCCATCCCGGTCTCCCGGGACAGCATCTTCAACATCAAACCGCCGCTCATGCCGATCTTGCGGTGGATCCGCCACATAGCCAGTGGGATGTTCTCCGAATCGAGGGCTTCCTTCCACGCCGTGACGTTCTGATAAACGCTGTCAGTCAAGGTGCCGTCGAGGTCGAAAAGGAAGGAGGTATTGGATCGCATGGTGTGGCTCCGTTGGTAAACATGTCATCCGCTGACAATGGCTAAAAATAAAAAGGGAGGTGCCCGGCGCTCAGGCAAGCTGCACAACGTCGGCTCAGGACAACCCGAGCGTCAGCCGCTTCAACCGGCATTCCACGACCTTGTCGTAGAACTCGGAAAGCGCCTCGGCCTGCTGCGCGTCAATGCCGCCGCAGCACTGCAGACCGAGCACGAAGCCGTTGGCCTGAGCGCCGTTCTTGACGGCGTCGATGGTCGAGCCGGACGCATGGATATCCGCCAGGATGCGCGCGCTTTGCGGTCGCAGCACCGGGGGCAAGTGATCAATGATATCGGTCATGGGAAGGCTGCCTTTCAGTTCTTTATCCCCCTGTGTGCCTGCACAGAAGCGGGTGAATGCTCATGCAAGACCTGACCGGGAGAGGAACGCAGCGGTTCCGACAAGTTTGCCGAAATGGCCACGAACGGCAGGGGCCGTGGGACTGGCTTTAGCCGGGAAGGCGTCGGGTGCTACACCACAACACTGATGGTTTACAAACCGACCTCTTCCCGGCTGAAGCCGGTCCCACCAGAATCAATCTATACGCGGGTGCTGCTGAACCAGGCTCTCGCGTTTGGCTTGCAGTTCGGCAATCTGCGTGTCGATGTCTTCGATCTTCTGCTCGATGTTGTCGTGATGCTCCTGCAGCAGCTCACGGGCCTCGTTTAGGTCAGAGGCTGCCGGCGCTGCGCCACGCAAAGGCTTGTTCGCCGTTTCTTTCATGGTCAGGCCGGTGATCAGGCCCACCACCGCCACCACCATCAGGTAGTACGCCGGCATGTACAGGTCCTGGGTGGTTTCAACCAGCCAGGCGACCACGGTCGGGGTCAGACCTGCAATCAGCACCGAGACGTTAAAGGCACTGGCCAGCGCGCTGTAGCGGATGTGGGTGGGGAACATCGCCGGGAGCGTCGAGGCCATCACACCGATGAAGAAGTTGAGGATCACCGCGATCAGCAGCAGACCGGCGAAGATCAGGCCCAACTGGCCGCTGTTGATCAGCTTGAACGCCGGAATCGACAGCACCAGCAAGGCAATGCTGCCAGCGATGATGAAGGGACGACGGCCGATCTTGTCGCTGAGGAAGCCGATCAGCGGCTGCACGAACAGCATGCCGACCATGATCGCCACGATGATCAGCACGCCACGGTCTTCGCTGTAATGCAGGTTATGCGACAGGTAGCTGGGCATGTACGTGAGCAGCATGTAGTACGTGACGTTGGTCGCCGCGACCACGCCGATGCAGGTCAGCAGGCTGCGCCAGTGCTTGGTGGCGACTTCCTTGAAAGAGACTTTCGGGCCGTGGGCCAGGCCTTCGCGGTCGCCTTGCTCAAGTTTTTCAACGTGCTGCTGGAACGCCGGGGTTTCTTCCAGAGCATTACGCAGATAGAGACCGACCATGCCCAGGGGCAGGGCGAGGAAGAACGGCAGGCGCCAGCCCCATTCGAGGAACTTCTCTTCACCCACCACAGAGGAAATCAGCACAACGACCCCGGCCCCGAGGACGAAACCGGCGATAGAGCCGAAGTCCAGCCAGCTGCCGAGGAAGCCGCGTTTACGGTCCGGCGCGTATTCGGCGACGAAGATCGAGGCGCCGGTGTACTCGCCGCCGACCGAGAAGCCCTGGGCCATCTTCGCCAGCAGCAGCAGAATCGGCGCCCAGATGCCAATGGATTCATACGAGGGAATCAGCCCGATGGCAAAGGTGCTGAGGGACATGATGACGATGGTCGCGGCGAGAACTTTCTGTCGCCCGTACTTGTCGCCGATGGCGCCGAAGAACACGCCGCCGATAGGGCGAATCAGGAAGGGCACGGAAAAGGTCGCGAGGGCCGCGATCATCTGCACGCTGGGGTCGGCGCCGGGGAAGAAGATCTTGCCCAGTGCGTAGGCCACGAAGCCGTAGACGCCGAAGTCGAACCATTCCATTGCGTTGCCCAGCGCGGCGGCCGTGATGGCCTTCCGCATCTTGGCATCGTCGACAATAGTGATGTCTTGCAACCCGATCGGGTTGACGGTTTTCTTGCGTGATCTCATAAAAGTCCCGGCAGCTGGAAGTATGACGTTGTGGCAATCAAAGCCCTGGCTATCGGCGACGCGCACTCCGTGGGGTGCGGTGCTGTCGCAAGAGTGGCAGGCCGATCTGCATCTGATAGGACAAGGGCGTAAATAATTCAGAACGGGCGCCATATATTTTGAACCCGTACAAATGAGTGCCTAATCAACCGGCTCTATTAATCCATAAACCCAAACAGGTTGGATCCAATGAATTAAATTCATTAGGAGTAGACAAGCGGTAGTCTCAGGCTATTGCCAAAGTGATGGCGCAATGACATATTCGCTCCGCCATCCATTAACACCCACGGAACATCATGCGCCCCTTCAAGTCACTTGTTGCAGCCTCAGTGCTGATCAGCGGGTGCAACGGAATGCCCACCGCTTTTACTCAGGACCCTGTATTTGACCAAGCCTTCGTCGTCCACTCCGGTGCGCCGTTGCCCTATCTGATGATGGGCACCGCGATCCAGTGGAATGAAGATTATGCCGTGACGGTCAAGCACCTTCCTTACGTATCCGGTGCGGTCTACCAGGGGCAGGGCGACGTGCAATTCTTCAAGCACAAGGCTAACGGCGTGCCGATGTGGCGTTCGTACCAGCCCGGTGAAGAATTGACTTCCGTGGGTTTCAACTCCGCCTACATGTCAGTGAAAGGCACCGGCCATGCGCTGCCGGCCATGGTTCGTCTGGACGCCAAAGAAGGCAACGTGATGTACGGCACCCATGATGGCCCGGTCGCCAAGGGCATGTCCGGAGGTCCGGTGTTCGCGGCAGACGGCAAGGTGGTAGGGATCACCGTGGCGTTGCTGACCGCCAACGACCTGGCCAGGATCAAGCGCCCTGACCTGGCCAACCAGCCCCGCGTCAGCATCTTCTTGCCGTACAACGAGATCAACCGCGAGTGGACCCGCTACATGGCCCAGGCCAAGCCGGCCACGCCCGTGCCGACGAACCTGGCCGCCAACTGATCACCGCTCGCGCAGGGCTTCTCGGGCGCGGTTGAGGGGCTTGATGAGGTAATCCAGCACGGTCTTTTCACCCGTGCGGATGTCCACGGTGGCGATCATCCCCGGAACGATGGCGAAGGTTTTACCTGCCTTGTTGCGCAGCACGTCCGAGTCGGTGCGGATGAACACCCGGTAGTAGAAGATTTCCGGTTTGACTTCATCCTGAATCGTGTCCGGCGAGATGGTCACCACCTTGCCGTCCAGGCTGCCGTAGATCGAGTAGTCGTAGGCCGTGATTTTCACCTTGGCCTGCTGCTCGGGGTGAATAAAGGCGATGTCCCGGGGCGAGATGCGCGTTTCGATGAGCAGTTGCTCATCCAGCGGAACGATTTGCATGAGCTGCCCATTGGGCGGCACCACCCCACCGATCGTGGTGACTTCGATGTCCTTGACGATGCCGCGCACCGGCGAGCGCAGGGTCAGGCGTGACAACGAATCGCTGCGGCCGCGGATCACCGAAGACAGCATCTGCGCTTCGGAATTGGCTTTTGCCAGGTCTTCCCGGGCATGCACCATGTACTCCGAACGCGCTTCGGTGGCCTTCAGCTCAAGCTCGGAGCGCTGGCGGTTCAGGCGCAGGACTTCGACCCGGCTGGAAGCGCCGATTTTTGCCAGATTCTCGGTGATGGTCAGCTCGCTGCGCACCAGTTTCAACGAGCTCTCGATGCCGGTCAGCGTTTCGGCCAGGCCTTTGCGGCGGGCGTTGAACAGCTCGGTTTCGGCACGCCGCAGCTCCGGGTACTTGTCCAGCGAGGCGTCGAAGGTCAGCGGTTTCTCACTGACTTCGGCCTGCAGCCGGTTGACGCTGGCCAGTGCCGCCCGGTACTTCGCCTCACTCTCACCGACGTTCGATTCACTCTTGACCGCATCCAGCTGCGCCAGCACCTGGCCGCGCTCGACCAGCGTGCCTTCGCTGACATTCAGCTCCTTGATGATCCCGCCCTCCATGGATTGAATCAGCTGCTCCCTGGAGCTGGGCACCACCTTGCCGGTGCCGGTGGACACCTCCACGACCTGAAACCAGGCCGCCCAGGCAACGAAGCACGCCAGCATCAGCGCGCAGACCCATATCACCCGCACGCTCCCGGTGATGCTGCGCTCGTCCTGGCCATCGAGGTAGGTGATCTGGTCGCCGAGCCGAGGCGTTTGTTCGGTGGTCAATGCGTTCATGCCTGCGCTCCTTGCGGCTGCTTGAGTCGGGTGAGGGCGGCGTCGCGGTGGTCGTCGATGACGATTCGACCGTTGTCCAGCACGATGATCCGTTCCACCAGTTGCAGCAGGCTGACCCGGTGGGTGGCGACGATCAGCGTGCGGCCCTGGCACCAGGTCGAGAGCTTTTCCAGCAACTGGCGTTCGGTGATGTCATCCAGTGACGCCGTGGGTTCGTCCAGCAGCAGTACCTGGGGCTGGCGAATCAGCAGGCGTGACAGCAGCAGGCTCTGGCGCTGGCCGCCGGACAGGCCCAAACCCCCTTCGAGAATCAGGTGGTCCATGCCTTTGGGCATCTGGCGGACAAACTCCAGCGCGCCGGTCACTGCCAGGGCGGCGATGATTTCCTGATCGCTGGCCTGGCCCGCGCCGAGGGTCAGGTTGTCCCGCAGCGTGCCGTGGAACAGCCGCGCCTGCTGCGACATCAGGCCGACGTCCCGGCGCAGGTCGGCCGGGTCCAGGTGAGCGAGGGAGATGCCGTCCACGGTGGTCTCGCCGCTGGACAAATCCATTGAACCGGCCAGCGCCTGCAGCAGTGTCGACTTGCCCGCGCCGTTGCGCCCGAGAATGGCGACGCGCTCGCCCGGGCGAATCTTCAGGTTGATGCCGCTCAAGGCAGGTGATGCTTCTTCGCTGTACTTGAAGCCGGCCTGACGCAGCACGTAATCCCCGCGAATGGACGGGAGATGCACACGTTGGCTGCCTTCGGGATGATCGACCGGCATCTGCATCAACCGATTGAGCCCTTGCAGCGCGACTTTTGCCTGTTGCCAGCGGGTCAGCACGTGGGTCAGTTGCGCCATCGGCGCCATCATCCGCGAGGCCAGCATCGAGGCCGCCACCAGGCTGCCGGTGGTGAGGTCGCCGGCAATCACCATTGGCGCGCCGAACACGATGACCACGGCGAACACCGCGCCCTGCACGTTCTGGGTCCAGGCCACCAGGCTGTTGGTCAGCGAACGCAGTTTCAGGCTGCTGTCGGCGGACGCAGCGTTGTAATGATTCCACTGCTGCTGAAAGCGTTGCTCGGCCTGCAGCGCCTTGATGTCGTCCATGCCCTGCACGGTTTCCACTAGCATGGCGTTGCGCAGCGCGGCTTCGCGCATCGACGCATTGGCCAGCCGCGCCAGCTTGCGTTGAGCGAGGATGCCGGGCAGCACCATTGCCACCAGCGCAACCAGAGGAATCAGCACCAGTGGCCCGCCAATCAGGTAGAACACCAGCAGGAACAGGAAAAAAAACGGCATGTCCGCCAGCGCCGTTGCAGTGCTTGAGGTGATCAGGTCGCGGATCTGCTCCAGCTCGCGCAATTGCGAAATGAATGAACCGGTGGACTTCGGCCGGGCCGAGTTACGCAGGCGCAGGGCGTGGCCGAACACCAGGTCAGAGACCCGCAGGTCGGCGCGCTTGCCCATGACGTCGGTGATGCGCAGACGCATGATGCGCATCACGAAGTCGAACACCAGCGCGAGCATGACGCCACCGAAGAGCACGTACAGCGTCGGCAGGGATTCGGCCGGAATCACTCGGTCGTAGACCTGCATGGAGAACAGCACGCCGGCCATGCCCAGCAGGTTCGCGACCAGCGACGCCAGCATCACCTGGCGGTACGGGCGCAGGTCACTGAGGACGATGCGCCTGAACCAGTGCTCGTCGTAGGGCTTGATGTAGTCGTCGGTGCGCACGTCGCTCAGGGGCTGAATGGGCCGCAGGATCACCGTGCGCAGCGCCTGTTCGGCGAGCACGGCAGGGTCGATACGGCTTTGCAGGCCCTGATCACCGCTGTAGGCGATGCCCAGTTCGCCTTGCTCGCTGACGCTTTCGATCACGCCGACCTGGCCGTCGCGCAGTTGCACCAGCAGCGGCGTGCGCCAGCGCGACAGGCTTTTACGGTCGTAGTGGGCGAACTTGACGCTCAGGCCCGCCTGACGCGCCATGTGCCGCACCACTTCCTCGGCGCGGCCCTCGCTGTTGGTCGACGCCAGACGAACGCTCTCGGGCGAGACGTCCAGCCGATAATGCCGGGCGACGATGAGGATGGCTTCCACCCACGGCGAGTAGTCCGGACGATCAGGGCCTGCCGCGGGCGCTTCGGGGATGACGATGGTCTCGGTCATGGCAGGATCTCCACGTGCTGGATGGTGCTGTGATCGATGCCGAACGCGCGGCGCAGCGCACCGCTGTTGTACAGGCAGTCGATTTGCAGACGGCGCAGGTCGGCCTGGGTATTGGCCAGGTCGAAGCGCGACTGGTGGATTTCCTGTTCGGCGTTGAGCAGGTCGAGCAACGGCCGGGTGCCCAGCTCCAGGTACTGCCGACCGTACAACTCGCGGGCTTCGGTGATGCTGGTCTGCCGCGATTCGAGCGAACTGAGTCGGCGCGTCAGCCCGGACGTCTGCGCCTGGGCTTCGCCGAGCCCTTGCCGCGCCTGCAAACGGGCGGCGTCTTCGGCGGAATCGGCGGCGGTGAGCGCGTAGTTGGCGGCGCGACTGCGGGCACTGATGGCACCGCCCTGGTAAATCGGCACTTCCAGATTGAGGAAGATCCCGGCCTGGGTGCGATTGATCCTCGTGTTCTGGTCGTCGTAATGGTCGTCCAGAAACTGGTTGATCGACGGCTGCAACGACAGCGTCGGGTAGGCTTCGGCCTTTGCCTGGGCCAGCTCGGCCTGGGCCTGGGTGCGCTGGGCAGCGGCTTGCAGCACCGCGGGGAGGGCGTCAGTGCCCAGTGGACCCTTACAGGCGTCGCTCATCGAGGTGTCGAACCTCTCACTGACCTGGGGCGGGGTCTGCCGCCCGAGCAGGTTGGTCAACGTCGACTGCCAGCGCGCGTACAGTGCTTTGTACTCTTGCAGCGTGGCCATGCCGCCCTCTGCGCGGGACTGCGCCTGAACCACGTCGGAGCGAGTGCTCGCACCCATGTCGCTGCGCTGTCTGGCGAGTTCGACGATGTCGCCGATGCCGCGAATCTGCTCACGGGCGACGTCCACCAGACGCTGATAACGCTGGACTTCGATGTAGGCGAATGCGGTGTCGCGGCTGACCTGATCGATGGTCAGCAGAATGCTGGCCTGACTGCGCGCCACCTTGGCCCGCGCCGCCTCGACTGAGTTCGAGACCTTGCCGAAGTCGTACAGCATCTGCTTGAGGGAAATGCTCACGGACTGGCTGCCGTCGTCGCTGCCGTAGCCGCTGGTGTAACCGCCTTTTATCCCGCCGGAGATCTGCGGGTAATAACCGGCTTCAGCCACGTTGATGCCCTCGGCCTGCTGATACAGGGTGCCGATCGCTTCGCTGATGCTGGGGTGCCAGTCAACCGCGAGCCTGACCGCCTGTTGCAGGCCCAGGGTCGGACTGTCTTCCTTGACCATGACCGCCCCGGGGGCGGAACCGCCTTTGGCATTGTCTCGTGCACTGCCTTTGGAACTGCCTGCCGTGCCATCGCCCTTGCGCCGCTGATCCGCGGGCTTAGCCTGCAAGCGCGAAGGACTTATGCTGCGCAGGCCGGGATCAATCTGATCCTCCGCCAGCGCAACGTTGAATATCGGGTGACACAGGCCGAGGGTCAGAACGACCGCCGGCCATTTCTGCTTGCGAACGCGCTCCACATGGCTTCCTTACTGTACGAATACAGAGCTTCCCTTTAGTGAATCAACCGGCCGAGCGCATTGATCGGCCGGTTGAACCCCGCCGCTGGCAGCGCCAGACGGCGGGCTGATCAAACGACGTGAATACCGTTCTGCACCCACAGATGATGGGTTGGATCTTCCTGCGGCGTGTACTGGGTGTAATCGACACCATCAGCCTGTTGCGCACCGCCGGCGACCCAGGTGTTGGTCATGTGTACGGTGTCCTCGCTGCCCCCTTTAATCAGCAAGGTGTTGTTGTCTGCCGAGGTAATGGACATCAGGTCCGCCAGGCTGATGGTCAGCGCGACGGCACTGGTGTGGTTCAGGTCCAGCACCTCGATGTTGTTGATCCGGTCCTGCAGATCACCCAGGTTGATGGTGGCATCGCCTCCCGCCCAGAGCAGCGTGTCGGTGCCCGTGCCGCCATCGACCGAGGCAAAGTGCTGGTCAGCGATGATCAGCGTGTCGTTGCCGGCGCCGCCTTGCAGCGTGACGGCACCGCCATGGGAGCCGTCCAGCGTGTCGTTGCCTGCCGTGCCCTGAATCAGCTCGGCACCGGTGGCGGCAATGGCGGTGGCGCTGTGATCATCAACGCTCGCTACAGTGGACAGCGCCGCAAACGAGGTAGTGACGACGGCACCAGCCTGTTCCAGATCAATGGTCAGCGTCGCCGTGTCGGTAGTCCCGTTGGGGTGCTTGAGCTGGTAGGTGAAGACGTCTTCACGGCCGATGACCGCATCCGTCTGTCCGGGCGTCAGTGTGTAGGTGTAGCGCCCGTCGGCCTGCACCAGCAGCGAGCCATAGGTGCCGACAATCGTGGTGCCGTTGTAGCCCGGCGTCACATAACTGCCGGCCGCCAGCACGTTGAGCACGGTGAACGCCGAGCCCAGCACGTCAGCACCGCCGCTGGCGGTGTCGGTGAGCAGGTTGCCCGCCACCGGCGTGTAGCTGCCGACGACGAACTGATTGGTATAGGTTGCATCGTTGATCAGGCTGATGTTGACCGTACTGGCGACACCGATGCCCCCGGCGGCGAGTCTGACCTGATAGCTGCCGGGCCCCTGGTCATCGAAGCGCGCGGCGTAATTGCCGCCGCCCAGGTTCGCCAGCGAGCCGCCGGCATAGCTCTTGACCAGCACGTATTGGCCGGTGGTGGTGTTGAGCTTGTACAGGCCCAGGTTCAGCGACCCGAGCAGGCTGAGCAGGTTGGAGGAGTTGACCACCACGGTCAGGTCACTGATCGCACCCGCCGCCACGCTGGTGGTCCATGAGCCACTGCCGCCCAGCAGCGGCACGAGGAACGGGCCCAGCGTGGAGGTGGTGATGACCTCCTTGTTGACCAGGGTGATGTCGCTGATCGCGATGTCGTTGGTGGCGTCGACCAGAAAGGCCGGGCTGGCCAGGTTACTGTCGCTCCACACTTCGGTGGCTTGCGGACTGTCGATGCGCACGTACAGATTGGCCGTGTCGCTCAGGCCATTCGGGTGCACCAGTTGATAGCTGAAGACGTCCACTTTGCCGACGCTGGTCACCGCCCCGTCGGGTCTGTAGCTGTAGTTGCCGCTGGCGTCGATGGTGAGCGTGCCATACAGGCCTTGCACCGTGATGCCCGCGCTGGCCGCGACATAGCTGCCGTTTTTCAGCACCTGCAACACGGCGCCGTTGTCCGGGCCGGTGACATCCGCCTGGCCGTCAATGCCCGGGTTGGTGATGACGTTGCCAGTCACGGCGGTACCGGCCACCCCGTTGAACTGGGTCAGGCTGGTGACGTCCAGCTGGAGTTGCGTGGTGACGTTGGTCACCACGCCGATGCCGGTGCTGGACACGATCAGCCGGTAGTCGCCACCCAGCAGATCACCGATGTTCACCCGCACGCCCTGGCCGGTCAGCGCCACCAGATCGAGCAGCCCGCCGCTGCCGTTGACGTCGAGGGTCACCCAGTTGCCGCTGGCGTTCTTCACCTGCAGCGTGTAGACCACGCCGTCGAGCAGCGACACCAGGCTGCCGGTGGTCAGCGTCAGGGTTGGATCGAGGCGGGTGCCGCTGTTGACGGTGAACACAAACGCCTTGGAGAACCCGGCCAGCAATGTGGTGAAGGAGTCCGCAAAGTTCTGCGTGGTCTTCACCGGGACCAGCGTGACCGTGGCGGTAGCGAGGTTGTCACTGGCGACCACCGGCGTGTTGACGTCGATGTCCGGCGCGGTGACGTTGGCCGTCACGGAAAGATTGCCCCTGATGTCGGTGAGGCTGACCAGCAGGGTTTCGCCGTTGATCTGCGCGGGGGCGAGGGTGACGCTGAACAGCCCCGTGGCGCCGACGGTGCCCGTCCCGAGCACGGCGCCGCCAACGGATTTGATTTGCACCGTCGAACCGATTTCCCCGCTGCCGGTGACCGTCAGGCCATCGACGCTGACCAGCAGCGCGCCGGGGGCAGCAGGGGGTGTCAGATCAGGCGCGATGGCGCTCACCGCAAGGGATACGTTCCCCGCCGCGTCCGCCTGGGTAATGCTCAGCACTTGATTGTCGATCTGCGCGGCGTTCAGTGCCACCGAGAAGCTGCCATTGGCGGCCACGGTCGTTGTGCCGAGGACAGCGCCCAGTGCATTGCGCACGGTCACCGTGGAACCTGCGACACCGGTGCCGGTCACCACCGTACCGCTGGCATTCACCGCAACGGTCGTTGGTGCCCCGGGCGCCGTGGTGTCCGGTGCCAGAAGGCTGCCGGCGGCCGACACGTTGCCAGCGACGTCGACCTGACGCACCGTCAGCGCCTGGCCGTCGAGTTGCGCGGCATTGAGGGTAAGGTTGAACGTCCCGCCAACGCCCACGGTGGTGGTCCCCAGCAGCGTACCGCCCGCGTTGAATACGTTGACCGTCGCGCCGGCCTCACCGCTGCCGCTCAGGGTCAAGCCGTTAGCCGCCAGCAACAGGGCCGAAGGCGCATTTGGCGCTTGAACGTCGAGGGCGTTGACCGTCGCGACGGCCGAGAGGTTACTCGCCGCGTCCACTTGCTGGACGCTCAGCACCTGACCATTCAACTGCGCGCTGGAGAGCGAGACCACAAACCCGCCCGCCGCATTGACCACTGCGCTGCCGAGCACGGCGCCGCCCGCGTTGGTCACGCGCACGGTCGCTCCGGCTTCACCGTTGCCGCTGACCTGCAGGCCTGCGGCATTCAGCGCGACGTTGGTCAGCGCAGCGGGTGGCGTGGTGTCGACGGCAGTCACATTGGCGAGCACCGAGAGGTTGCCTGCGACGTCGCGCTGACTCACCGTCAGCACCTGGCCATTGAGTTGCGCCGCCGAGAGGTTGGCGTTGAACGTGCCGTCAAGGGCAACGGTCGCGGTGCCAAGCACGACGCCGAGGCTGCTGCGCACCGTCACGGTCGCACCGGCTTCGCCGATCCCGCTCAGCACGGTACCCGCGCCATTGAGGGTCAGTTGCACCGGTGCGTTCGGTGCGGTGATGTCGGGCGCCGTGACCGTCACGATGGCGGACGGCTGCGATGCGGCGTCGGTCTGGAACGCGTTGAGGATCTGGCCGTTGGCTTGCGCCGGGCTCAGCGTCAGGGCAAAGGTGCCGCCGGCATTGACCAGCGCGGTGCCGAGCGTTAAGCCGCCGGTGGTGATGGTGACCGTGGCCCCGGCTTCGCCTCGACCGGTCACCAGGGTGCCGGTGGCGTTGACCTGGAGGTCGGCGAGCACCGCCGGCGGCGTGGTGTCAGCCGCCACGACCGCAGCCAGCAGCGATGCGCCGCCCGCCGCAGTGCTGGCCGTCACGCCCAGGCTTTCGCCGTTGGTCTGCGCAGCGTTGAGGATGACGCTGAACGTCCCGCCTGCATTGGTGGCCGCCGTCCCGAGAACAACGCCCGTCGCGCTGTACACCGTGATGGTGGTGCCCGTTGCGGCGTTGCCGGTGACCGTAAGGCCGTCGGCGCTGACCAGCAGATTGGTCGGCGCATTCGGTGGTGGGGTCACGGGGACGGTGAGGTTCAGCGTCCCGGACACGTTGTTGCTGGCATCCACTTGGCCGACCGTGAGGACGTTATTGGCGACGACGCCTGGGGCCAGGGTGACCACGAAGGTGCCATTGGCCGCAACTTGCCCGCTGCCGAGGGTGACGCCCAGGGAGTCTTTGACCGTCACGATCGCGCCTGCTTCACCGCGGCCTGCCAACAGCAGGTAATCGGCGCTGATGGTCAGGTTGCTGACAGGATCAGGTGCCTGAGTGTCCGGCACCGGGTAGACCAGCGGCGCGGAAGCATTGTTGGCCGCGTCCGTTGCAGTCACAGAGATGACTTGCCCGTTGGTCTGCGCAGGGTTCAGCGTGATCTCGTACAGTCCACCGGCGTCGGCCCGGGCAGCGCCCAGCAGCGTACCGTTGGCGGACCTGACGCTGACATTACTGTTGGCCTCGGCCAGACCTTGAAGGATCGTGCCATTGCCGGTGAGCGAGGTGATCGACGGAACCGCTGGAGGCGTGATATCCGGTGCGATGACCGCAACCGGCGCGGAGTCGTTTTGCGCCGCGTCGACTTGCACCACTGTCAACGACTGACCGTTGAGCTGGGCGCTTGACAGCGTGACGCTGAACGTACCGTCCGCGCGCACGATGGCCGTGCCGAGCACCGGCGTGCCAGCCACCGAAACGGTGATGGTGGCGCCGGCTTCGCCGTTGCCGCTAAGGATCAGGCCGTCCTGGCTGACCGAGAGGTTGGTCACCGCCGCCGGATCGGTCACGTCGTCGACCTGATAGACCAGCGTGGCGGAGACGTTGGAGGCGACGTCAGTCTGGGTGAGGTTGAGGGTCTGGCCGTTGAGTTGGGCAGACGTCAGTGCGACGCTAAATTTCCCGTCGACCTGCACCGTGGCGCTGCCGAGGTCGACGCCGCTGGCGCTGGTCACCCTGACCGTCGCGCCCGCTTCGCCGGTGCCGTTCAGCGTCAGCCCGTTCACCAGGCCGGTGATCACCGGCAGCGGTGGCGGCGTGAAGTCCGGCGCCGTGACAGGCGCGCCCGTGGACGGGTTGCCCGCCGCATCACGCTGGACCACCGACAACAGCTCGCCGTTGCTTTGCGGCGCCGACAGCGTGACCGCGAAATTGCCATCCACGCCGACCACGCCTGTGCCGACAATGTTGCCGGCAGCATCGGTGATCAACAGGCTGGCACCTGTCTCACCGCGACCGCTGACCACCACGCCGGTGTCATCGATCTGAACGTTGGTCACGGCGGCGGGCGGCGTCAGGTCGGGTGAAGCGATGGAACCCGCAGCCGAGGGATTGTTTGCCGCATCAGTCAGCACGACGAACACGGGCTGACCGGCGTTTTGAGGCGGGGTCAACGTGATCAGAAACCTGCCGTCGACGCCCACGTTGCCGGCACCGACCTGGGTGCCGTCGGCCAGGGTGATGCGCACGGCTGCGCCAACCTCGCCGCTGCCGCTGAGCACACTGCCCGAGGCATTGAACTGCAGGTCGGTGGCGACCGCCGGCGGGGTCAGGTCGGGGGCGGTGACCGTCGCGGGCACACTGACGTTGCCGGGTGGGTCGGCCTGCTGAACGCTCAGCACCTGGCTGTTGATCTGCGGTGTGGAGAGCGTGACGCTGAACGAGCCGTCTGCCAGCACCAACGTGGTGCCGAGCAGCGTGCCGCCGGCATCACGGACCGTGACAGTGGCCCCGGCTTCACCGGTACCGGTCACTACGGCGCCTGCCGCGTTGATGCGCACGTTGTCGAGCGGATCGGGCGGCGTGAAGTCCGGCGTTGTCAGGCTGACTTGCGGTGACACGTTGCCGACGGCATCCCGTTGCACCAGCGTCAGCACTTCGGCGTTGGAGAGCGCCGGGACCAGCACCAGGGTGAAGGCCCCGGTGCTACCCACCGTCGCCGTGCCGAGCGGAGTGCCGAGGCTATTGGTAACCGTGACAACTGCCCCGGCTTCACCGCGGCCGGTCAGCGTCGCGCCGTCGCTGGAAATTCCCAGCTGGGTCAGGGCGAGCGGTGCCGTGGTGTCGACCGAGGTCAGGCTGGCGGGCAGGGAGATATTCCCGGCCGCATCGGTCAGGGTCACGGCCAGCAGTTCACCATTGGCCTGGGGTGTGGTGAGGGTGATCTGGAACGTGCCATCGATCCGCACGCTGCCGGAGCCGACGAGGGCGCCGCTGGCGTTGGACACGTTGACCGTCGCGCCCGGCTCACCGGTGCCCGACAGCACCGCGCCATCTGGCGTAACCGCCAGGGCGAGCGGCGCATCCGGTGCGATCAGGTCTCTGGCAGTCAGCGCGATGCTGGCCGATTCATTACCGGCGGCGTCGGTCTGGCTGATGCTAAGGGACTGGCCGGCAATTTGCGCGGGGCTCAGCGACAGGGTGAAGTTGCCGTTGGCACCCACTTGCCCGGTGCCAAGAATGAACCCGCCTGCGCCCAGCACAGTGACCGTTGCGCCCGCTTCACCTTGACCGGTCAAGGTCACGCCGTTGGCGGTGAGCACCAGGTCGGTGAGCGGCCCGGGAGCAGTGACATCCGCTGCCAGGTAACCGGTCGCCAGCGAATTGATGCCGTCGCTGGAGGTGGCGATGGCCGAGAGCGACTCGCCGTTGAGCTGCGCGGCATTCAGTTGCGCACTGAACGTGCCGTCGCCATTGACCAGCGCCGTGCCCAGCAGGACACCGGAGGCGGTGCGAATGCTGACGGTGCTGCCGGCGTTGGCGGTGCCGGTCAGGGTCAGGCCGTCTGCACTGAGGGCCAGATTGACGGGAGCAGGTTCCGCGAGATTGCCGGGAGCAACCACCGTGGCGGCATCGGACGCATTCCCGGCGGCGTCGGACTGGATCACGGTCAACGTGCCGCCGGCCGCTGCCGCAGGGGTCAGTCCGACCGTAAAGCTGCCGTTGGCCGCTACAGTGGCGGTGCCCAGCGCGTTGCCATTGGCATCGCGCACGACCACCGTTGCACCGGCCTCGCCGCTACCGCCCAGGGTCAGGCCATCGGCGCTGATGGCCAGGTTGCTGGCCGCGGAGGGCGCCACGGTGTCAGCGGCCTGATAAGGCGCGGGCACCGAGACGTTGCCAGCCGCATCGGTGGCCGTGACGGTAAGGCGCTGGCCGTTGAGTTGAGGCCCGGACAGGCTGACCTGGAACACGCCATTGGTCCCGGCAACGCCAGAACCCAGGACATTGCCCGCGGCGTCGCGCACGGTCACGGTGCTGCCGGCTTCGGCGCTCCCTGCCAGTTGCACGCCGCTGCCGCTGAGCAGCAGGGCGGTCGGGCTGTCCGGTGCCGTCAGGTCAACGGATGTCACGTTGACCGCCGTCGAGACGTTGCCGGGCGGATCTTCCTGGGTGACGGTCAAGACTTCGGCGTTTATCTGCGCCGTGCTCAGCGTCACGCTGAACCCGCCGTTCGCCGCCACCAGCGCCGTGCCCAGCAGGGCACCGCCGGCCGTGCGCACCGACACCGTTGCGCCAGGTTCGCCACGGCCGACCACCGTCAGGCCGTCGGCGTTCACCGACACCTGAGTGAGCGCGGCAGGCGGGCTGATATCCGGCGCCGTGAGGTTCGCCGACGGTGAGACATTGCCGCTCGGGTCGGTCTGGCTGATGTCGAGGGCCTGGCCATTGTTGGGCGCGGGGGCGAGGGTCACGGTGAAGGTGCCGTCACTGGCCACCAGCGCGGTGCCAAGCAGCGCGCCGCTGGCGTCGAGGACTCTAACGGTCGCGCCGGCCTCACCGGTACCGGTGAGGGTGCTGCCGGTGGCGCTGATCAGCAGGTTCTGCGGCAGGGCCGGTGGCGTGGTGTCCACGGTTGTCAGGCTGGCGCCGGCCGACACGTTACCCGCCGCGTCGGTCAGGGTGACCGTGAGCGGCGCGCCGGTTGTGACGGCGTTTGGCAGGGTCACCTGGAACTGGCCGCTCTGGTTGACAATGCCGGTGGCGAGAATGTTGCCTGCGGCGTCGCGGACCGTGACGGTCGCGCCGGCTTCGCCAACGCCATTGACCACGGTGCCGACGTTATTGATGGTCAGACCGGTGGCGGCGTCGGGCGGGGTCAGGTCCGGAGCAAGAACGGCCCCGGTTTGCGAGACGTTGCCGGCCAGGTCGGTTTGCGTGGCCGTCAGCGGTTGGCCGCCCAGCTGCGACGGCGTCACGATGACCGCGAAAGTGCCGTTGGGTGCAACGGTGCCGGAACCCAGCAACGTGCCGCTGCTGTTGGTGATGGCCACCGTCGAGCCGGCTTCGCCACGGCCCGAGACCACGCTGCCATCCGGGCTGATGGTGATGCTGGTCGGCGCCTCGGGGGCCGTCAGGTCGTTGGCCACCACCAGGGCGGTCACCGAGGTCTGGCCGGCGTCATCGGTCGAGGTGACGTGCAGTGTTTGAGCATTCAACTGCGCGAACCGCATGAGAATGCTGAAACGGCCGAAACTGTTGACCCTGCCGCTGCCCAGGCTCGCGCCGTTGCTGTCGAGAATGTTGACTGTGCTGCCTGGGGTGGCGGCGCCGGTGAGAATGAAACCGTCGCTGCTGATGGCCATATCACTGGGGGTCGCCAGCTGCGTGCCGTCCGGCCCTGGGAGGATGACGGCGGTGGAGGCGTTGCCACTCGCGTCGGTGCTGATGACCTCCAGATCGGTATTGCTGGCAGCAGGCGGATTGAGGCCGATGACGAAGCTGCCATCCTGGCCAACCGTGCCGGTGCCGAGCAGCACGTTGCCGGGACCGGGGCCGCGAACGGTGACGGTGGTGCCAGGCTCGCCGGTACCGGAAACCACATCGCCACCGGGGCTGATCGCCAGATCGGACACAGGGACCGGTCGGGTGGTGTCAGGCGCGAGCACAGCAGTGGGCAGCGAGTCGTTGGTGCCATCGGTCGCAACCACTTGCACCGTCTCGCCGTTGCTCAGGATCGGCGTGACATTGAAGGTGAAGGTCCCGTTAGCCAGGGCCACGGCAGTGCCGATCTGAACCCCATTGGCGTCGAGGATGTTCACCGAGCCGAAGGGCACGGTGGTCCCGGTCAGCACGCCGTTAGCGTCCAGATCAAGGTTGCTTGGTGCTGGCGGTGCGGTGATGTCAGGTGCCGTGACGGAACCTGCCGGCGAGGGCAGGGTGCTGGCGTCGGTCTGAGTCACGCTGAGCACCTGTCCGTCCAGCTGCGCCGGACTCAGGGTTACCACAAAACTGTTGTTGCTGGCGACGATGGCCGAACCCAGCAAGGTCCCGTTTCCATCGCGCACTTGCACGGTATCGCCGGGGGTGCCTGTGCCGGAAACCGTCACACCGTCGCTGCTGATGGTGATCCCGGTCGGCGCAGCCGGCGCGGTGGTGTCCGGTGCGGTTAAAGAGGCCGCGGGGGAGAGGTTGCCCGTTGCGTCATTCTGCCTGACCAGCAGGACCTGGCCGTCGGACTGAACCGCGTTCAGCGGGACTTCAAAGCGACCGGTTGCCGGGTCCGCCGTCGCGATACCCAGCACGTTGCCGCTGGCGTCGCGCACGCTGACAGTGGCGCCGGGTTCGCCCTGGCCGCTCAGCGTCAGGCCGTTGGCGCTCAGGGTGAGCGCAGTGGGCGCGTCCGGTGCCTGGATATCCGCAGCCTGCAAGGGAACAGCCGGAGAGGCCAGGGTCGATCCATCGACTTGAGTAACGCTGAGATTCTGGCCGTTGATCTGCGCGCTGGACAGGGTCACCTCAAAGCGTCCGTCGCTGCCGACCACGGCGGTGCCCAGCGTGCCGCCCGAAGCATTCCTAACGGTGACGGTGGCACCGATCTGGCCGTTGCCGGTGACGATCAGGCCGTTCGCCGACAGATCAAGGTTGGTCAAAGGTGGCGGTGCGCTGAGGTCCGGCGCCGTGACAGGGACGGGCTGGGACTGGTTGCCTGCGGCGTCGGCCTGGGTGACCTGCAACAGCTGGCCGTCGGTCTGTGCCGACGTCAAGGTCAGGGTAAAACTACCGCCGGCACCCGCCTGGCCGCTGCCGATGATATTGCCCGCGGCATCACGCACCGTCACTGTGGCACCGGACTCAGCGGTGCCGGTGAGGATCAGGCCAGTGCCGTCGAGGGCGACGTTGGTCAGCGCAGCGGGCGCTTGGGTATCCGGGGTGACAAAGGTCACCGGCAAAGCCGGGTTGCCGGTGCTGTCACTGGCGCCGATCAGCAGGGTTTGGCCATTGTTCTGCGGGCTGCTCAACGTCACGCTGAAGCGCCCGTCGGCGGCGGCGATGGCCGTGCCAAGCACGGTACCGCTGACGGTGGTGACGGTGATCGTCGAACCGGCCTCGCCGATCCCGGTCAGCGTCGTGCCGCCGACGTCGAGGCCGATGGCGGAGGGTTGCAGGGGGCCGTTGAGGTCCGGCGCGCTGACCGGCGCAATGGGCGATGGATTCCCGACTGCGTCGCTCAGCACGACTTGCAGCGCCTGACCGTTGGTTTGCGCCGAAGCGAGGCTGACCGTGAAATTGCCGGTCGCGGACGTCACGCCCGTTCCGATGACGTTGCCTTGGGCGTCACGCACCGAAACGGTCGAGCCCGGTTCGCCACGGCCGGTCAGGGTCAGGCCGTTGTTGGCCACAGCCAGATCAGTGGCGGCAGTTGGGCCGGTGATGTCGGGGGCGGTGACGGGAACGGTGACCGAGCTCTCGCCCTGATCGTCGACCGCCACCACGTCGAGCACTTCGCCATTGGCCTGGGCCGGGGTGATGGCGACGGTAAAGCTGCCGTTGCTGCCGACGGTTGCACTGCCAAGCAGCACGCCGTTGGCGTCACGCACCTGGACCGCCGAACCGGCGCTGGCGGTCCCGGTCAGCTGCGTGCCGTCGCCACTGATGACCAGGCCCGAAGGCGTTGCCGGACCACTGGCGTCAGGCGCCGTGACCACCAGCACGGGGGACGCCAGGCCTGCGGTGTCGGTCTGGCTGATTTGCACCTGATCACCGGGGTTGACCGGCGGTGCCAAGGTGGTAGCGAAGGTGCCGTTGGCGCCGACCACCGCCGTGCCGATGGGCGTGCCGTTGGCGATTAGGGTGACAGTCGCGCCAGCTTCTCCCTTGCCTGAGACCTGTGTGCCGTCTGCGCTGATCACCACATCGGCGACTTGGGCGGGAGGCGTGGTGTCGGCGGCGTTAAGCTCGGCCGAGGCAGTGTTGCCGGCCGAATCCGTGACGCTGACGTTGAGTGTCTCGCCGTTGGTCTGCGCGGTATCGAGGCTCACGCTGAATGTGCCGTCCACACCGGCCCGGGAGGCGCCGATGACCGCACCCGACGCACTACGCACAAGCACGCGGGAGCCCGCTTCGGCACGACCGGTGAGGGTCAGGCCGTCAGCCGACAGAACGAAATTTGAAGGTGCCACTGGCGGCGTGGTGTCCGGTGCTTGCAGTGGAACGTTGGCGGAGGTGTTGCCAGCCGCATCGGTGAGGGTGACCTGCAGGACTTGCCCGGCATTTTGCGGGGCGCCGAGATTGATGTTGAAGAGCCCGTCAGTCCCCACGATAGCGGTCCCGAGCACGTTGCCATTGGCGTCTATGACGCTGGCAGTGCTGCCAGGTTCGCCGCGGCCGCTGACAATCGAGCCAGTGCCGCTGATCGCGATGCCAGCAGGTGCATTGGGCGGTGTGACATCGCCGCCGGGCGGCGTGACGTCGATGTCTGGCGCCAGCGCTTGAGCAGGCGGCGAGACATTGCCGGCGGCATCGACCGCATTGACGGTCAGCGACTGACCATCGGTTTGCGGAGGACTGAGGGTGAGACTGAAGGTGCCATCGGCTGCGACGATGCCGCTGCCCAGCAACGTGCCGTCGGCGGCGCGAACCTGAATGGTCGCGCCGACTTCGCCCGAACCGGTGACGCGCGTACCGTCTGCGCTCACCACAATGTTGCCCGGCGCGTTGGGCGCGGTGGTGTCGACCGGTGGCGTGACGTCGATGTCCGGCGCCAGCGCTTGAGCAGGCGGCGAGACATTGCCGGCGGCATCGACCGTATTGACGGTCAGCGACTGCCCATCGGTTTGCGCAGGGTTCAGCGTAAGGCTGAAGGTGCCGTCTGCCGCGACGATGCCGCTGCCCAACAAAGTGCCGTCGGCAGCGCGAACCTGAATGGTCGCGCCGACTTCGCCTGAACCGGTGATGCGCGTACCGTCGGCGCTCACCACAAGGTTGCCCGGCGCGTCGGGTGCGGTGGTGTCGACAGGTGGGGTGATGTCGATGTCCGGCGCCAGCGCTTGAGCAGGCGGCGAGACATTGCCGGCGGCATCGACCGCATTGACGGTCAGCGACTGACCATCGGTTTGCGGCGGACTCAGGGTAAGGCTGAAGGTGCCATCGGCTGCGACGATGCCGCTGCCCAGCAAAGTGCCATCGGCGGCACGCACCTGAATGGTCGCGCCGACTTCGCCGGAACCGGTCAACCGGTCGCCGGTGGGGTTGACCGCCAGGGTGGCCGGCGCAGCCGGAGGTGTCGTGTCTGGGCCCTGGCCCGGGGGTGTCCCGCCGTCGGTATCGGGCGTTGGCGCCTGAGTGGAAGGGGACACGTTACCTGCGGCGTCGGTGGCGCTCACTGCCAGAGGCTGCCCACTGGTTTGCGGCGGGTTCAGCGTCACACTGAACGTGCCGTCAGGTGCCACAACACCGCTGCCCAGCAGGGTGCCGGCAGTGTTTCGAACCTGGATGGTTGCGCCGGCCTCACTGGTGCCGGTGAGTAACGTGCCGTCCGCACTGACGAGCAGGTTGCCCGGGGCCACGGGGGCCGAGGTGTCCGCGGCGTTCCTACCGCCGCCCCCGCCGCCACCCGCAACGCCGCCTGCCGCTGCCGCTGCACCGCCGGCGCCCAACAGGCCGAGCCCGGCGATCGCAAAAGTAGGCGTCGACCCGCCGACCACGCCGGCGTCTGCGATGAGTTCATCCAGGGAGTTGACTTCGTCGAAGGTAAAACCGTTGAAGGACTGAGTGTCATATTGGGCTTGCCAAAGGGTGCCGTCTTCACCCTGGAACACCATGTCGTTGTTGGGACCTTCAGGCGCGGTGTTGAAGAAGTTGGCGACTTTGATCTGTTCGCCATTCTTCAAGTTCACCACCAGATCTTGCCCATTGCGGGAGACCGAGGACACTTGGCTGGGAGGAACGGGCATTTGAACAACTGACGGCGTATCGAGTGACAGATTTCCCCAGGCTTTGGCAGTAAGTTCGGAGGTTGCTTTATTGGCGACAACAATATTGTCCATTCTGACAGTCCTTTTCTTCGCTTTTAGCACTACAACAACGCGTTTAATGGCGTGTCATACCAGCCGCCTGACCTAGCTAATCAGGCGCAACTTTGTTTCTTACAATGAAAGCCGTTTGCCAGTAATTTAGAATGGAACCCCTCAATATCAATGGAAAATAGTTTGACGTTTATCTGTTTGTAGAATTTTCCAATTCATAGGTCATTGAAATATATGGATTCTTATTGAGTTAGATGGTGATCTACCGGTCGTCGGGGCGTTTGCGCAAAAGCCTCCGTATGGGGGGAAAACGTTTGCTATCTACGGGGTCGATGAGTGGAGGAGTAACAATGGCGCCGGGGATTTGGTCAATCTAGCAACCCACATTCACCTGGATGCACGAACGCGCGTAGAGATACCTTTGTTTTAATCTGGCAACGGGAGATCGGGGGAGGTGGGAGTTCGGAAAACATAAAGTGGGAGGCCAGCCAAATACTTGTTCACTCATGTTGCAAACGCTGTAAGGTGGCGAGTTCCCCCCTGTACGAGGCTATTTCGCTAACCCAGGAAGCTCGCACTCCAGCCCCCCATTCCACCCACCGGTCCATCGCGTGGCGTGAATTCAGCAGGAGTTTGCTCATGGAAAAGCTTGGCACGCGTTTGAGAAAAGAACGCAAACGGTTAGGCCTGACGCAAATCGCGTTCGCCAGAATTGGTGGCGTCGAACCTAACGCTCAAGGTCATTACGAAAGTGGCCATCGATCACCTAAAGCCGACTATCTCCAGCGCGTCTGCGACGCCGGCGTCGATATGCACTACCTGTTTTCCGGTAACAGCCTGATAGGCTCGATGAACGGACCTGACGCCGAAGATCAGTCGTCTCCGAACAGGGCGCTGATCAGCAGTAACCGCGACGTCATCATTTCAAACCGTAACGCGGTGGGAATCCTGGTCACGCTGCACCAGACCCTCAACGACACGACGCAGGTCATCGCCGACGTGGCCACCTGTTTCAGCACTCGCCACCTGGACGTCCGCGAAGAGCAGTTCGCCGCCCAGGTGCGAGATTTTCAGGAAGACTCCCGACGATTCATTGGCCTAGCCATGATGAAAGTCCAGCACAGCGCCTGATCAGCAATGTGGGTAGCCATTCTGTCAATGGCAATGAACGCCGCTGCCCTTCACAGAACCACCGCCACTGCAGGCACCCCCGGCGAACCGACCCACTGCAGGGTCTGCTCAAGGGGCATCGGTCGTGAAAACAGGTAACCCTGAACCAGCGTGCAGCCCAGGGTCCGCAACGCCTGCAGTTCCGCTTCGGTCTCGACGCCCTCGCTGACGCACTGCAGGTCCATGTCCTGGCTCAGCGCCAACAGTGATTTGACGATCTTGAAACTCGCGGCGTTCTGGTGAATGTCGGTGATGAACGAGCGGTCGATTTTCAGCTTGGTCAACGGCAGGGCGTGAAGCTGGCTCAGGCTTGAGTAGCCGGTGCCGAAGTCGTCCAGAGAAATACCGCAGCCCAGTTCACGGAACGCGTTGATTGACCTCTGCGCTTGCACGAGGTCTTTGATAACGGCGGTTTCGGTGATTTCCAGATCCAGTCGCGTGGCGTCGAACCCGCTCTGGCGGATGACGGTGATCAGTTGTTCAACGGCGTCCATGGACGAGCAATCGTGGGCCGACAAATTGAACGCGAGCCTGATATCCGCCGGCCATAACTGCGCCGCGTGCAGGGCTTTTTCCAGCAGCACCGGCGTCAGGCGGTTGATCAGGCCAATCCGCTCGGCCACGCCGATGAAATGCCCCGGGGCGACGCTGCCCAGCTTCGGACTCACCCATCGGGCCAGCGCTTCGAACCCCACCGTGCGCGAGGTGCGGATGTCGACGATGGGCTGAAACACCAGGGTGAACTCCTCGGCGACGTCGGCCTGGCGCAGGCCCTGCTCGGTCAGCACTTCGCGTTTGAGACGCTGATGCTGGCTGGCGGAAAAGATACACAGCTCGCCGGGTGTTTCCCGCTTGCTGGTGTAGAGCGCGTAGTCAGCGAATTCATAAGCTTCGGTCGAGGTGCTCGCCAGGTCCGGAAACACGACAAGTCCCATGGATGCGCTGATGCTGACCTGAATATCGCCAATGGCGAAGGGCTGGCGCATCGTGCGGCAGAGTGACTGGCCTTGTTTGATCAGTTCGTTTTGATCGTCGGCCCTGACGATGATCAGGCCGAACTCGTCGCCGCCCAGCCGGGCCACGTGCAGCTGCTCACTGGCAAACGCGCGAAGGCGCTGGCCGACCTGACGCAGCAGTTTGTCTCCCACGCCGTGACCGTAGGAGTCATTGATCGGTTTGAAGCCGTCCAGGTCGATCATCCCCACGGCCAGCCGCGTTTCGTCCTGCCGCGCATGGTCGAGTTCACGGTCGAGCAAGGCGAAAAACTGTCGTCGGTTGGGCAGGCCGGTCAGGCTGTCTTCGTTGGCCAGTCGCTGGTTGTCATCGCTGAGCTTCTCTGTGCGTATCTGCATGTTCACCAGCCGGGTGAACTCGCCGTAGTGGTTCTGCAGAACCACGATCATCGCCAGCGAAACGAGAAACACGTTGGCGGCCATGGCGGTGTACGTGGCGTTGCCGGCGCTGGCAAAAAACGCTACGAAGGCGATGTTGACCACCGCCGTGGTCATCATCGCCGAGGAGGGCAGGTGCATCAGGCAGAAGATGCAGACGATCACCGTGATCGCCATGTAGAAGGCCACATGGGACTTGGTGTACGTATCGCCGTAGGGAAACAGCAGCAGCGCCCAGATCGTGAAGCCAAACGCGATGAACACCGTGAGCTGATTGGTGCGAGTCAGTTTTTTGAAGATCTGCTCGGAGGTGATGGGCTGACCACGGCTCTGCCACCAGAGCGCCGCCCTCAAGCCGCCTACCAGGGTCAACAGCACCGGGATGTAAACCGTCAGCCAGAGCGGGGCGATGCCGTAATGGGTGGCCGCGAGGGCGAGGGTGTTGATCAGCAGAATCACGTACATCATGGGCAGCTGTCTGGACAGCGCGATGTATTGCGCTTCCATCAGACGGGTGTTGTCCTGCTGGACGCAGACCAGCGCTTTCAATCGATCTAAAGACGGGAATTTCATGACTAGGAACCCAACGCGCGCAATAAGAAAAAACGGCGAACCCCACAACTTGCAGCGCTGCAGAACGTTATGACTGTCAGAGGATATCGGCGGCGGGGTTGGTTTCTATAGCCGGTGCAGCGGTTGAGACGCCGGGCGATTAGCCACCCGGCATGGGGTCGCTGTGAGTGTAAGGAATGGATGGACAGCCTCCTGGCAGAGTTCATCGGCATCGGAAGGCGCAGGGAATAAGCGGTCACCTGCGCCGGCCGACTGCGAAAAACTGACCTTTTTCAGCGATGCCGTGCCCAACAGGGCATGCGTAACGCACGGGCGCGTGGCGGGCCTGAAAGTCCGCCGTAATAAACGTCGTGCAAACCTTGGAAGGATGCAAAAGCAATGGTGATTGCCTGTCTGGGTTGGGGCTCATTGATATGGAAGCCGGACGCACTGCCGATCGCCAGTGAGTGGTTCATGGATGGGCCGGCGTTGCCAGTCGAATTCTCGCGGATAGGTGACGGCGGTGAGCTGGCCACTGCGATCTGTGTCAACGCACCGCCATGCCGGGTCTTGTGGACGGTCCTGGCCACCGAATCACTTGAACAGGCGTGCAGTGCGCTGCGTGAGCGTGAGCAGATCCCGGCACAACGCGAAGACGGTATCGGCGTGTATCGGGCGCAAGGGTCTTCAACGGGCCCGCTGGCTCATTGGGCGAGAGAGCGCCAGGTCGATGCGCTGGTCTGGACAGCACTCCCGCCGCGACTTCACAGCGAGGGGCATTTGCCGACGAGCGAGGACGCTGTGGCCTACCTGCGAAGCCTGACGGGGGAGAAACTCGAACATGCCCGGGATTACATCCGCCAAGTACCGGCCCAGATCGACACCCCTTATCGCCGTGACATAGAGAAGCAGTTGGGCTGGAAGTGACGGCAGTCCGTCAGCGTGCCGCTGCCAACTCATGCAGCGGTCAGGTACAGGAAGGGTCATCGGGTTTTAATAAGTATCAACACTCATTTACAGCCGAACCGGGGAGCTTTTCATGTTTGATCGTGGTGATGTTTATCAGCAGTGGGTGCAACTAACGGCCGACGACGAGTCGTACAGCGAGGCGGCAGAAAACGGCTGTCAGCTGGAAGTTCGTGCGCGCGCCCATGAAGAGGCCGTTGAAGTACTGGTGTGCGTTTATGCTGCGGACGGAGAAAGGGTGGTCGAGTCGTTAGAGAGACTTCCACTCTCTGACTGGACCGTCGAGCAGGGGCTCGTCCGAGGGCGCGATCAGGCTGAGCGTATTGCAGGGGGAGAGACCGCGTAACTACCGTACCCTGGCTCGGGGTCACAGGCGGACTACGGAATGACCGGTAGCGAGTAGGGCGGCGGGACCGCCCTCCAGGCAGGTCGCGCTACTTAATCGGCAGATGATCGACGACCTCCGCCATGGCTGTTCTGGCCGCCTTTTTTCCCCGCTTCGGAGGCCTTGGCGCGGTCGTTGGCGAAGTTGCCACCGGACGCCTGGCCGCCTTTTCTCCCGGCCTGAGAGGCCTTCTCACGATCGTTGGCAAAATTACCCGGATTTTTGTTGGCGGTTGTCATGATGGCTCTCCGATATCAACTAATGAGATGGCGCCCGGTATATCCGACCGACAACTAATCCGATGCGCTTCAATGTTTAATCGTTGAGAAGGTTTGATGAATGGCGGATGAGTGGCGTGGAGCACTAGTTGACGCTATTTCGCCCCTATCCAAATGAATGATTCACACCCGCTCGCGTTATGGATGCATCGTTAGTTGGACAACTCGCACTAAGGGGTCGGTACTGTTTATTAGCCGCTCGTCTCCAATCTTGAAATTTAAGCTGAACATCCGCGATTGTCGGCCGGTCCATCCTTTACCGGCGCATTGTCTGCGCCGGCTTTTAAGCAGCTCCTCGATTCAATGGGTTTACCGCCCAGTTATAACGCGGCACGAAGCCGCCCTTGAAAGCTTGAGGCCTCAGCTATGGAGACTTCCCATGCGGTTATTCCCTGAACGGGTATTGGTGAGTGATGCAGCCCGGGTCAGCCCGAGGCTGGCGCTATCGGCGGCACTGGCCGGCCTGGTGTTAACCGGTTGCGCAGGGGATGACACTCGCTCGAGCGTGCCGAGTCCCGGCAAGCCAACCAGTGCAACCCTCAGCGTTCTCGATGCAGGCGCCGCCACGTTACAGTCGCGTCCGCCTGTAGAGGCTCTGAACGCCTATCTGGATGGCTTTCATTTCTATAACGGTCATCCCGGTGTGCAAATGGAAGCCCATCACTACTGCTCGGTGCTCAGTGAAGAGTTCATTCAGTGCGTGATTTACGATGGCAATGTGCGAGACGCCAAGTTGATGGGCGTCGAGTACATCATCAGCGCTGACTTGTTCAATCAGCTGCCCGAGGGCGAGAAGCGCCTCTGGCACAGCCACGCCCACGAAGTGAAGTCGGGGCAGCTGGTGGCGCCGGGTATTCCCGCCAGTGCCGAACACGCGTTGATGGCCAAGCTTGCCAATACCTATGGCAAAACCTGGCACACCTGGCACACCGATCAGGACAAGCGCCTGCCATTGGGCGTCCCGCAATTGATGATGGGCTTTACCGCAGACGGCCAGGCAGACCCTGCCATGGTTGAGCAGCGCAACCGCCGCATGGCCATCAATACCGAAAAGAAACGCTCGGAACGCGCGGACATCCAGGTCCAGCCGGTGCTCAAGGGCGCTGATGCCTGGCAGCACGGCGATGCAGTGCAGTTGGCAGACCCTACCGGTCGCGGCCACGTCATGCAGCCTGGCAAACCTTCGCCTCCTGGCACCAATAGTCGATCCGCCGCGCCCCAGGCGGATCCCTAGTCTGCAGCGTTAACCCCCCTGCGGTGAGTCAGTCGTCCACCCACAATGGAAACCAAACAACGAAACCGATCCTGTGAACGAGATCAAGACCATGCAACATACCCAACACTACCGCATCGAATACCTTTTCCATGGCAAGCCACGGTGGTTCTACGTGTGCGCCAAGCAAATGGACAACGCTGAGGCGTGGCACTGGGCTGCAGTCGACGCTGGCGTGGCCGACATCCCCAAATACCGGAGCGACAGAGCCATCAAACTGTCCAAGCCCAAGGCCGAACGATTGGGTATCGATGCCGTGACCTGGAAGCCGGCGTGAGTCAGATCCACGAGCCGGGGACAGATTGATTTACGGTGAAGCGCTGTAAATAAATCAGTCCCCTCACATTTCGGCTAAAGCCGGTCCCACTAAAAGCATCCCATGCGCTCAGTGAGACCGGCTTCAGCCGGGAAGCTTTTGATCTGCCTTTGATCTGCTTTCGATCCTCATACACAGAAGGTCCAGTCACCGCCAACCGCGACTTTGGTGCAGGCTGAACGCAGGTCTCGCGGGGTGGGCCGAGCCGCATGGATGCGGCGAGAGCGCCGTCAGGGCATGGATGCCCGTTCGGCGCGGGCCCACGGAGCGAGACCGGAGTGAAGGAACCCTGAGGAACGAAGGGCCCAACCAGGAGCAAGCACCCTTGGTTACTTGGGGTGCTTTTCCAAGTAACTCGCCGAAGGCGAAACCCGAGGCCGTTAGGCCGACGCTCTTGCTCTTGGTTTGCCGACGCTCTTGATCTTGACCCAAAGCGTCAGCTAACGAGCGGCACCGCTTCCGCCTCGTGCAAATGGCACTCCCACCGCCAGGCATCCGCCAACATCCGCTCCAGTGATCGCCGCGCGCTCCAGCCCAACTCGCCCAGCGCTTTCTCAGGATCCGCCCAGCACCGCGCAATGTCCCCGGCACGGCGTCCCTCAAACACCAGCGGCACCGAAATCCCCGAGACCTTCTCGAACGCCCGCACCACCTCCAGCACCGAATACCCCAGCCCCGTGCCCAGGTTCCAGACATGCACACCACGCTGATGGCGCAGCGCATCCAGCGCCTTCACATGCCCCTCGGCCAAATCCACCACATGAATGTAATCACGCACCCCCGTACCGTCCGGCGTCTCGTAATCACGCCCGAACACACTCAGTGCCGCGCGCTGCCCGCTGGCCACCTGCAACAAATACGGCAACAGATTATTCGGCGTACTGGTGGGCGCCTCGCCCAGCAACCCCGACATATGCGCGCCGATCGGATTGAAATAGCGCAGCAAACCCACCGACCAGCGCTCGTCCGAGCAGACCATGCTCTTCATCACATTCTCGGCCATCAACTTGGACTGACCATACGGGTTGGTCGGCTGCCCGGTTGCGCAGGTCTCATCGATGGGCATCGTCAAGCAATCGCCGTACACCGTTGCTGATGAACTGAACAACAGCGTGAACACCCCGGCGTGGGCCATGGCCTGACACAGCGTCACAGTGCCGCCGACGTTGGTGTCGTAATAACGCAGCGGCTCGCGGACGCTCTCGCCCACGGCTTTCAAACCTGCGCAGTGGATGACGGCTTCGATGGGGTAATCGGCAAAAATCGTGTCGAGCAGGGCGCGATTGCGCACGTCGCCGAGCACGAATCCGGGGCGGCGGCCCGTCAGGGTGGCGATGCGATCAAGGGTCGAGCGGTAGCTGTTGCAAAGATTATCCAGGATCAACACGTCATCGCCCTGGTTCATCAATTCCAGCGCCACGTGTGCGCCGATGTAGCCTGCACCGCCGGTTATCAAAATCATCTGCAATCCCTCGAACGCACCCCGGCGACATGTGGCCGGGCATCCTGCGATGGGTATGGCGGGCTGAAATCAGCCGACGCAAACCTGTGTCTGTCCAAGTTATGGGCACAGCGACCGCGCGGAGTTCAAACACGATGATCCACCGGTACATGCTGTTCATCGGTAATCGCGCGGCTTCGCTGAACGGCCGAAGCGGCGCCGCCTTCCAAGCTTCATGAGTCGCCCAATCAGTCACTGACTGCCGCGCGCTCTTCGATGTTGAAGCCAAGGAAGTTCAGGCCTTCAGCCAGTCCCTTTCAGAAAGGAAGTCGCCATGAATCTTGCCGAACAGCCCGACTCGTTATCCGCCGTCGCCATCGACAATCCGCTGCAGCCCACGCAACGAACGCGCCCGACGCTGTTGTGCCTCTCGCACCTGCGCTGGGGCTTCGTTTATCAGCGGCCTCAGCATGTGATGTCGCGTCTGGCCCGCGATTACGACGTGATCTTTTTTGAAGAGCCTGTGTTTGAGGACCTTGCTGAAGACCGCGCTACGCCACGTCTGGATCACTCGCAGCCGGCACCGGGCATTGAAGTCATCGTGCCGCGACTGGCCCACGGTCTGAGCGAAGAACAGATTGCCGAGGCCCAGCGTCAACTGCTGGACGAGATGCTGCTGGCGCGGGGCGACGCGGAGCTGTTGCTGTGGTACCTGACGCCCATGAGCCTGGCGTTCACCGACCATCTGAAAGGCAACGTGACGATCTTCGACTGCATGGACGAGCTTTCCGCGTTCCGCGGTGCGCCCGTGCGACTGGTCGACATGGAACGCGAGCTGATGGCCCGTGCCGACGTGGTGTTTACCGGCGGCTACAGCCTGTGGGAGGTCAAGCAGCGGCAACACGACAACGCCCACCCGGTGCCGAGCAGTGTCGACATCGCGCATTTCGCCGCTGCCCGCGATGGCCTCGCCGATCCTGGCGATCAGGCCGGCATTGCCCATCCTCGCATGGGCTTTTTTGGCGTCATTGACGAGCGCTTCGATATCGAGCTCGTCGAGAAGCTCGCCACCCTGCGTCCTGACTGGCAGATCGTGTTGATCGGGCCGGTGGTGAAAATCGATCCGGCAACGTTGCCGCAGCTGCCCAACATTCACTACCTCGGCGGCAAAAGCTACGACGAGCTGCCGGCGTACCTGGCCGGCTGGGACGTCGCATTGATGCCGTTCGCGATCAATGAATCCACGCGTTTCATCAGCCCGACCAAGACGCCAGAGTATCTGGCGGGGGGCTGCCCGGTGGTGTCAACGCCAATCCATGACGTCATCCGCGGCTACGGCCAGAGCGGCGCCGTGACCATCGCCGACACTGCCGGTGCGTTCGTCGCCGCCATCGATGCTGCCCTGGGCCTGAAGGGCTCGGCGGAATTTCTGCAAAGCGCCGACGCCGCCCTCGACGGCATGTCGTGGGACACCACCAGCCGCTTCATGAAGGAGCAGATCGAATGCCTCAGGTAACCCTTGAACAGGCCATCAATGCGTCGTCGCCCTCATCGAAAGGCGGTTATGACTACCTCATCGTCGGCGCCGGTTTTGCCGGCAGTGTGATCGCCGAGCGCCTCGCCGCAGGATTGGGCAAAAAGGTCTTGTTGATAGATCGCCGCGAACACATCGGCGGCAATGCCTACGACCATCTTGATGCCGCCGGGGTCATGGTCCATCGATACGGCCCGCACATCTTTCACACCAACGCTCAGCGCATCGTTGACTACCTCTCGCAGTTCACCGAGTGGCGCCCGTATGAGCACCGCGTGCTGGCTCAGGTCGATGAGCATTTGGTGCCGATTCCGATCAACCTGACCACCCTCAACACCTTGTACGGATTGTCGATGACGCCGGAAGAGGCCGAGGTATTTCTCGCCGAACGTGCCGAGCCGGTATCGGCCATTCGTACTTCGGAAGACGTGGTCATCAATCAGATAGGTCGCCAGCTGTACGAGAAGTTCTTCCAGGGCTACACCCGCAAACAGTGGGGCCTGGACCCGAGCGATCTGGACAAGTCAGTGACGTCGCGCATTCCCACCCGCACCACAGAAGACGATCGCTACTTCACCGACGCCTTCCAGATGATGCCCCGCGATGGCTACACGCGGATGTTCGAGCAGATGCTCGATCACCCGAACATCGACATCCTGCTGGACACCGATTTCAAGGCCGTGCGCGAGTCGATCGCCCACCGTCACCTGATTTACTGCGGGCCGATCGACGAGTACTACGAGTTCCGCTTCGGCCATTTGCCGTACCGCTCGCTGCGCTTCCAGCACGAAACCGTGCAGCAAGCCGAATACCAGCCGGTGGCGGTGGTCAATTTTCCGGACCAGAGCGTGCCCTACACGCGCATTACCGAGTACAAGCACCTGACCGGTCAGACCCACCCGCTGACCAGCATCAGCTACGAGTTTCCCTGCGACGACGGCGATCCGTACTACCCGGTGCCGCGCCCGGAGAACGCCGAGCTGTACAAGCGCTACAAGGCGCTGGCGGACGAAACGGCGAACGTCACCTTCCTTGGACGGCTGGGCACCTATAAGTACTACAACATGGATCAGGTGGTCGGTCAGGCGCTGGCGTTGTACCAGCGCATCGAAGAGGGCCACGCCGTGACCGCCGAGGCCGCCGGAGCGGAAGCGTCATGATCGCCCCTCAGCGCCGTTGGGATGGCACCCACGGCGCTGACGGCAATGCGGCACTGTTCAAAAGTTTTCTGATGGCGGGTTACGAGTGCTCGAGCCAGCGCCGTCGCGACGGCAAGCGTCTGGACCTGGCCGACGCCACCGGTCATGCGCGCTGGGCTTCCAACGACTACGCGCAGCTCGCCGGCCTGGGGATCGGTTGCGCCCGCGACGGCCTGCGCTGGCACCTGATCGAATCGCGGCCAGGGCACTACGACTGGAGCAGTTTTCTGCCGATGTTGCGAGCGGCACGGGAGCGGGGCATTCAGGTCATCTGGGACCTCTGCCATTACGGCTATCCGGACGACCTTGACATCTGGCGCCCCGAGTTCGTCGACCGTTTCGCGCGTTTCGCCGGTGCTGCCGCAGCGCTGATGCGGGAGGAGGGCGCAGAGATTCCGTTCTATGCGCCGATCAACGAGATGTCGTTCTGGAGCTGGGCAGGGGGCGACGTCGGATACTTCAACCCGGGCGCCCACGGGCGGGGCCTTGAACTCAAACACCAGTTGGTGAGGGCGAGCATCGCCGCCATCGAGGCGGTGCGGGATGTGATCCCCTTCGCGCGATTCATTCAGTGTGATCCGGTGATTCACGTGGTCTCCGGTTCGAAGCGCGGGGAGGACCATGAAAACGCTGAACGCCATCGGATGGCGCAGTTCGAGGCGTGGGACATGCTCACCGGGCGGCAATGGCCGGGACTGGGCGGGCACGAGAAGTACCTGGACATCCTTGGTGCCAATTTTTACCCGCATAACCAGTGGGTGTTCGGCGGCGGCATGATCCCGCGGGGCAGCCCGGATTATCGCCCTCTGGCCGGCATGCTCAAGGAGTTGCACCACCGTTACCAGCGACCCGTTCTGCTCTCGGAGACCGGGTGCGAAGACGAAGAGCGGGTGCCATGGTTCAACTACGTTGTAGAGCAGTCTTTGTTGGCGCTGGACCGGGGCGTGCCCATGGAGGGCGTGTGCTGGTATCCGTTTCTCGATTATCCCGGGTGGGACGACGGACGCTACTGTCCGACCGGCTTGTTTGGTTATCCCGACGGCGAAGGCAATCGCGCACCTTTCCACCCGATGCATCTACAGGCACAGGCGCTGCAGCAACACATGATGGTCCGTGCCCAGCGCACCCCGATTCGGGAATCCGCCGGACTCGCCCATGAAAAATGACCACTGGCGCCGGCAGCCGCTGCCGTTGACCCCCATCGCCTTTCTGTGGCGTTACGTTCGGGTTCGGCCGTGGCATTTCTTCATCATGCTGTTGCTGGTCGTGGGCGCCGCCGGATGCGCGGTGGCGGTGCAGTACGGCATGAAGCTGCTGGTCGACGCCATGGCCGCCGGCAGGGAACACGTGGCGCACGTCTGGCGGCCGTTCACCCTGTTTATCGCCCTGATCGTCATGGAGAACGTGTTCTGGCGCCTCGGTGGCTGGCTGGGCTGTCGCACCGTGGTCGGCAGTTGCGCCGATTTGCGCATCGACCTGTTCACGCACCTGACCGGCCACCCCATGCGTTACTTCACCCAGCATTTTGCCGGAGCACTGGCCAACCGGGTGTCTTCGGCGGGTGCGGCGGCGGGCTCGATCTACGGCGGTCTGGCGTGGAAGATCATCCCGCCCTGCGTGGATTTCGTCGGCGCGGTGATTGTGCTGTGCACCGTGCGCTTGTCGATGGCCTTCGCACTGATTGTCTGCGTGTTCATGGTCGCTGCGCTGATCACCGTGATTGGCATTCGCGGGCGGACGCGGCACATCGATTTCGCTTCGCAATCGGCGCGGGTGGGCGGTGAGATCGTCGACCTGGTGTCCAACGTCTGGACCATCAAGGCGTTCTCGGGACGGGATCGCGAGCGCGCCCGGCTGGAGCGGGAAATCGGCGTGGAAGCCCGGGCGCAACGGCGCAGTTGGATCTACCTGGAGAAGGCGCGGGTGCTGCACGACATCTGCCTGTCGATCATGGCGGGTGCCATGCTCGGCTGGGCGATCTCGTTATGGCTGGATGCGCAGATCACGCCCGGGGATGTGGTAATGGTCAGCGCCCTGACATTCCGTATTCTGCACGGATCGCGGGACCTGGCCCTGGCGCTGGTGGACACCTCGCAGCAAATGGGCGTGATCGCCGAAACCCTGAACATCATCGCCCAGCCCCATGCGCTCAGCGATGCTCCCGAGGAACTGGCGCCACCCCGTGGGCATATTCAACTTGTGGACGTCGGCTACACATACCCCGGCGGCGTGCAGGTATTCAGTCACCTGGGCGTGGACATTCCTGCAGGGCAGAGCGTCGGCATCGTCGGTGCGTCTGGATCTGGAAAGTCCACGCTGATCAGCCTGCTGCAGCGTCTTGATGATGTGGGCAACGGCGCGATCCTCATCGACGGACGCGACATCCGCTCGGTCAGCCAGGACAGCCTGCGTCGGCAAATTGCGGTGGTTCCGCAAGAGCCGGCGCTGTTCAACCGCACCGTGCTGGAAAACATTGGTTATGGCCTGCCCGACGCCAGCGAGGAGCAAATCGTCGCCGCTGCGCGCCAGGCCTATTGCGATGAATTCATCCGCGCACTGCCCCAGGGTTACCGAACGCAAGTTGGGGAGCGCGGTGTCATGTTGTCGGGTGGACAACGGCAGCGCCTTGGCCTGGCTCGCGCGTTTCTGAAGGACGCACCCATCCTGATTCTTGACGAAGCCACCTCGGCGCTGGACTCCGATTCCGAAGCGATCATCCAGCGGGCCCTGGCCGACTTGATGCGCGGGCGCACGGTGCTGGCCGTAGCACATCGGTTGTCGACGATTGCCGGTTTTGACCGGGTACTGGTTCTGGAAGGCGGGCAACTGATTCAGGACGGTCCGCCACGAGCGCTGCGGGAGGCGCCGGGTCAGTTTCGCACGCTGTGGCAGCTGCAGAGCATGGCGCCGGAGCGCTGATGCGGGTTCGAGTGGCTCATGGTGATGAGGAGAATGCCGGCAGGCGGCTTCTGGAACGTCTGCTGCGAAGTGCCGGGCCGCCCCGAACTAGCCGGTTTAACGCGGGCCACTGCCTTTCATCTCCTGATTGTCACGCAATCGCAACGCTGCACCGGCGGCAAGGTTCCAGATGCCTGTATCCACAAGGCAATACCGCCGTCATAGGGGGAGCTTAACGATGTCTGCCGAATCCGTTCTGGACTATCTCCGGGAGCATGCGCTCTTGTTGGCCACAGCCGAGTCCTGCACTGCCGGGATGATCATGGCGCTGCTGGCGAAAGTGCCGGGCAGCGGCTCGCTGGTCGAGTGCGGCTATGTGGTGTATTCGCCCGAAGCCAAGCAGCGTTTGCTTCACGTGAGCCCTGAAACCATCGAGCGATGCAACCTCACCAGCGTTGAAGTCGCCGAGGAGATGGCCGTCGGCGCATTGCGCGACAGCCCCGCTAATGTCGCGGTCGCGACAACGGGCGTGTGCGGTCCGGATGACATGGACGGCATTCCCGCCGGCACAGTGTGTTTTGCCTGGGGATTCCTGCATCACGGGGAACTGCGGGTCTCCAGCGAGCAGCGTCTGTTTTCGGGAGATCGGGCGTCGGTGCAACATCAGGCAGCGGTGTACGCGCTTGAGCAGATCCGGCTCCGTCACCAGCGATTGGTCGAAACCCCGCGTTAGATGGACCGAAGCGCAGCGGTGCGGGCTCGCGTTGGGCGTGCAGGCATTGGGCGGTGCCTGAACGTCGGCCTTGGAGATCACCACTCATCGTCGCCGTATCGCCCTGCCACAACTTCCCCGTGCTCAACGGGTCAGCCTTAAGATCATTCCTTTACTATCGCAGCACAGCGGAGCGACCCCATGAGCACACCTCCACACCCGCCAAGCAGGGCACTGAAACGCGCAGTCACTGGCCCGATGCTGCTGCTGTTCATCCTTGGCGACGTCCTTGGTGCCGGGGTTTACGCGTTGGCCGGTACGATTGCCGGTGAAGTGGGCGGTGCGATCTGGGTACCGCTGCTCATTGCGCTGTGCTTTGCCATGCTCACTGCAGGCTCCTACGCCGAGCTGGTCACCAAATACCCCCACGCCGGTGCTTCAGCGGTGTTTGCCGGCAAAGCCTTCAAGTCGCCATTGATCTCGTTTCTGGTGGGCTTCTGCATGCTGGCGGCAGGCGTGACCAGTGCAGCAGGCCTGTCCCTCGCGTTTGCCGGCGACTACATGGCGCCGTTTATCGATCTGCCGGCTCACGTTGTCGCGTTGATTTTCCTGGTGGTCATCGCCTTGCTCAACGCACGTGGCATCAAGGAGTCATTGTCCGCCAACCTGGTGATGACGGTCATCGAAGTATCGGGCCTGCTCCTGGTCATCGTCGCGGCCATCTGGTTCTTCCGCTCCGGCGACGCGGATCTGTCCCGCGCCGTGCAATTCAAGGAGGGGGTCAACCCCGCGTTCGCCGTGCTCGGGGCGGCGTTGCTGGCGTTCTACTCGTTCGTCGGCTTCGAGACCTCGGCCAATCTGGCGGAGGAGGTGCGCAACGTGCGCACCGTCTATCCCCGCGCGTTGTTCGGTGCGCTGTTGATTGCCGGGGCGATCTACATGGGTGTCGGCGTCGCCGCCGCCACCGTCATGCCCATTGAGCAACTGGTGCACTCGTCGGCACCGCTGCTGGAAGTGGTCAAGGCGTCGAACCTCGGGATTCCACCTCGGCTGTTCGCCTTTATTGCGCTGGTTGCCGTGGCCAATGGCGCGCTGCTGACCATGATCATGTCCAGCCGTCTGGCGTACGGCATGTCGCGCCAAGGCCTGCTGCCCCACGTGCTGTCGAACGTGCTGCCGGAACGACGGACGCCGTGGGTGGCCATTGTCGCGACGACAGTGGTCGCGATCATCCTGACACTCACCGGCTCATTGGCAACCTTGGCGGAGACCGTGGTCCTGCTGCTGTTGTTCGTGTTCATGAGCACCAACCTCGCCGTGCTGGTCCTGCGCAAGGACACCGTCGACGTTGACCACTTCCGCGTGCCGACCTGGGTGCCGGTACTGGCGATCGTGTCATGCCTGATCCTCCTGACGCAGCAGAGCGCCGAAACCTGGCTGCGTGCCGGGGCACTGATGCTGGTGGGGGTGGCGCTGTACTTCCTGGCCCGTGTAGGCGGGACGCGGCCAGCGTTCAACACCCATCTGGCGGATGCCGACGCCGAGTATTGATCCAGCGTCCTGAAGATCGGCGGTGCAATCCCGCCGATCCTGATCAGCCGCTTGAACGGCCGGTGCGCGTGCTCACAACTCTGTAATTCCCCATCGCCATCATGCGCAAAAAGTTGCGCAGTCCATGCGCAAAAAAAGCCTGACCATCGCCCTGCAGGCCGCGTATTTGGAGGCCTGCAGAGCAGTGCGCAAGAAGTTGCGCAGAGGTGCGCAACTTCTTGCGCACATTTCCCCGGATTCCTTACCGAATCACCCCCTGATCCCCTTAAGCATTTACCGCAAACCCTTGTGACAGAAGGGCTGCGCCCGCGCTGGCACGCCCCTTGATATCTCCGTCGTCCTCTGGAAACGCGAATACACCCGATCACTCGCGATTTCCGGAAGGCGGAGAGCGCCGTCGACGCCGGCAACGGCAAGGCGGTTCGCTGTCCTTCCACGCATTTGCAGTCGTTGATTGCCCCCTCGGCATCGACTGCTGCCGCAACAGCGCATAAGGAACACGGGATGTTCGCACCGGCCAACCAAGCCTCATTCAGCCTGACCCTCAACGGGCAGGACACGCTGTTCCAAGTGCTGTCCTTCACCGGCCGGGAGCGCCTCAACCAACCGTTCGAATTCGAGGTGGAACTGGTCAGCGAAATGGCTGCGTTGGACCTTGAAAGCCTGCTGCACGGGCAGACGTTTCTGCAACTGGCCGAAGACGGCACCGGTGTCCACGGGCTGGCCTACAGCATCGCCCAGGGCGATGCCGGCAAGCGCCTGACCCGCTACCGGATTTCCCTGCGGCCGCAGCTGGCGTACCTGGCCCACCGGATCAACCAGCGCCTTTTCCAGCAGATGACGGTGCGGCAAATCATCAGTCAGGTGTTGGAAGAGCACGGCATCCTCTCCATCGACTACCGGTTCCAGCTCGGCGCGACCTATCCCGAGCGCGTTTATTGCGTGCAGTACGACGAATCCGACCTGCATTTCATCCAGCGTTTGTGCGAAGAGGAAGGCATTCACTTTCATTTCCAACACAGCGCCAAGGGCCATGTGTTGGTGTTCGGCGACGACCAGACGGTATTTCCGAAACTGGCGCCGGTGCTCTATCAGCAGGACACCGGACTGGTCGCCGACGTCCAGGTGATCAAGCGCTTCGGCCTGCGCATGAACACCCGCACCAGCCGCACGACGCGGCGTGATTACGACTTCACCAAGCCGAAGTTCCAGCTGGAAGGCAGCGCCAACAGTGTGGCCGTCCCGGACCTCGAAGATTATGACTACCCCGGCCGCTTCGCTGATCGCGAACGTGGCCGCCATCTGGCCAATCGCGCCCTCGAGCGCCACCGCAGCGACTACCGGCTGGCCGAAGGCAGCAGCGATCAGCCACGCCTGGTCAGCGGTCATTTTCTCGCCCTGACCGGACACGCCAACCCGCTGTGGAACGACCTGTGGCTGCTGACCGAGGTCTTCCACGAAGGCAAGCAGCCGCAGGTACTGGAAGAAGTCATCATCAGCGACGTCACTGACCTGAAGAGCGATTTCCATCAAGGCTATCGCAACCGTTTCAGCGCCACGCCGTGGGACGTTCATTACCGGCCACCGCTGGAGCATCCGAAGCCGAAGGTGCTGGGCACACAATCCGCCGTGGTCACCGGGCCCGAAGGCGAAGAGATTTACTGCGATCAGCACGGCCGGGTGAAGGTGCAGTTTTTCTGGGACCGGGAAGGGCAGCACAACGACAAGTCCAGCTGCTGGATGCGCGTGGCGTCGAACTGGGCCAGCCAGCACTTCGGGGCGATCAATCTGCCGCGGGTCGGCATGGAAGTCCTGATCACCTTCCTTGAAGGCGACCCCGACCAGCCCCTCATCACCGGTTGCCTGTACCACGGCGCCCACTTGCCGCCGTACAAACTGCCCGATTTCAAGACCCTGGCCACGGTCAAGAGCAAGGAATACAAGGGCAGTCGCGCTAACGAATTGCGCATCGACGACACCACCAGCGAGATCAGCATTGCGCTGCGCAGCGATCATGGCGCCAGTGCCATCAACCTCGGCTACCTGACCCATCCGCGGCCCGCCGGCGGCCAGCCCCGGGGCGAAGGTTTCGAGCTGCGCACCGACCGGCACGGCGCTGTCCGGGCCGCCGCTGGCTTGCTGATCACCACCGAGCCGCGTCCCCACGAATCGAAGCACCACAAGGACCTGCCGGAAACCGCCGAACGCCTGGCCACTGCCGCCGATCAGCAAGACGGCTTCGCGGTGCAAGCCAAGGAATCTCAGGCACAGGAACCTGGGGATCAGGATGACGTCGCCAAAGCCCTGCACGCCCAGCATCAGGGCGTGCTCGGCAGCGGCCCTGCCAACGCAAGTGGCAACGAGTTCCCCGAGTTCACCGAAGCGCATCTGGTGCTCGCCAGCCCGGCGGGCATTGCCCTGACCACACCGCGCTCAAGCCACATCGCCACCGGCGAACACCTGGCGTTGAGCAGCACGGGGCACACCAGTTTTTCCGTGGGTAAACGCCTGCTCGCCAGCGCCAGCCAGGGCATGCGCCTGTTCGTGCAAAGCCTTGGCTGGCGTTTGGTCGCGGCGTCCGGCGACATCGACGTGCGGGCCCTGAAGGACAGCATCAACCTGCTGGCCAAACTCAACATCACCGCCAACGCCGAGCGCATCACCCTCACCGCGAAAACCGAACTGGTGATCCAGGGCGGCGGCAGCGCCACCACCTACAACGCGGCCGGCATCACCCACGTCACCACCGGGCCGTACACCGCCCACGCCGCCAACTTTGCCTACACCTCGGCGCAAAACCTGGCGGGCGTGTTCCCCGAGCCACCAAAGCCGGGCGAGGGCGACCTTGAGTTGTTCAACCAGTACGCGGGGCAGCAAGGCATTCAGGGCGGCGGTTACGAGGTGATCGATGCCCTGGGTAAACGCGTCACAGGGGCGCTCGACGGCAAGGGTTTCATGACCGTTTCCGGTGCTGCGCCGGGGCCGGGAAGGGTGACCTTTGGCAAAGACCCCGCAGACACCTGGACGGATGGCAGCGTCATCGGCAAGCCCGAATGGCCAGCTACGCCGCCCAGTGCGGGAGCCGTTCCGGCGCAGTTGGAGGCGGCAGTCACGGAGGGGTTGCCGAGCAAGAACTGGGATGTGCTTGAGCACGGATTGGCGGCGGTGCAGGGCGCCGGAGCGAGTTTGCCGGCGCAGGCCACCGCACTCGCGCCTCTTGTTTCGAGCGTTCTGAGTGGCGTGATCAAAAGCGGGAAGCTCCCGAGCCTGCCGGCGCCAACTGAGCTGGAGAGCCTGCTTGAGGCTCCGGACTTGCTGGCCGGCGAGAAGTTGTCATGAGCGCGGATATGGGAGCGCGCGAGCCTCAGGTGGCGGTTGTACCGCTTGATCAGATCCAGTTGGAAGACGTTGGTCTTGGCGCGGCGAATGTCGATGCCTGGCTGCAGGAGATCAGTGGCGGGGTTGTCACGCTTGAGCGGATCAAGACCGTGGCCGGCGGGCTGCCGGTGGTGGGCAACATCATGGCGCTGGTTGATGCGCTGAATGACATCGTCCGGCTGGCGACCAGTGACAAGCGCGACCCGCTGGATTGGGTCAGTTTGGGCATCAACCTGATCGGCATGGTCCCCATCCCGCCGGGCATGGCGGCGGCTCGGATGAGCTTGCGGCCGATGCTTTTTTTGGTGCGTCAGGAGATGCGGCAAGCCGGCAAGATGCTGCTGGGTGACGCGCTGATCGAGATTCTGATCGGGCACCTCAATGCCACCATCGTCGGGACCCTTGATGATTTCGTGACCCAGGCGCAGGGGAAGCTGCCCGGGATTCTTGAGGATGCCGGGAAGCTGGGCGAAGGCGTGCTGCTTCAGATCGCTGCTGGCTTGGAGAGCTTGGTAGACCCAAAACTGAACGCCAAGGCCGATTTGCTTGAGGCGGGGCAGTTAGTTCATGCCGCAGGCGATCTTTGGGCCTACGACCCTCAGGCGGCGATTGGCAATATTTTTGTGGCAGCGGCGGAGGTGTGCACTGCTGCGGGCAAGGGCGCAGTTAACGGCGCCGTCGAGCATTTGGTGCCTGACGCAGTCAAGGCGGAGGTGGTTAGACAGGCCAAATTGTTGCGCGCCATGGGGTCAGAGCTTCGGGCCCAGATTAATGGTCTAGCGGATCCTGGGGCTCAAAACTCGATTGGAGCGTTGCTGCAGACGTTGGCTGGAGCGGTTGTAAGTTGGCGTTCCCGCAATGGGCATGGTCAGTCTTTCAACATCAAACCGGGGGTGGTTAATCAGGCCAAGCGACGGGGCAGCGAAGGCAAACTCGAAGTTGTTCAGCGTGAGAAGCCGGCGAAGGGCCGGCCCAACGTACTGAAGAAGTGCACCTGTGCCTGTCCTTGCGCCTGTAACTGCGGCTCAACGGGGAACAGCATCAGCTTTGCGATGGGCTCGGAGTCGGTCAGTCATACCGATTTCAGTTTGCCGGGGCCTTTTCCCATTGAGTGGACGCGCACCTATTGTTCGAGTCTGGATGCTTACGATCAGGATGTCATTGGTGCGCGTTGGATCACGCCGTTTACCACTCGGTTTGATTGTGTGGGTGACGGTTTGGTGTTTCATGACGCCGACGGACGCAGCCATGAATTTCCTCTGCCCAAGTTAAAACTCTTTCACTTCAACGCCATTGAAAACCTGACGGTCGTTCGCCTCAGCAAAGATCGGTTATTGCTGATGCGTGGCCTGAATCATCGGGAAACCTATGTTCGGCGGGGTGATCGTTTTGTCCTGATCAACAAAGTTTTGCCTAATGGCGCCGGGGTGATGCTGCATTACGAGCATCGGCATGATGGGCAATTGGTGCTCTCCGAGCTGGTGACTTACTCCGAAAAAGATGCCAACAAAGTCCATCTTCGCCTTGGCACTTTGATTGATGATCAGGGGCGTCTGACCGGCCTGTGGGAAGTTCGTGACGGCGCCGTCAAACGCCAACTTTGCGCGTATCAGTACGACAATTCTGGCGATCTTGTTCTGGCTCAGGATGAGAACGGCTCGGCCTGGCGTTATCAGTATCAAAATCACCTAATCACTCGCTACACCGACCGTACGAATCGCGGTTTGAATCTTCAATGGCAAGGCTCCGGTCCCGATGCGAAGGCCATCCGCGAATGGGCTGACGACGGCAGTTTTGACACGCGATTGGCGTGGGATGAAAACATCCGTCTGACCTACGTCACTAACGCTTTGGGTCACGAAACCCGGCATTACTACGACGGCCTCGGTTACACCTATCGCATCTGCCACGCCGACGGGCGCTCGGAATGGTTCTTCCGTGATGCCGCCAAGAACATCATCCGCCACGTCCACACCGACGGCAGCACCGACCGCTATCGTTACGACAAGCTCAGCAATCTGACTGAGCACACCCGCGCTGATCACAGCGTGATGAATTACGCCTACGACGACAAAAGCCACCTGATCAAGATCAGCGATGGCGAAGGCGGGTTGTGGAAACGGGACTATGACCATCGCGGAAATCTCGTTGAAGCGATTGATCCGCTAGAGAACGTTACCGAATACGCCTACAACATGTTTGGCCTTCCTACAGCAATCAAGGACGCCAACGGCAATACAAAGGCGTTGGTCTATAACGACGCCGGACAACTCGTTAAGTACACCGACTGCTCGGGTAAGGTCAGTGCGTGGGAGTACGACGAACGCGGCCAAATGGTTCGCTTCACCGATCCTGCTGGGCACAGCACCACATACGAGTACAAAGCCGGCCAGTTGGTCCTGATCAAACATCCGGACAAGACCGAAGAACGCTTTAGCCGCGACGCTGAAGGTCGTTTGCTGGCCCACTCCGATGGCCTTGAACGCTGCACCACATGGCGTTACACCGCCGCCGGTTTTATCGCCGAACGCGTCGACGCCGCCGAGCAAACCCTGCGCTATCGCTGGGACAAACTCGGTCGTCTTGTTGCGCTGGAAAACGAAAACGAGCGCCGCGCGCATTTTCACTACGATACTGTGGGCAGGCTGCTGGAAGAGCGCGGCTTCGACAATCGCTCGACTCGCTATCAGTACGATCCCGAAACCGGCCGCCTTGCCGAGACTATTAACGGCCAGCGCAAGATCGCGCTGACCTTCGACCCAGTGGGCCGTCTCACCGAGCGCCGCGCCACCCTCGGCGAAAAGTCCCAGAGCGAAACCTTTGCCTACGACGGCAATGGCCATCTAGTCATGGCCACCAATACCGCCAGCCGGTTGCAATGGTTCCATGACCCCGCCGGCAACCTAGTGCGCGAGCACCAGCATTATTCGAATCTGGATAAACCCCTGGTTGCCGTCTGGCAGCACGAATACGACGCCCTTAATAATCGCGTCGCGACCATCCGCCCGGACGGGCATCGCGTCAGCTGGCTGACTTACGGCAGCGGCCATCTGCTGAGCCTGAAGCTGGACGAACATGAACTGCTCAGTTACGAGCGCGATGACCTGCACCGCGAGATCAAGCGGCATCAAGGCAATAGCCTGCTGCAAACCCAGTCATGGGACCCGGCGGGGCGTCTGCACGAACAACTGCTAGGACGCACTGACGACAAATCCACGCTCATAAAGCGCGCTTACACCTACGACGCCGCCGGCCAGCTCACCGACATCCACGACAGCCGTCGCGGCCAATTGAGTTACCGCTACGACCCAGTCAGTCGCCTGCTCAGCGCCACGAGTCGCCTGGGTACAGAAACCTTCGCCTTCGACCCGGCCAGCAACCTGCTCAACGACAGCGCCGTCCCCGTCCGTCGTCCACTCGACCCCGAACCTGTCCGCCATAAACTCGTGGACAACCTGCTGCGCGACTACGCCGGCAACCACTACGAGTACGACGAACGCGGCAACCAGACAACGCGCTGGACCAACGGCCTGCGCAGCGAACTGCACTGGGACCTCTTCGATCGCCTCGCGCATTTCCGCGATCCGCGCCTCACCGTCGACTTCGGCTACGACCCACTCGGACGTCGCCTCTACAAACTCTCAAAAGCCCATTACCGCCCACGCCCGGAAGCCGGCACCGGCTGGAACGAAAACGAACACGCCCGCAAAGAACGCGAGCTTGGCTGCGGCTTCACGCTTTACGGCTGGGATGGCGACAACCTGGCCTGGGAAAGCAGCCCGCCGCCATACGTCGGCGCCCTCGGCCGCACGGTGCATTACATCCACGAGCCCGGCACCTTCGTTCCCGTGGTCCAAGCCATCCGACACGAGACCATCCGCCTCGTCAGCCAACCGACTTACACCGGACGCTACAACTTCAAAGAAGACCCGCTGTGGAACTACAAACCCGTCGCGCTACCGATTGATGCACTCGCCTGGTACCAATGCGACCACCTCGGCACCCCCCAGGAAATCACCGACCAGAACGGCAACACCGCCTGGAGCGCGCAATACAAAGCATGGGGAGAAGCAACCGAACAGCGCTCCGAGTTCGCCCAACAAGTCGGCCTGACCAACCCGATTCGATTCCAAGGCCAATACCACGACCACGAAACCGGCCTGCACTACAACCGGCATCGGTACTATGATCCAAGGGTCGGGCGGTTTATCAGTAAGGATCCGATCAGCTACGCGGGCGGATTGAACCTCCATGTTTATGCGCCGAACCCGATATCGTGGATTGATCCGACGGGCTTGGCGAGTTCGGGGCGTTGGGAACCGGTAGGTACAGGCCGAATACGACTCGACCCGCCCCATGTGGAAAACACTAATCAGCAGGTTCATGCTCACTGCCAATGCAAGTCCAGAAAGAAAGAAATTGTTGTAAACCGAGACGGCTCACAGAGTCACGGCTCACGTGGTGATGTGGATGATTTGACGCGTAAAGAGAAAGATTACCTTCGATCGCAGGGATTCAACCTATGAAAAATCTTACGGCTTTTACCGTACATGGCACGGCCATTGGCAGTAATAAAAATATTCAACTTGATGAGATATCAATTATCGCGGATTCCGAAACCATGAGAGCTTTAGGGAATTTTCTAATCAATGCGGCGGACGAAATGGCACAGTTCGGCCTGGAGCACCTCCACCTCCAAGACATAGTTGAAGATTTTTCCCATGAAACCCATGTCGATTTCATCGCCCTGAACCGTGAAATTGTTGAGCCTAAAAAAGGCTAGCCAATGGCTAAAGGGGACAGCCCCTTATGCTGACGAGGATTTAAAGGGGACGGACCCCTTCAACTCGCTAACCAACCATAATGCGGAGGATAAAGGGGACGGATCCCTTTATCTCGTAGGGACGCAATGAAGAGCGCGCAGCGACACGCCCAGGTCCCGCCAGTAAGCAAAGGCGGAGCACGTACAGTGGGGACACACGTACAGTGGGGACAGATTTATTTACAGTAAAAGGGGACGGACCCCTTTAATTGCGCAGATACGAGGGGCAGGGCGCCGCTCCTTAAACTGGCTCAAAGCATCATCGGGGACAGATTAATTTACGGTGAAGCGTTGTAAATAAATCAGTCCCCTATCTGACCTACTCCTTTCTGACTTCAACCCCTCACCAAAACGTCGTAGCCGGCGCGTTCACCTTACCGGCAATCACCGCAATCGCCTTCTCCACATCACCCACTTCGGTATACCGCCCCAAACTCAGCCGCAAGCTGCTGCCCGCCTGAGCCTGACTCAGCCCCAGCGCCAGCAACACGTGGGAAACGCTACTGCTCGCCGAGTTGCAAGCAGAGGTCGAGGACACCGCCAGTTCACTGGCAAGGCTGGCAACGTTAAACCCCGGGCTGTCGATGCAGACGTTCAGGGTGTGGGGAATGCGCTGTTGTGCATCGCCGTTGAGGCTCACGCCGCTCAAGCCGAGCAACCCTTCACGCAGTTGCGCCGATAAGGCGCTGATGCGCCTCACTTCCTCGGCCATTTCAGCGCTGGCCAGTGCGTATGCCGCGCCCATGCCGACGATCTGGTGAGTGGCAAGGGTGCCGGAGCGGTAACCCTGTTCGTGGCCGCCACCGTGCATCTGCGCTTCGAGCAGCGGCTGTGCGCGTTCGCCGACATAGAGCGCGCCGATGCCTTTCGGGCCGTAGGTTTTGTGCGCGGAAAAGGACATCAGGTCCACTGGCAGCGTGCTCAGGTCGATCGCCACTTTGCCAGCGCCCTGGGCAGCGTCGACATGGAACAGGGCGCCGTGGTCACGGACCTGTTGGCCGATGGCGGCGATGTCGGTCACAGTGCCCAGTTCATTGTTGACCAGCATCAGCGAGACCAGCAGGGTGTCGTCGCGCAGTGCCTGGCGCACGGCGTCGGGGTGAATCAGGCCGCGGTTGTCGGGTTCGAGCCAGGTCACCGGGCAACCGGCCTGCTCGAGCTGGCGGACGGTGTCGATGACGGCTTTGTGTTCAATGGTGCTGGTGATGAGGTGGGGGCGGGCGCCGTTGCGTGGGTTGAGCGCGATACCCTTGATCGCCAGATTGTTGGACTCGGTCGCGCCTGAGGTCCAGACCAGCGCGTCGGCACTGCAGCCCACCAGTTCTGCAACCTGACGGCGGGCCAGTTCAACGGCCTGGCGGGCTTGATTGCCGTAGGCGTGAGAAGAGGAGGCCGGATTGCCGAAGGTGCCTTCGCGGCCCAGGCACGTAACCATGGCCTGAATGACGCGGTCATCCACCGGTGTGGTGGCGGCGTAATCGAAATAGCAAGGAAGTGTTTTCATGGGAATTTCTGCGCTGTCCGTCGTGCAGAAAATACTACTAGCGTCAGGATGAAAAAAAATTGATTCCTCCACGGAGATTTACCGTATTTGTAGAATCTATTTCCGATAATGGGGTGCTCGGCGGAATATCATTCCCGGCGCTGTCCATTTTGACCTATCTTTATCACTTCCCGGCATATGGCATCACTGAGGTCACCGCGCATTCCATGGACAAATTCGACCAGGCCATCCTGAGCATCCTGCAAAACGACTGCACCCGCCCGATTGCAGACGTCGCCGACAGTGTCGGGCTTGGCAGCACCGCGTGCTGGCGTCGAGTGCAGAAGCTCGAAGAGCAGGGCGTGATTCGTGGCCGGGTTGCGTTGCTTGACCCGGCGCAGTTGAACGTCGCGGTGACAGTCTTCGCCGCAATCCGCACCAATCAGCACAACGCCCAGTGGCTGGGTCGGTTTCACGACCTGATCGCCACGTTGCCCGAGGTGGTCGAGTGCTACCGCATGGCGGGTGACACCGATTACATGCTGCGAATCGTGGTGCCGGACATTGCAGGCTACGACGCCGTCTACAAAAAGCTCATTCAGCTGTCGGGCATCACCGACATGAGTTCCAGCTTCGCCATGGAGCAGATCAAGTCCACAACCCAGCTGCCGCTGAGTTACACGTCGTGAAATTCGCGGCGCGGTGAATTAACAACACCTGGTCCAAATCCCGCGCAAAAAAAACAGCCATACGACGATGGCTGTTTTTTTATGGCATGGAAGAAGATGGCTTGAGGGAAATCAGACGCGGGCTTTGTCGATCCACTCCATCGAAGTCCGCCAGATGCAGATCCCCAGGAAGTACGCCGACATCGCCAGCCAGACGAACAAGGTTACCGACGCGTTGTACGGGTGGTTCATGACCAACAGGAAGCTGCAGAAAAACCAGACGGCGGTGACTGCGATATTAAGGGCCATGAATCGGCGAACGCGGAAGGGGTGCAGGAACTTCATGCGTGTGACGGTCAGCAGCGCCAGACAGATCACGGTGATAAACGTCAGCCACGGCGCCGGGGAAAGGATGTAGACACACAAGGCGACGACGTTCCAGGCGGCGGGGAAGCCCTGAAAGTAGTTGTCCTTGCTCTTCATCTCGACGTTGCAGAAACAGAACAGCGACGACACCAGGATGATCGAGGTGGTCAGCAACAGGGTGTATTCCGGCAGCGGGATGTAGCGGTAAATGAACAGGGCGGGGATGAATACGTAGGTGAGGTAATCGATCACCAGGTCTAGCACGGAGCCGTCAAAATGCGGCAGCACCGACTGCACGTTCAGCTTGCGCGCCAGTGAGCCATCCACGCCGTCGACGATCAGGGCAAATCCCAGCCACAGCAGGCACGCCTTGGGTTGGTTATCGAACAGGGCAATGGTCGCGAGAAAGGCGAGCACCACCCCCGTGGCGGTAAAACCATGGGCGCCCCAAGCCTTGAGCCAGGCGATGCGTTGGATAGGAATCATGAACGGTCCTTCTGAAAATAAGCGGGTTCGGTCGGGTACGGCAGCGGTCGACAGAACCAGAGGTGCATCTATCGACCGGGGATCGGTCGATAAGGTTCATACGTAGCCCCTACACGGTAGCAGGCGGCGCAGGCTTTCGTTACTCAAATGTGACGCGAGGCCCTTAGACCGCGGCGGCGCAGATGTCATTGGTCGGCTGATCGGGAAAGCAGGCAAAATGCTGGCCCCTCGTTCTGACCTATGCGTTCAGAATCCGCGCCTTATCAGTCAGTTAGGCAGGGAATCGCATGTCGTTTATCAGGATCGCATTAACCTTCTGCCTCCTCGCCACGGTGACTTCCCAAGCGCTGGCCCGGAGCCCCAGCAAGAACGAACGCGATGTCTGCACCTGGGGCGCCGGCATGGCAGCCACCGCTCAGCGGTACAAACTGTCCGGCCTGACGCTGTATGGCGCTCGCAAGAAAATGCAGGCCCAGCACTTTGCGCAGCAATGGATGCGCATGAGCGCGCTGGGTATCACCGAGCAGACCTACGACAGCCCGTCGCGGCTGCGGCCGGAAAGCGTCAAACAGGTGTATTACGAAGGCTGCATCAAGCACGAAGTCGCGCGGCGCTGATCCATCGCGCTGCAGCCCGAAGGGGCGCAGCGCGATAAGCCGGTCGATCCGGAATCAGTGCGGCGCGCGGGGAATGGTCTTCAGCAGGTCCGCCGGGCTGATATGGCCCACCACCTGAACGCCGCTGCCTGGGTGCGGCAGTCCGAGAATGTGGCCTTTGATCTTGCCGATCACGTGCATCTCGCACGGCTTGCAATCGAACTTCAGCGTCAGCACTTCATCGCCATGCACCAGCTGCATCGGCGCCACCTTGGTGCGCACGCCTGTCACGCCCTTGGCCTGCTTGGGGCACAGGTTGAAGGAGAAGCGCAGGCAGTGTTTGGTGATCATCACCGGCACTTCGCCCTTTTCTTCGTGGGCCTCGTACGCGGCGTCGATCAGCTGCACGCCATGACGGTGATAGAAATGCCGCGCCTTCTCGTTGTACACGTTGGCCAGGAACGACAGGTGCGCCTCGGGGTAAACCGGCGGCGGCGAGGTCTCCGGCTTGCGGGCTCCGCGCGGATGCGCCTGGATGCGAGCGGCAGTCAGTTTCTCGATAACCTCACGGCGCAAGGCCTTGAGCTGCGAGTTCGGAATGAAGAACGCCTGCGGCGCGTCCAGTTCGATGGCGGTCGCGTGGTACTCAGTGGTGCCGAGCTGGCCGAGCAGGTCGTGAAGTTGCTCCAGCGCCTGCTCCGGTTTATTGGCAACGCCAAACGGACCGTTCAGCTCGACGCGGGCGCTGATGCCTTCTTCGCTGGTGGCGACCAGTTCCAGACGCTCTTCTCGCAGGCGCGCGACCCATGACAAACCGATGCGGCGTTCCGCCGACGTCTTCTGCAAGGCCTGCTGCCAGTTGTGATCGAGGTTGCGGCTGAGGGGATGGTTCGGCCGCAGTTGCAGGCCTTTGGGCATCTCGTTGGGCTCGACGCGGTAGCGGTAGCGCTTCTCGCCGTCTTCCTCGAACTCGCCCTTGGGCTCGGCAATGTTGGCGCGGAAACCCACCACTTCGCGCTTGACCAGCACATTGAGGCCGTCGCCATTGGACAGCGGCTCATGGGTCACCACCTGCAAATCACGCTTGCCGACTTTCTCGACCACGCCGACCAACAGGCCGGTGAAGGTCGGCGAATCGAAGGCGCCGATGTCGATCTTGCGGTCGGTGACGAAGTAGTCGGTGCTGCCCCGGTGGAAGGTTTTGTCCGGGTCGGGCAGGAAGAAGTGCGCGGTGCGGCCGCTGGAGGCGCGGGACAGGTCCGGGCGGTCTTCCAGAATGTCGTCCAGACGCTGACGGTAGTAGGCCGTGATGTTCTTAACGTAGCCCATGTCCTTGTAGCGGCCTTCGATCTTGAACGAGCGCACGCCGGCGTCTACCAGTGCGCGCAGGTTGGCGCTCTGGTTATTGTCTTTCATCGACAGCAGGTGTTTTTCGTAGGCAACGACGCGGCCCTGATCGTCTTTCAGCGTGTAGGGCAGACGGCAGGCCTGGGAACAGTCGCCACGGTTGGCACTGCGCCCGGTATGCGCGTGGGAAATGTTGCACTGACCGGAGAAGGCCACACACAACGCACCGTGAATGAAGAACTCGATGGCGGCATCGGTTTCGTCAGCGATGGCGCGGATTTCCTGCAGATTCAGTTCACGGGCCAGCACCAGTTGCGAGAAGCCGGCCTGATCGAGAAAGCGTGCGCGCTCCAGCGTACGGATATCGGTCTGGGTACTGGCGTGCAGCTCGATGGGCGGAATGTCCAGCTCCATCACGCCGAGGTCCTGCACGATCAGAGCGTCGACGCCTGCGTCGTACAGCTGATGGATCAGCTGGCGTGCCGGTTCCAGCTCGTTGTCGTGAAGGATGGTGTTGATGGTGGTGAAGACGCGGGCGTGGTAACGGCGGGCGAACTCGACCAGTTGGGCGATTTCGCTGACGTCGTTGGCCGCGTTGTGGCGCGCGCCGAAGCTTGGGCCGCCGATGTAGATCGCGTCAGCGCCATGCAGTATGGCCTCGCGGGCAATGGCCACGTCGCGGGCGGGGCTGAGCAATTCCAGGTGATGTTTAGGCAGAGACATATGTTTTTAGTCGGCACGGTCACGGTCAAGGCGCGCATTGTAGCGGCGAAACGCTTGACCGGCACCCGTCTGCTGCCCGATGGCGCCTGCGGGTGGAGCGGGGCGCCAGAATCACCGCGTGATCAGCCCTTGGCGGCCATCGCCGTGACTTCCACGCGCATGCCTTCGACGGCCAGCGCGGCAACGCCAACCGCAGCGCGCACGGGCCAGGGTTTGGCGAAAAAGCGTGTGTAGACTTCGTTAAATGCGGCGCGATCGGCCATGTCGGTAAGGTAGATGGTCAGGTGCAGGACGCGGTCCATGGAACTGCCGGCCCTTTCCAGCGCCACTTTCAGCGCCTGCAGGGTGCATTCGCTCTGCTCGACGATCCCGCCCAGTTCCAGACTGCCGTCGGCGCGGGTGGGGATCTGTGTTGAAACCAGCAGACCGCCGAAACCGGCGACGTCCGAGGAGATCGAGTCGGCGTCTGGGTCGGGCGTGAAGGTGATGTCGTGATTGGCCATGGAGGAGGTCTCTTCAACGAGTAGGTGGATGACGGGCCGGGAAACGGCCGGCGGTCATGATGTCCGACTCGGAAGGGAAAAGGGAGGCTTGACAGGGTTGCAGCCTCCCGGTTCGACACGGGACCCGATCAGAACGCTAGCGGATGGATCAAGGGGGGGCAGCGCACAAAAGCGAGCCGCCCTCACGTTATCTCTGACGTGAAGGCGGCTCCGGGGGGGGTTGTCAAATCGGCGGATTTAACGTGTTTGAAAGTAGCAGTGGCGTATACCGTTAGCTAGCTATCATTTCGCAATACAGTATTGCCGATGCGGAAATAATCGAGCCCCTCGCTCGCGCACCTCGCGAAACCGCCCGGTGCCACTGCTGCAAAAAACTCCGAACTCATCCCCCGGTCGTTCAGTCCACCCTTAACGCTGACCGTTTGCGTTGGACTATTTCGAGGAGAGCCCCATGACTGATTACCCGAAACCGCCTTTCAAACCTCAACAGCAAACCGTTCCTGGCGATCAGAGCAGAATGGACCCTTACCCGGATTGCGGCGAGACCACCTACAAGGGCTCAGGCCGCATGAGCAACAAGATCGCGCTGATCACTGGCGGCGACAGTGGCATCGGGCGCGCCGTGGCGATTGCCTATGCCCGTGAAGGCGCCGACGTGGCGATCTCGTACCTCGACGAACACGAAGACGCCAAGGAAACCGCGCGCTGGGTGGAGGAGGCGGGCCGTCAATGCCTGCTGCTGCCGGGCGATCTGGCCGAGAAAGCCCAGTGCCTGTCTATCGTCGACGAAACCGTGAAGAAATTCGGCCGCATCGACGTGCTGGTCAATAACGCGGCGTTCCAGATGTCCCACAAAACCCTCGAAGAAATCCCTGACGAGGAGTGGGTGAAGACCTTCGATATCAACATTACCGCGATGTTTCGCATCTGCAAGGCCGCCGTGCCCCACATGGCCGCGGGCAGTTCGATCATCAACACCAGCTCGGTCAATTCCGATTCGCCGAAGCCGACGCTGCTGCCCTATGCAGCCACCAAAGGCGCCATCGCCAACTTCACCGCCGGGCTTGCCCAGTTGCTGGGTGAGCGCGGTATTCGCGTGAACAGCGTCGCGCCCGGCCCGATCTGGACGCCGCTGATCGTGTCGACCATGACCGACGAAGACGTGAGAAGCTTCGGCGAAGAAACGCCACTTGGGCGGCCGGGTCAGCCGGTTGAAGTCTCGCCGATCTATGTGCTGCTGGGCTCCGACGAAGGCAGCTATATCTCGGGGACACGTTATGGCGTGACCGGCGGCAAGCCGATCTTGTAACGGCTCCAACCGCTGCGCATACCTGCTCGGCGAGTAGCGCGCATGAAAAAGGGCTGCCAACGCAGCCCCTTTTTTCGTCCCTCGTTGCGTTCGCCGTCAAACGCCTTTAGCAGTGTTCTTCAGGTCGTCGGCCATGTTCTTGCCGGCGTCCGATACCGTTTCCCATGTCTCGCTGACCGTCGCCTTGGCTTTCTGCGTAAGGTTGTCACTGGCCTTGCCGAACGCCTTGTTTTCCTTCTCCGTGCTCGGCAACGCAGCGCCGAGGGCCGCCCCCAGCGCGATGCCCATCGCGGCGAGTGCCAACGGTTGCTCGCGCAGCATGTACTGGAAGGTGCCTTGCAAATTCCGACCCTGCCGCAGAAGCGCTTCCTGGGCATTGCCGGCTGAAGATGACAGCGTGTCTTTCATTGCCGCCGTCTTCTCGCTGGCCTGATGCATGAGATCGTCCAGGGTGTGGCTGGCGGATTCACCAAACTCCCCGACCTTGTCGCTGGCCTGGTGCGCCGATTCCCGTGCCTGATCCGTCGCGCCGCTGAACGTCTCGCTCACGCTCTGCGCAGCACCGCTGAGCTTCTCGCCCAGTTGCCCGAACATTGACGCGCCACCACTGCTGCCTGACGTATGGCCGGGCTTTTGATTCTGCCCAAGCATCAGCCAGGAAATGCCCACGGTGGTCAACAGCATCGGCATCGGGTTGTTCTTGATCGAGGTGCCGAGGTTGCCGAAAAACTCGCCGCCGTTTTCCCGGGTGAATGCCAGCGCCTGATCAATCAGTTGCCCGGGGGACAGCTTGCTCTCCAAGGCGTCGACCAGGTTTTCAATGTTGGCCCTGCGCGCATCGATGTTGCGCTCGATCGCGTCCGGACTTTTCGCCAGGAGCGGGTCGGGGATGTCGCGGTTCAGTTCATCTTCGCTGGCAAAGCTGCTGTCGAGGTGAATGGGTGGGCGCCGGGCTGGAGGCTGTTCCGGGGTCAGCATTGAAACTGCCCAGTTCCGCGCCGGATTGCTGAATCCCGCCGTCAACATCTGTGGCGGCTGAACCCTGGGCGGTGGGGTTGTGTGGGGCCAGTGGATCCGGCGTCTGGATCGGTGTGCCGCGGGAGGCAGCACCTTCGTACGGGTGACGAGCATTCAGACCTTCGTCTTCGCCTGCCTTGAAGCCGCCATCGCTTTCCCCTGAAGGGTATTGCGGCGAGTCGGGGGCGGAGGACGACGTGGATGAGGTCGACGCCGTCAAGTCCGGGCTGCTGGCGCGGAGGAATCGGGACAGCCCGAAGCCTACCGCAACACTGCCGGTCACAAACAGCGCAGGGTTTTCCCGTGCCAGACGACCCGCCTGCTGCAGCATCTCCTCGGCGCTTTTGCCGCGCATGCTCGTCGCGAACGCGCTCAGGCTCTCGGCGATGTCGCTGATGTAATGGGAGATGCCCAGGGTGTCCTTGTCCTGCAGCTCTTCCGCCGCAGCGCTCGCCGTTTTCGCCAGGTTTTCGATCTGCTCGGCAGCGCTGTCGCGGTAACTGCCAAACTGCTCGGTGCCGTGTTCGCGGGCCGTGCCGAGCAAGTCTTTTGCGTTGTCTTGCAGAGTGTGCAGCGCCTCGCCTGGAGACGCGGGGCGCGGTTGAGCGCCTGCGGTGTCTTCGCTGAATGTAGGCATTTGATCATCATCCTTAAATCAATCGGGACATCATTCGCGGCAAAGGCACACTCGGGGACGGGCGCACCTGGCCATCTCACGCTGCAGGGAATCTGCGCGCTGTGTAAGGGTGGAGGGGCTTGGCGAAGCGGGAGTTCGGGGGCGGAGACGAACGGTTGCACGGTTGATCCGAATGAGGGAAACGTGCGGGGATAATCGAGCCGTCAGTGCGCAGGTCGATTCAAGTGAGGGGAAGGGCGCAGTAAGCAAAGGCGCGCGATCATTGCGATCGCGCGCCGGATCAAAGGCCAGCCTCAGCCTTTGCTGTGCTCGTTGGACGTTGGCGCTTCGGCGATCCCCCGTGGCCCGGCGATGCCCCAGATGGCGACGCCAATGACCGGGAAGATAAAGATCAGCACCGCCCAGCCGATTTTCGTGCCGGACGATTTGGTGCTGCGCCAGACACTGGCGATGGCCCACACGTCGACCAGAAGGATGATGACCGCCAGGGCGATCGAGAAGAGCGTTTCCATTGCGTGTACCTCTCTACCGCAAGCGGTTACATGGCAGGGATGCCGGTCACCGTCTGGGTGCCAGTGGCGGTTTCAGTCAGGGGGATTTCAGGGCTGCCGGGGGTCAGAATGACCTTGCGGCAGTCTTCCTGTTTCTTGTCGAAAATCTTGTAACCCTCGGCGGCCTGCTCCAGGGACAGGCGATGGCTGATGATTGCTTCCGGCGCGAGACGGCCGGCTTCGATGTGTTCGAGCAGTTCCGGCAGAAAACGCTGGACATGGGTCTGGCCCATTTTGAAGGTCAGGCCCTTGTCGAAGGCATCGCCAAACAGGAAACCGTGAATGAAGCCGGCGTACACGCCCGGCACGCTGACCACGCCGCCACGGCGAACTGCCGCGATGCACTGGCGCAACGCCTTGCCGCTGCTGCCTTCCATCTTCAGATTGGTCAGGATGGTTTCCGTGGTGCTGCCCTTGGCTTCGAAACCTACCGCATCGACTACGCCGTCAACGCCGCGCATGCCTTTGGTCTGACGGATGATGGTGTCCGCCGGATCGTCGTCTTCATCGAAATTGATCGGAATCACGCCATAGGTCGCCTGAGCGTATGCCAGGCGGTAAGCGTGGTGGTCGACCATGAAAATCTGATCGGCGCCCAGCATCCGGGCCACGGCCGCGGCCATCAAACCAACAGGCCCGGCGCCGTAGATGGCGATGCTCGAACCCTGGCCGATGCCGGTATTGAGGACTGCCTGATAACCGGTGGGCAGGATGTCAGACAGGAACAGCACTTTCTCGTCCGACAGCGTGCCGGGGACCTTGAACGGGCCGGTGTTGGCCTTGGGCACGCGCACGTATTCGGCCTGGCCGCCCGGAATTCCGCCGTAGAGGTGGCTGAAGCCAAACAGCGCAGCCCCTGGCGGAATGGCCTTTTTATTCATGATCGCGCCGCGACCGGTGTTGGTGGTCTCGCAGGCGGCGTACAGGTCCATGTTGCAGAAGAAGCATTCGCCGCAGGCAATGACAAAGGGAATCACGACCCGGTCACCGCGCTGCACGGCGGTCACGGACGAACCGGTGTCTTCGACGATGCCCATGAATTCGTGGCCGAAAATATCGCCGTGTTCAACGGTAGGGATCTTGCCGCGGTACAGGTGCAGGTCAGAACCGCAGATCGCCGTGGCGGTCACGCGCAGGATGATGTCGTCAGGTTGCTCGATGACCGGGTCCGGAACCGTGTCGACTTTCACATCATGGGCGCCGTGGTAGGTAAGTGCTCTCATTGTGGTTTTTCTCCGCGATTAAGAATGAACATCTAAATAGCGGAGCAGGCCACGAGGGGTTTAGTTCAGGTCATAGCAGAAGCGGGGGGATTAGCGGTAGGTAAATGCCCCATCAGCCCTGCCACGGGCCTTTCCGGTCAAAGCCGGTCCTGCCGAACGGCGTGTCCGGAGGAACGGCTTAGCCCGGGAAGAGGCGAGCTGGAAGCGATCTCAGCCCTTGGTTTTGGTAGGGTCGGCGCTGCGTGGGTAGGTGCGCTCTTCCTGAATGGTGCCGTCCTCCTTGTGGATCTTCAGCGAGGCTGTCTTGCCGTCGAGAAATTCACTTGCCGCACTGATGATCTCAGCCTTGGTGTCGGCGGTTTTCGACGCGCGGGCGGCGCCTTCCCGGGTCAGCGCCCAGCCATTCTCGGATTTTGTGATGTGGTAGTTATCCATAGCATTCTCCAGTTGATGAATCATTTAAGGCCGACGCGCTTGCGCATGTCTGCCGTGATGGTCTGTCGGGTTTTGCCCAGGTCCGCCCAGGGGTCGCTGTCGAGTTCGGCGAGGCGTTCGTGGACGGTGTGGATGTCCCAGGCGTTGGCACCTTTGATTTCCAGCAATTCTTCGCGATAGATCGGCACTGACACCGGCAGGCCCTCGCGTGTGCGCACCGAGTACGCGCAAATGGTGGTAGCGCCGAGGCCGTTGCGCAGGTAATCGATGAAGATCTTGCCAATGCGGTTCTTCGGCCCCGACACCGCCGAAAACCGCTCCGGCAGCAGCCGGGCGATGTGCTTGACGATGGCGTGGCTGAAGTCCTTCACAGCGTCCCAGTCGGCCTTCGGCGTCAGCGGTACGACCACATGAATGCCCTTGCCGCCGCTGGTTTTCAGGAACGATTTGAGCCCCAGTTCATCCAGCACGGCGAGCGTCAGCTGCGTGGCTTCCACCATGGTTTTCCAGGGCAGCGCCGGATCAGGGTCGAGGTCGAGAATGAAACGGTCCGGCCGCTCAAGGTTCTTGGCGACCGCGTTCCAGGTGTGCAGCTCCATGGCGCTCATCTGCACGGCGCCGATCAGCGCCTCAACGTTATTGATCAGCATGACCGGATGGCCGGTGTATTCCTTGCCCATGGTCTCGATGCCGGGGATGGCGAGGCGGTCGGCGTTTTTCTGGAAGAACAGTTCGCCGCCGATGCCCTCCGGCGCCCGCACTAGCGCGACGGGGCGTTGGGCCAGTTGCGGCAGGAGCCAGTCGGATATGCGGACGTAGTAATCGGCCAGATCACGCTTGGTCGCGCCGCTGATGGGATCGATCACCCGCTCGGGGTGGGTCAGGCGGATCTTGCCGGTTCTGGTATCGGCGGCGTCGGATTCACGCGGACCCACTTGCGCTTTGACAGGTTTGGATGCCTTCGCGCGATTGCGTGGGGGCGCAGGTGTTGGCGTGTCTTCCAGCTGTTCTTCTGGCACGTCTGACGCCTGCGCGGACTCCGACGATTGATCGTCAGAAGGCGCCGATGCCGGAAGCTCTTCGGTGATCGATTCCGCAGGTTTGTCGGTGCGCAGGCCATGGAACACCGCGTGGCGCACCGATCCTTCTTTGGTGATCTCGGCGAAGGCGACTTCCGCCAGCAACGCCGGTTTAAGCCAGTGCACGCCTTTGGCCTCGAAACCGGTGGGTGGATTGACCACCGCGGCCTTCTTCGCGTGGAGCGGTGTCAGCTGGTCGTAAATCGTGCCCAATGTCGCTTCATTGAAACCGGTGCCGACCTTGCCGGCGTACCGCAGCTCGCCACTGTCGGCGTCGTGCAAACCCAACAGTAATGCGCCGAATTTGCTGCGTGCGCCCTTCGGATCGGTGTAGCCCACAACAACGAATTCCTGGCGACGTTTGCACTTGAGCTTGATCCAGTCACCGCTGCGGCGCGACACATAAGGGCTGCCGGCGCGCTTGCCGATCAGCCCCTCCATCTTCATCTGGCAGGCGCTGTTGAGCAGGACTTCCGGCACTTCGGCGAAGTCTTCGGAGTACCTGAGCACCTCGTCGTCAGTCCGCTCAAGCACCTTGGACAGGGCGGTGCGGCGCTGTTCCACCGGCACCTCACGCAGGTCCATGCCGTTCAGAAAGGGCATGTCGAACAGGTAATAGATGATGTTGCCGCTGCGGCCGGCTTCGAAGGCGTTCTGCAGGGCCTGGAAGTCAGGCACGCCGTCATCGTTGGCAACGACCATCTCGCCGTCGAGCCAGGCCGACTCCAGACCCAGACCGGCGATGGCCTCGGCCGGGCGCGGCAGCTTGTGGGTCCAGTCATGGCCATTGCGGGTGAACAGCTGCACCTTGCCGTCGGCGACCCGAGCCATGACCCGGTAGCCGTCGAATTTGATCTCGTAGCGCCAGTCGCCTTCAGGGGCAGATTCCACCAAAGTGGCCAGTTCGGGCTTGATGAGATCCGGCAGCTCGGCGGGCTCGGCGCCCACCAGCTGCGCCTTGGCGGATTTTTTCCGAGGGGCGGGGACTTTCTCCACGGGCTCTGGCTTCTCAGCCGTGGACTTCGCCGACTTGGCAGACGCTGGCTTTGCGCCGCGCTTTCTGGGAATCAAAGTGCGCTCGCTGAGCACGCTGTCGGGCAGCGCCTTGACCACATCGTAGTCAGCTTCCGGGCGGGCGAATTCGTCCTGATGCTTGATCAGAAACCACTGCTCCTGCTTGCCGGGGATATGGGTCTTGACCAAGTTCCACACGCCGCCAAGCTTCTCACCCTGCAATTCAAATTTGAGCTTGCCCTTGGCATAGGCGTCGGCAGGGTCGGAGAGGGGTGTCCACACGCCGCGGTCCCAGACGATGACGTCGCCCGCACCGTAATGCCCCTCGGGAATGTTGCCCTCGAAGGTGGCGTACTCAACGGGGTGATCCTCGACGTGCACCGCCAGGCGTTTGGCCTTGGGGTCCAGCGACGGCCCCTTGGGCACGGCCCAGCTTTTCAGGGTGCCGTCGATTTCGAGGCGGAAGTCGTAATGCAGGCGAGATGCGTCATGTTTCTGGATACAGAACTGCAGGGCGTGCGCGGCCTTCCTGGACGAGGCGCGTTTTTTCTTCGTGTTGCCTGACGGCTCAGATGTCGCGTTGAAATCGCGCTTGCGGTTGTATTCGTCCAGTCCGGCGCTCATGGAAATCCCTCACACTGCGGCAATGTCTGTTAAACCCAGAGTGCGCGGCACGCGCAGAGTTCCGGTCATGCCGCTCAGACAACTCCACGCTGCTCGGTCGCTTCCGCCAACATGGCCAGGGTTTGTTCCATGTCCAGAATGGAGGCTTCCAGGGTGGCGAAACACTGGTTGATGCTCTGTTTATCGTCCACGGTCTGGTGCCCGGTTAATTCCGTGACTTCAGATAGCTCCAACCTGAACAATTCGTTCACGCTGCCTCGAAGTTCGTTTAATTGATTGAGGACAACAGCCATTTGATTGCGGGTGGCATTGCTCATGTCGGGCCTCACATTAGAGTGGCGCGTAGTCGGTCGGGCGTGTGGTGCAATGCCCCTGTGACAGATATGAAAAAGGCAGAGTCTCTAGACCCTGCCTTTCTCAACTAGACATTCGAGCCGCCTGTGACAGGCGTGATCCGAATTATTTGGCAGCGTCACCACCGTGCGCCTTGGCCAGAGCTTTAGCGTGGGTCAAATGCTCTTCCAGCTTAGGCAGGGTTGCAGTCGCAAACGCTTTCAGATCAGCGTCTTTGCCTTCAGCCGCTTCTTTCTTGAACAGCGCGATGGTTTGTTCGTGAGCAACAACCTGGTTGTTCGCGTAAGCCTGATCAAACGACTTGGCGCTGCGCAGTTCGAGGATCATCGCCTTGGCTTTGTCCATCAGCATGGCGTTGTCGGAAACTTCCAGCTTTTTGGTGTCAGCAATGCCTTTCAGTTTGTCGTTCGCCGCAGTGTGATCTTTGACCATCATTTTTGCGAATTCTTTAACGTCGGCGGAAGTGCCTTTTTCAAGCGCAAGCTTACCGGCTTCGACTTCTGCCACACCTTTGGCGGATGCATCTTCAACAAAGTCATCATTGTCCTGCGCCGCGAAAGCGCCTTGGCTGCCAACAGCCATCAACAATGCGAATGCAGAAGTCTTGAATAGATTTGTCATCGTGAAGTTCCTCTTCTTTTAAAGTGACGCGGGGTAAGTGCCCGTATTGTTTCCGACTGGAAGCAACGGCCAATCGTTCAGAGAATTTTTAAAAAACACCGCGGATGGGCAAGTTGCAGCGTCCGGTCAGGCATCTTGCTCTTCCAGTCCCTCAAACCAGTCCCGGTAGGGCGTATTGACCGCCTTGTAACGGTTGAAGTCGGGTGTGCCATCCGACCACCAGACCGGACCGCGTTCACCCAATGCAATCTTCGCAGCGTTGACCGAGCCCCGCGCCGCCTTGAGTGCAGCAGCGTCCTCGGCGCGTTTCGCGGCTTTGACAGCCTGCCGAGCCTTCATCAGGTCGTTAACCCGCGATTGGCGCGCTTCCTCGTCAAGTGCCGGATTGCTACAGCGCCACAGCTGGCCCTTGACGACAAAATAGCGACCGTCCGGCGTGGTCGGATAAATCACTGGATTCGCGTGACCGTCAGCACCACCGCAGCAATGCGGTCAGCCTCGTGATAGGTCTCGGTTTCCAGCTCCTCACCAAACACATCGGGGTCCATCTCGCGGTAAGACCAGGCGAGGTCAGCCCGGTCGATGAGCTTGCGCGCCTGTTCAAGGAAGAGGTCAACGCCATCGACCGAAGGCGCACCGGTGTACAGCAACACGCTGCCGCCCGGCGCCAGTCGTTCGATGGCTTGGGCCAGAATACGAACGGACAGTTGCGAACCCAACTGATCGCCTCCGTGGCGATAGGCACGCTCCTGACTGTCCTTCATGTACGGCGGATTGGCGACGATCAGGTCGAATTCGCCTGTGGTGCCCGACAGGATGTCGCTGTGATAGGCGACCACATTATCCGCCTTGGCCAATGATGCGTTGACTGCCGTGAATCGCAGGGCCGTCGGATTAATGTCGACCGCGAGCACCTGAGCATCCCGCCGGGCACGCCCGATGAGGATCGCGCCGACGCCACTGCCGCAGCCGATATCAACGGCGGTGCGAATGGAATGCGTCGAGGTGCGCAAGTGCTCTTCAATGGCTTGGGCGAAGCGGTAGGTATCAGGCCCGAAAAATACTGAATCGTGAGCCACGGTAGGAAAGGCGGAGTGCACGAACAGTAAGTCGTCCAGGCTCGACCAGCGCACTTCGCTAGCCCACATCCCGGCGTGGGCCCGTAACACGCCGGCGGCCAGCAACGTTTCGAGTTCGGCTTCGTCCAGCAAGCCCGTCTCGAAAGGGCGGCTCCAGCCAAACACATCCCGCAGGCTACGCGCTTTGCGGTTCTGCTCACGCCCGTTGACCCGCTGATGAGTCAGCGGTGTAACGGTCATGAAACGATAATCCTCGGACTGGAGGCGTTGCCCCAACTGCAGCAGGGCGAGGTCATGGTTTTCGTCGGTCGTTTCCAGTGTATCGAACGGGCTCTCAAGCGCAGTCTGCGTGCTCATCGTGTCAGGCTTCCTTGCGCCAGCTGGCGGGCGTAGATCCGGGTCGCCGCCAGACCTTCCGGCGTCGGGTGTGCGTCGGGCGCGATCAGTTCGACCAGTTTCTCCAACGGCAGTGAAGAGGTGTTACGCGGCTGTGGGGCATCATTGCTCCCCACATGGCGACGACGGAAACGCGTGCGGAACGGGTTGCTCTGCTCCGACGCCTGCCAGTCGCCCGCGATCCAGTCCTTCAGCAGCTGCATTTCATAACCGCTGAACACACCGAACATCACCGCACCGGGTCCATCGATCAGCTGCCAGAAACGGCTGTCCTGCGGGTCCTGGTTGCGCTTGATCCAGCCACGGTCCTCCAGCGCGCTCAACAGCTGACGACTCTGGCCTGGGGTGGCAAGCCAGTCATTGATCGTGCGGCCTTCGAGGCGGCAGTAGTCGGAATGCATGTGCTGGCCGAAAGTGCTCTTGGTCTCCAGCATCGAGACCACTTCTTCTTCCAGATCGAAGGCGCGGACGATATCGGTCGAGCCGATCCCCAGATCGTTCAGCAAATAGCCGGCGCGCAGACGCTTGAGGAATTCATCCTTGCTGTCGTCATTCGGCAACAGATCCAGCACCGACTGCACGGCCTTCTGGGCGTGGCCCGAGCTGGCATTGTCGATGGTCACGTGCAGGGTGAAGTAATAGGGATCGATACCCAATTCACTCAGCTCGAAAGCGGTGATCAGCAAATGCAGCGGCAGTTGCTCGTAGCCCAGGTTGTAGCCGAGCACTTCCGGCAGGAACTCGTCGCTCAAATGGCCGAGGCCCAACTGGATGGCGCCTTGCAGATACAGGGCATCGTCGAGGGGCGCGATGGGGGCACAGTCGTGTTCAGTCAGCAGGTTGCGGTACAGGACCACATGGTTCAACGCAGGCTCGCCGTCACCCAGCTCTTCGAGGTAGGTGCGGATCAAGCCATGGTAGCGCCAGTCGTCCGCATGCTTGACGGTGCCATACAGCCACGCGCCATCCACCAGCTTGCTTGGCGCAACGCTTTGCAGGAAATACAGCGCGTGAGCTTTGTTGGTGAAGAATTGTCGAGGCCTGCCGGCGCGGCGTTCCTCCAAATAGACGCGGTAACGCTCGGCCACCGCATGACTGTTGCCGGCTACCCAGGTGGACAGGTCGTTCAAGTCAGCAGGCAGGTTCGACGGCAGCGTTTTCGCGATTTCCAGGTGCTCCTGGAGAAAATCACGGACGTTATCCCGCTCTGCTGCCACCTGTCCACGCAGCAAACGGGAGTACAGCGAGTAATGGGCACCGGTGGATAGGTGCGCCGTGGCAGAACGCTCGGAAAGTAGCTGTAAAGAGGTCATGGGTAGCCTGCTGACTTTTCTTGATATGTAGGTCAGAGAGAGGCAGTTCCCGAAAATTCCATCGAGTTGCACCACAGTCGATGATCGACACTTGCGCCGGACGAAAGGCCTGGATTCTCGATTCGATCGACTACTGAATGCACACCAATCGTACAGGCCAGGCAACCAACATTTCTCCAGGTCTCAGTCTGGCACGTGGCGCCGATCAAGGCGGTGAATACGCAAAGTCCGAACAGGCGCAAAACTAACCGGACGGTTCATTTCATTTGATCTGCTGGCCAGCGGCGCGAATAATCCCCCGCACACTCGCCAGGCTCGGGCCCTCATTTAGGTGCCGGGCGCCCTGTATTTATCCGGAGTTCCCCCGCATGCAGCGCTCGATCGCCACCGTTTCCTTGAGCGGCACCCTGCCGCAAAAGCTGCACGCTATCGCCGCGGCAGGTTTCGATGGCGTGGAGATCTTCGAAAACGATTTGCTCAATCACAACGGCGGCCCCCGCCAGGTGCGGCAGCTTTGCGCTGATCTCGGCATCGCCATCACGCTTTTTCAGCCTTTCAGCGACTTTGAAGGCTGTCGCCGCGAGCATCTGCAGCGCCACCTCGACCGCGCCGAGCAAAAATTCGACCTGATGCACGAACTGGGCACCGACCTGATGCTGGTGTGCAGCAACACGGCCACGGATTCACTGGGCGACCACGACCTACTGCTTGAGGACTTGGGGTTGCTGGCCGAGCGGGCGGGCGCGCGTCAACTGCGCGTGGGGTATGAAGGGCTGGCATGGGGACGTCACGTCAACACCTGGCAGCAGGTCTGGGATCTGGTCCGGCAGGTCGACCATCCGGCCCTCGGCGTGCTGCTCGACAGTTTCCACACACTGTCGCTCAAAGGTGACCCGAGCGCCATCGCGCAGATCCCCGCTGAGAAGATCTTCTTCGTGCAGATGGCCGATGCGCCACGGCTGAACATGGGCGTGTTGGAGTGGAGCCGGCATTTTCGTTGTTTCCCGGGGCAGGGCGCGTTTGATTGTCCCGGTTTTCTCGCGGCGATTCTGCGCAGCGGGTACACCGGCCCGCTGTCGCTGGAGATTTTCAACGACGTGTTTCGCGCCGCGCCCACTCAGTCAACCGCCGCCGACGGCTTGCGTTCGTTGTTGTACCTGGAAGAGAAAACACGCGGGCTGCTGGAGCAGCAGCCTCAAACCGTTGCGCCGTCATTATTGTTCCATCCGCCGGCGCCGAGCCCCTGCCACGGCGTGGAGTTTCTCGAGTTCGCCGTTGATGACGGCCACGGCGCACGGCTGACCCAATGGCTGCACGGCCTGGGCTTCTGCACGTTGGGTCACCACCGGAGCAACGCCGCGACCTTGCTGGGGCAGGGCGATATCAGGATTGTGTTGACCGCCGGGCATGATTCCCTCGCTGAGTCGCTCTTCGCTCGACCGCCCTTTGCCCAGTCTCACCTCGAAGTCCACGGCGCGTCGCTGCGCTCAATGGCGTTGCAGGTGGACGACAGCGCTGCCGGGCTGGAGCGGGCGCGTCAGTTCAACGCCGAAATCTGCGGCGGTCCCCTCGGCTCTGATCAACCAGGATTTCCAGCCGTGCGCGCGCCGGACGGCAGCCTGATTTATCTGGTCGAGCCCGCCCCACCGGGGCAATCGTTCTGGGACAGGGACTTCACGTTGAGGCCGCTCCCTTCGGCGCACAACGGTTTGCAACGCGTCGATCACGTGGCCATGGCGTTGCCGGCCGACGGCCTGGACAGTCAGGTCCTGTTCTTCAAGAGCGTGCTGGATTTCCAGGCCGATGCCGACGTGCTGCTGTCCGACCCTCATGGCCTGGTGAGGAGTCGGGCGTTGCGCAGCCGCTGCGGCAGCGTGAGCCTGCCGCTGAACACGTCGGATCGTGGCAACACCGCGATCGCCCGCGCGTTGAAGAGCTACGGCCGCTCAGGTGTTCATCACATTGCTTTTGCCTGTGACGACATCTTCGTGCAAGTAGCCCGCGCCAAGGCGGCGGGCGTGCCGTGGCTGGCGATTCCGCTGAACTACTACGACGATCTGGCGGCGCGCTTCGGTTTTGACGAGGCGTTCCTCAGCAAGCTGGCTGCTCACGACGTGCTGTACGACCGCGACGCCGACGGTGGCGAGCTGTTCCACGCTTACACCCAGGCGTTCGAGGAGCGATTCTTTTTTGAAATCCTTCATCGCAGGAACGGCTACGCCGGCTATGGCGAGGCGAATGCATCGGTGCGCCTTGCAGCGATGGCCAGGGCTTGCGGCGATTCAGCCTCGCTCTGATGGCTCGCACCGCGTTCGTACGCGCCGCTTCCGTAACGCTCGGGTGCAGCTCATAATCCCGCGATTACCCCGTGGTTGTGAGCCCCGCATGAAAACCGTTGACGACAGCCTCGCCGACCTGCCCGTAGAGGCGCCCCGCAAGACCCGCAAGCACAATCCGGAAAAAACCCGCGACGACATCCTTCAGGCGGCCGTCGCCGAGTTTGTCTCCCAGGGGCTTTCCGGCGCACGAGTGGATGCCATTGCCGAGCGCACGCAAACCTCGAAACGGATGATCTATTACTACTTCAACAGCAAAGAGCAGCTCTACACCGAGGTGCTCGAGAAACTGTACGGCGACATCCGCAACACCGAGAGCAGCCTCAGGCTGGACGTCCTCGCGCCGGAAGAGGCGATCAGGCGGCTGGTGGAATTCACCTTCGATCACCACGACCGGAACGTCGATTTCGTGCGCATCGTGTGCATCGAGAACATCCACAACGGCGCCAACGTCAAACAGTCCTCGACCATCCGCGCGCTCAGCCGCAACGTGCTGCAGGCGCTGGACGAGACGCTGCGCCGGGGCGAGCAGCAGGGTGATTTCCGCCCAGGCGTTCAGGCAGTGGACCTGCACATGCTGATCAGCTCGTTCTGTTTCTATCGGGTCTCCAACCGTCACACCTTCTCGGAAATCTTCCAGATCGACCTCGAAGATGCGCAGATCAAGGCACGCCAGAAGGCCATGATCTGTGACTCGGTGGTGCGCTATCTGATCCCGTGACCAGGCGAGCACTGAAGCGTAACGCCACGCCTGCCTGAGGACCCAACGATGTCGCAACGCCAATCCACGCTGATCGCCTTGCTGGTGGCCGTCACCTTTTTCATGGAAAACCTCGACGCCACGGTGATCGCCACGGCGATGCCGGAAATGGCCCGGACGTTCGGCGTCGCGGCGGTGGACCTGAATATCGGCATGAGCGCCTACATGCTGGCAATCGCCGCGTTCATTCCCCTCAGCGGCTGGCTCGCGGACCGTCTCGGTTCACGGCGGGTGTTCGGCGGCGCCATCGTGTTGTTCACCCTGTCTTCGATGTTGTGCGGCCTCAGCGACAGTCTGGAAACCTTCGTCGCCGCCCGCGTCCTGCAAGGCATGAGCGGCGCGATGATGGTCCCGGTCGGGCGCCTGGCGGTCATGCGTGCCACCGAAAAGAAGGACTTGGTGCGGGCGATCTCGCTGATCACCTGGCCCGGGCTGGTGGCGCCGATACTTGGGCCGCCCTTGGGCGGGTTCATCGTCACCCACGCATCCTGGCCGTGGATTTTCTACCTCAACCTGCCCCTCGGCGTGCTGGCGTTGGCCGCTACGCTGGTCCTCATTCCCAAGCGCAATGAAGTCAGCAACCGGGCGTTCGACCTGAAAGGTTTCCTGTTGCTGGGCGTGGCCTGCACGGCGCTTTTGTTCGGGATGGAACGGCTGGGGCAGGGCCATGGCAGTCAGTGGCCCGGCCTATTGATAACGGCGCTCGGGGTGGTCTGTGGCGTGCTGGCCTGGCGACACATGCGCCGGCACCCGCAGCCGCTGCTGAACGTCGAGGTGGTGCACATCCGCACCTTCAGCGTCAGCCTGCTGGGCGGTTCGGTGTTTCGGATCGCCATCAGTACGCTGCCGTTCCTGCTGCCGCTGATGTTCCAGCTGGGTTTTGGTCTGTCCGCATTCGACGCCGGGCTGCTGGTGCTGGGGGTGTTCGCGGGCAATCTGGCGATGAAGCGCTTTACCAGCAGCATCATGCAGCGCTGGGGCTTTCGTCAGGTCCTGCTGGTCAATGGTTGCATCGGCGTGGCAGCGATTGCCGCCTGCGCGCTGCTCGATCAGGCCATGGGCTGGCCGCTGATCCTGCTGATTCTGTTCATCGGCGGGCTGTCGCGCTCGATGCAGTTCACCGCGTTCAACACGCTGGGTTTCGCCGACGTACCCAAGCCGCAGATGAGCGATGCCTCGACGATGTTCAGCATGTGCTTCCAGCTGAGCATGGGCCTGGGTGTCGCCATCGCCGCTTTACTGTTGCGTGGTGCGATGGTCCTGCATGGCAACGACGGGCACGCCGTGACGGCGGATTTCCAGCTGACCTTTATTGGCGTTGCGCTGATCGCCGCCCTGGCCCTGCTGGATAATCGACGGGTCTCGGCGCAGGCCGGCGCCGCGCTGCTGCAACCCAAGGCCTGACCCGCCGGCAACCCGCTGACCCTGACGCGCCACTGGCCGAAACCACCAGACGTTCTGCGCGCTTTGACTATTGCCCATCGGCGCTGCAGAGCGGAGTATTTCGCCACTCCAACAATAAAAGTGTAAGGACGACACAATCATGCAGATCGAAGGCAAGGTGTTTCTGGTCAGTGGCGGCGCGTCCGGGCTGGGTGCGGCCACCGCACGGATGCTCGTCGACGCAGGGGCCAGCGTGATGCTGGTGGACGTCAACGCCGAAGCGCTTGCGGCACAGGTGGAAAAACTCGGCGGCAACGCCCGCGCCAGTGTCAGCGACATCACCCAGGAAAGCGCCGTTCAGGCCGCAGTGGATGCGGCGCGCGTTGCGTTTGGCCAGATCAACGGCGTCATCAACTGCGCGGGCATCGTCGGCGCCGAAAAAATCCTCGGTAAAGAAGGCCCCCACGGCCTCGACAGTTTCAGTCGGGTGATCAACGTCAACCTCATCGGCAGCTTCAACCTGATGCGCCTGGCCGCCGTGGCCATCGCCGAAAGCACGGCGGATGCCGGCGACGAGCGTGGCGTCATCATCAATACCGCTTCAGTGGCGGCCTATGACGGCCAGATCGGCCAGGCGGCGTACGCGGCCTCCAAGGGCGCCATTGTCAGCCTGACCCTGCCCGCCGCCCGTGAACTGGCCCGCTACGGCATTCGCGTCATGACCATCGCTCCGGGCATTTTCGAAACCCCCATGATGGCCGGCATGACTCCGCAAGTGCGCGAAAGCCTGTCCGCTGGCGTGCCATTTCCGCCACGCCTGGGCCAGCCCGAAGAATACGCCGCGCTGGCGCGACACATCATCGAAAACAGCATGCTCAACGGCGAGGTGATCCGTCTGGACGGCGCCTTGCGCATGGCCGCTCGCTAATCGAGGAAACCATTATGTCTTTGAACAAACGCCAGACGTTGAACGACGACCCCGTGGTGATCGTGAGCGCTGCGCGCACGCCCATGGGCGCCTTTCAGGGCGATCTGAAAAGCCTGACCGCGCCGCAACTGGGCGCCGCTGCGATTCGCGCTGCCGTCGAACGAGCCGGCATCGAGCCGGGGCAGGTCGATGAGGTGCTGTTCGGTTGTGTATTGCCCGCAGGGCTGGGACAAGCGCCGGCGCGCCAGGCGGCATTGGGTGCCGGGCTCAGCGACGCCACGACCTGCACGACCCTGAACAAGATGTGCGGGTCGGGGATGCAGGCCGCGATCCTCGGCCACGACATGTTGCTGGCGGGCAGCGCCGACGTGGTCATCGCCGGCGGCATGGAAAGCATGTCCAACGCACCCTATCTGCTGGAAAAAGCCCGCAGCGGTTACCGCATGGGCCACGGCCAGATCATCGACCACATGTTTCTCGACGGCCTGGAAGATGCTTACGATCGAGGCCGCTTGATGGGCACCTTCGCCGAAGAGTGCGCCGGGCTTGAAAATTTCAGTCGGGAGGCCCAGGACGGTTTTGCGGTCGCTTCGCTGACCCGGGCCCAGGAGGCCATGACCCGGGGCTGGTTCGACGCTGAAATCGTTCCGATGGAAGTGACCGTTGGCAAGGAGCGCAAGACCATTCGCCAGGACGAGCAGCCGCCCAAGGCGAAGCTGGACAAGATCCCGCAGTTGAAACCGGCGTTTCGCGAGGGCGGCACCGTCACGGCGGCCAACTCCAGCTCAATCTCCGACGGCGCTGCGGCCTTGACCCTGATGCGTCAGTCCGAAGCGCAACGACGCGGGATCAAGCCGCTGGCCGTCATCCATGGCCACGCCGCCTATGCCAACGAACCGGGTCTGTTTCCCACCGCACCGGTCGGCGCCATTGACAAGCTGATGAGCAAAACCGGTTGGTCCCCGGACGAGGTGGACCTGTTCGAGATCAACGAAGCATTCGCCGTCGTCGCGCTGGTCACCATGGCCCGCCTGGAACTGCCCCATCACAAGGTCAATGTGCATGGCGGCGCTTGCGCGCTGGGTCATCCCATTGGTGCATCGGGGGCGAGGATTCTGGTGACCTTGCTGTCGGCGTTGAAGCAGCGGGGACTGAAGCGAGGTGTCGCGGCCATCTGCATCGGCGGGGGCGAGGCAACTGCTATGGCTGTCGAGCTTGTCGTTTAATATCAATGGGTTGCGCCATGTTTCGCAGGTTGGATCTGGAATAGCGGATGACTGGCGCTCTACATAATAAAAGGTCTATAAAACAATGAATTACACGACAATCCTCAAAGAGGTCAAAGGTCGCGTTGCACTCCTGACCCTCAATCGTCCAGAGGCGCTTAACGCCCTGAATGCGCAGCTGATTAGCGAACTTAACCATGCCCTCGATGAGCTGGAGCGCGATCATGGCATCGGCTGCATCGTCCTGACGGGCTCGGCGAAAGCGTTCGCTGCCGGGGCGGACATCAAGGAAATGGCCGAACTCAAGTACCCGCAGATTTACCTGGATGATCTGTTCAGCGACAGCGATCGGGTGGCCAACCGCCGCAAGCCGATCATTGCCGCCGTCTCGGGCTTTGCCTTGGGCGGGGGCTGCGAGCTGGCGCTGATGTGCGACTTCATCCTCGCCGCCGACAACGCGCGTTTTGGTCAGCCGGAAATCAAACTGGGCGTATTGCCGGGCATGGGCGGCACCCAGCGCCTGACCCGCGCGGTCGGCAAGGCCAAGGCCATGGAAATGTGTCTGACCGGGCGCCTGATCGACGCCGTCGAAGCGGAGCGTGCCGGGCTGGTGGCGCGCATCGTGCCGCAGGATCAGCTGCTGGATGAGGCGATGAACGTCGCGGCCGGCATTGCGGCTAAGTCATTGCCAGCGGCCATGATGGTCAAGGAAAGCGTCAATCGCGCTTTTGAAGTCAGCCTGGCCGAGGGTATCCGTTTCGAACGCCGTGTGTTCCATGCAGCGTTTGCCAGCGAGGACCAGAAGGAAGGCATGGCGGCGTTCATCGAGAAGCGCGAGCCGGCGTTCAAGCACCGCTGAGTCAGGTCAGGGTGGTGGTGCGTTTCAGGGGTGTCTTCTGGCCTCAGCCTGTATAAAATGCGCCGGTCGCCGCGGCTCACCCCCGGCCTGTCATCATCGATCACCCTATTTTCAGCGTTTATCGTCATCGGCCCGGCGTGCAAGACGCGTCGGATCCGAGCGATCTATCGCCACCGGCACAAGAGAACAGTCATGGGCGCACAGTGGAAGGTCAAACACAAAGAAGCGGCAGCCAACGCCAAGGGGCGTATTTTCGGCAAGCTGTCCAAGGAAATCATGATTGCCGCGCGCTCCGGCGCTGACCCCGACATGAACGCGCGCCTGCGTCTGGTGGTCGAGCAAGCCAAAAAGGCGTCGATGCCTCGCGAAACTTTGGAGCGCGCCATCAAGAAAGGTGCCGGATTGCTCGGCGAGCACGTGCACTTCGAAAAACTCACCTACGAAGGCTTTGCGCCGCACAAAGTGCCGGTCATCGTGGAATGCCTGACCGACAACATCAACCGGACTGTCTCCGAGATCCGCGTGCTGTTCCGCAAGGGCCAACTGGGCGCTGAAGGTTCAATTGCCTGGGATTTCGACCACTTGGGCATGATCGATGCGGTTGCCGCATCACCCGAAGCCGACGCCGACGAGGCTGCCATCGAAGCGGGCGCTCAGGACGTTGAACAAGGCGAAGAGGGCGTTGCGACGTTTTACACCGACACCACCGACCTCGACGCCGTGTGCAAGGCGTTGCCTGAGTTCGGCTTCACCGTTGAGTCCGCCAAGATCGGCTACCGCCCGAAAAACCCGGTGGAAGGCCTGAGCGAAGAGCAGATGGCCGAGGTGGAAGCCTTCCTCGAAGCCATCGACAGCCATGATGACGTGCAAAACGTCTACGTCGGTCTGGCGGGGTAAGGCTGACCGGGCCAGTTGATTGAATTCGCTGGTTGTAGGACCGGCTTTAGCCGGGAAAGCGTCGGTGGGCACACCGCGAAACTCAGGATGTTCACGCTGGCCTCTTCCCGGCTAAAGCCGGTCCCACAGGTGCGCGGCGTGCTCAAAGCTGGGTCCCACAAGTTGCGCGGCGTGCTCATGACAGGGGCTCACTGACACGCCGCGTGCGGTTAGTGGGACCGGCTTCAGCCGGGAAAGCGTCGGTGGGCACACCACGAATATTCAGGCCTCAAAACTGCCGCTCGATCTCCGCAAAACCAGGCCGCTGCATCACATCAGCCTGCACGCACCGCCGCTCCAGCTCCCGCCACCTGGCAACTTGCGAATCATTATCCTCGCAGCAGTCCACCAATTCCCCCAGCAATATCCCGAACGCCCGCACCTCTATGCGCTCCAGCCTCCTGCCCGTTTCTTCATCCGGGTAGAACGCCGCCGCGCCGAAATCCCCCAGCAGACTGTCTCCGGACTCGTTCCAGAGAATGTTGTGGGCATACAGGTCGCCGTGGTTAATGCCGTGGCCGTGTAAATGGGCGCAGGCCGCTGCGATCCCGGCGGCCATGCGCTTCACGGTCGAAACGCTCAGTCGTGCGCCTGCGTAAGTGTCGCGTGTGCAGGATTCCAGGGTCGGCGGGCGGGCGAGGGTGAGGAAAGAAGGAGAAATCAGCGCCATCACCAGGCCGCGAGCGCCCTGCGGGTGGTCCTGAATCTGCCCGAGCACCGGAATCAGATGGTCATGACGCCCGGCCGCAATGCACGCCTGCATCTCGTTCAAGGGCGAGCCGTCGCTGGTGACGTCGCCCTTGTACAGCTTCACCGCAACGTCCAGCGCGGCGGCCTCTTCATTGGCACGCCATTGCGCCTGCTGGATTACACCGGACGCACCTTCGCCCAGCACCTGTTGCAGCGCCAGTTGCGGCCACGGAATCTGCCGGATCGGCTCTTCGGTGTGGATGTCGTTCAGCGGGTTGCCGGCAAACGCCAGCCAGGCCAGCGCGGGCATTTCCAGCAGCCAGCGCGGCAGTTCATGGAAATCGTTGACCGCGATCCGCACCAGTTCCAGGCGCTGGCAGCGTGCCAGTGATTCCGGCAATTGCCGCAGCCGGTTCCCTGCCAGCATCAGCTTCTGCAAGTGTGAACAGTCGCCTATCGCTTCGGGCAGGGTCTCGATGCAGTTATCGGTCAGCACCAGCGAGCGCAGCGAGGGTGGTAGCGCTTTAGCAGGCACATTGACGATCTTGCAGGCCTTGAACCCGACGAAGAACAGCTGCTCGCACTGGCCCAGGCATTCCGGCAGGCGGGTAAAGGGATTATTGGAACAGAACAGGATTTTCAGGCGCTTGAGGCGGTGGAGGTCGGCGGGCAGTTCGGTCAGCCGATTACCGCTGAGGTCCAGCACCTCCAGGGAATCGGCGAGGCTGAAGATTTCCTCAGGGAATTCGCCGAGGTCGGCACTGAGAGTGAGCCGCGTGATGCCTGCCAGTTTGCCGGCACGCAGGTCTGCAAGGGTGTGCATGGGGGGAAGGGCGCCAGTGATCAATGAGCGGCCATGATACCCAGTCGTCGGGGCCAGTGCTCGTTGGTCGCGGCGCGACGGGAGACGAATCAGCTCAGGCAGCGGTCCAGCAATTGATGCATCCGCTCAAGGGACGGTGCCGACTCGGCGTACAAAATGCGGTAAACCATGGGCGCCACAACAGCGTCGACCAGTTCATCGGCCGAGGGACTCTGTTCCCCGCGTTCCCGGGCCCGGTCGATGATGATCTGCAGTTGATCGCGAACCATGTTCAGGCACTTGCCGGAGCACAGGGTCGCGCTGCTGGCGACCACGTCGCGCATCATTTCGCGGCCTGGCGCCGAGTTCGTTTCTTCAAGATAGACATCAACCCACGTGCGCAAGTCGTCACGCAAGTTGCCGCAGTCCACGGGTTCGTCCGGACGCAGACGCTCGACAGCGGCATCGGCGAGCAGCGAAGTCAGGTCACCCCAGCGCCGATAGATGGTGGACGGCGTGACACCGGCGCGGGCCGCAATCATGGGCACGCTGAGGGCCGAACGCTCCTGCTCCTGAAGCAGATCGCGAACCGCCGCGTGAATCGATGTCTGCACCCGGGCACTGCGGCCGCCGGTGCGAATGCCTTCTTTGATAGCCATGCTGCGGACCCTAACACAAAGTATTTGCTTTAAGCAGACGCTGCTTGCACACTGCTAACGCTAATTCATAGCTTTTGTGGCGTGCTTTTTCGGGAGAGTGTACTCGTGTCTGATTCTTTGCAGAACCCGCAAGTCGATGGTCGGGGGACGAGCCACTTGGGATTTCTGGCGTTCGTGCTGCTGTGTTTCTTCGCGGCGTCCAGTGCGCCTACGCCGCTTTACCACCTCTATCAACAGGCGTGGGGCTTCTCTCCGGTGCTGTTGACGGTGATTTTTGCGGTCTACGCCCTGAGCCTTCTGGCAACGCTGCTGGTCTTCGGCTCGCTGTCGGATTATCTCGGACGTCGCCCGGTCATCTGGATCGGACTGCTGCTGGAGATCGTCTCGATGCTGCTGTTCATCGCCGCCACCGACGTCACCTGGCTGATCGCCGCCCGGGTGCTGCAGGGCGTGGCGACCGGCATTGCCACCAGCGCGTTGGGCGCCGCGATGCTCGACAGCGACGCGCAGCAAGGGCCGCTGCTCAACAGCATCACGCCGATGTTCGGCATGGCGCTGGGTGCACTGGGCACCAGTTCGCTGGTGGAATACGCGCCGCTGCCCATGGGCCTGGCCTATGGTTTGCTCCTCGCAGCATTCGTGGGCCAGGCGTTTTACCTGCTGCGGGTGGCTGAAACCGTGACGCCGCAGCCAGGCGTGCTGAAAACCCTGCGCCCGCGGCTTGCCGTGCCGGCGCAGGCGAGGGGAACGTTGTTACTGGTGTTGCCGGCCGACATCGCGGCCTGGGCGCTGGGCGGATTTTTCCTGTCACTGGCGCCGTCGCTGCTGACGGCCGCGACCGGTTCGACCTCGGTACTCAACGGCGGCTTTGCCGTGGCAGCGCTGACCCTCAGTGGCGCGATTTCTATCCATACCCTGCGCCTGCGCGCGCCCCGGCTGGCGTTGCTCGTGGGCTGCAGTTTTCTGGCGATCGGGGTTTCGGTGATTCTGGCGGCGGTGAACCTGGGCTGGTTGTGGCTGTTCTTCACCGGTGCCGTGGCGGCGGGGGTCGGCTTCGGGGCAAGTTTCCTCGGCGCCCTGCGGATGTTGCTGCCGCTGGCCCACGCCCACGAGCGGGGTGCGCTGATGGCGGCGTTTCTGGCCCTGAGTTATCTGGCGTTCTGCATTCCGGCGCTGCTGGCCGGCGTGTCGATCAAAACGGCGGGGCTGGTGACCACCACCAATGTCTACGGTGGCGTGGTGGTCTTGCTGGCGGTGTCGGCGCTGGCCGGTCTGCTGATTCAGCAGGCCGGCCGGGCCAGGGCTGCCTGATCCGCGTTACCGGTTATGACGCAGAATCGAAAAATTCAGCGCCGAGGCTATGGTGAGCCACACCAGATAGGGGAACAGGATCAACCCGGTGATGAGGTCCAGCTGAATCCCCAGCACGACCATGGCCGCGACCACCAGCCACAGCAGCGAAATGATGATCATGCCCGCCAGGATGCGGTGGGCGCCAAAGAACACCGGCGTCCACAGCGTGTTCAAGGCAATCTGCGCCGCCCACAACGCCAGCACGGTTTCGCTGCCGGGAATCAGGGTCAGGCGATAACCGGCCCAGGCCAGCAGCAGATAGATCGTCGTCCAGGCCACCGGAAACAACCAGTTTGGCGGGGTGAATCGTGGCTTTTGCAGCGATTCATACCAGCTGCCCGGCTTGAAAATGATGCCGGTGCTGGCCGCAGCGGCGCAGGCGATGAGGAAGATATAGAACGTCATGTGGGGTCCTTTGCTGAAACCATTCGAAGTGCAGGCCGTGGGGCCGTCTCGGCATTGGATACATCTGCGCGGGAAAAATCCTGTGCGTACTCAGAGAGATTGACCGCGAGTCAGCCGCGAGCCAGGTTAAGCCGTGCCCAACCCTCGGCATCGGTCACCGCAATACCGTGCCGCCCATTGAACGTCTGCGCCACATCCCACGCCACGCCTTGCCCCAGGGCGAACACCGCCCGGTACTTGCGCAGATTGTCGTCGGGCATTTCCTCAAGGGCCGCCAGTAACTGCTGCACGCTGGAGGCTCGGCGGCAGAATGTCCGTCCGGTAACGCGCTCAAGTACATCCGCCAGATCATCGTAGGTCAGGGTGTCGCCAGCGGTGTACACCACCTGATTGATCAAGCGAGGGCTGTGCAGGACGATCGCGGCGGTGAGGGTGCCGATGTCTTCCGGCGTGGTTACCGTCACCGCCGTGTCCAGACTGCCCAGGGCATTGACCCGCCCGGCCTGCAGATCCACCACCCCGAATGCCGGATCGAACAGAAAGCTGGTGAACATGCCGGTTGAGATGATCAGCCATTCCGTGCGGGACTGGGCGCGCAACAGGTCGCGCACCTCCAGTTGCTCATCGAAGAGGTCTTGGGGGCTGCCGCGTCCGATCACGTCGTAGTCGACACCGAATTGCCAAGGGACGTAGCGCTTGACGCCCGAAACGAGGGCAGCCTCTGTGAGCTTGCGCTGGGTGCCCCGACCGGCACCGAAACCCACGCAACTGATCACCGTGTCGAAGCGGCCGAGCACCGCCGCCAGTTCCGCCACCGAGGCGTCGGCGATGTCGGCCACCTCAATGGCTACACCGAGAGACCTGATTGCGGCGATTTCCTTTTGCTTTTCCAGAGACGGACTCTCCACGCGGGTCTGGCGCAGGAGCACGCTGATACTCCCTGATTCAGTCCCGCGCGCGGTCAGTCCACGCAGTACGGCAAGACCCAGTTCGCCGGCGCCGAGGACCAGAATGTGTTGTTTGACGTTTGAAATACCAGCCTGCATGGTGAGCCCCTGTTTGACGCACTTAACGTGAGGCTGGGGATCTTGTCATGGACATCGGCGGGCAAAAAGTAGGCACAGCGGTGATACCGAGCGGCCTGGATGCTCAGGAAATCGTTCGGCGTTCGCAGGACGCCTGTCGTGCGCTCAGCGACGATGAAGACGGGCTCAAGCGCGATATCCTCGGCCACTCCGGCAACCGGTGGTCACTGGGCGTGGTGCATGCGCTCGGCGTGAGCAGCCCGTTGCGTCACGCCGAGTTGCGGCGACAGCTGCACGGCGTCACCCAACGCATGCTGACCCACACACTGCGGCAGTTGGAGCGCGACGGGCTGATCAGTCGTCATGACTTCGGCGAGAAACCCTTGCGCGTCGAGTACGGGCTGACCGAACTGGGCATGGGCTTGCTGGTGCAGATGATCCCGCTGTGGACCTGGGTCATCGAACAGGCGGAGGGCTTTACGGCTGCGCGCGAACGCTACGACGCGCAGGTGAGGGGGGTTGCGGCCAATCCGGTCAGGACCGATCCGCCAGTTGGCTGAGCCGTGCCTGCACGGCGTCGTCAAAGATCATGTACAGCGTTTCTACATCGGCCGGGCGCAGGCGTTTGCTGGTCTCAAGGCTGAGGATGAAGCTGATTTCCATGGCGGCCTCGCGTTCGAGTTCTTCCTTGGTGGTGGCGGCGTTCAACGCGCGCACCAGATCATCGATCGCACCTTGAATGGGTTTGGGAAGCCGAAGTGCAGCGATTCGCTCTTGAGGCATTGTTGAGTCCTGGGGGTGTCGGGTTTTGCGGCGAACCGAAAGGCGTAAAGCCCTGGAGCCTGGGATCGGTGCGTATTGTGGCCGAGTTAGGGCGCAGATCCCACCAGCGGAAACAAAATAATGAAGTGACACCCCTTGCTGCCATCGCTTTCGGCGTTTTATTGCGATCAAGAGGGCCATCAAGTGCCCCCCCCACGTGAGGGGGGCGCTCCGGTTTATTTGCGCACGGGGGCGCCGCCGAATATCAACTGCTGAACCATCGGCTGGTTGACGAATCGGCCCGGGAATATCGGCTCCGGCGTGCTGGCCTCGTTCAGGCGCGCGACGTGTTCGGGGTTCAGACCCAACGCCAGAGCCCCAAGGTTGTCGTGGGCCTGGGCAAGGGTTCTTGCGCCCATGACCGGCGCGACCACCGCCGGGTTGAGGAGCGTCCAGGCCAGAGCCACCTGGGAGGGTGTGGCGCCGATGTCATGAGCGACGTCGACCACGGCGCTGGCGATCTGCAGGGACCGCTCGTTCATATGGCCCGACGAGCTGATCACTCCTTTGCGGGTCGCGGATACGCCGGCTTCGCTCGGTTGCTGCAAATCTTCTCGGGTGTATTTGCCGGTCAGAATGCCGCCGCCCAACGGCGACCACGGCAACACGCCAAGGCCCATCGCCTGTGCCATGGGCATCAGCTCATGCTCGACACTGCGCTCGACCAGGCTGTATTCGATTTGCAGGGCCACCAGCGGCGCCCAGCCCCTGAGGGTTGCGAGGGTCTGCAGCTCGGCGACTTTCCACGCCGGGGTGTTACAAATGCCGAGGTACAACACCTTGCCGGCGCGAACGAGGTCATCCAGTGCACGCATGACGTCATCGGCAGACGTGGTGAAATCCCACGCATGCAGGTAGAGCAGCTCGATCCGGTCGGTGTCCAGTTGCTTCAGGCTGGTCTCCACCGAACGAGTGAGGTTCATCCGATGATTGCCGCCGGAGTTGGGATCGCCCGGGTCGCGAGCCATGGTGTACTTGGTGGCGACCACCAGACGATCCCGTTTGTGCTTGAGAAACTGGCCGAGGATTCGCTCGGACGCGCCGTTGGTGTAGTTGACGGCGGTGTCGATGAAGTTGCCGCCGTGGTCGACGTAGGTGTCGAAAATCTGCCGGGCCTCGGCTTCATCGGAACCCCAGCCCCAGTCGGAGCCGAACGTCATGGTGCCAAGGGAAAGGGGTGAAACGCGCATCCCCGATCGTCCGAGCAGGCGGTAGTGGTCGAGTGCATTGAGAGTGGGCATGATGGCTTCCTTGAGTGATGGAGTGGAATGCTTCAGGGCCTCAGTCTGCCGAACACTGCGAATCACGCCGTAGGCGGATCGTCCCGCGCTCTTGCACGATTATCCGATCGGTGGCTTCTTTGCCGGCCTCTGCTTTATCCGTACAACGGAGCAACCATGACCGCGTTGTCCACACTGGTTGACCTCATCAGCCGCCATGCTGCAGAGGATGGCCTGCATTCAACGGCCATTCCGGGCGTAAGCCTGGCGCGGGCCGCTGCACCTACCGTGGCGATGCCAGTGGTCTACGAACCGACGCTGTGCCTCATCGCCCAGGGTCGCAAGCGCGTGATCGCCGGCGGCCGGTCTTTTGTCTACGACGCCGCCAGTTACCTGGTGGCCTCCATCGACGTTCCGGTCATGGGCTCGGTGATTGAGGCCAGCGAGCGCGAGCCTTACCTGTGTCTGGTGCTTGACCTGGACATGACGGCCCTGAGCGATCTGGCGTTGCGACACCCGGCGCCAGCTGACAGGAGCGCCGTGCCGGCGGCCGGTATCGAACTCAACGACACCAGTCCCGAGCTGTTCGAGGCGGCAGTGCGGCTTGCCCGCCTGCTGGACACGCCCCAACACATCGACGAGCTCGCACCCCTGGCCGTGCGCGAGATTCTCTACCGGTTGCTGACCGGCAGCGGCCACGGCGTGCTCCGCCAACTGGCCAACGCCGACAGCCGTCTGCGCCAGATTGCCAAGGCCATCGCCTGGCTGCGCGGGCATTACACGGAGGGCTGTCGGATCGAGGACATGGCCGAGGTGGCGGGCATGAGCCGCTCGACCTTTCACACGCATTTCAAAGCAGTAACGTCCATGAGCCCGCTGGCGTTTCGCAGTCAATTGCGACTGCAGGAAGCGCAACGGCTAATGGTGGCAGAGGCTGTTGATGCGGCGGCCGCTGGCTACCGCGTCGGGTATGAAAGCCCGTCGCAGTTCAGTCGGGATTACCGGCGCCTGTTCGGTGTGCCACCGGCACAGGATGCGCGACGTCTGCGTCAAGAGGCGCCGGTGGCCCTGTCCTGAGTTGACTCCGGTTTCAATCTCGAGAGGCCCACTGCACGACGCTCACCGGTGCCGGTGTGGCTCGGGTTTGTATCGCTCAAGTTACAAAAGTGTCCGCCGACACCCTGTTCAGGAAGTCTATTACTCACTTGAACAGGGAAGTGCCATGTCAGCGATTTCTTCGGTCATTTCAACCGCCCAGTTGATGCCGGTGATCAAGCCGGCGGCCACCGTCGCGCTCAATGAGAACGCCGCTGCTGCCACCACCAGTGCCACGCCGTCGTCCGTTGTCATGCTCGGACAGGACAACACGGTCAGCGCCCCGTTGGTCTACAACGTCCGAGGCCTGATGCCCGACGCCAGCGTCCCGCCGGCCTGGGAGTACACCCGGCAGGACAACGTCTCGCTGGCCATGACGGGCAATTTCAGCACCTCCGCTACTGCGGGTCGCTTCCAGGGCCTGGGTGCAACGCTGCTCAGTCAGTTGGCCCAGACCGGCCAGAATATTTCCCAATCGGTGCTGCGTTCCTCCACCGGTAAAGCGCTGGAGCCTGCAGAGCTCGCTGCTGCCCAGGACCGCCTGCGCAGTAATCCGGCCAACAGCATCAGCCTGACCCTGAAAACCGCCAGCGGCAAAACCATCGAGCTGAGCCTTTCCAGTCAGGACGACGGTCTGGCGGTGCAGGCCCAAGTGAGCGGCGGCGACCTCAGCGACGACGAGATGAGCGCACTGAACGCCATGGCGGACGGTTTTCAGTCGGCCATCGACGGCCTGACCTCGAAACCGCCGACCCTGAAGCTGGACGCCCTGACCCATTTCGACGCCAAGGCTTTCGCCTCCGTCGATTTGAAAACCAGCCTCAAGCTTGAAGACGGCAGCGCCCAGACCCTTGAACTGCACGCCGATGCCGACCAGCGTTCGGTGCGCATGAATGGCGCGCTGGGCAATCTCGATCTTTCGGTGGACCTGAAAAACGCGGCCATTCGTGGTGACAGCGGCCAGCAGGCCAGGGCGCTGGAGGGCTATGTCAGCCAGATCGACGCGGCGCGCAAACGCGGTGACGGCGACGCGCAGCTGCTGTCCATGTTCGAGGACGCGTTCAAAACGCTGCACTCCAATTACCCCGAAACCCGCGTTTCAGCAGCGCCGCAGACGGTGAGTTCCATCGAGCTGACCGACACGGACCACGGCCTGTTGACCGGGCTGGGCGACTTCAGCGCGTCGGTCAGCGAGAAGAGTGTCGAAGGCAACCCGGGTCGGCCCGGTGAGCTTGATTCCTTTGCCTATACCTTGTCCCAGGCGACCCAGTCCAAAGGCCGCGACCAATTGAATCGCACCATTGTCCAGGCCCAGCAATCCCAGCTCACGGCGAGTTTTCACAAGCCACTGCCCGGCGGGCAAAAGCTGGACCTGAGCACCGACCCGAAAACGCAGAATTACCTGTATTACCAGATCAGCGACCAGGCCAGCAGCAAGACCAGCATCGGCTATAAGAAAGGCGAGCTGGTGGACGCGACGGTGAGTCAGTCGGCCAGCCAGTCGACGCGTATTTCCAAGTATGTGCTGGGCCGCCTGGAAAAAGAGACGCACACGCCGATCTCCACCTCCAAGACCCAGAACTTCCTCAGCGTGCTGCAACAGGCGTTGCAACAGGACAAAGAAGCCAGACAGGGCCGCGGGACCTCGACCCTGAAAGACACCCTGGCCGGGATTCATGCCAGGGTGCTGCTGCAGAGCGAGCCGTCGAGGCTCAATGGCTGACAGCGCTACAGCCTCGGTTGTGCAGCGCGCTGTCCGACACCTTCCCGGCCAACGCCGCTCAAAAAGCCCGGCGCGCCGCCTGCGCCGCCGGGTCGTCGGCGGGTCCGACCACTGCATAGTTATAGCCACCGCCTGACCAGTAATCCGCTTGCAGGTCGCCGTCGCGACGGGAGCCACGGGGGAGCAGCTTGTTTAATTCGCCGGGCGGGCGGATGTAAAAACTCAAGGCGCGACCCTGTTCGTCCCGGTACACCACCATGGCTGCCGGGCCCTGTTCAGTGGTGGTGAGGCGTCCGCTGACCGGTTTAAACCCTGCCGACGCCAGATCCGGCAGCCGATTGGCCCGGGCGAAGTGGGTGTCGAGCCAGCCCTGTACGTCGCGGGTTTTCGTGGCGCTCCAATCGCTTGCCATCTCCGCGTTGCCCGCGAACAACCGGTAAGCCTGCACGGCATCGGCCATCGGCGGATTGGCGTGGCCTATGGACATATTCCTCGCTTGCCAGCCGCCGGCGCCGCCGAGACTCACGGCAACCAACAGCGCTGCCGCCGTTGCAATCCGACGCGTACGTTGCTGTGCGATCCGCCGGCGAATCGCGCTCGGGTCCAGCTGCGGATTGGGCATCCGATGCAGCTCGCCGCTCAATCCGGCGCGCAGGCTGTGGGCGTCCTGCTGCCAGCCTTGAAGCCGTTGCAACAACGCCGGGTTTGCGGCGAGGTAAGTGTCCATCGTCGCCCGGTCGGCCTCATTGAGCTGGCCATCGACGTAAGCATTAAGATCGCGTTCGCTAGGGGGCAGTGTGATCATTTGAGTATTCGCAGGGCAGGGGTGGTGATCTCGCCTTCGCTGAGCAGGCGCAACGCCTGACGCGCGCGGGACAAACGAGACATGACGGTGCCAATGGGCACATCGAGCATCAGCGCCACTTCCTTGTAGCTCAAGCCTTCGACCGAAACCGCCAGCAGCAGCGCGCGCTGTTCGGCGCTCAGGCTCTCGAACGCCTGCAACGTGGTCTGAGCCACGATCGTGCGCTCCGCCGACGGCGTGTGTGGGTCGTGCGAATTCCCGGTAAACAACTCCAACATCCGGCTATATCGGCGCGAGCGCCGATGGGCGTCGAGAAATTGCCTATAAAGAATGGAGAACAGCCACGCACGCAGGTCACCCTCGGGCCGTTTGCCGCTCCAGGATGACAGGGCTTTTTCGAGACTCGACTGGACCAGATCATCGGCACTGCTGGGGTCACGGGTCAGTGAAACCGCGAAACGGCGCAGGCGTGGCAGCAACTCGCGTAGTTGGTCATCGACATCGTGCATGGGCGTTTCCTGAGCGATCGACAGGATCGGTAGGCCGTAGTAGCGACCTGGCAAAGTAGAAAGACGCACAACGCAGCAAGATATTCCCTTGTTGCAGAAATAAAGTTCGGTGCCTGGAATAAAGACGTGCTCAGTGCGTCCCACATCACCCGCAGTTCAAGAGGCTAGAAGCCCGGAGTATTATCGATGATTGACCGTGAACCACCATCCCCCCGTAAACCGCCGTTGAGCACATCGGCAAAACTGGCGCGCCTGGGCGGCATTGGCCTGATCGTACTGATTGCTGCAGGTGCTTTCGCCTACGTCAATGGCAGCCTCGACCCACAGCGACTGACGCCGGCGCGCGTCGTTGACGTGTTCGAACGCAACAATGGTGTCCACCCCGGTTACCGTCGCAACCACCCGAAAGGCATCTGTGTTGCTGGCTACTTCGAGAGCAACGGCGCCGCTGCCAGCCTGTCCAAAGCTGAAGTTTTCGCCAGCGGGCGCACCCCGGTGATAGGGCGTCTGGCGGTGCCCACCGGCAACCCTTATTCCCCCGACAGCGCCGCGCCGTTGCGCAGCTTTGCCGTGCAGTTCACCCAGCCCAACGGTCAGCAATGGCGCACCGGCATGAACAGCATGCCGGTGTTTCCGGTCGCGACGCCCGAGGCGTTTGTCGATCTGCAGATCGCCACCGGGCCTGACCCGAAAACCGGCAAGCCCGACCCGGCGAAACCCCCGGCGTTCTTTGCCGCGCACCCGGAAGCCCAGCCGTTTCTGGCCTGGGTCAAGACCGCCAAGCCTTCGGCCAGCTTCGCCACTGAAACTTACAACAGCATCAACGCATTCGTGCTGGTGGATGCCAGCGGCAAGCGTCAGGCCGTGCGCTGGAGTCTGGTGCCGGAAGCCACGGATACGGCGCCTGCGCCCGACGCCAAGGAATATCTGGACAAGGACCTCAGCGAACGACTCGCCAGTGGCCCGCAACGCTGGAAGCTGGTGCTGACGCTGGCCAACCCTCAGGACCCGACCAACGATGCGTCCAAGGCCTGGTCCGGTGAGCACAAGACCGTCGACGCCGGGACGCTGGTCGTCAATGCCGACAGCCCGCAACTGAGCGGCGACTGCCGCGATATCAATTACGATCCGTTGATCCTGCCCAATGGTATTGAAGGCTCGGATGACCCGCTGCTCGCTGCGCGTTCGGCCGCCTACGCCGCGTCGTACATGCGTCGCACCGGTGAAGTCGATCAGCTGAAAGCCGAACCTGCCCAGGAGAAACAGCCATGAGTACGCCCGTCAAGCATTTCGCCCCACTGGCGCGGCTGTTGCACTGGCTAATGGCGCTGATGGTCATCGCCATGCTGTTCATCGGCGCCGGCATGGTCGCCTCGGTGTCCGAGCGGCACGAGTGGCTGCTGAACCTGCACAAGCCCTTGGGCATCGCGATTCTGCTGCTGGTCATCGTCAGGATCATCGTCCGTGTGACCACTCAGACGCCGCCGCTCCCGGCTGACTTGCCGGCCGTGCAGGCACTGGCGGCCAAGCTGTCCCATTACGTGCTGTACGCGCTGATGCTGGCGATGCCGCTGATTGGCTGGGCGATGATTTCCGCCGCCGGGGATCCGGTCATGCTCGGCAGTTCGGTGCGCCTGCCGTCCATCGTCTCGGCCAACCCGGACACCTTCGCGCTGCTGCGCAAGGCCCACGCCTATTTGGCGTACCTGTTTTTCCTGACAATTCTGGCGCATCTGGCCGCCGCGCTGTTTCACGGCTGGGTGAGGAGGGATGAGGTGCTGGACAGCATGCTGCGGGGGAAATCGCGGGATTAATGCGTGTCGTCACTGCGATTGACGCCATCGCCAGCGGGCACACCCTGCTGGCGATGCTGTTTCTGGATGCTGAGAACTGTCAGCTCACGCCTCAGCGCAGCACCGACACCATCTGCCCCAGCGTGGTCAGCACATCACGGGCCAGCTGTTTCGAGCGCTGGCCTGACCAGCCGGTGACGACATCCGGCGCGTCATCGTTGTCCTTGAACGGCATTTCCAGGGTCAGCGACAGGCACTTGTAGCGCTCGCCGACGCTGTTGCACGCCAGGTTCATGTTGGCCTGGCCCGGCGCCGATTTCGGATAGCCATATTTGCTTTGAAAGTCCCGGGTCAGGCCGCTCAACCGCGCGCGGAAATCCGCTTCCAGTTGCGCCTGCTTGTCGGTGTACCCCGGATTGCCTTCGCAGGCAGCGGTGAAGACGTAGGGGATTTCCTCATCGCCGTGGACGTCGAGGAACATGTCCACGCCATATTTTTCCATCTGCGCTTTGACGAAGAACACTTCCGGGCTGAGCTCGGGGGTCGTGTCCTGCCATGCGCGATTAAGGTCCTTGCCGTGGGCGTTGGTGCGCAGATGCCCGTGGAACGAACCGTCCGGGTTCATGTGCGGCACCAGATACAGGTCCGCCGAGGCCAGCAAGGCCTGCAACTCAGGGTCGTTTTCCTGTAGCCGTTCGATGATGCCTTCCATGAACCACTCGGCCATGTGCTCGCCGGGGTGCTGCTGCGCGATGATCCAGATGTTGCGTTTGCCCGCAGCGCCGTCGCCCTTGCGCAGCAGCGGAATGTCTCGGCCCTCGACGCTCTTGCCGGTGGCCAGCAGCTCGGTGCCGGCCTTGTTCAGCGCCTCTTCCACCAGCCAGTCGTGGCGCTCGCGGCTGTAGGGTTCGAAGTAGGCGAACCACACCTGGGATTCGCTGGGCGTCAGCTCGAAGTTCAGCGCCTTGCCGTTGAACTGGCTCGGTACGCGGAACCAGGTTTTCTGGTCGTAGGAGGCCACTGCGTTGTAGCCGGTCCAGGCGCCGTTGTAGCTGGACTCGCCGGCGTTGGTCAGGCTGAAGCCGTGGGGCTCGCCGATGTGCAGGCCTTCAGCCTTGAAATGGAACCACTGGAAGTGCGCGCTCTTGGTGTCAGGGCGAATCGCCAGTTGCACCGCTTTCGGGTTGCTGGCGTCGAGCATGACGATGTTACCGCTGTCGAAATCGGCGGAGATGGTAAGGGCGGTTTGAGTCACGGGAGCGTCCTGAGTACGTGGTTATCATTGCGAGGCCGTCGCAACGCCATCGGGAGGCAATCGACGCAGGGCCTGATTGTCTCGCTGGGCTGTTATGACGGTTACTTTACACGCATCAGGTTGAAGGACCGCGACAGAATATTTCGCGAAAGAGTCAGGGTTTGCCTCAGCTGTAGGCCTCGGCGGTGACCAGCAGACCACACAGCAGCACCGTGACCAGCAACCAGCCGACGTAGGCGCGCGGTTTGCGCCGATGCCAACCACTGGCACCCAGAATCGCGGCCGGTGCATGGAGCGTGCGCCAGAACTGCTCGCTGTGCTGAAACGCCGCCAGGTGCCGAGGGTCGGCGTCGAGCCAGTGACGAAACTCGATGCGCTGACTGGCCGTGGCCTGGGGACTTTGCAGGTGCACGTACCAGCGCAACGCTTGCAGCAGAATCGCACGGGACGGGTCATGTCCGGCGGTCTCGCTGACGCAGTGCTCAAGCGCAACCGTCATGCAGCGTTCGACGGTGCTGGCGTCCACGTCAAGCAGGCGGGCGATATCGGTGTAAGACAGGTCGTCGAGGCGGCTCAGCAGAAAGACCTGCTGAACCCTGCGCGGCAGACGCTGCAGACGGCGTCGGTACAGGTCGGTTTCGGCGCTTGTGCCCAAGGCGGGCGACACGGGAGAGTTGGTTATCAACGAGTCGAGGAGCTGAGTCATGGCGTCTTGCTCACTGTTTGAATAGCGGCGGTCGCGGAAAACAACGTCGTGAATTCGGAAGTTCTTACTGAATGTGTCAATTTTTGACAGCGGCAACAGCCCATCGCTCGATCCATTTGCTATGATGCGCGCCATCGAAAAGACAGATCACTGTCGAACCCTCTTCATTAGCCTGAAGACGCAACACCCGACCGAACCCAGACCCGAAAAGGGCATAAAAAAAAGACCCGGCTATGAGCCGGGTCAAAAACCGTGATTAGCCTGATGAGGAGATAATCCGGAAGCCGACCTAAGGCTTCTGGGTTACCAACCAGTCTCGCGACCGGTTGCGCTCAATAATAATCATTCCCATTTGAGAGTCAATGCTTTTTTCGCGCCCCAGTGAAAAGAGTTTTCCCGTGGGCGGCTTTTGCCTCCGCCTCAGTCCATCGGCAGCCTAGTCGATTGGCAATTCTGTCGTGCGCTTCACCACGCTCATCGCAATGTTCGAATGCGCTTCGTGCACATGGGGGCTCTGCAGCAGGTGATCGCGCAGAAATCGCTCGTAGCTGGCGATGTCCTGCACCACCACCTTGAGCAGGAAATCCATGTCCCCGGCCATGGTGTAGCACTCCAGCACTTCGCGAAATCCGGTGATCGCCTCTTCAAATTCGGTCAGGTATTTGCGCCCGTGGCCGGACAGCTTGACGTCGACGAACACGGTCATGGTCAGCCCGAGCTTGGCCGGGTTAAGCAGGGCGACCTTGCGTTCGATGATGCCTTCTTCTTCCAGACGATTGATGCGCCGCCAGCAGGGGGATTGGGAGAGTTCGACACGCTCGGCGATCTCCGCGGCGGAGAGATTGGCGTCGTGCTGCAACAGACGGAGGATCTTGCGATCGATGGGGCTGAGCTTAACCTGCATGAATTGACCCTTTTTTATTCTTGAACGGGAACGGGCATGCACGATATGAGCAGATTTGCATCGATTTAGGAAGAAAAAGCCTCCGTCGGGCAGGCAGTATTTTGTCTGTGACCGTTGGGCTGAACCGTCCTGACGGCGAGGCGCTCGTAAGGCTGCAAACGCCGCTGGCGCCGCATTCAAAACGCACTAATAAAAATAAAGGAGTGCCTGAATGTCCCTGGCCGATATTCGTCTGGACGATAAGTACCGACTCGCAACCGGCAATCTGTACCTGACCGGAACCCAGGCGCTGACCCGCCTGCCGATGCTGCAGAAGCAGCGCGACGAAGCCCGCGGGCTCAACACCGCCGGCTTTATCTCGGGCTATCGCGGCTCGCCGCTGGGCAACCTCGACAAGAGCCTCTGGGACGCCAAGGATTATCTCCAGCAGAACGCCATTCATTTCCAGCCCGGCGTCAACGAAGAGCTCGCCGCGACGGCGGTCTGGGGCAGTCAGCAAGTCAATCTATTCCCACACGGCAAATACGACGGCGTCTTCGCCCTGTGGTACGGCAAGGGACCGGGCGTTGACCGTTGCGGCGACGTGTTCAAGCACGGCAACTCGGCCGGCGTCGCCGAAAAGGGCGGGGTGCTGATCCTCGCCGGCGACGACCACGGCTGTAAATCCTCGACCATTGCGCACCAGAGCGAACACGCCTTCATCGCCTCGATGATCCCGGTGCTCAACCCCAGCAACGTCCAGGAAATCCTCGATTACGGCATCATCGGCTGGGAGCTTTCGCGCTACAGCGGTTGCTGGGTGGCGATGAAAACCATCGCCGAAAACGTCGATTCCTCGGCCGTGGTTGAGGTCGATCCGCTGCGCATCCAGACGCAGATCCCCGAAGACTTCCAGATTCCCGAAGGCGGCCTGCACATTCGCTGGCCCGACCCGCCCCTCGCTCAAGAGGCGCGCCTCAACACCTATAAAATCTACGCCGCCCGCGCGTTCGCCCGGGCCAACAATCTCAACAAGGTGGTGATCGATTCGCCACAGCCGCGCCTGGGCATCATTACCACCGGCAAGTCGTACCTCGACGTGCGTCAGGCCCTGGAAGAGCTGGGCATCGACGAAGACCTGTGCGCGTCGGTGGGCATTCGTGTGCTCAAGGTCGGCATGAGCTGGCCGCTGGAGCCGGTGTCGGTGCACGGCTTCGCGGAAGGCCTGGACGAGATCCTGGTGGTCGAGGAAAAACGCAGCGTGATCGAGGATCAGCTCACCGGTCAGCTGTACAACTGGCCGGTGGATCAGCGCCCCCGTGTGGTCGGTGAGTTTGATGAAGAAGGCCGTTCGCTGTTGCCGAACCTGGCCGAACTGACGCCGGCGATGATCGCCCGGGTCATCGCCAAACGCCTTGCGCCGATCTACAGCAGCCCGAAAATCGACGCCCGCCTGCAGTTTCTCGCCGACAAGGAGAAAGCCCTGGCCGCGCCGCTGTTCAAGACCCAGCGCACGCCGCACTTCTGTTCAGGCTGCCCGCACAACACCTCGACCCGCGTACCGGAGGGCAGTCGCGCCCTGGCCGGTATCGGCTGCCATTACATGACGATCTGGATGGACCGGGAAACCGAGACGTTCACCCAGATGGGCGGCGAGGGCGTGACCTGGATCGGCCAGGCGCCGTTCACCGAAACGCCCCACGTGTTTCAGAATCTGGGCGACGGCACCTACTTTCACTCCGGGCATCTGGCGCTGCGGGCGGCGGTCGCGTCCAAGGTCAACATCACCTACAAGATTCTCTATAACGACGCCGTCGCCATGACCGGCGGCCAGCCCATCGACGGCGTCTTGCGCGTCGATCAGCTCAGCCGGCAGGTGTTCAACGAGGGCGTACAGCGTATTGCCCTGGTCTCGGACGAGCCGGAGAAATACCCGAGCCGCGAGCAGTTTGCGCCGATTACCACTTTCCACCATCGCAGCGATCTGGACGCGGTGCAGCGCGAGTTGCGTGAGTTCAAAGGCGTGTCGGTGATTATTTACGATCAGACTTGCGCCACGGAAAAACGCCGTCGCCGCAAGCGCGGCACGATGGTCGATCTGGACAAGCGCGCCATCATCAACCCGGCCGTGTGCGAAGGCTGCGGCGATTGCGGCGTCAAGTCGGGCTGTCTGTCGGTGCTGCCGAAGGAAACTCCGGAAGGGCGCAAGCGCGAGATCGACCAGAGCGCGTGCAACAAGGACTTCAGCTGCGTCGAGGGTTTTTGCCCAAGCTTTGTGACCGTCCACGGCGGCAAGCTGCGCAAGCCGCAGTTGCCCAAGCAGGCCCAGGCGTTCGCTGAACTGCCGCAGCCGACGCTGCCAAGCCTCGCTGAGCCCTACAACATTCTGTTGCCGGGAGTGGGCGGTACGGGCGTGACCACCGTGGGTGCGATGCTCGGTTACGCGGCCAATCTGGAAGGCAAGGGCTGCAGCGTGCTCGACCAGGCCGGTCTGGCACAAAAGTTCGGCCCGGTGGTCAGCCACATTCGTATCGCCGCGCGCCAGGAAGATCTGTTCGCCGTGCGCATCGCGGCCGGTGAGGCGCATCTGCTGCTGGGTTGTGATCTGCTGGTGGCATCAGGCCCTGATGCCATCGCCAAGCTCAACAGCGCAAAAACCCATGCGGTCATCAACAGTCAGCAGACGCCGACCGCTGAGTTCACCCGAAACCCCGACGCGGAGTTCCCCGCCGAAGCGATGATGCAGACCATCCGCGAAGCCGTCGGCGCCGACAAAACGCACTTTGTGCAGGCGACGGACCTGGCGACCAAATTGATGGGCGACAGCATTGCCAGCAACCTCTTTATGCTGGGTTATGCCTTTCAGCTGGGGCTGATTCCGTTGACCTCTGCGGCCATCGAAAAAGCCATCGAGCTTAACGGCGTGGCGGTCAATCTGAACCAGCAAGCGTTTCTGTGGGGGCGCCGTGCAGCGTTTGACCTCCCTGCGGTGCAAGCGGCCGCCAATCCGCAGAGCCAGCCAACGCCGGACCCCGAACACCTGACCCTTGAGGAGCGCGTCACACGCAACGTCCATGGTTTGATCGCCTATCAGAACGGCGCGTTGAGCGAGCGTTACCTGACGCTGGTGAATCGGGTGCGGGATGCCGAAGCGCGGCTGTTCCCGGGCCAGCCGCCTGCGTTGACCGAGGCGGTGGCCTTCAACTACTTCAAGCTGCTGGCCTACAAGGACGAGTACGAAGTGGCGCGGCTGTACAGCAACGGCGACTTCACCCGTCAGCTTGAAGCGCAGTTTGAGGGCGATTACCGCATCGAGTTTCACTTGGCACCGTCCTGGCTGGCCAAGCGTGATCCGAAGAGTGGCGTGCCGCGCAAACGCAGCTTCGGGCCGTGGATGTTGAAGGCATTCGATGTGCTGGCGCGTTTCAAATTCCTGCGCGGCACGGTGCTCGATCCGTTCGGCCGCAGCGTCGAGCGTCGCCAGGAGCGCGAGCTGATTGATGCGTACGTGGGCGACATCGAGCTGATCCTCGGCCACCTGAGCGCGAGCAACCGGCAAACGGCACTGAGTCTTGCGCGGCTCCCGGAACGCATTCGCGGTTATGGTCACGTCAAGGAAAGCGCCATGAAGGCAGGGGCACTGCAGGCGGCGCGGATGCGCCAGAGCCTGGTCAGTGGCGAAGTTGAAGTGCTTAAGTTGTATGAGGTAGCGGCATAAGGAATGGGAGGAGGTCGGTCAGGCCTCCTCCTACCGCAATGGATGCATCGCTTGGTAGGACTGGCTTTAGCCGGGAAGAGGCCAGTGTGCGCACCCTCAATCTCGCGGTGCAACCACTGTCGCCTTCCCGGCTAAAGCCGGTCCTACATTTGAGTTCACGCTCGATCTCATTGCATGCCCGCGATGCGTGGGTGAAACCCACACAATCTCACTGGTTGCACGCTGTGCAATAGTAGGACCGGCTTTAGCCGGGAAGAGGCCAGTGTTAACACCCTCAATTGTGTGGTGTCCCCACTGCCGCTTTCCCGGCTGAAGCCGGTCCTACATTACGGGAGTCGGCAGCCTGTCATTCGCCGTCTACCACAGCGGCGAGCTCCACCAGCACTGTCCCTTCCTTGACCATCTCGCCTTCGGCACAATACAGCGCTGCAACGGTGCCCGCTGCGTTCGCGCGGATGCTGTGTTCCATTTTCATTGCTTCCAGCACCACCAGCGGCGTGCCGATCTGCACCTGTTCGCCCACGCTGACCAGCACCCGAACGATGCTGCCGTTCATGGGGGCGGTGAGGCCGCCTTGATGACCTTGGCTCACATCCACCTCGGCAATCGGGTCAACCGAGCGGATCGCATGCACATCGCCCTGCCATTGCAGGTAAAGCGTGTCGGCCCGACGGATTGCGATGGTCTGCCGGCGCACGCCATCCCGCTCGATCACCAAGTGCTCGCCGCTCAAACGAACGCCTTGCTGCGAATCACTCCGCATCACCATGCTTCGGGACTCTGCACCACACGCCAGGTGCAATGTCACTTCGCTTGGGCCGCCAAGTCGCAGACCGCGGGTGGTCAACCACGGCGAATGGGCGTCGTCGGATCTGATCGTCACCGCCGCAGTGATCAGGTACGCCTGCGCCGCCAGCTGCCAGAATTCCTCGGTCAAGCCCTCGGCCGCTGGCAGCAGATCTTCCTGGTAACGAGCGATAAATCCGGTGTCCAGCTCGGCTTGGGCGAAGGCCGGGTGCGCGATAATGCGGCGCAGAAACGCAAGATTGGTCCTCAGGCCGCCGATGGCGAATTCGTCGAGCATCGCCAGCAGCCGCAAGCGCGCTTGTTCACGGGTCTCGCCCCAGGCGATCAGTTTGCCGAGCATCGGGTCGTAGAACGGCGAAACTACGTCACCTTCCGCGACGCCGCTGTCGACGCGACGGCCCGGCCCCGGCGACGATTCGCGATACAGCGCCAGCGTCCCGGTGGCGGGCAGAAAGTCGTTGGCCGGGTCTTCCGCATACAACCGCACTTCAATCGCGTGACCGTTCAGCGGCACTTCGGCCTGGGTGATCGGCAGCGGCTCGCCCTCGGCCACCCGAATCTGCCAGGCCACCAGGTCCAGCCCGGTAATCGCCTCGGTCACCGGGTGCTCGACTTGCAGGCGCGTGTTCATTTCCATGAAGAAGAAATCGCCCCGGGCGTCCAGCAGAAACTCCACCGTGCCGGCACCGACGTAGCCAATCGCCTGAGCCGCACGCACCGCCGCTTCGCCCATGGCCTGACGCATCTGTGGTGTCAGGCCCGGCGCCGGGGCTTCTTCGACGACCTTCTGGTGACGGCGCTGAATCGAGCAGTCGCGCTCGTTGAGGTACAAGCAGTGCCCGTGCTGGTCAGCGAATACCTGAATCTCCACGTGGCGTGGCTTGAGCACGTACTTTTCGACAAGCATGCGGGAATCGCCGAAGGACGACTGTGCCTCCCGTTGCGCCGAGGCCAGCGCTTCGGCCAGGTCCTCGTCGCGCTCGACCACCTTCATGCCTTTACCGCCACCGCCGGCCGTGGCCTTGAGCAGCACCGGATAGCCGATGCGGGCGGACGCTTCGCGGAAGGTCGCGGCATCCTGCGCGTCACCGTGGTAGCCGGGCACCAGCGGCACGCCAGCGGTTTCCATCAGCGACTTGGCCGCCGATTTGCTGCCCATGGCGTCAATGGCCGAGGCGGGCGGGCCGAGGAAAATCAGTTCGGCCTGTTCCACTGCCCGGGCAAAGCCTGCGTTTTCCGAGAGAAACCCGTAACCGGGGTGAATGGCCTGGGCGCCACTGGCCTTGGCGGCCTCTATCAGCTTGTCAATTTGCAGGTAGCTCTCGCTGGCCTTGCTGCCACCGAGATTCACTGCGATGTCGGCCTCGCGAACGTGCCGCGCGTTGCTGTCGGTGGCGCTGTGCACGGCGACAGTGGTCAGGCCCATGACCTTGGCCGTGCGCATGACGCGGCAGGCGATTTCGCCGCGGTTGGCGATCAGCACCGAAGTCAGCGGTTGGGTGTGCGGGACGCTCATCAGTGCGACTCTCTTTGTGGGTTGCGTGGCTGGCCGCGCCAGGCGGGCTCGCGCTTTTGCAGAAACGCCCGCAGACCCTCCTGGCCTTCGGCGCTGACGCGGATGCGCGCAATGGCGTTTTCGCAATAGCGGCGCAGGGCAGGGGTCAGCTCACCGTCGGCGACTTCGCGCAGCAGGCCTTTGCTGACCCGCATGGCCTGGGGGCTGTTGAGCAGCAGGTTGGCGATCCAGTGTTCCAGGTGCTGCTCCAGCTCGGCGGCCGGGTAACACTCGGCTAAGAGGCCGATTTCCCGCGCCCGGGTGCCGTCGAAGCGTTCGGCGGTCAGCGCATAGCGTCGCGCATGACGTTCGCCGATGGCTTGCACCACAAACGGGCTGATCACCGCCGGGGCGAGCCCGATCTTCACTTCCGAGAGGCAGAACTGGGCGTCTTCAGCGCCGATGGCCATGTCGCAGCAACTGATCAGGCCCAGCGCGCCACCATAGGCCGCGCCTTGCACCACGGCGAGGGTCGGCGCCTTGAACTTGGCCAAGTTGTACATCAACTCGCCGAGTTCGCGGGCGTCGCCCAGGTTGGTGTTGTAGTCGAGGTTGGCCGACTCCTGCATCCAGGCGAGGTCGGCACCGGCGCTAAAGTGTCGGCCGCGTCCCCGCAACAGCAGAAATCGCAGGCTGTCGTCCCGCTGCAGCTGATCCAGAGCAATGATCAGCTCGCGAATCATCTGCGCGTTGAACGCGTTGTTCTTCTCCGCCCGATTGAGCCAGAGCGTGGCGAACCCGCGTGGGTCGAGGGCGATGTCGAGGGTGGCGAAATCATTCATGGGCGATTCTCTCGGGTCACATCCGGAACACGCCGAAGCGGGTCGGTTCGATGGCGGCGTTGAGCGAGGCGCTGATGGCCAGGCCGAGAATGTCGCGGGTCTGGGCGGGGTCGATGACACCGTCGTCCCACAGCCGGGCGCTGGAATACCAGGGATGACCCTGATGCTCGTACTGATCGAGAATCGGCTGGCGCAGCGCGGCTTCTTCCTCAGCGCTGAAGGTCTGGCCGCTGCGTTCAGCCTGCTCGCGCTTGACCTGCACCAGCACCCCGGCCGCCTGTTCGCCACCCATGACGCCGATCCGCGCGTTGGGCCACATCCACAGAAAGCGCGGGTCATAGGCGCGGCCGCACATGCCGTAGTTACCTGCGCCGAAGCTGCCGCCGATGATCACTGTGAACTTGGGGACTTTCGCACAGGCCACGGCGGTGACCAGCTTGGCGCCGTGCTTGGCGATACCGCCGGCCTCGTACTTCTGGCCAACCATGAAGCCGGTAATGTTCTGCAGAAACAGCAGCGGAATGCCGCGCTGGCAGGCCAGTTCGATGAAGTGCGCGCCTTTCTGGGCAGCCTCGGCGAAAAGGATGCCGTTGTTGGCGAGGATGGCGATCGGGTAACCGTGCAGGTGGGAGAAGCCGCAGACCAGCGTGGTGCCGAACAGCGCCTTGAATTCATCGAACACCGAACCGTCCACCAGCCGCGCGATGACTTCTCGCACGTCGAACGGCTGCTTGGCGTCTGCCGGGATCACGCCGTACAGCTCGTCATCGGCATACAGCGGTGCCTGGGGCGGGCGGGTCTGCAACTGGCCAAGCTTGCGCCAGTTCAGGTTGGCCACGCAGCGTCGTGCCAGGGCCAAGGCGTGATCATCGCTGTCGGCGTAGTGATCAGCAACGCCGGAAACCCGGCAATGCACATCGGCCCCGCCAAGGTCCTCGGCGCTCACCACTTCGCCTGTGGCGGCTTTCACCAGCGGCGGCCCGGCAAGGAAGATGGTTGCCTGCTCGCGGACCATGATGGTTTCGTCGGCCATGGCCGGCACATAGGCGCCGCCAGCGGTGCAGGAGCCCATGACCACGGCGATCTGGGCGATACCTTCGGCGCTCAGGTTGGCCTGATTGAAGAAGATCCTGCCGAAGTGTTCGCGGTCCGGGAACACTTCGTCCTGGCGGGGCAAGTTGGCGCCACCGGAGTCCACCAGATAGATGCACGGCAAGCGGTTTTGCTGGGCGATGGTCTGGGCGCGAAGGTGTTTTTTCACCGTGAGCGGGTAATACGTGCCGCCTTTCACCGTCGCGTCGTTGGCGATGATCATGCATTCGACGCCTTCAACCCGGCCAATGCCGGCGATCAGCCCGGCGGCCGGGACGTCTTCGCCATACACGTCATGGGCGGCGAGCTGGCTGAGTTCGAGGAAGGGCGAGCCGAGGTCGAGCAAGCGATTGATCCGCTCCCGGGGCAGCAGCTTGCCCCGGGAGGTGTGGCGTTCCTGCGCCTTCGCACCGCCACCGCGCTGGACGTGGTCGAGCAGGCTGTGCAGGGCGTCGAGTTGCGTGCGCATGGCGTCACTGTTGCTGGCGAATTCCGGCGAACGCGGGTTGATCCGGGTGTGCAGAATGGTCATGGAGCCTCCGGCGCGGTCAGCGGGTTTCGTTGAACAGCTCGCGGCCGATCAGCATGCGGCGGATCTCGCTGGTGCCGGCGCCGATCTCGTAGAGCTTGGCATCACGCAGCAGTCGTCCGGCCGGGAATTCGTTGATGTAGCCGTTGCCGCCGAGAATCTGGATGGTGTCCAGGCCGAACTGGGTCGCCCGTTCGGCGGTGTAGAGGATCACCCCGGCGGCGTCCTTGCGCGTGGTCTCGCCGCGCTCGCAGGCCTGGGCTACGGCGTACAGGTAGGCGCGGCTGGCGTTGAGCTGGGTGTACATGTCAGCGACCTTGCCCTGGATCAGCTGGAACTCGCCGATGCTCTGGCCGAACTGTTTGCGGTCGTGAATGTACGGCAGCACCACGTCCATGCACGCCTGCATGATCCCGACCGGCCCGCCCGAAAGCACAACGCGCTCGTAATCCAGGCCGCTCATCAGCACCTTCACTCCACCGTTGAGCGTGCCCAGCAGGTTTTCTTCCGGCACCTCGACGTCATCGAAGAACAGCTCGCAGGTGTTGGAGCCGCGCATGCCGAGCTTGTCGAACTTGTTGCCGCGAGAGAAGCCGTGCCAGTCGCGCTCGACGATGAACGCGCTGATGCCGTGGGCGCCTTTTTCCAGGTCGGTCTTGGCGTAGATCACGTAAGTGTTGGCGTCAGGGCCGTTTGTGATCCAGGTTTTGCTGCCGTTGAGCACGAAACGGTCGCCGCGTCGGTCGGCGCGCAGCTTCATCGAGACCACGTCGGAACCGGCGTTGGGTTCGCTCATGGCGAGGGCGCCGACGTGCTCGCCGCTGATCAGCTTGGGCAGGTAGCGGGCTTTCTGTTCGGGCGTGCCGTTGCGGTTGATCTGGTTGACGCAAAGATTGGAGTGAGCGCCGTAGGACAACGCCGCGGAGGCGGAGCCCCGGCTGATTTCTTCCATGGCGATGACGTGGGCCAGGTAGCCGAGGCCGGCGCCGCCATACTGCTCATCGACGGTAATACCCAGGAGGCCCATGTCGCCGAACTTGCGCCACATGTCGGCGGGAAAGAGATTGTCTTTGTCGATCTGGGCAGCGCGCGGGGCGAGCTCGGCGGCCACGAAGGCGCGCACTTGGTCGCGCAGCATGTCGAGGGTTTCGCCGAGGCCGAAGTTGAGCGTGGGGTAATTCATGAACTGCATCCCGTGTTGTTATTGGAGGGCTGTCAGGAGGGAATAAACGGTGTCACCTTTACGTTAACGTAAGCCTGCGGTCGGGTTGATGTCAACGGGGGCGAGGTGCTGGCCGCTGGAACAGGTAGAAGGGGAGGTTTACAAATGCCGGATAGCACGAAGGGGAGCCTGGGCTCCCCTTCAATTTCAACTGCATGCTCTTTTTATTATTAGGTGGCCTGTTGTTATTTTTGGCAGCCAGCCTTTTTTGCTTTTTTTGAGCGACCCCATAGGGGGCCAAGAGCAAACGTATTTTTTTGAGCGCTGATCCGCTTCGATCTTTCGATCCGACTCGCCTGGTAGCTGCCTGAACGCAGTTTTATTGTTCTCAGTACGATCGTGAGGCCAAAGCCCCAAGTAGAGCGATCCACTCCAAAAAAATCAGTTAGCTGCGTCTCTGTCCGTGTTGTTCTTGTTATGTCAGAGCCGATACGTCTTGTTTTTATTGGGTTATTGCATTTGTTATTTTTGTTGTACGTAAGACATAGCAGAAGCCATGCCAACTTTTCAGAGTTCCCGGATTCCGGGGCTTTGCGGATTTCACCGGCCTGGATTCACTGCTGAATCTGTGCCGGGTGTTTCCGTGTTACCCGTTTCCCTGAACGTGATGGCGGGCAGGGTAACACTGTGTGACAACTTGTCGCACATCAGGCCGACAAACGTGCCTTTGCCACCCGCGAGCCGTTTGCTCGACCGAGGATGTCGCTGATGCGTTGACCGGCGGTAATGAGCTTGTCCAGATCGATACCGGTTTCGATGCCAAGGCCGTGCAGGAGGTAAACCACGTCCTCACTGGCCACGTTGCCGGTCGCGCCTTTGGCGTAAGGGCAGCCGCCGAGGCCGGCCACCGAGCTGTCGAACACGTGAATTCCTTCCAGCAGGCTGGCGTAGATATTGGCCAGTGCTTGGCCATAGGTATCGTGGAAGTGCCCGGCCAGCTTGCCGCGCGGAATCTGCCCGGCCACCACGTCGAACAGCGTGCGGGTGGCGCCCGGCGTGCCGGTGCCGATGGTGTCGCCGAGGGAAACCTCGTAGCAGCCCATGGCGAACAGCTCGTTGGCGACTGCCGCCACTTGCTTCGGCGCGATGTCACCTTCATAGGGGCAACCGAGCACGCAGGACACGTAGCCGCGCACGCTGATGCCGTGCAATCGCGCGGCTTCCATGATCGGCAGAAACCGGTCCAGGCTTTCGCTGATCGAGCAGTTGATATTGCGCTGGGAGAATGCCTCCGAGGCAGCGGCGAAGACGGCCACTTCTTTCACGCCGGCGGCCAGCGCGTCTTCGAAGCCGCGCAGGTTGGGGGCCAGCGCGGCGTAGATCACGCCGTCCTTGCGCTGAATGCCGGCGAACAGTTCAGCGGAGCCGGCCATCTGCGGCACCCATTTCGGCGACACGAAACTGCCCGCTTCGATGTAGCTCACGCCAGCGTCGGTCAAATCCTGAACCAATTGAAGTTTGTCGCTGACGCTGACTGGGTGGGATTCGTTCTGAAGGCCATCCCGAGGGCCGACTTCAACCAGACGCACACGTTGAGGGAGAGACATAGCGGCATCGTTCCTGAGAGTTTTGACTTTAGGTTCTTGTGCTAGCGGGTTGAATCAACTGGATGTTTCCAGTGCGGCCTTGCAGCGTTCCTCTGCCGTGTCGAGCTCCAGCTGCATCTGCTGAATATCCAGCAGCTGCTGATCCAGTTGCGCGCGACGCTCGGCGATTTTTTCGAGCATGGTGCTCAATTGTTTGTGATTGCCACCGGCAGGGTCATACAGACCGATGAGGTCGCGGCATTCCGCCAGGGAAAAGCCGATGCGCTTGCCCCGCAGAATCAGCTTGAGGGTTACCTTGTCGCGGCCCGAATAAACCCGCTCCAGCCCACGGCGTTCGGGGCTGAGCATGCCTTGTTCTTCGTAGAAGCGAATGGTGCGGGTGGTGATGTCCAGTTCGCGGGCGAGGTCGGAAATACTGTAGGTGGTAGCGGTCATGGCAGTGCTCGATACAGAAGGCATGGGCGTAACGTAAGTTGGGCTTTACGTTAACGTCAAGGGGCGTTATCAAACACTGCACAGCTTTTGCCAATCGTAGGACCGCGTTTTAAATGTAGGACCGGCTTCAGCCGGGAAAGGGCCAGCAGCCACACCGCATAATTGATGGTGTCTACAGCGACCTCTTCCCGGCTGAAGCCGGTCCTACAAAGGCCGCGTCGGCGGCAGCACCTCAAAATTGATGGTGCTCATACGGGCGTCTTCCCGGCTAAAGCCGGTCCTACAGTGGCCGCATGCGCCGCTGAACGCCTACTTCACCGCTGCTTCAAGGGTCTTGCCCAACTTGCGCTCCTGCGCAGTCACCAACTGACAAAGCTCGATGATCTGCTCGCGCATCCAGCGGTTCGCCGGGTCCTGGTCGGTGCTTTCGTGCCAGTACAGGTGCGTCTCCACGGTCGGCACGTCGTTCACCGGCAAATACACGAAATGCAGGTCATTGCGTCGGGCGAAGCGCTCGGGGACGGTCATCACCATGTCGGTCTGCTGCAACACTTGCGAAGCCATCAGGTAGTGCTGCGAACGCAACGCGACCTTGCGCTGAATGCCCATTTTTCCCAAAGCCAGGTCCACATAACCCAGGCCACTGCGTCGACTGGAAATATGAATGTGCGCAACACCGAGGTAGTCATCCAGGCTGATGGCCTCCTTGTTTGCCAGCGGATGGCCGCGGCGCATGGCGCACACATAGTGGTCTTCCATCAGCTTGACGTGGCGCACTTGTGGGTCGGTGTTCAGCGGCGCATCCACCGCGAAATCCAGCCGGCCCGCCGCGAGTTCCTTGGTCGTTTCCCGGCGCTTGGACAGAAAGCTTTCGATGGTGACTGTGGGCGCCAGCCGCCGCAGCCGCTGGAAAAGCGCCGGCAGAATCACTGCCTCGGTGAGGTCGGTCATGCTGATGCGGTAGTTCTTGTTGGCCTGCAGCGGATTAAAGATCCGGCTTTCCTGCACCGACACCCGCAGCAACGAGAGGGCATTGCGCACCGGGCCGATGATGTTCTGCGCCATGGGCGTGGGCACCATGCCCTGGGCCGTGCGCACGAACAGCGGATCGTTGAAGGTTTCGCGAAGGCGCGACAGGGCGTTGGACACTGCAGGCTGGGTGATGCCGACGATCTGGCCGGCGCGGGTCAGGTTGGCTTCAGTGTAGATGGCGTCAAACACAATAAAGAGATTGAGATCGACCTTGCTCAGGTTCATTGCTGTGCGCCTCGTGCGTTTCTTGTTGTTTGGAATGCGCCGAATCATATATCGGTTATGAATGTTAATACACGCCGAGAATAGGTTAGATAAATGGGGATCGCTGTTCTAGCATCGGATCACGACCTGACAACACCTCATAGAAGGCAGCAGCCCCATGGATTTCGCTTACTCCCCCAAGGTTCAGGCACTGCGCGAGCGCGTGACCGCCTTCATGGACGCCTACGTGTATCCCGCCGAGCCGGTGTTCGAGCGTCAAGTGGCCGAAGGCGACCGCTGGCAGCCAACCGCCATCATGGAGGAATTGAAAGCCAAGGCAAAAGCCGAGGGGTTGTGGAACCTGTTCCTGCCCGAATCCGAGCTCGGGGCAGGGCTGTCGAACCTCGAATACGCGCCGCTGGCGGAGATCATGGGCCGCTCGCTGCTGGGACCGGAGCCCTTTAACTGTTCCGCGCCGGACACCGGCAACATGGAAGTGCTGGTGCGCTACGCCAATGACGCGCAGAAGCAAGAGTGGCTGGAACCCTTGCTGCGCGGCGAGATTCGCTCGGCGTTTGCGATGACCGAACCCGACGTGGCGTCCTCGGATGCCACCAACATGGCCGCTACGGCAGTGCGCGATGGCGATGAGTGGGTCATCAACGGCCGTAAATGGTGGACCTCCGGGGCCTGCGACCCGCGCTGCAAGATCATGGTGTTCATGGGCCTGAGCAACCCGGACGGCCCGCGTCACCAGCAGCATTCAATGATTCTGGTGCCGACTGACGCGGCCGGCGTGAAGATCGTGCGACCGCTGCCAGTCTTCGGCTACGACGATGCCCCCCACGGTCACGCCGAAGTGCTGTTCGAAAACGTGCGCGTGCCGTACGAAAACGTTCTGTTGGGTGAAGGACGTGGCTTCGAAATCGCCCAGGGTCGCCTTGGCCCGGGAAGGATTCACCACTGCATGCGCTCGGTCGGCATGGCGGAACGCGCGCTGGAATTGATGTGCAAACGCTCGGTTCAGCGCACGGCGTTCGGGCGGCCGCTGGCCCGACTGGGCGGCAACATCGACAAGATCGCCGACTCTCGGATGGAAATCGACATGGCGCGCCTGCTGACGTTGAAGGCCGCGTACATGATGGACACCGTCGGCAATAAGGTGGCAAGAAGCGAGATCGCGCAGATCAAAGTGGTCGCACCGAACGTTGCGTTGAGGGTGATCGACCGGGCAATCCAGATGCACGGCGGAGCCGGGGTGTCCGGCGATTTCCCGCTGGCCTATATGTACGCCATGCAGCGCACCTTGCGCCTGGCCGACGGCCCGGACGAAGTGCACCGCGCGGCGATTGGGAAGTTTGAGATCGGCAGATATGTGCCGAAGGAGATGATGCGCAGCGAGCATCGGTGATCGATGGGCGGAGTCGCCAGCGAGCGGGATTTCATCGAGCGCGGCGGCACCGCAAATTTTTCTGATGGCAAGCAATTTGTGGGAGCGAGCTTGCTCGCGAAGAAGTCGGTAAATCTTTCACGTTTTCAGCGCCTGAAATGCCTTTTTCGTGAGCAAGCTCACTCCCATATAGACCCCGTTCGCAGCGCGATTGCGGAGGTATCCCACGACAGGATAGTGAATGGTTTGCACAGTAACTGCGTGCCTCAACCGCATCACTCCACCCAAACCTCCACCCGGCGGTTCTTGATCCGGCCTTCATCGCCATCGTTGGCAGCCACGGGCATTTCGTCGCCGAACCCGCGCACGTCACGCAGCACCACCTGATGTTTCAGCAGTTCCCGGCGCACGGCCATGGCCCGCAGTTTTGACAGCAATTGCGCCCGCGCCGGGTCGCTCTTGGCATCGCCAAACCCCGCCAGCGTTACCTTCTTATCCAGCTTGTCATGGGCCTTCAGGTACTCGACCACTCGCTTCAGATCGAGCATTGCCTTGGTGTCCAGCGCCGCGCTGCCCTGGGCAAAACGGAAATTCACCGACAGCCGCTCGGCCTCACGGGCAAGGTTCTGATATTCCAGCGGCATCTGTGCTGTCGCCCGCACTTTCACCGCTTGAACCGTCTGCGCCACAAACCCGTTCTGCGCGACGATGGACTGGCCCTGTGGACTCTGGGCGAACCGCACCAGCGCCTTGGCCCAGCGCTGCCTCGAATCGGGCGGCAAGTAGAAATACAGGCGGCGAGACAGTGGGTAATCTTCGGTGGCAATCAGGCTGGCCGTGGGCAGCATCGGTTTCGACTCACCGTCGATGATCGCCACGGCTTTGGCCTGGCGGATGTAGGGAAGGCCGATGAAGCCGATGCCCTGACGGTCCTGACTGACCTGATCGGACAATTCCTCACTGGACTCGAAGCGCCTGGCCTCCTTCGACAGCGTCTTGCCTGACCTGGCCAGCACCAGCTCATTGAAGGTGTCGTACGTGCCGGACTGCTGATCCCGTGCGTATAAATGGATAGGCCCGGACGGGCCACCCAATTGCTCCCAGTCGCGAATCTCCCCGGAAAAGATTTTCGCCAGTTGCGCCGTGCTCAGTTCGCGCAGCGGGTTGCCGGGGTGAAGGATCACTGCAACGCCGTCGATGGCGATCACCTGTTCGGCCTCATGACTGCGCAGATCGCCCAGGGCCGCCAAGTCGGTGGCTTCGTTGTTCTTGATGGGGCGTGAAGACGCGGCCACATCGGCAAGCCCGTCCTTCAGCGCCACAAACCCGGTGCTCGATCCGTGGGCAGCGATGTCGATGCTGACGTCCTGGCCCGAGGGCAAACGAGCGATGAGACGCATCTCGTTGGGGTTCGGGCCGGGTTGTTCCTGAACTGCCTGCGCGCCTTGCTGAGCCAGCAAGCCTTTGACCAGCGCCGGCCCCAGCTGCGCACCAATCGTGTTCGAGCCCTGAATGCGCAAGGCGGGTGAGCCGTCAGTGGGCGCGGGCAGGGCAGCCGCGTGCGTGTCTATTGAAAGCGCGAAAAGCGAAGCGAGCAGAACGAATACACGAGTGCGCAGCATGTGCGGCATCTTTATGTGAAAGGAAGTGGTCGGAGAATAAGACAGGCGAATGACGGCCAGATGACAGCTCGCGGCTTGTTGCGCGTTGGACGATCGAGCCGCACGCACGGCGCCGCGCGGCTCATCGTTTAAAGGTCCGGTTACTCCAGCTCAAGCCAGATCGGCGCGTGGTCGGACGGTTTGTCCATCGACCGCAGGTGATAATCTACGCCGGCGGCCTTGATGCGCGGTTGCAGCCCGTGGGACGCAAGGATCAGGTCGATGCGCAGGCCGCGCTTGGGCTCGTCTTCAAAACCGCGACTGCGGTAATCGAACCAGCTGAATTGATCGACCACTTCCGGGTACAGGTGGCGGAAGCTGTCCACCAAGCCCCAACTCTTGAGTTTGCCGAGCCACTCGCGCTCTTCCGGCAGGAAGCTGCACTTGCCGGTTTTCAACCAGCGCTTGGCATTGTCGGCGCCGATGCCGATGTCGCTGTCCTCAGGGGAAATGTTGACGTCGCCCATCACCACCAGCGGCTGGTCATTGCTGAAACGCGTCTCCAGCAGGTTCTGCAAATCCGCATAGAAACGCAGCTTGGCCGGGAATTTAGTCGGGTGATCACGGCTTTCGCCCTGTGGGAAATAGCCATTCATGACCGTCACCGGATTGCCGTTGCGATCGGCGAACGTGCCCCAGATGAAACGGCGCTGGGCCTCCTCATCGTCGTTGTCGAAGCCCTTGTGAATAGACAGTGGCGCCTGACGCGAAAGGAGGGCGACGCCGTAATGACCTTTCTGACCGTGGAAATGCACGTGGTAACCCAGCGCTTCGATATCGGCCTGGGGAAATTGCTCGTCGGAGACCTTGGTTTCCTGCAAGCCAATGACGTCGGGTTGATGCTTCTCGATCAACGCCGCCAGTTGATGCGGTCGGGCGCGAAGGCCGTTGATATTAAAAGACACAAGTTTCATGGGCGGCGCTCCTGGCAGCTCCTTACAAATACAAACGGCGATGCTAGCCGACCTGCCGGGCGACGGCCAGCGCCCGGTTCACTCGGCAGGATCGCAAACGGCGGGTGGGCATTTCTGAACGATGGCCACATCGCGGGAACTGCGCTTGCAGGCGGCGACTCGAACCCTTGAAGACCACTACCCGAGCGGCCGCCCCGGGGCTCATCAAAAGGACGAACACCATGCCAGAACTGCCTAGCGAAACGGCGGAGATCCGTCAGCTCGACAGCGGCTACTCCCGCGAAACCCGCTCGCTGCTGTACCTCGCCTACCGTCAGGAGCCAAGCTTCGCCCACCTCTTCGAATCTGGCCGATCCGGTTACGAGCACCGGGTCAGGTCGACCATCCGCCAATTGGTCAAGCAGCACTTTCTTCAGGAAATGCCTGCGTTGGGCCTGTTCGTCGCAGACCGGCTGGTAGGCGCTGTGCTGATTGCCCCGCCGCAACGGCGGCTGGGCATCACCGAAAGCTGGGCCTGGCGCATTCGCATGTTGATGAGCACCGGCCTGCGTGGAACCCAGCGCTATCTGGAGTATTACCACGATGTGCTGGCCTGCGCGCCGTCCGAAGCGGTGCACGTGCTGCCGTTGTTCGGAGTCCACCCTGATTTCCAGGGCCAGCGCTACGGCGAGCAGTTGTTGCATGCGCTGCATGACTGGTGTGCCGAGGACAAGAACTCGGAAGGGATCGTTCTCGACACCGGTAATGGCCACTACCTGGAGTTCTATCAACGACAGGGTTATGAGGAAATCGGCGAGGTCACAGTAGGACCTGTCCGAGAACGCATATTTTTCCACCCAAACCCCCAGGTTTCATTGGGTTCTGTGGCTTGAGCTACGCAAGCTCCTCAATTTCAGCGGGTTCCAGCAGCCCGCGTTGCTCGTGTAGCATTCGCGCCTATGAAGTTTCCCCGTCGATACACCAGTGGCTTTGTCTTGATGTTGTCCAGCTGCGCGGCATTCGCCGATGCGCAGCTGGAGGTCCGGATCAAGCCGTCCAATGCCGCGCTCAAATCCAACATCGAAGGGTATGTGGGCAGTCTCGGCGAGCGCGACGAGCCGGCCCTCGAACGCTTCAGCGTGGGGGCCGTCGAGCAGGCGCTGAAGGCTGCTCAGGCCCTTGGCTATTACCAGGCGCAGATTGACAGCGAAGTCCGCCACGTCGACAACAACCTGCGACTGCTGCTGAAGGTCGAGGCCGGCGAGCCTGTCCACCTGCGCAACGTGTCCATCCGCGTAACCGGGCAGGCCACCCAGCTCAAGAGCTTCCGCGTGCCTAAAGGCGACGCCCTGAAACCCGGCGCAGTACTCAACCATGGTGTCTACGAGGACGCCAAACACCTGATCGAAACCCAGGCCGCGCGCTATGGCTTTTTCAATGGCCGGTTTGTGACCCAGCGCCTGTCCGTTGACCCCCGTGCCGGTGTCGCAGACATCGAGCTGGTTTACGACAGCGGGCCACGTTTCTCGCTGGGGAAAGTGACCTTCAGCGGCGACGCGCCGTTCGATGAAGACTTGCTGCAGCGAATGGTGCCTTTCAAGCAGGACACGCCCTACGACTCTGAACTGATCGCCGAACTCAACCAGGCCATGCAGGCGAGCGGCTATTTTGAAGGCGTGCGAGTCAATGCAGCGCCTACAGACGCCCAGGCTCAGGTCATTCCGGTCGACGTCCAACTGCAGACCCGCAAGCCGCGGACCATGGGACTGGGCGTGGGCTATTCGACCGACGTCGGCCCACGGGTGAAGGCCAACTGGACGCGCCACTGGGTCAATCCACAAGGCCACAGTTATGGCGCTGAAGCCGAAATCTCCGCCCCTCGGCAGAACGTCGGCCTGTTCTACGACATTCCGCTGGACCCGCCCCTGACCGACAAACTGCGTTTCGCCGGTGGCTACCAGTATGAAGAAATCGCCGACACCGACAGCCTGAGCAAACTGCTGACCGTCGGGCCCGAATGGCACAGCAAGCTGCCCAGCGGCTGGGAGCGGGTGATCTCGCTGAAGTGGCAGCGCGAAGAATACCGACTGGGCAATGACGAAGGCCTGAGCACCTTGCTCATGCCCGGTATCAGCTACTCATACCTGCGCAGCGATAACCGGATCGACCCTCACAATGGCTACCGGCTGCAGTTCGACACCCAGGTCGCCAAGGAAGGGCTGGGCTCGGATGCCAACCTCTTGCACGGTACGGTCATGCTCAAAGGGCTGACCACCGTGGCGCAGAATCACCGCTTCCTCGGCCGGGTGCAGGTCGGCGGCAGCGCCACCAACGGCTACAAATCCATCCCGCCGTCCCTGCGCTTTTTTGCCGGTGGTGACCAGAGCGTGCGCGGCTATGACTATCAATCGCTGTCACCGGAAAACTCCGACGGCGACAAGATTGGCGGCCGCTACATGATCGCCGGCAGCGCCGAATATCAGTACTCGATCGCCGAAAAGTGGCGCGTGGCGGCATTCGTCGATCAGGGCAACTCGTTCAATTCTCTGGACCTGCCAAGCCTCAAGACCGGCGTGGGCATCGGTGTGCGCTGGGTGTCACCGGTCGGGCCGCTGCGGCTGGACCTCGCCCACGCGCTGGATGAAGAAGGCGGTATTCGTCTGCACTTCTCGATGGGACCTGAACTGTGACGAACATGGCTGTTTTGAAACGCACCCTGGCTATAACGGCGATTACGCTGCTGTCGTTGGCGATCCTCTTGGGGCTGACATTAACGCTCCTTCTCGGCACTCAAAGCGGCAGTCGATGGGCTCTCGGGCTTGTTCCGGGCCTGTCGGTCGAGGGGTTTTCGGGTCGGCTCGGCGGCGCATGGCAGGCGGATCACCTGGTCTGGCAGCAAGACCAGAGCAAGGTCGAAGTCGACGCGCCGGTATTCGACTGGTCCCCGGCGTGCCTCGCCCGCATGACGCTGTGCATCGACAACCTGCAAACCGGCGACATCCGCCTGCAATTCCCGCCTTCGAGCGACGAAGCCAGCAGCGGCCCCATTAAACTGCCGGATCTCAAGCTGCCCCTGGCGTTGCAACTGGGGCGCGTGCAGATCGGCAGCCTGCACCTGGACGGCACCGAACAGGTCCGCGACGTGCAACTGGCGGCGCACTGGACTGCTGAAGGCCTGAGAATCGACTCGCTGCACGCTGGTCGTGATGACATCGCGCTTGACCTGACAGGGCTGCTCAAACCAGAGGGGGACTGGCCGCTGACCGCCGAGGGGCAGCTGAAACTGCCAGACGTCAGCGGTCAGCCGTTATCTTTGGCGCTTAATGTTCAGGGCGATCTGCTCAAGACATTGACGCTCAATGCGCAGAGCAAGGGCTACATTGACGCTCATCTCGTCGGTGAGCTGCAGCCCTTGGTTGAGCACCTGCCAGCAAACATCGCCATCACCAGCGACGGGTTCAAACCGAGTGCCGAGTTGCCGGACACGCTGCAGCTCAATCAGTTGGTTCTCAACGCCAAGGGCGACCTTTCTCAAGGCTATGCCATCACCGGCAGCGCAAGCCTGCCTGCTGAAAAAGGCCCGGTGGCGTTGGCGTTGCAAGGCCGGGTCGACGCCAAGGGCGCGGACATCGCGGCGCTGGACCTGACCGCCAGCGAAAATCAGCGTCTCAAGGCCAGCGGCAAGCTGGACTGGCAACAGGGCCTGCGCGCCGACGCAAAAATCGACTGGCTCGACTTCCCCTGGCATCGCCTGTACCCGCTGATCGACGAGCCGCAGGTCAGCGTGCACGCGTTCACTGGGGAGGTGTCCTACACCGACGGCAAATACCTCGGCCATTTCTCCGGTGACTTCAAAGGCCCGGCCGGCCCCTTCACGTTGCAGAGTCCGTTCAGCGGCGATCTGCAGCAGATCTTCCTGCCTCAGCTCGAACTGGCGGCCGGGCAGGGCAGGGCGAGCGGTCATCTGAACCTGCAATTTGCCGACGGCATCGCCTGGGACACGGCGCTGGATCTCAGCGCCATCGATCCCGCGTACTGGGTCGCAGAACTGCCAGGCTCCCTGGCGGGTCCGCTGCGCAGCAAAGGGTCGCTGCGTAACGAGCAATTGAACCTGAACGCCGTCCTGGATCTGAAAGGTCGCCTGCGTGGTCAGCCTGCGGTGCTGCAGGCCAAGGCCGATGGCGCCGACAACATATGGAATCTCAACGCCCTTGAGATTCGCCTGGGCGATAACCGGATTCAAGGCTCGGGCAAGCTGCAGCAGAAAATCGCCGGACAGCTGGACATCAACCTCCCGCGACTCGGTCAGCTGTGGCCCGGGTTGCAAGGCCAGATGAAGGGGCGCGTCGACGTTGCCGGCACCGTGCAGGCGCCCCAGGGGCAACTGACTTTGCAGGGCACTCAACTGGCCTTTGAGGCGAACAAGCTGCAGGCCCTTACGTTGGCGGCCAAGCTCGACAACGCCCAGCGCGCGACCTTTGATCTGAAGACCACCGGCATTCAAGCGGGCGACACCGCGCTGGGTGCCTTGAATGTGAACGGCCAGGGCGACATCAAGCGTCAACAAGTCAAATTCGATCTTAAAGGGCCGCTGCTCAAACTGGCCCTTGCGCTGGATGGCAACCTGGACAAAGGCAACTGGCGCGGGCGTCTGGCCAGCGGTGACATCCAGAGCGGCGGGCAGGACTGGAAGTTGCAGCAGCCGGCCAAACTGGAGCGCCTTGCAGACGGCAAGGTCAACTTCGGTGCCCATTGCTGGGTGTCGGGGCCTGCGAGTCTGTGCGGCGAAGATCAGCGTCTGATGCCTGAGCCGCGCCTGCGTTACCACCTCAAGCGCTTCCCGCTGGAAAGCCTGGCGCAATGGCTGCCCAAGGATTTCGCCTGGAAGGGTGCATTGAATGCGGATATTCAGCTAGACGTGCCGGCTGCCGGCCCCAATGGTCAGGTGGTCATCGACGCCAGTGGCGGAACACTGCGGGTCAAGGACAAGCGCCAGTGGCTGGACTTCCCCTACGACACGCTGAAGTTGACCAGCAGCCTGACGCCGAAGAAAGTCGACACCAGCCTGAATTTTCGTGGTGGCAAGCTCGGCGAGTTGTTGGCCCGATTGAGCATCGACCCGATCGCCAAAAACAAGCCCGTCACCGGCGACTTCAACCTGAGCGGCGTGGACGTGTCGGTTGCACGGCCGTTTGTGCCGATGGTGGAAAAACTCAATGGCAAGCTCAACGGCAGCGGTCGGGTTTCGGGCGGCTTGCTGGCGCCGCAGATCAACGGCAATGTGGCACTCACCGACGGCGAGGTCTCCGGTCCGGAGGTACCCGTGAGCTTTGAAAAGCTCAACGTTCAAGCCCTGATTGCCGGCGAGCGCGTCGATTTGACCGGCAAATGGAACAGCGGCCCGACTGGTCAGGGCAGCATTGGCGGGCATGTGGCCTGGGCCGACGCACTGGATGTCGACGTAGCGTTGAAAGGCACGCGCCTGCCGATAACGGTTGAACCCTACGCCAAGCTGGAGGCGGCCCCGGACCTGAAGATCACCCTGCAGGGCGACCGGCTTGCGGTGTCGGGCAAAGTCCTGATTCCGAAAGGCGAAATCACCGTGCGTCAGTTGCCGCCCTCGACCGTGAAGGTCTCCGATGACACGGTGATCGTCGGCCAGCAGACCAAACAGGGCAAAACCCCGCTGGCCATCGCCATGGACGTCAACGTCGAAGTGGGCCAGGAGACCTTGAGCTTCACAGGCTTCGGCCTGACCGCCAATCTCGCCGGCCACGTGCACATCGGCGACAACATGGACACGCGGGGCGAGTTGAACCTCAACGACGGCCGCTACCGCGCGTACGGTCAGCGCCTGACCATCCGCAAGGCCCGCCTGTTGTTTGCAGGGCCGGTTGACCAGCCGTATCTGGACATCGAAGCCATCCGCCAGACTGACGACGTGATTGCCGGCATCCGCCTGAGCGGCAGCGCCGAACAGCCCACCACCACGGTGTTTTCCGAACCGGCCATGAGCCAGGAGCAGGCGTTGTCCTATCTGGTGCTGGGCCGTCCGCTGAGCACAAATGGTGAAGACAGCAACATGGTCGCCCAGGCTGCGCTGGCACTGGGCCTGGCCGGCGGTTCGTCGACGGCGGGCAAGCTGGCGTCCGGGCTGGGCATTCGGGATTTCGATCTGGACACCTCGGGCAGCGGCGACAAGACAGCGGTAGTCGCCAGCGGCAAGATCACCGACAAGCTCAGCCTGCGCTATGGCGTTGGGGTATTTGAACCGGCCAACACCCTGACCTTGCGCTACCTGTTGAGCAAGAAGGTGTATCTGGAGGTCGCAGGCGGCGTGGCGAGCTCTCTGGATATTTTTTACAAGCGTGATTTTTAACGGCCGCGGCACTGTCAGAATATTCATTCCCGGCGGTAGGTGACCCTGTGTTTTCATGGTTAACTTCCGCCCTTGCATGCCACCTCAAACAAGGAATCAGCTCATGCCACAAGTGACTCGTAAAGGCTCCCCGGTACAGATCAGCGGCGAACTGCCGAACGTCGGAAGCAAGGCGCCCGCCTTCACGCTGGTGGCGGGCGACCTGTCTGACGCAACCCTGGAAACCTTCGCCGGCAAGCGCAAGGTGCTGAACATTTTCCCGAGCGTCGACACGCCGACCTGCGCCACCTCCGTCCGCAAATTCAACGCCCAGGCCAACGAGCTCAGCAACGCTGTTGTGCTGTGCATCTCCGCCGACCTGCCGTTTGCCCAGGCACGTTTCTGTGGTGCGGAAGGTCTGGAAAACGTGAAGAACCTGTCCACCATGCGCGGCGCGCAGTTCATGCAGGATTACGGCGTTGCCATTGCCGACGGCTCCATGAAGGGCCTGACCACCCGTGCCGTGGTGGTGCTGGACGAAAACGATATTGTCCTGCATAGCGAGCTGGTACCGGAGATCGGCCAGGAGCCGAACTACGACGCAGCGCTGGCCGTATTGAAGTAAGCTCCCCGACGGCGTATTGCCATCATTGGATGGCAATACCCGGCAACCTCCAGGCGGCCTGACTCCCTCAGGCCGTTTTTTATTGGTACGTCAGCACCTTATCCAAAGTAAGCACTAGGTAAATTGCCGGTAAAGGCCCTTTGCCCCGCTGATTTCTGTGCTTATTGTTCAGCTTCCCGAAGACGCTCACGCGCACACTGGTTGATTTATTCATGCAATCGTCTGGCCCCCGTAATTCCCGTCGCTGGCTGATAAGCCTGTTGGTTCTGTTGATCGTCGCTGGCCTGTGCTGGCGCTTCTGGCCAGGCTCTGCGTCGAAGCCGGACACTGCCGCTCAGAAAACCGATCAAGCCCAGGCCAGCGCGAGCCGCAGCAGCGGGAACGGCAAAGCGGCGGCCAAGCGTCCCGGTTTCGGCGGCTCGACCGTTCCAGTGCCGGTGCGGGTGGCGGCTGCTACCACCGGTGATTTCCCCATCTACTACAAAGCCCTCGGCACCGTGACGGCGCTGAACACGATCAATGTGCGCAGCCGCGTGGCGGGGGAATTGATGAAGATCAATTTCCAGGAAGGCCAGCAGGTCAAGGCCGGCGATCTGCTGGCGGTGATCGACCCGCGCAGCTACCAGATCGCGCTGCAGCAGGCGGAGGGCACGCTGATGCAGAACCAGGCGCTGCTCAAGAATGCTCAACTCGACGTACAGCGTTATCGGGGCCTGTACAAAGAAGACAGCATTGCCAAGCAAACCCTGGACACGGCCGAGTCCCTCGTCGGTCAGTATCAGGGAACCATCAAGACCAATCAGGCGGCCGTGGGCGACGCAAAGCTCAATCTGGAGTTCTCCCAGATTCGGGCGCCGATCTCGGGTCGTATCGGTCTGCGCCAGCTGGACGTTGGCAATCTGGTGGCGGCCAATGACACCAACCCGTTGGTCGTGATCACTCAAATCAAGCCAATCACCGTCAACTTCACGCTGCCGGAAAAAGACCTGGCCGAGGTGCTCAGCCGCTACCGCAGCGGTGACAAACTGCCGGTCGAAGCGTGGGATCGCGGTGACCTCAAGCTTCAGGCCACCGGCGTGCTCGCCAGCATCGACAACCAGATCGACATCACCACCGGCACGTTGAAGTTCAAGGCGCGTTTCGATAACGACAACGAAGCGCTGTTCCCCAATCAGTTCGTTAACGCGCGCCTGCTCGCCAATACCCTGAAAAACGTGGTGCTGGTGCCGTCGGCCGCCGTGCAGTTCGGCGTCAACGGCACCTTTGTGTACGTGATGGACGGCGACAAGACCGTGCGCATTCGCCCGCTCAAGACCGGGCCGAGCGACGAGAACGCCACGGTGATCACCGAAGGTCTGGTGGCCGGGGACCGCGTGGTGCTCGAAGGCACCGACCGCCTGAAAGACGGCAGCGCGGTAGACGTGGTCAACGACAGCAAGGACGTTCCGGCCACGCCGGGCCAGCAGTTGCAGGGCAAGCCCTCGAAGGAGCCCGGTGAGTCGGCCAATGCCGGGACGGCGAAGAAAGGCAACGTATGAACCTGTCACGGCTGTTCATCCTCAGGCCGGTCGCCACTACGCTGAGCATGCTTGCCATCGTGCTCGCGGGTCTGATCGCGTACACGCTGCTGCCGGTGTCGGCATTGCCCCAGGTGGATTACCCGACCATTCGGGTGATGACGCTGTACCCGGGCGCCAGTCCACAAGTGATGACCAGTGCCGTGACCGCGCCCCTTGAGCGCCAGTTCGGGCAGATGCCGGGCCTGACCCAGATGGCCTCGACCAGCTCAGGCGGCGCCTCGGTCATCACCCTGCGTTTCAGCCTCGACATCAACATGGACGTGGCCGAGCAGGAAGTGCAGGCGGCGATCAACGGCGCGACCAACCTGCTGCCAAGCGACTTGCCGGCGCCGCCGACGTACAACAAGGTCAACCCAGCCGACACACCGGTCCTGACCCTGGCGATTACCTCGAAGACCATGCTGCTGCCCAAACTCAACGATCTGGTCGACACGCGCATGGCGCAGAAGATCGCGCAGATCAGCGGAGTGGGCATGGTGACCATCGCCGGCGGCCAGCGTCAGGCGGTGCGGATCAAGGTCAACGCTGACGCACTGGCGGCCAACGGCCTGAACCTGGCAGACGTGCGCACGTTGGTCAGCGCATCCAACGTCAACACCCCCAAGGGTAATTTCGACGGCCCGACGCGGGTGTCGATGCTCGACGCCAACGACCAGCTCAAGTCCCCCGAGGAATACGCCAACCTGATTCTGGCGTACAACAACGGCGGCCCGCTGCGGCTCAAGGACGTCGCCGAGATCGTCGACGGCGCCGAAAACGATCGCCTCGCCGCCTGGGCCAACGAAAACCAGGCCGTGCTGCTGAATATCCAGCGTCAGCCGGGCGCCAACGTCATTGACGTGGTCGACCGGATCAAGGCGCTGCTGCCCAGCATCACCGAGAACCTGCCCGCCGGGCTGGATGTCACCGTGCTGACCGACCGCACGCAGACCATCCGCGCCTCGGTCAGCGACGTGCAACACGAGCTGATGATCTCCATCGTGCTGGTGGTGCTGGTGACCTTTCTGTTCCTGCGGCGCTTCAGCGCGACGATCATTCCGTCGGTGGCCGTGCCGCTGTCGTTGATCGGCACTTTCGGCGTCATGTACCTCGCTGGTTTCTCGGTCAACAACCTCACTTTGATGGCGATGACCATTGCCACCGGTTTCGTGGTGGACGACGCCATCGTCATGCTGGAGAACATTTCCCGGCACCTGGAGGAGGGCGAGACCCCCTTGCAGGCGGCGCTCAAAGGCGCGCGACAGATCGGTTTCACCCTGATCTCGCTGACCATTTCCCTGATCGCCGTGCTCATTCCGCTGTTGTTCATGGCCGATGTGGTCGGGCGGCTGTTCCGCGAATTCGCCATCACCCTTGCGGTGGCGATCCTGATTTCCCTCGTGGTGTCCCTCACGTTGACGCCGATGATGTGCGCGCGCCTGCTCAAGCGTGAGCCGAGAGAAGAAGAGCAGGGCCGCTTCTACCGGGCCAGCGGTGCGTGGATCGACTGGCTGGTGGCCGCCTATGGGCGCAAGTTGCAGTGGGTGCTCAGGCATCAGCCGCTGACCCTGCTGGTGGCCATCGCCACCCTCGGCATTACAGTGCTGCTGTATCTCGCCGTGCCCAAGGGCTTCTTCCCGGTGCAGGACACCGGCGTGATTCAGGGCATTTCCGAAGCCCCTCAGTCGGTGTCGTTCGCCTCCATGAGCCAGCGTCAGCAGGCCCTGGCGAAAATCATCCTCAAGGATCCGGCCGTCGCCAGTCTGTCGTCTTACATCGGCGTAGACGGCGACAACGCGACCCTCAACAGCGGCCGCATGCTGATCAACCTCAAGCCCCATGGCGACCGGGATGTCACGGCGTCCGAAGTGATCCAGCGCTTGCAGCCCGAGGTGGATCAGCTGTCGGACATCCGCCTGTTCATGCAGCCTGTGCAAGACCTGACCATCGAAGACCGGGTCAGTCGAACTCAGTACCAGTTCAGCATGTCGTCGCCGGACGCCGACTTGCTCAATCTGTGGAGCGGCAAGCTGGTGGAGGCGCTGGTTCAGCGTCCGGAATTGACCGATGTCGCCAGCGACCTGCAGGACAAGGGTTTGCAGGTGTTTCTCAACATCGACCGAGATGCTGCGAGCCGGCTCGGCGTGACCGTTGCCAACATCACCGACGCGCTGTACGACGCCTTCGGCCAGCGGCAGATTTCCACTATCTACACTCAGGCCAGCCAGTACCGCGTGGTGCTGCAGGCAGATTCGCGCAGTGAACTCGGGCCCGAGGCGCTGGAGCAGATTCACGTCAAGACCACCGACGGGGGGCAGGTCAAGCTGTCGAGTCTGGCCCGGGTCGAGCAGCGCCAGGCGCAACTGGCAATCGCCCACATCGGGCAGTTTCCGGCGGTGATGATGTCGTTCAACCTGGCGCCGGGCGTTGCGCTGGGCAAGGCCGTGGAAGTCATCGAGCAGGTGCAAAAAGACATCGGCATGCCAATCGGTGTGCAGACGCAATTCCAGGGCGCGGCCGAAGCCTTCCAGGCCTCGCTATCCAGCACGCTGCTGCTGGTGCTGGCGGCGGTGATTACCATGTACATCGTGCTGGGCGTGCTCTATGAGAGCTACATCCATCCGATCACCATTCTGTCGACCCTGCCGTCGGCGGCCATCGGTGCGCTGCTGGCGCTGATCATCAGCGGCAACGATCTGGGCATGATCGCCATCATCGGCATCATCCTGCTGATCGGTATCGTCAAGAAGAACGCGATCATGATGATCGACTTCGCCCTCGACGCCGAACGCAACCGTGGGATCGACCCGCAGACCGCCATCTACGAAGCGGCACTGCTGCGCTTCCGGCCCATTCTCATGACGACCCTGGCGGCACTGTTCGGCGCGATCCCGCTGATGTTCGCCTCGGGTTCCGGCGCCGAGCTGCGCCAGCCCCTGGGTCTGGTGATGGTCGGTGGCCTGCTGGTCAGCCAGGTGCTGACGCTGTTCACCACGCCGGTCATCTATTTGTACTTTGATCGGTTGGGGCGTCGGTTTGCGCGGCAGCCCAAGACCGAGGCGGCGCTATGACCGGCCAGCTGCAAGCCTCAAGCTTCAAGCTGCAAGCTAGAAGCAGCCATGCGCTGGCCGGGGCTTTTGCCTTCCCTTGCAGCTTGAAGCTTGCCGCTTGGAGCTCCCGCCCATGAATCTGTCCGGGCCCTTCATCAAACGTCCTGTAGCGACGATGCTCCTGAGCCTGGCGATCATGCTGCTGGGCGGGATGAGCTTCGGTTTGCTGCCGGTGTCGCCGCTGCCGAACATGGATTTCCCGGTGATCGTGGTCAGCGCGTCGTTGCCTGGCGCCAGTCCGGAAATCATGGCGTCCAGCGTGGCGACGCCGCTGGAGCGCTCCCTCGGGGTGATCGCCGGGGTCAACACCATGAGCAGCCGTTCGAGCCAGGGCTCGACGCGGATCATTCTGCAGTTCGACATGGACCGCGACATCAACGGTGCTGCGCGGGAAGTGCAGGCGGCCATCAACGCATCGCGCAGCCTGCTGCCCAGCGGGATGCGCAGCATGCCGACCTACAAGAAGGTCAACCCGTCCCAGGCGCCGATCATGGTGCTGTCGTTGACCTCCGACGTACTGGAGAAGGGCGAGCTGTACGACATGGCCTCGACGATCCTGTCCCAGAGCCTGTCCCAGGTGAACGGCGTCGGCGAAGTGCAGATCGGCGGCAGTTCGCTGCCCGCCGTGCGCGTGGAGCTGGAACCCAAGCTGCTGTCCCAGTACGGCGTGTCGCTGGATGAAGTGCGCACCACCATCTCCAATGCCAACGTGCGCCGCCCGAAAGGCTCGGTGGAGAACAGCGAGCATAACTGGCAGGTGCAGGCCAACGACCAGTTGGAAAAGGCCAAGGATTACGAATCGCTGATCATCCATTACGCCAATGGCGCGGCGTTGCGGCTCAAAGACGTGGCCAAGGTCAAGGACTCGGTGGAAGACCGCTACAACAGCGGCTTCTTCAATGACAAAGCCGCGGTGCTGCTGGTGATCAACCGCCAGGCCGGCGCCAACATCATCGAAACCGTGGCGGCGATCAAGGCGCAGTTGCCGGCGTTGCAGGCGGTGCTCCCCGCCAGCGTCAAGCTCGACCTGGCCATGGACCGCTCGCCGGTGATCAAGGCCACGCTGCACGAAGCCGAGATGACTTTGCTGATCGCCGTGGTCCTGGTGATCCTGGTGGTGTTCCTGTTTCTCGGAAACTTCCGCGCCTCGCTGATCCCGACCCTGGCGGTGCCGGTGTCGCTGGTCGGCACCTTCGCGATCATGTACCTGTACGGTTTCTCGCTGAACAACCTGTCGCTGATGGCACTGATTCTCGCCACCGGGCTGGTGGTCGACGATGCCATCGTCGTGCTGGAAAACATCTCCCGGCACATCGACGCAGGCGTGCCGCCCATGGAGGCGGCTTATCTCGGCGCCAAAGAAGTCGGCTTCACGCTGCTGTCGATGAACGTCTCGCTAGTGGCGGTGTTTATCTCGATCCTGTTCATGGGCGGGCTGGTGGAGAGCCTGTTCCGCGAGTTTTCCATCACGCTGTCGGTGTCCATCGTTGTTTCGCTGGTGGTCTCGCTGACCCTGACGCCGATGCTCTGCGCGCGCTGGCTCAAGCCCCACGTGCCGGGCACGGAAAATCGCCTGCAACGCTGGAGCCAGCGGGTCAATGACCGCATGGTCGCAGGCTACGACCGCAGCCTGCGCTGGGTGCTGCGCCATCGGCGCCTGACCCTGCTCACGCTGCTGTTGACCATCGTCGGCAACGTCGCGCTGTACGTTGTGGTGCCAAAGACCTTCCTGCCGCAGCAGGACACCGGCCAGTTGATGGGGTTTGTGCGGGGGGATGACGGCCTGTCGTTCTCGGTGATGCAGCCGAAGATGGACACGTTCCGCTCGGCGATCCTCAAAGACCCGGCCGTGGAAAGCGTCGCGGGCTTCATCGGCGGCAACGGCGGCACCGGCAACGCGTTCATCATCGTGCGTTTGAAGCCGATCAAGGAACGCAACATCGGCGCCATGGAAGTGGTCGAACGGCTGCGCAAGGAAATGCCCCTGGTGCCCGGCGGGCGCCTGTTTCTGCAACCCGATCAGGATTTGCAATTGGGCGGCGGTCGCGAGCAGACCACTTCGCAATACCAGTACATCCTGCAAAGCGGCGACCTGGAAACCCTGCGCCTGTGGTACCCGAAGATCGTCGCGGCACTGAAGTCACTTAAAGAACTGACTGCCATCGACGCCAACGACGGCGGCGGTACCCAGCAAGTGACGCTGATCGTCGACCGCGATGCGGCCAAGCGCCTGGGCATCGACATGAACATGGTCACCACGGTCCTGAACAACGCCTACAGCCAGCGTCAGGTGTCGACCATTTATGACCCGCTGAACCAGTATCAGGTGGTCATGGAGGTCAACCCGAAATACGCCCTCGACCCGACCACGCTGGAGCAGGTTCAGGTGATCACTGCCGACGGCGCGCGGGTGCCGCTGTCGACCATCGCCCGTTACGAGCGCAGTCTGGAGGACGACCGGGTCAGCCATGACGGCCAGTTCGCCTCGGAAAACATCTCCTTCGACCTGGCCGATGGCGTCACCCTCGATCAGGCCAACGTCGCCATCGAACGCGCAGTCGCGGCGGTGGGCCTGCCCGAAGACGTGATCGCCAAGATGGCCGGGACCTCCGACGCCTTCGCCGCGACCCAGAAGAGCCAGCCATGGATGATCCTCGGGGCGCTGGTGGCGGTGTATCTGGTGCTGGGCATTCTCTACGAAAGCTACATCCACCCGCTGACCATTCTCTCGACGCTGCCCTCGGCCGGGGTCGGCGCGCTGTTGAGCATCTACCTCACCGGCGGGCAATTCAGCCTGATCTCGCTGTTGGGCCTGTTTCTGCTGATCGGCGTGGTGAAGAAGAACGCGATCCTGATGATCGACCTCGCGTTGCAACTCGAACGCCAAGGCGGCATGACCCCGGTGGAATCGATTCGCAACGCCTGCCTGCAGCGTCTGCGGCCCATTCTGATGACCACGCTGGCGGCGATCCTCGGTGCCGTGCCGTTGTTGCTGAGCAGCGCCGAAGGCGCGGAAATGCGCCGGCCACTGGGCCTGACCATTATCGGCGGGCTGATCCTCAGCCAGATCCTCACGCTGTACACCACGCCCGTGGTTTACCTTTATCTCGACCGTCTGCGCCATCGTTTCAACACATGGCGCGGGGTGCAGACGGATGCTGCCCTGGAAACTCCGCTATGAACGACTCGATGAAAACGCCTGACCTGCGGCGGACGTTGCCGTTTCGCCGGAGCTTCGGCGTGGCCCTGTGCGCGCTGCTGCTGAGTGCCTGTGCCGTCGGCCCTGATTACCAGACGCCGGACATGCCGACCCCGGCGCACTTCAAGCAAGCCGAGGGCTGGACCCAGGCCAACCCGAGTGATGCGATAGCGCGCGGCGCGTGGTGGGAAATCTATGGCGACGCCCAGCTCAACGCCCTGGTCGAGAAGCTCAACACGTCCAACCAGACCGTGGCGCAATACGAGGCGCAGTACCGGCAGGCTGCGGCACTGGTGCGCAGTGCGCGTGGCGCGTTTTTTCCGACCCTTGACCTGACCACCAGCAAAAACCGCTCAAGCCAGGGCACCGGCAGCAGCAGTTCGAGCCTGAGCAGTTCCAGCAGCGGCATCCGGGACACCTACAACGCACAGTTGGGCGTGAGCTGGGAAGCCGACGTGTGGGGCAAGTTGCGCCGCGGCCTGGAAGCCGACAAGGCCAGCGCCCAGGCCAGCCTCGCCGATCTGGCGTCGATGCGCCTGAGCCTGCAGTCGCAACTGGTGCAGAGCTACCTGCAACTGCGGGTAATCGACGAGCAGAAACGTTTGCTCGAAGCAACGGTCGATGCCTACCAGCGCTCGCTGACCATGACCCAGAACCAGTACCGCGCCGGGATTTCCGGCCGGGATGCCACCGCCCAGGCGCAGACGCAACTCAAGAGCACTCAGGCCGACCTGATCGACCTGCAATGGCAGCGCGCCCAGTTCGAAAACGCGATTGCCGTGCTGATGGGCCAGGCGCCGGCGGACTTCAGCCTCGCAGCCACGACGTCGATTCCCGCTGTGCCGCAGATCCCGGCGCAGCTGCCGTCGCAATTGCTTGAGCGCCGCCCGGACATCGCCGCCGCCGAGCGATCGGTGATGACCGCCAACGCCAATATCGGCGTGGCCAAGGCCGCGTATTACCCGGACCTGACCCTGAGCATGAGCGGTGGCTACAGCAGCAGCACGGTCAGCAACTGGATTTCCCTGCCCAACCGCTTCTGGTCGGTCGGCCCGCAGTTGGCGATGACCCTGTTCGATGGCGGCCAGCGCGCTGCCGAAGTGGACCGCACCGAAGCCGTGTACGACCAGACCGTCGCCCAGTACCGCCAGACCGTGCTCGACGGTTTCAAGGAGGTCGAGGACTACATGGCGCAGCTGCGCGTGTATGAGCAGGAAGCGGGCGTGCGCGACGAGGCCCTGCAATCGGCGCGTGATTCGTTGCGCCTGACCAACAACCAGTACAAAGCCGGGCTGATCGGTTATCTGGACGTGGTCAACGTGCAGACCACGGCCTTGAGCAACGAACGCAGCGTGCTGAACGTGCTGGAAAGCCGGCTGGTTGCCAGTGCTCAACTGATCGCGGCACTCGGCGGTGGCTGGGACGTGGCGACCGGGCTGACGCCGGGCAAGGACATATCGGAGCGCTAGGTGCTTGCGTAGCGATGTGCCATCTTTGCGACGGAGTGTCGGGACTTTTTCGCGAATTTCGGTACAATCGCCGCCCCATTCATCAGGGCTGAAAAGCCGAATTCCGTTGAGCCAAGGGCCAGCCCATGTTGATAGGCCATTACACCTACTCGCTGGTTCTGATTTCAGTCCTGGTAGCGATTCTCGCGTCCTATACGACCCTTGATCTGGCGGGGCGCATTGCCTCGGCCAGCGGTCGGGCACGAATGCTGTGGGTGTGCGGCGGCGCGCTGTCGATGGGTGTCGGCATCTGGTCCATGCATTTCATCGGCATGCTTGCGTTCACGCTGCCCATCCCGCTGGCGTACGACATCCCGCTGACGCTGCTGTCGCTGCTGATCACCATCTTTACTTCCGGTCTCGCGTTGTGGCTGGTCAGTCACGATCGCGTTCCGGTGTTGAACATTGTCTTCGGCGCATTCGTCATGGGCCTGGGCAGCAGCACCATGCATTACACCGGCATGGCGGCAATGCGCATGCAGCCGGGCATCGACTACGACCCCACCTTGTTCGGCCTGTCGCTGGTGATTGCCGTCACCGCGTCAGCCGCAGCGCTAAGCATCGCCGTGCGGCTGCGCAAGGAAACCCCTTACGTGCGTCTGGCCCGCAGCGGCGCGGCGGTGATCATGGGCTTCGCCATCCTCGGCATGCACTACACCGCCATGACCGCCGCCAACTTCCCGGCCGGCAGTTTCTGCGGCGCGATTCCCGGTGGCTTGCTTCCCGACGGTCTGGACAAGCTGGTATTGATCACCAGCCTCACGGTGCTGGGCATTACCTTGTTGACCTCCGTACTGGATGCGCGCATGGCGGCGCGTACCGCCCAATTGTCGCTGTCGCTGAAAGAAGCCAATCGCGAGCTGACGCAACTGGCCCTGCACGACAACCTCACCGGGTTGCCTAACCGCATTCTGCTGGCCGATCGCATCGATCAGGCCATGCATAAAGTGGACGCCCAGGGCGGCATGTTCGCGCTGATGTTTCTGGATCTGGACGGCTTCAAACCGGTCAACGACGCATTCGGCCATCACGTCGGCGACCAGCTCCTGCGGGCGGTGGCCGTGCGCATGCGCGAAAACTTTCATCGCCACGACACCCTGGCGCGCATCGGCGGCGATGAATTTGTGCTGCTGGTCGAACTGGATGATGGCGAAGAAGCGGTCAGCGTCGCCTCGCGTCAGGTAGCCCTGGTCAGCCAGCCGTTCAGCGTGCAGGAACATGACCTTCAGGTGACGGTGAGCATCGGCATCAGCCTGTACCCGGGCAACGGCCGCACCCAGCAGGAACTGCTGATGAACGCCGACGCCGCCATGTACCACGCCAAGAGCGCCGGGAAGAACGGCTACAGCTTCTTCGACGCGTCGATGAACACCAACGCGCGCAATCAGTTGCAGCTGTTGCAGGACCTGCGCCTGGCGCTGCGCGAAGGGCAGTTCTGCCTGCATTACCAGCCAAAGTTCTCTGCAGGCACCCACCGGCTGATCGGTGCCGAGGCATTGATGCGCTGGAATCATCCGCAGCTCGGGCTGCTGATGCCGGATACATTCATGGGTCTGGCGGAAAAAACCGGGTTGATCATCCCGATCGGCGAGTGGGTACTGAACGAGGCCTGCCGGCAGATGAAGCGCTGGTACGACGCTGGCTACACCGACTGGCGCATCGCGGTGAACCTGTCGGCGTTGCAGTTCAGTCACGTCGGGCTGGTCGAAACCGTCACAGACGCACTGGCCACCCATGGGCTGCCGGCCAATTGCCTGACCCTGGAAATCACCGAAACCACCGCGATGAGTGACGCCGACGCCAGCATGACCGTGCTGCAGAAGCTGTCGGACATGGACGTTGACCTGTCCATCGACGATTTCGGCACCGGTTATTCCAGCCTCATGTACCTCAAGCGCCTGCCGGCCAACGAGTTGAAGATCGACCGCGGTTTCGTCCGCGATCTGGAAGACGACAGCGATGACGCCGCCATTGTCTCGGCCATCGTTGCGCTGGGCCAGGCCCTGAACCTGCGCATCGTCGCAGAGGGTGTCGAGACCGCCAGCCAGCAAAGTTTTCTCACGCGACTGGGTTGTGACTCGTTGCAGGGTTTTCTGTTGGGTCATCCGCTGCCGGCCGAGCGCTTCATGGCGGACATTGAAGCCTCCCGGCGTCGACTCAGCGAAATCACCGATTGAGTGCCAATGCCCACCCCACCTTTACGCAATGATCGACTGGGAACGTTTATGGATAAAAATCTCCTCATCACGGGCGGCTCCCGGGGCATCGGGGCCGCCACGGCGGTTCTGGCAGCGGCGCAGGGTTATCGCGTGTGCATCAACTATCTGTCCGATCACGCGTCGGCCGAGCGGCTGTGCGGGCAAATTCGCGAAACGGGTGGGCATGCCATTGCGGTGCAGGCAGACGTCAGCAACGAGGACGAAATCATTCGGCTCTTTGGCCGGGTCGATTCCGAGCTGGGACGGATCACTGCATTGGTCAATAACGCCGGCACGGTGGGCGAGGCCTCGCGGCTGGACACGATGTCCGAATTTCGTCTGCTGAAGATCATGATGAGCAACGTCGTCGGGCCGATGCTGTGCAGCAAACACGCGCTGCTGCGCATGCTGCCTCGCCATGGCGGTCGCGGCGGCAGCATTGTCAACGTGTCGTCCGTGGCCGCACGGCTCGGCTCCCCCGGCGAGTATGTGGATTACGCGGCGTCCAAAGGCGCGCTGGACACCTTTACGGTCGGGCTGGCCAAGGAAGTCGCGGGCGAGGGCGTACGAGTCAATGCCGTACGCCCCGGTTACATTTTCACCGAATTCCACGCCCTGAGCGGCGACCCCCACCGTGTCAGCAAGCTGGAGCCGACCATTCCCATGGGCCGTGGCGGACTGGCCGATGAAGTGGCGGAAGCGATTTTGTGGCTGCTGTCCGACAAGGCGTCGTATTCGACGGGTTCGTTCATCGACCTGGGCGGCGGTCGCTAGGTGATACCCCTGACTCACCCGCTTCACCCCAAAGACGTGCGCCGACTTGCTATCCCGATCAGTGCGTCGAACCTGTGGGAATGAGCTTGCTCACGAAGGGGCCGGAACATTCAGTCAATGCTCTGGAGGCTGAAAGCAGGCCTTCACGGGCAAGCTCACCACACTCGCAATGCCTAACCCATCATCGAGCGAATGATCTTCCCCAGCGTCTCCATCGCCCGTTCAGACGTTTCACCCCAAGGGCTGCCGTAGTTCAAGCGGATGAAGTGTTTGAAGCGCCGCGTCGGCGAGAACATCGGCCCGGGCGCGATGCTGATGCCCTGGGCGAGTGCGGCCTGGAACACCTTCAGCGAGTCGATCTGTTCCGGCAGTTCAACCCACAGGAAATACCCGCCGGTGGGCTGGCTGACGCGGGTCTGCGCGGGGAAGTGCCGGGCGATGGCGCCAAGCATCGCGCGCTGCTGATCTTCCAGGCTGTGGCGCAATTTGCGCAGGTGGCGGTCGTAACCACCGTGTTGCAGGTAATCGGCAATGGCGGCCTGGGCGGGCATTGAGGCGCACAGCGAGGTCATGATTTTCAGCCGCTCGACCTTCTGCGCATAACGCCCGGCGGCCACCCATCCCACCCGATAACCAGGCGCGAGGCTCTTGGCGAACGAGCCGCAATGCAGCACCAAACCTTCGGTGTCGAACGCCTTCGCCGGTTTCGGCGCGTGCTGGCCGTAATACAGCTCGGCGTAGACGTCATCCTCGATCAGCGGCACTTCATGCCTGCGCAAAAGCTCGACCAGCTCCCGTTTGCGCACCTCGGGCACCGTCGCCCCGGTCGGGTTCTGGAAACTGGTCATGCTCCAGCAGGCCTTGATCGGGTAACGCTCCAGCGCCTGTTCCAGCACCGCCAGGTCAATGCCCTGTTGCGGGTGCACCGGAATTTCCACCGCTTTGAGCTTGAGCCGTTCGAGCACCTGCAGGCAGGCGTAGAACGCCGGGGCCTCGATGGCCACCAGATCACCGGGCTCGGTCACCGCTTGCAGGCACAGATTCAGGGCCTCGAGGGCGCCGTTGGTGATCAACAGTTCGTCCATGGGCAACATCTGCCCGGAGACCATGTAACGCAGCGCGATCTGCCGGCGCAGGGCCGGATTGCCGGGTGAGAGGTCGCTGACCACCATGCTGGGGTCCATGTCGCGGGTGGCACTGGCGAGAGAGCGGGCCAGGCGCTGCAGCGGGAACAGCCCGGCGCTGGGAAAGGCGGAGCCGAATGACACGATGTTCGGGTCCTTGATCGATTCAAGTACCGAGAACACCAGGTCGCTGACGTCGACTTCGGTGGATTCGCTCACTTGGGGCGCATGGCGCGCATCCTGCTCCGGCGCCGGATCGCCCAGGCCTTGCAGGCGGACGCTGTCGTTGACGAAGTAGCCTGAACGCGGGCGCGCCCGGATCAGACCCCGCCGCTCCAGCAGATAATAGGCCTGGAACACCGTCGACGGGCTGATGCCGTGTGTCTGGCTGGCATAGCGCACCGACGGCACGCGCTGACCTGCAGCCAGCACCCCGGTGCGAATCAGCTCGGCAATGTCATCGGCAAACTTTTCATAACGCTTCATGGTGGGCTCGTGCAGAGTGGCTTTAGGGTGCAGCAGCCATGCATGGCCGGCCAGCGGAAGGGCGGATGACCCGTTTGCAGTGTCGGAATATGCTCGCGACGCGCGGATTAGTACAGATGCAGATTGGCGCACAACAACCGGATCAGGCGCCAGGGCTCGATAAGGCCTCCTGCACTCTCGAAACGCGCTGCGGTCCATACCGCACTGACGGTGAATGAGGGGGAATGCACTGATGAATGCCTGGTGGGAAGAAGTCGTGGAAACACTGCAGGCCGAGTTTTCTGATATCACGGATGCCGGGCAGATCACCCGCGTGACCATACGCCTGGTGATCGCGGCCCTGCTGGGCGGGATTCTGGGTTTCGAGCGGGAGCACAAGGGCAAGGCCGCCGGGGTTCGCACCCACATGCTGGTGTGCATGGGCGCCGCGCTGTTTGTGCTGGTGCCACGCATGGCCGGTGCGGACGACGCCGCACTCAGCCGGGTGGTGCAGGGCATTGTCGCGGGAATCGGCTTTCTCGGGGCCGGGACCATCCTCAAGGGCGATGCGCTCAACGCGACACAAGTGAAGGGCCTGACCACGGCAGCCGGCCTGTGGATGACGGCGGCCATCGGTATCGCGGCGGGAATGGGCAGGGAAATGACGGCGGTGCTGAGCACATTGCTGGCGCTGGGGATTTTCAGTCTGATGCCGCGGATTGTGAGGCGCTTTGAATCGCCGGAAGAACGCGCCAAGGACCCGGCCCGCCGCACCGGTGGCGATGCGCAGGAACCGTAAATTGGTCGTTAGTCAGGATATCGCGGGTGTGAAGGCTGATTAATAGTGGGACCGGCTTCAGCCGGGAATGGGCCAGTTGGCGCACCCTCAAAAACGCGGCGTGCCATCCAAAAGCTTCCCGACTGAAGCCGGTCCTACAACACCGCGTCGGGTCAGTGAATCACTCAGGAAACGTGTCATCCAGAATCGCCGGGGGCTCGCCGCTCGGCGGATCACCTACCGGCGGCTCGATCACCGGAGGCATGAGCGGGGAAGGTGGCTCCTCGGGCTTGGGCACTGGCAGTTCGGGATCGTCTATGTTCGGATCGGGCGTTTCTGCGGGCACGGGAATGCTCATGGTCGTCGCTTCCTTGGGTTCGTTGAGAGGGGCGTGTCAGGTGACGCGGCATCACACCCGCCATCACGCAAATATGTCGACCGCAGCGCCCTGACAATGATTCACTCAATCCGCCCGGTCACCCCGCGGCGCCGGAGCACTTGGCCTGCCATCATCGCCGCAGTGGCCTGATCAAACGTCACGCAAGCTGTTTGAACTTTTGCCCGACGCTGGCGTTCGGAACCTATGCTGCCACGTCCGGATGCGTTGATCCCGTGGCTCTCTCTTATGTTATGGACAAAGACGCTGAAGCAATGGACGCCCCACGGTGGGCGTCCCTGGGCGTGAGGAGTGATGCTCGATGAATGATACTGCTGATCAGCCGTACGGTCCGGATTCCCTGGCCAACGATGTTCTCCACTCTATCCACCCGATACCCCTGACCCAAGCCTTGCAGCTGCCGCGGATCGTGATCGAGGACACCCAGCCGGTGATCGATAACGGTCAGCTGGCGGCCAAGGCCGTTGTCGGTCAGCCGGTCACGGTCACCAGCAAAATTTACGCGGACGGCCACGACAAGATGGCCGTACGTATCGTCTACCGTGCCGTTGACGATGAAGAATGGCAGTCGGTGCCCATGCGCGAGCTGGGCAATGACAGCTGGGTGGGCGAATTCACCCCGCCGACCTTTACCCGCTATGTCTATCGCCTTGAAGCCTGGATCGATCAGTTCGGCAGCTACCGCTACGAGCTGGAAAAGAAATACGCTGCTGGCGTGACCATCGATCTGGAGCTGGAAGAAGGGCGCCTGCACCTGGTGCACGCCGCCGAGCGCAGCACCCTGGAATTGCGCGGCCAGCTCGACAGCCTGATCAAGCGCCTCGGTGAAGCTACGGAAAACGAGGCCAAAGTCGCTTTGCTGTTGAGCAGTGAAGCCGCTGCCATTATGGCGAAGGCGGATAACCACGCGTTCCTCAGCCGCAGCCTCGAATTCCCGCTGGACGTCGAACGTGAGCTGGCTCAGTTCGCCAGCTGGTACGAGCTGTTCCCGCGCTCGATCACCGACGACAAAAAGCGCCACGGCACTTTCAAGGACGTCCACTCGCGCCTGCCGATGATTCGCGACATGGGCTTCGACGTGCTGTATTTCCCGCCGATTCACCCGATCGGCCGCGCTCACCGCAAAGGCCCTAATAACTCCCTGACCGCCGGGCCGGATGATGTGGGCAGCCCCTACGCCATCGGCAGCGAGGATGGGGGGCATGACGCGATTCACCCGCAATTGGGTACCCGCGAGGACTTCCGCGAACTGGTCGCCGCAGCGGCTGAACACGGCCTGGAAATCGCCCTGGATTTCGCCATTCAGTGCTCCCAGGACCACCTGTGGCTCAAGGAACACCCGGGCTGGTTCTCGTGGCGTCCGGACGGCACCATCCGATATGCGGAAAACCCGCCGAAGAAATACCAGGACATCGTCAACGTCGATTTCTATGCGCCGGATGCCATTCCGGGCCTGTGGACCGAGCTGCGTGACGTGATCCTCGGCTGGGTGAAGGAGGGCGTGAAGATCTTCCGCGTCGACAACCCGCACACCAAGCCGCTGCCGTTCTGGCAATGGATGATTGCCGACGTGCGCAGCAAGCACCCGGAAGTCATGTTCCTGGCTGAAGCCTTCACCAAGCCGGCGATGATGGCGCGCCTGGGCAAGGTCGGTTATTCCCAGAGCTACACCTACTTCACCTGGCGCAACACCAAGGCCGAGCTCAGCGAGTACTTCACTCAGCTTAACGAGTCGCCATGGCGCGAGTGCTACCGCCCGAATTTCTTCGTCAACACGCCGGACATCAACCCGCCGTTCCTGCACGATTCAGGGCGCCCGGGCTTCCTGATCCGCGCGGCGCTGGCGACCATGGGTTCGGGCTTGTGGGGCATGTATTCGGGCTTCGAACTGTGTGAATCAGCGCCGGTGCCAGGCAAAGAGGAATATCTGGATTCCGAGAAGTACGAAATCCGTCCTCGCGATTTCACCGCACCCGGCAACATCATTGCCGAGATCGCCCAACTGAACCGCATTCGCCGTCAGAATCCGGCGCTGCAGACCCACCTGGGCTTGAAGGTCTATACCGCGTACAACGACAACATCCTGTACTTCGGCAAGCGCACCGCGGATAGCAGCAACTTCATTCTGGTCGCCGTGAACCTCGATCCGCGCAACGTGCAGGAAGCGACGTTCGAGCTGCCACTGTGGGAAATGGGCCTGCCTGATGACGCCGCGACTTTGGGCGAAGACTTGATGACCGGGCATTCCTGGACCTGGTATGGCAAGTACCAGTTCATGCGCCTGGACCCGTCTTACCAGCCGTTCGGTATCTGGCGCATCAAAGCCACAAACCAATAATTCAAAGGATGTGGTCATGGCAAAGAAACCCCGCAACGCTGCCTTTATCGAAGACCCGCTCTGGTACAAGGATGCGGTGATTTACCAGGTCCATGTGAAATCGTTTTTCGATTCCAACGACGATGGCATCGGTGACTTCCCCGGCCTGATCGCCAAGCTCGACTACATTGCCGAGCTGGGCGTCAACACCATATGGCTGCTGCCGTTCTACCCGTCGCCACGCCGCGACGATGGCTATGACATCTCCGAATACCGTGGCGTGCACAGCGATTACGGCACCATGGCCGACGCGAAGAAGTTTATCGCCGAGGCCCACAACCGCGGTCTGCGGGTGATTACCGAACTGGTCATCAACCACACCTCGGACCAGCACGCGTGGTTTCAGCGCGCGCGCCACGCCAAGAAAGGCTCCAAGGCGCGGGATTTCTACGTCTGGTCCGATGACCCGCAGAAATATGACGGCACCCGGATCATCTTTCTCGACACCGAGAAGTCCAACTGGACCTGGGACCCGGTGGCTGAGCAGTACTTCTGGCACCGTTTCTATTCCCACCAGCCGGACCTGAACTTCGACAACCCGCAGGTCATGAAAGCAGTGATCGAGGTCATGCGCTATTGGCTGGACATGGGCATCGACGGCCTGCGTCTGGATGCGATTCCGTACCTGATCGAACGCGACGGCACGAACAACGAAAATCTGCCGGAGACCCACCAGGTCCTCAAGCAGATCCGCGCCGAGATCGACGCCAACTACCCCGACCGCATGCTGCTGGCCGAAGCCAACCAATGGCCGGAAGACACTCAGCTGTACTTTGGCGATCGCAAGGGCAAGGACGGCGACGAATGCCACATGGCATTCCACTTTCCGCTGATGCCGCGCATGTACATGGCGGTGGCCCAGGAAGACCGTTTCCCGATCACCGACATCCTGCGCCAGACCCCGGAAATCCCGGAGAACTGCCAGTGGGCGATCTTCCTGCGTAACCACGATGAACTGACGCTGGAGATGGTCACGGACCGCGAGCGCGATTACCTGTGGAATTACTACGCCTCGGACCGTCGCGCGCGGATCAACCTGGGCATTCGTCGTCGCCTGGCGCCTCTGCTGGAACGTGACCGCCGCCGGGTGGAGCTGCTGAACAGCATGCTGCTGTCCATGCCCGGCACGCCGACCCTGTATTACGGCGACGAAATCGGCATGGGCGACAACATCTACCTCGGCGACCGCGACGGTGTGCGTACGCCGATGCAGTGGTCGATCGACCGCAATGGCGGCTTTTCCCGCGCCAACCCGGCGAGCCTGGTGCTCCCGCCGATCATGGACCCGCTTTATGGTTACCAGTCGGTCAACGTCGAAGCGCAGGATCATGACCCGCATTCGCTGCTGAACTGGACCCGGCGCATGCTCGCCGTGCGCCGGCAGCAGAAAGCCTTCGGCCGCGGCACCCTGAAAATGCTCTCGCCAAGCAACCGCCGCATCCTGGCCTACACCCGCGAATACACCGGGCCAGACGGCAAGACTGAAATCATCCTCTGCGTCGCCAACGTTTCGGCCGCGTCTCAGGCTGCCGAGCTTGAACTGGCGCCGTACGCCGGGACAGTGCCGGTCGAAATGCTCGGCGGCAGCGCCTTTCCACCCATTGGCCAGCTCAATTACCTGCTGACGTTGCCACCTTATGGCTTCTACTGGTTCTTGCTGGCCGCGGAGAATCAAATGCCCAGCTGGCACGTTGAACCGGCCCAGAGCATGCCGGACTTCCCGACCCTGGTGCTCAAGCAGCGCCTGGAAGAATTGCTCGAAGAACCCCTGCGCCAGACCATGGAGCAGCAGTCGCTGTCGGTTTATCTGCCGAAACGCCGCTGGTTCGCCGGCAAGGGCACGGCCATCGACAGCATTCACATTGCCTACGCCGTGCGCTTCGGCTCCACGGTGCGGCCGGCGTTGCTGAGCGAAATCGAAGTGACCTCTGGCGGCGAAACGGTGCGCTACCAGTTGCCGTTTGGCCTGTTGCCGGAAGACGACATCAGCAGCGCCTTGCCGCAACAGTTGGCCCTGTCTCGCGTGCGACGTGGCCGTCAGGTCGGCTTGATCACCGATGCGTTCACCCTTGAGCCGTTCATTCGCAACGTCATCAAGGGCATGCAGGACAACACCGTGCTGGCGACGCCGGACGGTGAGCTGCAGTTCCAGAGCACGTCGCAACTGGCGCCACTGGGGCTGAACGAAGAAGCCGAAGTGCGTTACCTCTCGGCCGAGCAGTCCAACAGCTCGGTGGTGGTCGGCAAGAAGCTGGTGCTGAAAATGATTCGCCGTGTCGCGGCCGGTACTCACCCGGAACTGGAAATGGGCGCGTACCTGACCGAAGCCGGCTACCCGCACATCTCGCCGCTGCTGGGCGCGGTCGTGCGCGTCGACGGGCAGGGCGAGAAGAACCTGCTGATGATCGCCCAGGGTTACCTGAGCAATCAGGGCGACGCATGGGAATGGACCCAGAACAACCTCGAACGCGCCGTGCGTGATCACATGGCCCATGGTCAATCGGCGCTGGAGCAACAAGCCAACGCGCTGATCGAACTGAAAGACTTTGCCGGCCTCCTGGGTCAGCGTCTGGGTGAGATGCACGTGATCCTCGGCGCGCCGACGGACAACCCGGACTTCAAGACCGAAGTCACCAGCGTCAAGGACAGCGAAGCCTCGGCGAAGAGCGTGTCGGCGCAGATCGAGCGTGCCTTGCAGCTGCTTGAACAGCACCGCGACTCCCTGGAAGCCCAGGATCAGCAGCTCATCACCGAGCTGCTGGGCAAGCGCAAGGCGCTGCTGGCCCAGGTCAAGACCCTGGCGAAACAGTCCGTTGGCGGCTTGAGAATGCGCGTCCACGGCGACTTGCACCTTGGTCAGATGCTGGTGGTGAAGGGCGATGCCTACCTGATCGACTTCGAAGGCGAACCGGCGCGTCCGCTGCAGGAACGTCGGGCCAAATATAGCCCGTTCAAAGATGTCAGCGGCGTGCTGCGCTCCTTCGATTACGCTGCAGCGATGGCCATGCGTAACGCGCAAAGTGCGGACACCTCGGCACAGGCTGAAACCGCTCGCCAGCAAGTGGCCGAAACGTATTTGAAGCAGGCGCGGGAAGCCTTCCTCGACGGTTATCGCAAGGCCACCGTTGAAGTGGGTCACGACTGGAAAGATGCCAAAGGTGAGGCTGCTGCGCTGGCGCTGTTCACCCTGGAAAAAGCCGCTTATGAAGTGGCCTACGAGGCCGAGAATCGGCCGACATGGTTGTCGGTTCCGCTTCAAGGCTTGCGCGGGCTTCTAGACCTGTCTGATGGAGAATGAAAATGAGTGCGTCTGACCAATTCGGTAATGGCAACCACGCGATATTGCCCAGCGCCGTCGACCTGGACGCGTTGATCCGTGCGGAGCACCGCGACCCGTTCTCGATGCTCGGCCCCCACAGCGATGGCGCTGAAGGCCAGGTGATCCGCGCCTACCTGCCCAATGCACTGGCGGTGCGCGTGCTGTCTCGCGATGGCGAACGTGACCTCGGCGAGCTGAGCATGACCGAAAAGCCGGGCTTCTTTGCCGGTCAGTTTCCGGTGCGCGAACCCTATCTGCTGAAAATCTCCTGGGCCACCGGCGAGCAAATCACCGAAGACCCGTACAGCTTCGGCGAGCAGCTGGGCGAGATGGACTTGTACCTGTTCGCCGAGGGCAACCACCGCGACCTGAGCAGCGCCCTGGGCGCGCAGGTCAAGAATGTCGATGGCGTCGACGGCGTGCGCTTCTCGGTGTGGGCACCGAATGCCCGCCGTGTTTCGGTGGTCGGCGACTTCAACAGCTGGGACGGCCGTCGTCACCCGATGCGCCTCCGTCACCCGACCGGTGTGTGGGAAATCTTCATCCCGCGCATCGGCCCGGGCGAAGCGTACAAATACGAAATCCTCGGCCAGCACGGCGTTCTGCCGCTCAAGGCTGACCCGATGGCCCTGGCAACTCAGTTGCCACCTGCTACCGCTTCGAAAGTCGCGGCGCCGCTGGCCTTTGAATGGCAGGACCACGACTGGATGCAGTCACGGGGCGACAAGCACGACATTCATCAGCCGCTGTCGATCTACGAGCTGCACGCCGGCTCGTGGCAATGGCACCACGGCGGCGATGACGAGCCGGATCGCCCGTACGACTGGCGCGAGCTGGCAGAGAATCTGATTCCTTACATCACGGAACTGGGCTTTACCCACATCGAACTGATGCCGATCATGGAGCACCCGTTCGGCGGTTCATGGGGTTATCAGGTGTTGTCGCAATTTGCACCGAGTGCGCGCTATGGCAAACCGGAAGACTTCGCTGCCTTCGTTGATGCCTGCCACCGTAACGACATCGGCGTGATTCTTGATTGGGTGCCGGCGCACTTTCCGACCGATGCACACGGTCTGGCCCAGTTCGACGGGACCGCGCTGTACGAATACGCCAACCCCCATGAAGGTTTCCATCAGGACTGGAACACCCTGATCTACAACCTGGGTCGCACCGAAGTCCACGGCTTCATGATTGCCTCCGGTATCCATTGGCTGAAGAACTTCCACGTTGATGCGTTGCGCGTGGATGCGGTGGCGTCAATGCTGTACCGCGATTACTCCCGCAACGCCGGGGAGTGGGTGCCGAACCGTTACGGCGGTCGCGAAAACCTGGAAGCCATCGATTTCCTGCGCCACCTCAACGACGTGGTTGCGATCGAAGCGCCTGGCGCGCTGGTCATAGCCGAGGAATCAACCTCGTGGCCGGGCGTTTCTCAGTCCACACAACAGGGCGGTCTGGGTTTCTCGTACAAGTGGAACATGGGCTGGATGCACGACACGCTCAAGTACATCGAGCAGGACCCCATCCATCGCCAGCACCACCATTCCCAGCTGAGCTTTGGCTTGGTCTACGCGTGGTCCGAGCGGTTCGTGCTGCCGATTTCCCACGATGAAGTGGTGCACGGCAAGCATTCGCTGATCGACAAAATGCCTGGCGACCGCTGGCAGAAATTTGCCAACCTGCGCGCGTACCTGTCGTTCATGTGGACCCACCCGGGCAAAAAGCTGCTGTTCATGGGCTGCGAGTTTGCCCAGTGGCGCGAGTGGAACCACGACACCGAGCTGGACTGGCATTTCTTGCAGTACGCCGAGCACAAGGGCGTGCACACGCTGGTCAGCGACCTCAACCGGTTGTATCGCACGGAAAAGGCGCTGCACGAGCAGGACTGTCAGCCACAGGGTTTCCAGTGGGTCATTGGTGACGACGCCGGCAACAGCGTCTATGCCTACCTGCGCTGGAGCAAGGAAGGCGAGCCGTTGCTGGTGGTCGCCAACCTCACGCCGGTGCCGCGAGCAGCCTACCGCGTTGGCGTTCCGTTCAGCGGCAAGTGGGCCGAGCTGTTTAACAGCGATGCGGGGGTCTATGCCGGTTCCAACTTCGGCAACGGCGGCGGCGTGCGCACCGACGAGATCAAGAGTCACGGCCAGGCGTTCTCGCTGTCCTTGAACCTGCCGCCGCTGGGCGTGGTGATTCTCAAGCCGACCGTGGAGCAGTTGCAACACGATGAGTGATAACGCCTTGCATTGAGCCGTGTTTGGTCTCGACACTGTGCAATAGCTGAACGGCTGAACGGCTGAATAGCTGATAGGCAGGAAACCTGTGGGAGCGAGCTTGCTCGCGAATAGCTTTCTTTCAGTCGACATGATCGTCTGATAAAGCATTCGTCAGCGGACTCGCTCCCACAGTCGTTTCAGCTCTTCCTACAGACGTTGTGGGACCTTTCCCTGGCGAATGTCATCCCTCGCCACTGAACCTGACATCTTTTCAATGGTCTGTTGACCACTGCGCGCGCAGTACGCCCGGGTTACGGCCCGCGACGTCCGGCTGAATTTCGCCCGCGCCAGAGGCCTATTCCAGCAGTTGCAGCGCGTTGTTCGTCGCTGTCCGACCAGGCGTTATTCCCTTGCATGCGGCCCGCCCATCGGCCTTCTTTTCAATTTGTCGAAGATTATCCATGCCTATTTCTCCCTCCGATGCCTCCCTTCGCTTGACCCCTGTGCCGGGCGTTCGACGCCGTTTGCTCAATGCCGGCCTGCTGACCACCTTGATAACCGCCGCCGTAGCCAGCCCGTTCGCACTGGCCGAAACTACGAGCAAGGATCGCTGGGTCAGTGACACCCTGAGCACTTACGTACGCAGCGGTCCCACCGACGGCTACCGCATCGTCGGCACCTTGAAGTCCGGGCAGAAAGTCGAGCTGATCAACACCCAGGGCGACTACAGCCAGGTGCGAGGAAGCACGGGCGACAACGTCTGGATTCCCACCGCTGACCTGCAGGAAGTGCCGGGGCAGGCCGAGCGCTTGCCGCAATTGACCCAGAAGGCCGCTGACCTCAGCGCGCAACTGAAGACCATCGACGACGACTGGAAGACCAAGGTTCAGGGGATGCAGGAAACCCTGGAGTCGCGCAAGAAACTGGTCGACGAGCTCGAAGCACGGACCAAGGACCTGAACGCGCAGCTGGCCAGCGCCCAGTCCGATTTGCGCACGACCCAGGCAAAGCTGGGTGATGAAAACAATCAGGTGCTGATGCGTTACATGGTGTACGGCGGCAGCATCGCCGGCGCCGGACTGTTGCTGGGCCTGATCCTCCCGTCCCTGACCAAGGGCCGCAAGCGCAACGATCGGTGGTTCTGAGTCCGCTTCGTCCTACCTTCTAAACGCGCACTGAACCCGGCATTCCCCATGCCGGGTCTTATCCCGGGGCTTGGGCAAAAACCTGGCCCGCGTCTCTGGCAATAACTGGCAACTTTCCCCCCATGCGCTAGTTTAGTGCGGGGCGTCCTCTGCCCACCGCTGTCTCCCACCACAAGAAAAAAGAGAAACTGCCCATGAAGTACGAACCCTTCGCCCAGTCGCTCCTTGCGACGTTGCTCACCCTTGGTCTGTCCTGCGCCCACGCCGCTTCCGTGGCCCCGGCCGCTGCTGAAAACGGCATGGTCGTCACCGCTCAGCATCTGGCCACCCATGTGGGTGTCGACGTACTCAAATCCGGCGGCAACGCGGTGGATGCAGCCGTTGCCGTGGGTTACGCCCTGGCGGTGGTCTATCCGGCTGCTGGCAACCTGGGCGGAGGCGGTTTCATGACCATCCAGTTGGCGGACGGACGCAAGACCTTCCTCGACTTCCGCGAAAAAGCGCCGCTGGCAGCCACCGCCAACATGTACCTGGACAAGGACGGCAACGTCGTGCCGGACCTGAGTTCCAAGGGGCACCTGGCCGTCGGCGTGCCCGGCACTGTGTCCGGCATGGAGATGGCGCTCAGCAAATACGGCACCAAAAAACGCGCTGAAGTCATTGCGCCGGCGATCAAACTCGCTGAAAACGGCTTCGCCCTGGAGCAAGGAGACGTCGACCTGCTCGGTACCGCCACCGATGAGTTCAAGGCCGATGCAAAGGATCTCGGCACGATCTTCCTGAACAAGGGGCAGCCGCTGCAAGTCGGTGACACCCTCGTGCAAAAAGACCTCGCCAGGACCCTCAAGGAAATCTCCGCCAAAGGCAGCGATGGTTTCTACAAGGGCTGGGTGGCCAAGGCCATCGTCGATTCGAGCCAGGCAGGGAAGGGCATCATCACCCAGGCGGATCTCGACAAATACGCAACCCGTGAACTCGCGCCTATCGAATGTGATTACCGCGGCTACCACGTGGTCTCGGCGCCGCCACCGAGCTCCGGCGGCGTGGTCATCTGCGAGATCATGAACATCCTCGAAGGCTACCCGATGCAGGAGCTGGGCTATCACTCCGCCCAAGGGCTGCATTACCAGATCGAGGCCATGCGTCACGCCTACGTCGACCGCAACAATTACCTGGGCGATCCGGATTTCGTCAAAAACCCGATCAGTCATCTGCTTGATCGCGACTACGCCGCCAAGCTCCGCGCCGCCATCGAACCGCAGAAAGCCGGCATCTCCCAGAACATCAAACCCGGCGTCGCGCCCCACGAAGGCAACAACACCACCCACTATTCCATCGTCGACAAGTGGGGCAACGCGGTTTCTGTCACTTACACCCTCAACGACTGGTTCGGCGCTGGCGTAATGGCCAGCAGCACCGGCGTGATCCTCAACGATGAAATGGACGACTTCACCTCCAAGGTCGGCGTACCGAACATGTATGGCCTGATTCAGGGCGAAGCCAATGCCATCGCCCCAGGCAAGTCGCCGTTGTCGTCGATGAGCCCGACCATCGTCACCAAGGACGGCAAGACGGTGATGGTGGTCGGCACGCCGGGCGGCAGCCGCATCATCACCGCTACCTTGCTGACCATGCTTAACGTGATCGACTACGGGATGAACATCCAGGAAGCGGTCGACGCGCCACGCTTTCACCAGCAGTGGATGCCGGAAACCACCAATCTGGAGGCCTTCGCCGTCAGTCCGGATACCCAGAAGATCCTCGAAAGCTGGGGCCACACGTTTGCCGGTCCTCAGGACGCCAATCATCTGGCTGCCATTCTCGTCGGCGCGCCGGCGCTGGGCGGCAAACCTGTGGGCAACAACCGTTTCTACGGTGCCAACGATCCGCGTCGGAGCACCGGCCTGTCCCTCGGTTATTGATCTGAGCGCGAGCCGAGTCACCGGACGGGCAGGGTGCTCGCGTCCGGTGACGTGTGCTGCGGTGCTCCTCAGGCAAGACCCTGCGCGTGATTTTGGTTGCGCGTAGGGCGCTCTGAAGTGTTATGTTATAACCAGATTTTGCAGGCCATCCACTGGCCTGCCGGTTATCGCGCTTCGAGAGTCCATCGCGTATGCAAACCCTGTCTGTCCCCTTGCAATCTCCCGCTACGTCTATTGCCCATCCCGGCCGCCTGCAATCGATCGATGCCCTGCGTGGACTGATCATCGTGTTCATGCTGCTGGATCACGTGCGCGAGACCTTCTTTCTGCACCATCAGGTCAGCGACCCGATGGACGTCGCCCAAACCAGCGTCGATCTGTTCATCAGCCGCACCCTCGCGCATTTCTGCGCGCCGCTGTTCGTGTTCCTGACCGGGCTTTCCGCCTGGCTGTACGGCGAACGGCATGCGGGCAAGGGCGCGGTGGCGGGGTTTCTATTCAAGCGCGGGCTGGTATTGATCGCGCTTGAACTGACGCTGGTGAACTTCGCCTGGACGTTCCAGTTTCCGCCGACGGTGATTTACCTGCAGGTCATCTGGGCGATTGGCCTGAGCATGATTGCGCTGTCAGCGATGGTGGTACTGCCGCGCGGGGTGCTGGCGGCGCTGGGACTGGCGATCATCGCCGGGCATAACCTGCTGGATGACGTGCACTTTGCCGTGGGCTCGGCGATGCACATTCCGTGGGCGATTCTGCATGACCGCGGCTGGATCGAGGTCGGCGACAGTCTGCGCCTGCGCACGTCGTACCCGCTGCTGCCGTGGATCGGCGTGATTGCCGTGGGTTACGCCGCCGGGCCGTGGTTTGGCCGCGACGCGAATGGGGAAAAGCGTGAGATCAACCTGATTGCCTGGGGGTTTGGCGCACTGACGCTGTTTCTCGCCCTGCGCGGCATCAACGGCTATGGCGAGAAGCCGTGGGTGGAGGGTGACACCACGGCGCAGACCCTGATGAGCGTGCTCAACGTCACCAAGTACCCGCCGTCGCTGCTGTTCATCAGCCTCACGCTGGGCGTCGGCTTGCTGGTGCTGGCCTGGCTTGAGCGACAACAGGGCCGGGCCTGGCTGCGACCGCTGGTGACCTTTGGTGCGGCGCCGATGTTTTTCTACCTCCTGCACTTGTACGTGCTGAAGCTGCTGTATGTCGGCGCGGTGGCGATCTGGGGCACCACCCAAGGCCAGTACTTCGGGTTCACTTCGGTACTGGGCCTGTGGGGCTGCGCCGCGGTGCTGACCGTCGTGTTATGGCCGGCGGTGAGTTGGTTCGCGGCGCTCAAGGCGCGTCGCCGGGACATCGCCTGGCTCAAGTACTTCTGACCACGGCATGTAGGGCCGGCTTTAGCCGGGAAGGTGTCAGATGTCGCGCAGGCTGCGTTCCATGCGCGCCAAGCCTTCCTCCAGCATGGGCCGTGGGCAGCCGAAGTTCAGACGTACGAACTGGCCGCAGTCGTCGCCGAATTCCAGTCCGTCGCTGAGCGCCACTTTGGCGTGTTCGAGGAAGAACTGCTGCGGGCTCTCCAGCCCCAGACCCGAGCAATCCAGCCACGCCAGGTACGTGCTCTGGGGCAGGTGCATCGTGATCCCCGGAAAGCGGTTTTTGATGGCATCGGCCAGGTAATCGCGGTTGTCCTGCAGATACGCCACGACTTGTTCCAGCCAGGGAGCGCCTTCCCGATAAGCGACTTCGGTAGCCTCCAGGCCCAGGGCGTTGACGCTGTCCACCAGCCCCAGGCGCCCGGCATTGAAACGTTGGCGCAACTCGGCGTTCTGCACCACGGCGAATGCAGTCTTCAACCCGGCGATGTTCCACGCCTTGCTCGCCGACATCAGCGTCACGCTGCGCGCCGCGATCTCCGGGCTCAGGGAAGCAATCGGCGTGTGCTGACGACCGTCGAACAGCAGGTCGGCGTGGATCTCGTCGGAAATGATCAGCGCATCACGCCGCACACAGGCTTCACCGATGGCGAGCAATTCGTCGCGTTCGAATACCTTGCCCAGCGGGTTGTGGGGATTGCTCAGCAGCAGCGCGCCATGGTCGGGCAGGGCGCGTTCCAGCGCCGCGACGTCGGTGGGGTATTCGCCCTGGGCGTCAACATGGAAGGGCAGATCGATGCGCGGCAGTTTCCAGTTCGCCGGCGCGTGCAGCAACGGTGAATAGTTGGGCGTCTGCACCAGCACCGCGCTGGACGGCGAGACCAGTGCATGGAGCGCCATGTTCACGCCGGGCTCGACCCCGGGTAGGAACACCAGGTCCTGCGCCTCGATCTGCCAGCCGTACCGGTCAGCGAGATGCTTGACCAGGGTTTCCCGCAGCGCTTGCTGGGGCACGGAATAACCCAGCAGCGGGTGCTCCAGACGGTTCTTCAGCGCCTGCACAATGGGGGTGGCCACGGGGAAATCCATGTCTGCCACCCACATCGGCAGCACGTCTTCGGGGTACTGGCTCCACTTCTTGCTGCCGGTGTTCAAGCGCTGAAAAACGTTATTCAGATCCATGTTCTGGCCTGTCCTGCTCGAAAAAAGAGGGGATTGTGCCAGAGAAAGCGGGGTTGGGTTTGCTGCCGATTTTGGGTTTGTAGGATTAGTCCGTAAATGCCGCTGGAACCGTCTCCTTCGTGCCTCCCCCTCTGGAGTCACACTTTGAAATGCCGCATCTTCGCCCGCTTCAGCCCCTGTCATGGATGAGTTGATCGGTTCTTTATGGACCGGTCGGGGGCGCATTTTCCTGCCAGGGACGCTCATTCATGCTTAACGCAATGCCGCCTTTCTTCGATCACAGTCGCCATAAGCTTGTTGTTCATGGTTTGCCCATTACGCTCGATGTTTTAGCCTTTGAAGGTGAAGAACAGCTGAGTCAGCCGTTTCTTTATCGCGTGGAATTCACTTCGGTTGAGCCGGACATCGGTGCCGAGCGGATGCTGGGCAAGACAGCACAGTTCAGTCTGCATGCTGCGGCACATACGTTGCCTGTTGCGATTCGTGGGTTGCCGGTCCCTCGGGTTGAAGTGTTGCGGACGTTGCATGGGGTGGTCACCGGGTTCAAGCGACTGTCGGGTTCTGCTGACGAAGCGCGTTATGAAGTGACGCTGGAACCGCGCTTGGCGTTGCTGGCCCGTGGGCGGCAGTTCCGGATTTATCAGCATCAGTCGGTGCCGCAAATTGTCGAGAGCATTCTGCGTACGCGGCATGATTTTGAGGGGCAGGATTTTCTATTCACGCTGGTGCGGGAGTATCCGAAGCGTGAGCAGGTGATGCAGTACGGCGAGAGCGATCTGGCGTTTATTTCGCGGTTGTTGGCCGAGGTGGGGATCTGGTATCGCTTCACTAACGATGAGCGATTGGGGATTGCGGTCGTCGAGTTTCATGATGATCAGCGGCATTACGTTCGGCCTCGGATCAGTCTGCCCTACCGGCCTCAGTCGGGGCTGGGCAGCAGCGGTGCGGACGGGGTTTGGGGGCTGCAGGTCAGTCATGGGGTGGTGGAGCAGAGCGTTCACTTTCGGGCTTATCACCATCGGGATGCCAGTGCTTGGCTGGATGGGGATGTTGATCAGACGCGGGGGGATTCCACGACTTATGGCGAGGCTTATCACTATGCCGAGCCGTACAAGGTGCTTGGCGACAAGCTGGATCAGGATGAGGATTTAGAAGGGGAAAGCGGGTTTTTCTATGGGCGGTTGCGTCATGAGCGATATCTGAATGATCAGACTCGGCTAAGTGGCGTGAGCAGCAGCGCTTCGTTGGGATTGGCGCAGGTGCTGGCGATTTCCGGCGGAGCGCCTCAGGCGTTTGAACCGGGGGCGGTGATCACTGGATTGAAGCTGCGTGCGGCGCGGGATCGCGGTTTCGAGCTGAGCTTTGAAGCGATTCCGTATTCGGAGAGCGTGTGCTTTCGGCCGCCTTTGCTGGCAAAGCCTGAGATAGCGGGCACTGTGCCAGCGCGCGTGACCAGTTCGCTGGCCAACGATCCCTACAGCCACATCGACAGCGAAGGTCGTTACAAGGTCAGCTTTCTGTTCGACCGCGATAGCTGGAAACTCGGTGAGGAAAGTCTGTGGCTGCGGCTTGCCCGTCCGTATGCCGGGGACACCCACGGCTTGCATCTGCCGCTGGTCTGCGGGACCGAAGTGGCAATTGCTTTCGAGCAAGGCGACCCGGATCGACCCTACATCGCCCATGCGCTTCACGACAGCCGACACCCCGATCACGTCACCCTCACGCGCAGCGATTACAAACGCAACGTCCTGCGCACGCCTGCCAACAACAAGCTGCGCATGGAAGATGATCGCGGCAAGGAACACATCAAACTCAGCACCGAACACAGCGGCAAGAGCCAGTTGAATCTCGGGCATCTGGTCGACAACGAGAAGGACAAGCGCGGCGAAGGGTTTGAGTTGCGCACCGATGGCTGGGGCGCGATTCGGGCGGGAAGCGGGCTGTTTATCAGTGCGGATGAACAGACCGAAGCCCACGGTCAGCAGCTGGACATGGACGCGGCGATCGACCAGCTTGAAACCGCGCTTTCCTTGGCCCGCACCATGGCCCAGGCCGCGAGAAGTGCGGGCGCCATTCCCGCCGATACGAGCGGCCAAACGCAACTGAACGATGCGCTCACCAATCTCACCGAGCCCGGCCTGCTGCTACACGCACCGGCCGGCATCGGCATCGTCACTCCTGAAGCGATCTGCCTGTCCTCCGGTCGCGAAAGCGTCGCCATCACCTCGTCACGCTCAACCGACCTCAGCGCCGGACGCAACATCACCGGCACCGCCGAAGGCGCGATCAGCCTGTGCGCCGTCACCAAGGGTCTGCAAGTAAAAGCGGTTCAGGGCGACGTTCAGATTCATGCCCAAAGTGCCGCACTGCACGCGCTTGCCCAAGACGGCATCAAGATTGAAAGCCTCGCCGGCCGGATCGAAATCAGCGCCCCGGAAGAGCTCCTCCTGAATTGCGGTGGCGCATTCATCCGTATCAAGGATGGCGAGATCGAGCTGGGGGCGCCCGGCAACATCTATCACCGTGCCGTTTACGTGCTAAAGGGCGGTGCCACCACGCTGACGACACCGGTGACGCCAATACCTTATGGCTATGGGGCGGGGTACACCCTGGTCGACGCGCAACAGGCCGCCGCACGCTTTGTCCGTTACCGGATCACCACGCAGAACGGCGAAGTGTTCAACGGCGTGACCGACAAGGACGGCAGAACCATGCCCGTCCACACGATGTTGCCTGGAAACATCGCGATCGACTTTCCGCAGCCTGAAGAGTGGCTGACGCCGCGTCCCGCACCTGAACCGGAGGAGGAAGAAGAGGAAGAGGAAATCACCGAAGGCATCACGCTGCGCATCGGGTTGTTCTTTGACGGGACCGGGAATAATCAGAGCAATGCGGCGGCGACCGCGCAATGTCGACAATCGGATTTGGACAGTTTCAGTCGCGAAGAGCTTGAGAGCATTGCGGCGACGTGCAAGCAGTATGGGTTTGGGGAGTTTGACGGGAGTGCGTTTAACAGCGCGCCGAATAACAGTTACGGGAATGCACCGAGTAACGTGGCGTATTTGTATGACTTGTATCCGGATAACACCGCGACGCCAGTCAGTAAAGACGCGGAAATCGGTTACATCAGGGCATACATCGAAGGAATTGGTACCCGTAGCGGTGGCAAAGATGACGTGCTGATTGGGCAAGCTTTAGGGCAAGGAGAGACAGGGGTGGTTGCTCGGGTGAGACAGGCGCCCGCAATTGCTGCTAAACAGTTTGAACGTTTTTTTCAAGCTAACCCCAATGCCATTGTTAAACGCATCGAGTTCGACATCGTCGGTTTCAGCCGCGGGGCGGCTGCCGCACGTCATTGCACTAACGAACTGCTTAAACCTCAGCGCGGTGTATTTGCAGATTTGCTAAGAGGTGGCCGACCCGGCCTTTTAAAAAGCTTCGATCCCGCATCCGACACCTGCATAAACCTGGTCGGTTTGTTCGATACGGTGGCCGCAATCTCGACCCCCTTGAGCGGCGACTTCAGTCCCGGCGATGACATCAATCGCGGCGTTAATCTTTATCTTCCTCCCGATTGCGCCAGACAGGTCATTCAGTTGCATGCCCTCAATGAATATCGAGCCGACTTTTCTCTCAAGAACGTACACCACACGCACCTCCAGATAGGCCTGCCGGGCGCTCACTCCGATGTCGGCGGGGGCTATCTCCCACGAGCACGAGAAAAGTTGTGGATGACGCAGCCCTGCAAGGCCAGCGTTCCGACCGGCCAAAGGGTTGAGTTCCACGCGGCTTGGGCCCGTGCAGAGGCCGACGCCAAGGCATTGCGCGAATCAGGCGTGGCTCGCGACGGCTACGTTGCGGTGAAAGCCTGGCCCGCAGCAACTAACCCTCGCGGCAAAGCCGCGTCGGTCATGGAGGACTACTGGATAACCGTACTGCTCGAACGCCCCGTGCATGGCGAACTGAGCTTGATTGCACTGCGCGTCATGCGAGAGCTGGGGATGCGTCACGGCGTTCCCTTCAAAGGTCTGGAGGAGCGGCCTGAACTGACACTGCCGGGTGAACTCAAGTCCATCGCCGAGCGAATCTTGCAGCAGGTCATGGCGGATCGGCTCGTAAGACTTGAACCCGCGCAAGAGGCATTGCTACGAGCACGCTACATCCACATTTCCGCGCATTGGACCCCGGAGGGCCCCTTTCTTTTCAGCAAACCGGCACCACTCAATCGTAGGAATGTGCATCTCAACCGCCCGCAAAAGGGGTATCCAGAATGAAGCGTTTGGTCTTCGCAGCGGGATTGCTCATCAGCCTAAGTGCCTGCGCAACGGGAGGGTCAGTACCTCCACCTGTCAAGCTGCCATATCCAGCGTGGTACGTAGGCTTTGCCGCACCCAAGCACATGGAAGTGTGGGTGGAAAGCGTCGATGTGCTTGATCAGCGAGGATACGTTTTCTTCAATGTGCATGCCGGAGTCGCCGGCTACACGCGTAAGCCTAGGGGTTGGCATAAGGGCACATCCGGGGGAAAACCCATCACCAACGTCGACTTGCCGGACCAACTCCTTCTACGCTGGCAGTCACTTGTGGAGCCTCAGGCTTACAAAATCAGCATCCGGATACCGCAATGGGTCCGTGATGAGATGGTTAGGCCAGAGCGTGTTCTTTGCCAGTGGAATCAGCAATGGAAAACAGACTATCGGGAGACGATCACGCTGGGCATGGCACCCGGCGGAATCGTCAAAGTGTTGGTAGGGGGATCTTGTTTGGATTTCAAGGAAGTCGGCCGTTACCAAGCTAAGGTCGAGCTGCTCGGCCCATACCGTGGCGCAAGCAAGGGCAAGTACATCCCACTCGAACCTGAAAACAAAGCCTACGTCGACCAGCACGGAATTCCCTATGGCAGTTGGTAACGCTGCTGCGGCCTCGCACCCATCGCGCCACCGCACAGATGAACGTCTCAGAACCCACTGCGGCGAGTATTCCGATGTCGGCGGGGGCTATCTCTCACGAGCACGAGAAAAGTTGTGGATGACGCAGCCCTGCAAGGCCAGCGTTCCGGCCGGCCAAAGGGTTGAGTCCCACGCGGCCTGGGCCCGTGCAGAGGCAGACGCCAAAGCCTTGCGCGAATCAGGCGTCGCTCGCGATGGCTACATTGCGGTGAAAGCCTGGCCTGCAGCAACTAACCCTAGCGGCAAAGCTGCGTCGGCCATGGAGCACTACTGGATAACCGTGCTGCTCGAACGCCCCGTGCATGGCGAACTGAGCCTGATTGCATTGCGTGTCATGCGTGAGCTGGGGATACGTCACGGCGTTCCATTCGACGTAATCACCAATACGGATAAACGATTCATGTTGCCCGATGAACTCGTGCCAATCTCGAAGCGAATCTTGCAGCAGGTAATGACAGACCGGCTTGTACGACTTGAACCTGCGCAACAGAAATTACTCCGAGCGCGTTACATCCACCTGTCCGCGCACTGGACCCCTGAGGGTCCCTTCCTATTCAGCAAACCGGCACCACTTAATCGTAGGAATGTGCATCTCAACCGTCCGCAAGAAGGTTACCCCGAATGAGGCATCTGATATTTGCGGTTGGTTTATTGATCAATCTCAGTGCCTGCGCGAGTGGGCCAAGATTACCACCAGCCCCCAAGCTGCCGTATCCGGCCTGGTACATAGGTTTCGCTGCACCCAAGCACATGGAAGTCTGGGTGGAAACCGTCGATGTTCTGGATACGCGTGGACTCGCTTTCTTCAGGGTGCACGGCGGCGTCGCGAGTTATACAGGGAAAGTCGAGGGTTGGCACCAAGGGGTGTCGGGAGGAAAACCTATAAATAACGTCGATCTACCCGACCAGATTTTCCTGCGTTGGCAGTCACTGGTAGAGCCTCAGGCTTACAAGATCAAAATACAAATACCCCAGTGGGTACGCGAAGAGATGATTCGGCCAGAGCGAGCGTTTTGTCGATGGGCAGCCGAGTGGAAGAAAGACTATCGAGAGACAATCACGCTAGGCATGGCGCCCGGCGGAATTGTAAAAGTGTGGCTAGGCGGATCGTGCCTGGACTTTAAAGAAGTCGGTCGCTACCAAGCTAAAGTCGAACCGCTCGGCCCCTACCGTGGCGCAAGCAAAGGCAAGTACATCCCGCTCGAACCGGAGAACAAAGCTTACGTAGAACAACACGGCATTCCCTATGGCAGTTGGTAACGCTGCTGCGGCCTCGCACCCATCGCGCCACCGCACAGATGAACGTCTCAGAACCCACTGCGGCGGGTATTCCGATGTCGGCGGGGGCTATCTCTCACGAGCACGAGAAAAATTGTGGATGACGCAGCCCAGCAAGGCCAGCGTTCCGACCGGTCAAAGACCTGAATCCCACACCGCCTGGGCCCGTGCAGAGGCGGACGCCAACGTATTGCGCGAATCAGGCGTGGCCCGCGATGGCTACATTGCGGTGAGAGCCTGGCCTGCAGCAACTAACCCTCGCGGCAAAGCTGCGTCGGCCATGGAGCACTACTGGATAACCGTGCTGCTCGAACGCCCCGTGCATGGTGAACTGAGCTTGATTGCACTGCGTGTGATGCGCGAGCTGGGTGTGCGTCATGGAGTGCCATTCGACGTCATTACCGATACGGATAAACGCTTCAAGTTACCAGATGAACTCATGCCAATCTCCAAGCGAATCTTGCAGCAGGTAATGACCGACCGGCTCGTGCGACTTGACCCTGCGCAAGAGGCACTACTCCGGGCACGTTACATCCACCTGTCCGCGCACTGGACCCCTGAGGGTCCCTTTCTATTCAGCAAACCGGCGCCGCTGAATCGCAGGAACGTGCACCTCAACAGTCCGCAAGAAGGTTATCCGGAATGAGGTGCCTGGGTTTTGCAGTCGGATTCCTACTCAGCCTGAGTGCCTGTGCCACGGGTGGCTCAGTACCCCCACCTGTCAAGCTGCCATATCCGGCGTGGTATATCGGCTTCGCCGCGCCCAAACACATGGAAGTGTGGGTGGAAAGCGTCGATGTGCTCGATCAGCGGGGATACGTTTTTTTTAACGTACATGCCGGGGTCGCCGGTTACACGCGAAAGCCCGAGGGCTGGCACAAGGGCACATCTGGTGGCAAACCCATCAACAACGTCGACTTACCAGACCAACTCCTTCTGCGCTGGCAGTCACTAGTGGAGCCTCAGGCTTACAAAATCAGCATCCGAATACCGCAGTGGGTACGCGATGAGATGGTTAGGCCAGAGCGCGTCTACTGCCGTGGCTCAAAAGAATGGATAGACGACTACCGTTTCGCGATTACGTTGGGAATGGCTCCGGGAGGTATCGTGAAAGTTTGGGCCGGTGGGCCCTGTCTGGGTTTCAAGGAGGTCGGCCGCTACCAAGCCAAAGTCGAGCCCCTCGGCCCCAACCAAGACGGAAAAGGGTTGTTTTACCGAGCACCCAGTCCAGCGGCGCAAGCCTGGATAGACCGGCACGGCGTTCCTTATGGAAGTTGGTAATTCGATTGTCAACGTTCCAAGACGCCGCTTGCGAGTTAATCGTCCTGGCCGTAAGACGCCCTAGGATCACGTTGGCTGATACAACGCGTTCGCCAGCAAGCCGGCTCCTTGTATCTCGACTTTGTCTTCTCAGAAGGTAAAGTTCTCGACTGATCATCGAGGGAAAGGCGTGAAGACGACCGGCTCCTAGTGGCGTTATAGCCTGCGAAGTAGATCCATTCTCCGCCTTTCCAACCTCACTCATTGAGCTCGTACGATATCTAGAGCCACGCTGTGAGCTCGCATTTACAAGGTCGAAGCCGAGTGACGCGATGATTGATCTTCAGTTGAAAAGGAGAACAGCATGTCTGCATTCGTTGGCGTTGACATGGCCAAGAATACTTTTGATGTTGCGACGCCGTTGGAAAATGGCAAACACCGCACCAAGGGCAAGTTGAGCAATGATGCCAAGGGATTTGCCGAGTTCGAGTCCTGGCTCCAGAAGCATGCCACCGCCGATGCGCTGATTGTCATTGAGGCCACGGGTAACTACCACGAAGCGCTGGCAGATTTCCTTTTCCAAAAGGGATATCGGCTTCATATCGCGAACCCTGCCACCACCGCCGCTCATGCCAAGTCGGAGTTGTCACGCAACAAGACTGACAAGACTGATGCCAAACTCATCTCCGATTTCGCCATGCAGAAGCATCGCAAGCTAAGGCTTTGGGTGCCTGAGCCACAGTCGCGGCGCCGCCTGAGGGCGTTGGTCCGCCGTCTGGAAGATCTCAACGAGATCCGTCAGATGGAGAAAAACCGCTTGGAAGTTGCCAGCCCGAACGTCGTAACGTCGATCGAATCGGTGATTGCTCATGTCTCGGAAGAAATCACCGAAACCGAAAAAGCGATCAAGCAGCACATCGACGATGATCCTGACCTGCGCGGCAAGAGCGAGTTGATGACCTCCATCAATGGTCTAGGCGAGAAAACTGCCGCGCTGATCCTCGCGGAACTGGGAGACCCTCTGGATTACGAGGGGCCGAAAAAGCTCTCTGCCTTCGCTGGATTATCGCCCCGACAGGACCGCTCTGGAGGCTACGTGGGTCCAACCCGCATAAGCCGAACCGGGTCGTCGCGGCTCAGGGGCGGTCTTTACATGCCCGCGATCGTAGGAATTCAACACAATGAGGTGCTGAGAGAATTCGCCAAGAGATTGAAGGCGAACGGAAAGGCTCCCAAGCAAGTTATCTGTGCAGTGATGCGCAAGATGTTGCACCTGATCTATGGTGTGCTTAAGAGCAACAAGCCATTCGACCCTGGAATTGCTTTGGCCGCTTGAAGGCTGATCGACTAGGACTTGGATGGCCAAGGGGTCGTTGCCGGGTGAGCTGCGGAGGTACCTTCGTGCCTTACTAAAAGCAGCAGCGCTAACGCGCTGCTGGGGTTGCAGTCGAGATATCAAGACGATATCTACAGTCAGGGGTACTACGAGATAGTTGGCAGTGCTGAGCAGCTTATAACCAATCACCGTAGACAGATAATTACTCAATCAAACTAACCGAGAGTCTTCACAACTATGAAAGACATCATCCGCCTAGGCGATCTCACTACTCACGGCGGCGTTGTGCTTCAGGCCTTTTCGCACACCGACCTCAACGGCAAGCCCATCGCCGGTGTAGGACACAACGTCAGTTGCCCGTTATGCAAAGGTATTTTCCCCATCGCCGAAGGCAGCAGCACGTACGCGGTGGATGGAATCCCCGTTGCGCTGGACGGCATGAAAACCGCGTGTGGTGCGGCACTCATTGCCAGTGGCCCTAAGGGCGCCGTTACCCGCTGAAATCAAACTGCGCTGGTCACCGAAGGGTCTCGCAAAAAAAACACGGAGAAATCGACGGTGCAATGCCGTCGGTTTTGCACTGCTCTGCGCTGCTGCAGGTCGATTGCGGTCACCCCTCCAAGGTTGGCGGAGCCTTCAAGAAATCAACACGCCGCCTGTCGGAACACAATCGACCGTTATTAAACTTTTCGCGCCAAACCACTTGTCGGGTCCATCTTCGCTTTCCTGAATTCGAGCTTCAGGCACCTCTCTTTATATCTGTGCGTTCTGCTTAGTTGACCGATCGCTGTAATCGAAACATGAACTTGTCGTTAAAAACCCTGATACGAATTAGCCTGAGAAGGGAGTGACACTATGTTCCTGCACAATAAGCGTCTTCAATACACCGTTCGCGTCGCGGAGCCTAATCCGGGTCTGGCCAATTTGCTCCTGGAGCAGTTTGGCGGCGCCCAGGGCGAGCTGGCCGCGGCCACCCGTTACTTCACCCAAGCGTTGGCCGAAGAAGATCCAGGTCGTAAGGATCTGTTGCTGGACATCGCGACCGAGGAGCTGAGCCACCTTGAGATTATTGGCTCGATCATCGTGATGCTCAACAAAGGCGCCAAGGGCAAACTGGCCGAAGGCGTGCAAGCCGAAGGCGAGTTGTACCGTGACATCAACGGTGCCGGCAATGATTCACACATCACCAGCCTGCTTTACGGCGGCGGTGCGCCGCTGGTCAACTCCGCCGGTGTGCCATGGACTGCGGCCTACATCGACACCATCGGTGAACCGACGGCGGACTTCCGTTCGAACATCGCTGCTGAAGCACGGGCGAAGATTGTCTACGAGCGCCTGATGAACGTGACCACCGATCCAGGCATCAAGGACGCGCTGGGCTTCCTGATGACCCGTGAAATCGCGCATCAGATTTCCTTCGAGAAAGCGCTGCACTCGATCCAGCCTAACTTCCCGCAAGGCAAGCTGCCAGGCATGCCAGAGTTCTCCCGGACTTACTTCAGTATGTCCAACGGCGAGCCGAACGTACGCGGGCCGTGGAACAGCGACGCTGATTTCGAATACGTCGAGAATCCCAAGCCGGCAGTAGACGGTGGTGATGGCACCGCTTCGGTCACGTTGAGCGAAGACGATTCGGTCACCCTGACTATGATGAAGGAGCGCCTGAAGTCTGACCTGGACGCTGACCCGATGACCGGTGCTGATCTCGGATCAGGTCTGGCACAGGGCAAAGCTGAGTAAACCTTGAGGGTAGGGCCGGTGCACAGCCGGCCCTCCGGTCTACGTGATCACAACCGCGTACAGCATGGAGAATTCTAATGAGCCGTTTATTAGAAGATTCGACGCTCAATGGAGTCAGCGAATTGTTCAGCGATAAAGCCCAGCCGGATTTCACTTCATGTTTGGTTCGCTTTGAAGCGGAAGCAGCGACGCTGGGGCGTGGATTCAGAACGGCGTTGTTCGTTCAGCAATTCAAAGCCGGACTCTTGCCGAAATCCGTGAAAGGGGTAGACAGACTTCATTGAGCCCCGGCGTTTCTGTGGCTATTTCACAGCAGCGCTTGCGGGCTGGACTGCTTCATCCCCTATGACTCCATCGGTTTTGCCCGCGAAAGCGGGCTTTTTTTGTGCCTGTCGAGGGCGCGGAACGGGATCCCGAATCAGCAGCGGCACCTCCCGCAATCGGCCGCATTGCGACACGCTGGACTGATCCGCGATTACCCGCCACTGTATCGGCCTTCGCGCGTGAGCAATGCGTATTTTCAGGCCTGATGCACATCGGGAAAGGGAGCGGATTTGAATCAGCTAAAACGCCTTGAAAGCGGGATCAAGGGCTTCGACGCACTGCTCAAAGGAGGCCTCGTTGCCGGCGCCTCGTACATCATTCAAGGGCGCCCGGGGTCGGGCAAGACAATCCTTGCCAACCAGTTGGGGTTCAACCATGTCAGGCAAAACGGCCGCGTGCTGTTCGCAACGTTGCTCGCCGAACCCCATGACCGCCTGTTTCACTTCCTCTCCACCCTGAGCTTCTTTGATCGCGCGGCGGTGGGCCAGAGCATCCAGTTCGTCAGCGCGTTCGACACCCTTGAGAACGATGGTCTGGACGAAGTCGTGAAGTTGCTGCGCCGCGAGATCACCCGCCAGCATTCCAGTCTGTTGATTCTGGACGGTCTGCTCAACGCGCGCTCCAGGGCAGAAACGCCTCTGGACACCAAACAATTCATCTCCGAGCTGCAGGGGCACGCCGCCTTCGCCGGCTGCACGGTGCTGTTCCTGACCAGCTCGCAACTGGACGATGGCAGTCCCGAGCACACCATGGTCGACGGCGTGATCGAGATGGGCGAAGACACGATCGGGTCGAGCACGGTACGTCGGATCAAGATGCGCAAGACGCGGGGCAGCGGCGCGATCCCGGGCGCTCATGAATTCGAAATCAACGAGCAGGGCATTTCCATTTACCCGCGTCTCGAATGCATGCTGACCCGACGCGACGCCATGCCCGAATACCCCCACGCCATTCTGAGCAGCGGCATCAAGGGGCTGGACGCCCACATCGGGGGCGGTCTGGTCCGGTCTTCGGTCACGCTGATCATGGGGCCTTCAGGGGCCGGCAAGACTTCACTGGGCATCCAGTTTCTGGGCGGCTGTTGCGCAGAGGAACCAGGGCTTTACTTGGGTTTTCACGAGTCGCCGCAACGGGCGATGAGCAAAGCGCGTTCTCTCGGCGTGGACTTCGCGGCACGGCAAGCGTCGGACGCGGTGCACATCGTCTGGTCCCCGGCCTCGGCAGGTCTGATTGATCGCGTCTGTTACGACTTGCTCGACAGGGTAGAGCGACTACAGATCAAGCGCGTGTTCATCGACAGCCTCAACGCCCTGGGCCGGGCGGCCGCCGATCAGAGTCGGGTGCCAGACGTGCTTGACGCCTTGCTCAGCGAACTTCGCGCCCGCGGCGTGACGGTGATGGCGTCCTGGGAAGCGCAGCGATGGTTCGACCACCCCGTGAGCCTTTCTGCACCAGACATCTCCGGCGTGGTGGATAACCTGCTGCTCGTCCAGTTCGTACAGCATCGGACTGAACTTCAACGGCAGGTTTCGATTCTGAAGATCAGAGACAATGCCTACGATCCCTCGCCACTTGAAGTCGTGATGAGCAACGCTGGAATCACCATGAAGAAGGTCTGAGATATGCGATTCGCAACGTGGGGGTGGTCACTACCAGTGAGTTGTTCACGCAGGCGCCTGACCCTCGCGACAGTGTGGGACGTGCTCATCTGATGCCGACCATTCTGATCATTGATGACGAATACCTGATTGCCGATATCCTCAGCTTCGCACTGGAGGACGAGGGCTTTCAGACGGTGGTGGCCGGCAGCGGGCACAAGGCGCTGGACATTCTCGACCGCGAGCGGCCCGACCTGATAATCACCGATTTCATGATGCCGGGCATGACCGGTCTGGAACTCGCCGAGAGCATCAAGGCCCGCGAGATGCACACGTCGACGCCTATCATGCTCATGAGTGGCGCTCAGGCTTACATGGGGGCCGAGCGGCCAGACCTGTTTGACGAAGTGATTGAAAAGCCATTTGATATCGACCAGGTCATCGACAAGATCCACGCCCTGTTTCAAGCTCGCCTGTGACGTTCTCCCAGTCCATCGTCATTGCCGTTGAACGAATCGATTCAGCCCAGGGTCGATACTGATAACGCTTACGAGATGGGCAGTGCAATGAATACCTGGTACAGCAGATCGTTGGGCGAAGGCACCGTTGTCTACCGCCGCTTGCGCGTGTTGAACGAACTTCGTCATCACGTCTGTCCGGATGTCCCCTGTCCGTACTCGCTGTATATGGATGCGGACAGCGGAGAAACCATTGTGCTGTTTGACCCCGAGCAGATTGTGCTGGCCACGGCATTTGGCGCATTGCCGCGTGAGCAGCCCCTGATCAACGGCGTTCGCCTGATCGATCTTGAGTATCGCCCGCTGCCTGTCACTGTTCACAGTGCACAGATGTTTAGCGCGTCACCGATACACCCTCAATCTCGGTCGTACGCTGAACACCGTGCGTGATGAGCGGCGTCCTTGAACCATAAAGCTGATAGTAGATGTGAAGGGGTTCCCGCGTGAGCGGGTCTGATTGCTGTCAGTATTGCTTACAGGAGAATCATAATGGCTGTGGCCGTTGTCAGACTGGAAGGTGAAGATATTCCGCTCGAACATCGGCAGTCGGGTGCGACTGCTGTCTTCCGCGTCAAAGATGATCAGGGCGCCGAACTGTATTTTGAGGATGAAGTTGAAGCGGCCAAGTCGGCCGTTGAGTTAAGCGACGCCGAGCAGTCCTGAATCACCAGACGTTCGGGCTAGCTGTACTCATTCTTTGATAAGCAGGCTTAATATCGCATCGGTAAATTCTGCCGGCGCTTCTTGCGGCACATTGTGGCCCACTCCCGCTATCACCAGCCGTCGTACTGGCCCTGCAAAGCCCTTCAGCGCAGAACGTTCATCGCGTTTCGATGAGACCCCATCGTCTGCCCCCGCCAAAATCACGGTTGGCACTGTGATCTGTGGCTTTTGCGCAAGCCGCTCCTGAATAAAGCTATAGCCGGGATCGCTCGGTGCCAGTCCATAGCGATGGCGATAGGAGTGCACCACGACGTCAACAAAGTCTGGGTTTTCGAACGACTGCGCGGTATGCGTGAAAGTGGATTCTGCGAATGGCCAAGTCGGAGACCAGAGCTTCCACAGCAACCGACAGAACTCGGCCCGATTGGCCGCAAGGCCCGCGCGGCCGCGTTCACCGTGGAGGTAAAACTGGTACCACAGGCGTCGCTCGGTTTCGGGCGATGCCGGGGTGTTTGCCGAGGCAATGTCTTGAATGTTGTAGCCAGGGTCGCAACTGACCAGCCCCGTCACCCGTTCCGGCCACAGCGCGGCTACCACACACGCGGCGCGCCCGCCCCAGTCATAACCGGCAAGAATCGCTTTCGGGATATTCAACGCATCCAGCAGCGCCAGCAGGTCTGCCCCCAGTGCCGCCTGTTCGCCCGAACGGGGCGTGGCTGCATCGAGAAAGCGGGTTGGGCCGTACCCCCTCAGGTAAGGCACGATGCAGCGACAGCCCGCCTGGACAAGCCGCGCCGACACTTCGTTGTATGCGTGAATGTCATAGGGAAATCCGTGGAGCAATACGACTACAGGGCCATCGCCAGGGCCCATGTCGCGATAGGAAACATTCAGCACGCCAGCCACTATGTTCTTCACGGGAGTACTCCAGCAGACAGTACACGCGAAGCCCTGGCGAATGCCGGGCTTATATATGAGGTGTATAGGTTCGAACGATTCAATTGCGCGATTGGCAATTGCAGACTAACGAGAGTGCGATCATCCAGTCACCGATGCCGCGCAACGGGCGCGAGCATCGGGAGAGCAACGGAGCGACGGTTTATATCCCGTTCCCCGTTGACAGGCCGATCAGGAAACCCAGGATTCGACCGTGTCGGAACCGTGTTCGGCTTTCCATTCTTTCAAGGTTTTGTGATTGCCACCTTTGGTCTCGACGACTTCACCGGTGTGCGGGTTTTTGTAGACTTTAACGGCGCGGGCTTTGCGAGTGGTCTTCTCGGGCGCGCTGGTGTGCTTGCCCTGCTTGGATCCGGTTGGGTGATCCAGGATCGAAATAATGTCTTTCAGGCTCTTGTTGTATTCGCCGAGCAGCGTACGCAATTTGCCTTCGAATTCGATTTCCTGTTCCAGGCCTTTATCACCTTTCATGGCTTCGAGGGCAGCGAGCTGGTCGGCAAGGTGACGTTCAAGCTGGCGGTATTCAGCAAGTTTTGACATTGGAACTCCATGTTTCGGTTTGTTGATACTGACGTGCGGCGTTAGCACTGGCGAACATTGGAGCGCACGGTGGTTACTGGTGTAACCGTAGACACTGTAGTGCGAGTGGGCGCATGGATGCCAGCACTAACAGCAAACTTTTCTGACTTAACTCCAGGGTTGTCGACGGCTGGGCCTCAGGTTGCTTTAAAACATGTGAGCCGATCAGAGTTGAGCCAGCGCTGCAGGCTGCACGGCCGGGTTCAATGCGGGTTTCAATGCCAGTCCGCCAAACGAGGTGGTGGGGTCTACATACCGCAAGGCCGACTTAATGTCTTTCCAGCCGACGTAATTCATCAGGCTTTTAATATCCCAGCCGTTGCCAGACGCCCAAGTTGCAAATCCTCGGCGCATGGAGTGGCTGCTGTAAAGGTCGTCGGGCAAACCGGCGTCTTTGAAGATGCGCCCCAACATCGGCACCAGGCTGTGTGAATTGATTGCCTCTACGGACAAGTTGCCCCAGCGGTCGATCCGCCGGAACACTGGCCCCTGAGTCAGGCCGGCCACGGTGATCCAGTTGATATAGGCATTGACCGGGCAGAGTGTCTTCAGCGCCGGGGTGCGGAACGTGGCGCCCTCATGCTGGCGATCACCTTTGCTGTACGGCAGGTAAAAGCTGATGCCTTCGCCGGCCTGCGCCTGGGTGTTGCCGATGTCCAGCCTGGCCAGCTCATCGCCGCGAAACCCTCGCCAGAAACCGATCAACACCAGGGCGATGGAGCGTCGATGGCGCATCAGCGTCTTGTGATCGCCGCGCTGCCAGGCGGCGTCGGCCTCGTTCTCCAGCCAGGCGACCGCTTGCTCAAGGTGGCGCAACAGCAACGGTGCCGCCTGTTTGGCCTGCGCCGGATGCACGACGCGGATGCCTTTGAGCAGTTGCCGTACGGTGGGCGTTTTGGTCGGGTCCGGGAATCCCTGGGTGACGTGCCATTGGGCGAGGGCCGCCAGACGCTGCTTCAGCGTGCTGATGGCGTGCTTGTCCGCGTACTCGGCGAGATAACGCACGATGCCATCGCCCGTGGTGGGCAGGTAACCGCCCCAGGCCACTTCGAAATGCTCGATCGCGGCCCGATAGCTGCGACGTGTGTTGGCTCGGGTGCCTGCTGACAGGTATCGATCTGCTTTTTCCATATATCCCTCGATCGGCGTGACACAGGCGCTTTGCTGGCTTTGGTCGCCGCTTAAACGTATGAGAGGCGATAAAGTACTATTATCGGCTGTTGGAAGAAACATTTCCACACAACGTTTTAGCTGATAACGTGGCCTGTAATAACGTGTTACGTAACACGGTACGAAACTGTAGGAGTGGAAATGGCACGCGGAGGCATCAACAAGGCGGTGGTAGAGCGCGCGCGACAGGCGTTGCTGAGCAAGGGCGCTTACCCGAGCATCGACGCAGTACGGGTGGAACTGGGTAACACCGGGTCGAAAACCACCATTGCCCGGTACTTGAAGGAACTGGACGTCCAGGCGCCGGCCGAGGTGTCGTCGCGGGAGCGCATGAGTGGGGAGCTGAAGGCGCTGGTTGAAAGCGTGCTTGACCGGCTGACGCAGGAGGGCGCGGAGGTCGTTGCCCAGGCGCAAGCTGACTTTGATCGCCAGCGGGAGGCCTGGGAAGCTCGACTGGAAACCCTTGAGTCGGAGCTGAGGTCAGCCCGCCACCAGTGCGAATCACAGCACTCCGCGTTGACCGAACAGGGCGCCCAACTGCACACCACGCACTCCTCCTGGCAATCGGAACTGACGCGAAATGCCGGTCTCAGTCAGCAGTGCCAGGACCTTGAGGTGCGGATACGGGACAGGGACGTGCAAATTCAGTCCCTCGAAGAAAAGCATGTGCACGCCCGGGCGGCGCTGGAGCACTACCGCGAGGCCATCAAGGAACAGCGCGAGCAGGATCAGCGTCGTCACGACGCCCAGCTTCAGCAGATTCAGCTTGAGCAACGAAAACTCCAGGAGACGCTGATCATCAAGCAGGATGAATCCACGCGCCTGAACCGCGACAACGAGCGCCTGCTCGGCGAGTTGCGCCAACAGGCGCGGGTGCTCACGGATCAGCAAGACCAGGCGCAGCGCCTCGCTGCGGAACTTCGCACTGCCCAAATGGCCACCGCGAAAGCCGACGGCGCCCGTGAGCAGCTGCAAGAGCAACTGGCGGCCATAAAAGCGGAAAGTAAATCCCTGGCGAAAGCGCTGGCATTGGCCAATGAGCAATGGGCGCAGGCCAATCAACGGCTTGCGGTTTTGAGCGAGGACAACGACAGCCTGCGCGCTCAGGTGCAGCTCAACATTGCCACACCGCCGCCGATACAGCCGTAAGCAGCCCACCGGTCTTCAGTTTGCGGAAATCCATGTCCTATCAGCCCAACCCCGATGTCATCAAGCCCGCCACGCCCTCTACCGTGGCCTTGGCGCGGGGCTCGTTGTTCAAGTTTGTGTTCCTGCTGGCAGGCGTGTTTCTGCTGGCCGCTTACTTGTTGATGTTCCTCGCCCATGACCTTGATCACACCGAGGAACTCGAAAGCGCGTTCTATACCGAAAAAGCGATGCGCTCCCTGCAGAAAACCCTGACCGTCACGGTCAAGGACTACGCCTTCTGGGGCGATGCCTACCGCTATCTGCATCTGAAGGTCGACCCCGACTGGGCATTTGTCCGTCAGAACATCGGATCGACGCTGTACAGCGATTTCGGGTTTCAAGGCGTGTTTGTCATTAATGACGCCGATCGCACGGTGTATGCCGTGGTTGAAGGCGAACTGGAAAAGGCCGATGCCGAGCCGTGGCTGGGCCCTGCCAAGGACCTGCTGCTGGCCAGGGCTCGGGAGGGTGCCGAGACAGAAACCCCGTTCACCGCTTTCATCGACCTGAACGGTACACCCGCGCTCGTCGCCGCAGCCGCCATCACGCCCGGCACCGACCCAAGCGTCAGCGCGGACGACCGGGTGCACTCGGTGTTGATCTTTGTCGACGTGCTGGACGACGCCAAGCTGGCCGTTCTGGGCAAGGAGTACGGCGTGGAGGGGCTGCACGTCGCCACGCCGGACGAGCGCCAGCAAGTGTCGATCTTCCCGCTGGGTGAAGGCGGGGCTGCGGGTGCTTTGCACTGGACGCCGCCCGCGCCGGGGCAGCGGTTGCTGGCCCTCGGTCTGCCACTGATCGGGCTGGCCGCCGCGCTGGTGTGCCTGATGACCTGGGCGATTTTGCGACGCACCACTGCTGCCGCGCTGTCCCTTGACGACAGCTATGCGTCCCTGCAGAAAAGCGAGAGCGCGCTCGCCACCAGTGAAGCGCGCTTTCGTGACGTGGTGGAGGCCAGTTCGGACTGGGTCTGGGAAATCGACAGCGAAGGCCGGTTCACTTACCTCTCTGACCGCTTCGAAAGCGTGACTGGCCTGCACCGTACACAGTAGATCGGTGCCCTGATGGACGACCTGCTGCAAACCGAACTCGGTCAGGTGTCCCAGTGGCTGGCGATCCCTAACCGTCGCCCTGACATCACCATCCAGTGCCGCTATCTGGAGACCTGCGGCCGCGAACGCATCAGCCGTCTCTCGGCGCGGGCTATGGTCGCAGGAGGCTTCCGCGGCACCGCAACCGATGTCACTGAGGAAGTGGAAGCCCGTCGACGCATCGAATTTCTCTCCCAGCACGACTCCCTGACCGGGCTGCCCAATCGGGTCCGGTTGCAGGAGTTTCTCGATGGCAAACTGAAAGCGCTGCCGACACTCGACTCGCCACTGGTGATGCTGAGCATCGACCTTGACCGCTTCAAGCCGGTGAATGACCTGCTCGGCCACGCCGCCGGCGATCGGGTGCTCAATGACGTGTCCAGTCGGCTGTCTGATTGCGTACGCCATGGCGATCTGGTCGCGCGGGTCGGCGGTGACGAATTCGTGCTGATCCTCAGCGAGGCCCAGACTCAGGACGAAGTCGAATCACTGTGCCGGCGGCTGATCGAGTCCATCGAACGCCCGGTGCTGATCGACGACCAGGAGATTTTCGTCAGCGCCAGCATTGGTATCGCCATGGCGCCCACCGATGCCCGCGAAGCTGCCGAACTGCTGCGGTACGCGGACATCGCGCTGTATGAGGCCAAGGCCGGCGGCCGTGGCACCTGGCGGTTCTACGCAGGCGACATGAACGCCAGGATCATCGAACGCCGCCGTCTTGAGAGCGACTTGCGCTACGCGATCAAACACAACGAGCTGCGTCTGCATTTCCAGCCACGCTTTCGCATTGCCGATGGCGAAATGGTCGGCGCCGAAGCGCTGGTGCGTTGGCAGCACCCGCAGCGCGGCCTGATTCCGCCGGACACCTTCATTCCCATCGCCGAAGAAAGCGGATTGATCATCCCCCTCAGCGACTGGGTCATGACCCAGGCATGCAGCGAAGCCGCGCGCTGGCCGAAACAGCTGTTCATTTCCATCAACCTGTCGCCTGCCGAGTTCAAGCGCGGCAACCTGCCGGCGCGGATTCAGTTCGCCCTCAAGGCCACCGGCATCGAACCGTCGCGGGTCGAACTGGAAATCACCGAAGGGGTGATGATCGAGGACGCTGTCGGCGCGCTGGACGTCATGCGGACGCTGAAGCAGCTGGGGGTGCGCATCGCCATGGATGACTTCGGCACCGGGTATTCGTCGTTGAGTTACCTGCGTACGTTCCCCTTCGACGGGCTGAAAATCGACCGCAGCTTCCTGACCCGGCTCAGCGAAAGCGAAGGCGACCGCTCCATCGTGCAGGCCATCGTTGGGCTGGGGCGCGCGCTCTCCCTCACGGTCACGGCCGAGGGCATTGAAACCGCCGAGCATGTGCAGTTGCTCAAGGAGGTGGAGTGTGAGGAGGGTCAGGGCTATTTCCTCAGTCGCCCGCTGACCACCTCGGACTTCCACGCGCTGTTGGCAGCGAGAAATACGGCGGCGCTGGGCACAAACGTATAAAGTGCGCGCGCTGTCCTCGCAGCGCTTGCATCACACCTGCTGCCGCACCCGGCCACTGTTTATTTCTGGAGTGTTCATGACCCGACCGCGCGCTGTTTTCACCGAAGGCTCGGTGGCCCGGCACGTGTTGGTGATGTCGAGCACCAGTGCGTTGAGCCTGCTCGCGGTGTTCCTGGTGGACATCTTCACGCTGCTCTATGTCTCGATGCTCCACGATCCGTTGCTGCTCGCCGCGACAGGGGTGGCGAAGGTGTTGATCTTCCTTAACAGCGCGGTGTCCAGCGGACTGATCATTGCCGCGGCGACGGTGCTGTCCGAGCGGATCGGCCATCGCGCCTCGAAAGCGTCATCCCGACTGATCACGCACTTGATGCTAATGGTGGTGATCGCGGCGGGCGCGGCGGCGGCGTTGCAACTGGCGCTGCTGGTGCCGCTGACCCATTGGCTCGGCGCGGACGCCAGTACCTACGAAGCCGCGCGAATTTTTATCTGGCTGACCCTGCCGTTCAGCGTGTTGCAGTCTGCCATGCAGATGTCGGCGCAGATCCTGCGCACCGCCGGCGACAGTCGCCGCGCCCTGTGCGTCGTATTGTCAGGCGCGGCAACCCTGGCCCTGGCGGACCCGCTGTTCATTTTCGGTTTTGGCCTCGGGCTTGAGGGCGCGGGAATTTCCTATGCGCTGTCGGCCCTGGTGTCCCTCGGACTAGGCATCTACTGGTTGCGCGCCCAACTGGCGATGCCGTTTTCCCTCCGCTGGCGGCTGCTACGCCTGCACACGCGCAAGGTCATGCAGGTCGGCTTGCCGGCGATGGTCGGTAATCTGGCCACGCCCGTGGGGCTGACCTATCTGGTCTCGTCCATAGGCGCCTACGGCACCTCGGCGCTTGCGGCCATGTCGGTGATGGACCGGGTCATGCAGTTCGCCTACTGCGTGTTCTTTTCCCTGCCCAGCGCACTGGCGCCGGTGCTGGGGCAGAACATCGGCGCCCAGCGCAACGCTCGCGTTGCCTCGGCCATCGGTTTCAGCCGCAAGCTGGTCATCGTCTATGGCCTGCTGGTCTGGGGCGTGCTGCTGCTGGCGGCCAATCCACTGGCCGACACCTACGAAATGGAAGGGGTCGGGCGAGCAATCTTTCTGGCGTTCTGCCACGTCGGTGGCGGGCTGTGGGCGCTGATCGGGCTGGACTTTGTCGCCATTGCGATGTTCGTCACCCTGGGCCGGCCATGGCTGGTGGCGCTGTTCGCCTGGCTGCGGGCGACGCTGGGCACCGTGCCGTTCGTGCTCGGCGGGATTCATCTGTTCGGCGCGGCCGGTGCGTTCCCGGCCATGCTGACCGGTAACGCATTGATCGCCGTGACTTCGATTACAATCGCGTCCCTGACCGCCAGACGGTTTTTCCAGCGCCGGGGCGACGCCCCGGCAGTGGCGTGAGCAGGCCATTGCCGCGCTCGGTCAGGCTTTATCCGAATTAACGAGACAAGGTGTTATGACAGACGACGAATCAGGGAATGACTCGCCCGAGGTGGCCTCGCCGAAACGGCGTCGTGCGCCCAAAGGTGAAATGCGTCGTGCCGCCTTGCTCGACGCGGCGACAGTGATCTTCGCCCGCAACGGTTATTCCAGCGCGTCGATGAAGGATGTCGCGCAGCTCGCCGGCATCACCACCGTCGGCCTGCTGCATCACTTTCCGAACAAGGAAGCGTTGCTCAATGCCCTTCTGGAGCGCAGGGATCAGCGGGTGGTGTCGCGGTTCAGTGAACTGACCATGGAGATGACGCTGGAGGGGTTCGTGCGCTTTCTGAAGCAAAGCATGAGCTTCAGTGTGGAGAGTGCCGGGGAGTGCCAGGCAGCGATGGTGCTGAACACGGAGAGCCTGTCGAATCTGCACCCTGCATTCAACTGGTACAAAGAGCGCTTTCACATCACTCATCATCACGCTCAGGGCCACCTGAAGGCGTTGATCGAGGCGAAAGAAATTCGTGAGGACATTGAGGTGAGCGCGCTGGCTCAGGAGATTTTCTCGGTGATGGATGGCTTGCAGATCCAGTGGCTGCGGGCGCCCGATGAAGTGGATGTAATGGCCGTGTTCGATATCTATCTACGGCGCCTGAAAGCGGATATTCAAGCTCGTCCCTGAGCTTGAATGGTGCGGCTTAGTAGGTCTGGGCGGTGCTGACCTGCACTGCTTTGCGCAGTGGTGACGGCAGCGGGTTGCTGTCGCGGGTGGTCAGGTGTTCCGGAAACAGCGTGATCAAGGTGCGATCCAGCGGCAGGTCCTCGGAATCAGGCCCTACGAGGATCTTGAACTTGCCGGCGTCGACATCCCAGCTGTCGGTTTTCTCGACGTAGTACGCCAGGGAGCGCGAATCGATCGGGATGCTCACGGTCTTGCTTTCGCCCGGTTGCAGGTAAACCTTGGTGAAGCCCTTCAACTCTTTCTCAGGACGGTCAACCGCAGGGTTTGCAGGGTGAACGTACAGCTGCGCGACCTCGAAACCGGCCTGGGAACCGCTGTTGGTGACGGTGAATTTCACGTCAATCGTGCTGCCCGGCGCCATCACGTTGGTCGACAGCTTTAGGTTGCTGTAGTCGAACGTGGTGTAGGACAGACCGTAGCCGAACGGATACAGCGGCTTGGCGTGCTTCTTGTCATAACCGCGATAGCCCAGGTAGATGCCTTCGCTGTAGTTCATCTCGGTCAGCGCGTTGTCACCCAGGTACTGCTTGGGATCGGAGTACGACGGGTAGCTCGGGTTGTCCTCGATCTTCTTGTCGATGGTGATCGGCAATTTGCCCGACGGGTTGACCTTGCCATAGAGAATCTCGGCCAGAGCCTGACCGCCTTGCTGACCCGGGAACCAGGCGTGCAGGCTGGCGCCCACTTTGTTCGCCCACGGCTGCATGTCCAGCGCGCCGCCGCTGTGCAAGACCACCACGGTGTTGGGGTTGGCCTTGGTGGCGTAGGTGATCAGGTCGGACTGGTACTCAGGCAACGCATAGTCGTGGTCGTTGGACTCGCCTTCGTACTCGAAATTGGTACCGGCAGCGATCACCACAGCATCGTACTTGGACAGGTCCTTCGGTGGACGCAGAGACGCCCAGCTCATTTGAACGCCCGCCATGCCGCCCAATACCGGCGTGAAGTTGCCTTGCAGGCGACGGTATTCCAGCTTGACCGTGTATTCCTTGCCCGCTTGCAGTCGCGTGGTTTTGCCGGAGGTGACCAGTGCGTTGATCAGGTCGAAAGACTTCTGGGTGCCGTCGTTTTCCAGCACCAGTTCGTCGTTGACCCACAACTTGAACGCACCGTCGGCACGCACTTTGAAGACCTGCTCGCCGGAAATGCTCGGTTTGATCTTCGAGGTGAAGCGTGCAGAGAACGCGCCTGGCGTGGTGTTGAAGCCAGACACCGCAGTGACGCCGCTATCGGTGGTGTTGGTGTTGGTGGTCCAGCTCAGATTGACGCCCGGCTCGACGCGGGTCGCGGCAGGAGAACCGGCCAGCTCGGTGTTGGAGAAGTATTCGGCCTTCACACCAGTGTTGCTGATGCCGTTCTGCCCGGTGCTCGGCTGATACCAGACGGATGCTTTGGGATTGAGGCTCATCTCGCGCAGGTACTCGACGTTCGCGCCCTTCGAGGCCAACTGCTGCAGGCCGCTAAGTTCGGTGACGTAGGTGTTCGGTGGCGAGTTGGGCGTGCCGAATGGCGAAGTCGGCGGCTGCAGGGCCAGGTCGCCGATCACGGCAATCTTCGCATCGCGTGCCAGCGGCAGCAGGGGCTTGCCCGCCGAGGTCTTCTCGTTGCGCAGCAGGACAATGGATTCGCGCGCCATGTTCAGCGCCGCACGTTGACCGTATTCCGGATGATCAAGTGTCTGGGCCTTGTTCAGTTGCTTGTCGAAACCGTAGCTCACCAGCGCGCGCAGGTTGCGCTTGACCTTGTCGTCGATGACGTTCTGGGTCAGCTGACCGCTCCACAGGTAAGGCAGCAGCTTGGCTTCGGTGAATTGCAGGCCTGACGGCATGTCGATGTCAGTCCCGGCCCAGGCGCCTTTGAACGCATCCTGCACCGAGTTGAAGTCGCTCATTACGTTGCCTTGATAGCCCCATTCACCCTTGAGCACTTCGGTCAGGAAATGATGGTTTTCACAGGCGTAATCGCCGTTGATCTTGTTATAGCCGCACATGATCGACGCGACGTTGGCGTTCTTGACCAGCGATTCGAAACCCGGCAGATACAGCTCGCGCAAGGTGCGCTCGTCGGCCTTGATGTTCACGTAGTGACGGTTGGCTTCCTGCTCGTTGGCCAGGAAATGCTTGCCCGCTGCCTGAATGCCCTGGGCCTGGATGCCGTTGGCAATGGCCGGGCCCATGACGGCGCCAAGGAACGGGTCCTCGCCACTGACGTATTCGGCGGAGCGACCGCCAAACGGTGTGCGGTACAGGTTAACGCCCGGGGAGAGCATTTGCTGACCGCCGGAGATCCGCGTTTCGTAACCGATTGCCAGACCGAATTCCTTGGCGCGGTTGATGCTCCAGGTCGCGGCCAGGGCAGACTGCGCCGGGTATTGCGCGCCGAACGTGGCGTTGTTGACGTGCACGCCCATCGACGAGTCGTAGGCGATGGTGCCTTCCATGCCCCACTTGGGCAGGCGGGGGATCATGTGGCCGTCGTCAACCCGGGTGAAGTTGATCTTCTCCGAGATGTTCATGTTGTCGAGCACCGCGCCAACGCGGGCTTCAACCTCGTTGCCCGTCATCGGCGTGGCGGCGTGAACGAGGGTGGCCTGGGCGACGCTGATGGCCAGCAGGCTCAACGCCATGGTCTGTTTGAAAGCTGACAAGGGCAACGTCCTCGTGGGCGGGTGGCAGTTCGTGATGTCGTGGCGGTCGGTCATGGCTTTTGCACCAGTACCGGCGCATCACCGGTGTCGACGGGAGCATCAAGCACCGCAGAGGAGGTCTTGGTGGTCGGCACGGCTACCTTGTCGACGCCAGAAAGCTGGTCGCGCTGTTTTTCAACCTGGGCGCGAACGGTTTCTGCAGAAGTTGCGTTTTGACTGGACGTAGAGTCCGCCGCAACAGCAGCAAAACTGCAGGCGCCGAAAAGCACGACGCTGCAAACAGACAGCAGGGGTCTATTCATCGATTGTTTCTCGATTGATGGGGTGTGGAAATTAAATAAACGTGAAAACCCGTCCAGAGGGGAACAGGACGAACGTTAAGTCCGGGGAATCTACTGATTAGTTCAGCGTTTGCAAGATTATTTTTTAATTAGACGACCGGTGATCGAAAAGGCACGTGTAGCGCGGCCTTGTAGCGGTGATTGGTGTTGAGGGGTGAGCGGATAGATGCTGTTTAACGCAATAAACAACCAATAAGACCGCCGTTGATGGCGGAAAACGCCTATGAAAAGGAGTCTTCATGTATTTTAATTGCAATCTCAAAAACCTAATTGCTATTAGGTTTAGCTTGCTGGTAAGCTCTCTCCGCGCTGAGGAATCCTCGACCAATCAGACGACTGCATAGCCGCCTTAGTTGTCGACGCACACTCGCCAACTTTGGCGGCTAATTGCAATCCGTGGTCCGCTAATAAGTCGTTAGATGCACTAAAGTTCAACGTCGCCTGTATGACAGCCGTGGGATTAATTGCTCACGGCCTATAACGCGTGGGCGCTATTAAACAGTCCGACTCCGTTATTAATTAGTCAACGCCGTACACCGTTATCCATCCAAGCCTTATCCATCCAGACCTCTAGCCACCATGCCGCTCAACCCGCTCGACGCCAGACAACTGAAGATTCCGGACGCCGAGCAGGTCTGCGCGTGGCTGTCGACGAACGCCGGGCTGAAGGCTGCTGATCTGGAGCGGGCGCGGCGCCTGATGGCCGAATCCGAAGGGTCCAGTCTGCTGGCCTTGCTGACCCGCCTGGGGCTGGTCTCGGAAACCGAGATGGCCCGGGCCTGGGCAGCGCTGCTGCAGACGCCACTGCTGGCCCTCGACGCTGCGGCCGACATGCTCGATCCGTTGCCGGCGTTGACCGAGCGCTTCATGCGGCATTTCCAGGTCGTGCCCCTGGCGTGGCGCGAAGACGGTCTGCACGTGGTGTCGGCCAACCCCTGCGAGCCCTATGCGTTTGAAGCCACTGCCTATTGCTGTCAGGTGCCGGTGTGGCTGTCGATCGGTTCGCGCAATGACGTCGACACGCTGATCGAGCGCTATTACGGCCAGGGCCGCAGCGCCATCGGCACGCTGATCGAATCCCTCGACGACCACAACGGCTCGCCCGAAGACATCGAACACCTGAAGGACCTGGCCTCGGAAGCACCGGTGATACGCCTGGTCAACCTGATCCTGCAGCGGGCCGTCGAGCAGCGCGCCTCGGACATTCACATCGAGCCCTTCGAGAGCCAGCTGAAAGTGCGTTATCGCATCGACGGCGTGCTCCACGAAGCCGAAGCGCCGCCGTCCAGTTCTTCGGCAGCGGTGATCTCCCGGCTGAAAATCATGGCGCGCCTCGACATCGCCGAGCGGCGCTTGCCCCAGGATGGCCGGATCATGCTGCGTATTCAGGGCAAGGAGCTGGACCTGCGGGTGAGCACCGTCCCCACCAGTTTTGGCGAGTCGGTGGTCATGCGTCTGCTGGATCGGCAAACCATCAATTTCGACTTCCCCAGCCTGGGTTTCGACGGCGAGCGCCTCGATGCCTTTCTGGCGGTGCTCGAACGGCCCCACGGCATTCTGCTGGTGACCGGGCCGACCGGCTCCGGCAAAACCACCACGCTGTACACCGCGCTGTCGCGGCTCAACACCGCCGAACGCAAGATCATCACCGTCGAAGACCCGGTGGAATACCAGCTCGAAGGGATCAACCAGATTCAGGTCAAGCCGGCCATCGGCCTGGACTTCGCCGGGGCGCTGCGCTCCATCGTGCGGCAAGACCCGGACGTGATCATGATCGGTGAAATGCGCGATCTGGAAACCTGCCGCATCGCCATTCAGTCTTCGCTGACCGGGCACCTGGTGCTGTCGACGCTGCACACCAATAGCGCGGCGGCAAGTATCACGCGCTTGCTGGACATGGGTGTCGAGAGCTACCTCATCGCCTCGACGGTCAACGGGATTCTCGCCCAGCGCCTGGTGCGCCGCCTCGATCCGCTCACCCGCGAAGCCTTCGAAGCACCCCAGGCGCTGATCGACGAGCACGAACTGGAGCGCTTCACCGACGAGCGTCCGATTCTTCTCTACCGCCCGCGCAGCGACGCGCCGGGCGGCGGATATCGCGGCCGCAGTGCAATCACTGAATTGCTGGTGATGAACGAAGAACTGCGCAGCCTGCTGATGAGCCGCGCCGATGCCTCGACCCTTGAGCACGCCGCGCGGCGCGCCGGGTTGCGCACCTTGCACGAGGAGGGTTTGCGGCAGGCGGTGGCGGGGATTACCTCGCTCGAAGAAGTCCTGCGCGTGACCCGAGGCGAATGACATGACCCCGTTCAAATACCGCGCGCTGGACGCACAGGGCGCTGAGCAAAATGGTTTGCTGGACGCCGCCGACCGTGACGCCGCCATCGCCTTGCTGCACAAGCGCGGCTTGATGGTCCTGCAGATCGACCCGTCGAATCTGGGCGGTCTGCGTCAGGCCCTCGGCCGCGGCGCATTGAGCGGCGCCGCGCTGATGAGCTTCACCCAGCAACTGGCGACCCTGCTCGGTGCCGGCCAGCCGCTGGAACGCTCGCTGACCATTCTGCTGCGCCAACCCGGCCAGTCCCGGAACCAGATTCAGACCCGCGCGCTGATCGAGCGCATTCGCGAGCAGGTCAAGGCCGGCAAGCCGCTGTCCGTGGCGCTGGAAGAAGAGGGCCGGCAGTTTTCGCCGCTGTACATCAGCATGGTCCGCGCCGGGGAAGCCGGCGGCGCGCTGGAAAACACCCTGCGTCAGCTCAGCGAGTACCTGGAGCGCAGCCAGATGCTGCGCGGCGAGGTGATCAACGCGCTGATCTACCCGGCGTTTCTGGTGGTCGGCGTGCTCGGCTCCCTGGCGCTGCTGCTCGCGTATGTCGTGCCGCAATTCGTGCCGATCTTCCGCGACCTCGGCGTGCCGATTCCCTTCATCACCCAGGCGATTCTCTGGCTCGGGCAGTTCCTCAGTGAATACGGGCTGATGCTGCTGGCCGGCAGCATCGCGCTGATCTGGGGCATCGCGTTGCGCGCCCGCGATCCGCAACGGCGCTTGCGACGTGACCGGCGTCTGTTGCGCATGCGTGTGATCGGCCCGTTGCTGCAGCGCATCGAAGCGGCCCGGCTGGCGCGCACCCTCGGCACCTTGCTGAACAACGGCGTGGCGCTGTTGCAGGCGCTGGTCATCGCCCGGCAAGTCTGCAGCAACCGAGCGTTGCAGCAGCAGGTCGAGCAGGCCAGTGAATCGGTGAAAGGCGGCGGCACCCTGGCCAGTGCGTTCGGCGAGCAACCGCTGCTGCCGGACCTGGCCCTGCAAATGATCGAAGTCGGCGAACAGGCCGGCGAACTGGACACCATGTTGCTGAAGGTGGCCGACGTGTTCGACGTCGAGGCCAAACGCGGCATCGACCGCATGCTCGCCGCGCTGGTGCCGACCCTGACCGTGGTCATGGCGGTGCTGGTGGCGGTGATCATGCTGGCCATCATGCTGCCGCTGATGAGCCTGACCAGCAATATTTGAAGCCCACCCCCTTTCAAACAGAGAACCAGACCGATGCGCCGCACGCCGTTCACCGCTGCAACCCCCCGCCAGCGCGGCTTCACCCTGTTGGAGATGCTCGCGGTCATCGTGCTGCTGGGCATCGTGGCGACCATCGTCGTGCGCCAGGTCGGCGGCAACGTCGACAAGGGCAAATACGGTGCCGGCAAGGCGCAACTGGCGAGCCTTAGCATGAAGATTGAAAGCTATGGCCTGGACCTGGGTTCGCCGCCAAAAACCCTGCAACAACTGGTGGAAAAACCGGCCAACGCCTCAGGCTGGGCCGGGCCGTACGCCAAGCCGTCGGACCTCAAGGACCCGTTCGGTCATGCCTTCGGCTACCGTTCCCCGGGTCAGCACGGCCCGTTCGACCTGATTTTCTACGGTCAGGACGGCCAGCCCGGCGGCGAAGGCTACAACGCCGATCTGGGCAACTGGGAGTAATCGGCGAGCATGAACGCGCCTGGGGCAAGCCGTGGTTTTACCCTGCTGGAGATGCTGGTGGTCATCGTCTTGATGAGCATCGGCATCGGCGTGGTCGGGTTTGGCTTGCACAAGGGTTTGCAGCAGGCGGCTGATCGCCAGTTGCTCGAGCAAATGGTTCAGGCCCTGCGCACAACCCGCAGCGCGGCGATTATCAGCGGCCAGACTCGCGAGACCTCTTTCGATCTTGAGCGCCGCACCTTTCAGGCCCCCGGCAGACGGCCGCAACAATGGCCCGCCGAGGTGGGCGTGCAGCTGAACACGGCGGCGGATCTGAATGCAGCGTTTGCGTTTTACCCGGACGGCGGTTCCAGCGGCGGCAATCTGCAGGTGTTCCAGGGCGAGCAGCGTTGGCGCATCGACGTTGGCTGGCTGACCGGCAGCGTCAAGAGCCGCGCGTTGCCATGAAGGCCCACATCGGTCAGGCCGGTTTCACGCTGCTGGAAATGCTCGCCGCGCTGGTGGTCATGGCCCTGTGCAGTGGCGTGCTGCTGATGGCGTTCGGGCAAAGCGCTCGCTCGTTGCAGCAGGTTGATCGCGCGGACCGGCTCAGCCAGGCGGCGCGTTCGGTGCTCGATGATCAGGCCGTCGGCGCCTTGCAACCGGGGCTGAGCAATGGCGTGATGGACGATGGCATTGAATGGGCAATGAACGTCTGGGCGTTGCCCACCGCCGCCGGCCAGCCGCGAATGTTGCGGGTGAATGTGATCGTCAGCGAAGGCCGGCGTGAGGCGCGGTTCAGCACCCTGCGGCTGGTCAGTCCGGCCAGGACGAGCACCCAATGAGCAAACGCCAAGCCGGTTTCACACTGCTGGAAATCATGATCGTGCTGAGCCTGCTGGCGGTGCTTCTGACCCTGGTCGGCGGCGCGCTGGTGGGTGCCAACCGCGCGGTGATCAAGGCCGATCACTACACCTCACGCCTGGATGAGCGGCGGGCTGCCCAAAGCTTTTTGCGCCAGGCCATCAGCCAGGCGCTGCCGCTGGATTTGGCGGAAAACGACCATTCCGGCGCAGGGCTGTTCGTGGGTACGGCGCAACGCATGCAGTTTGCAGCGACCCTGCCGGGCAACCTGGGGGGCGGCATTCAGCGGCACACCGTGGAAGTGTCCGGTCCGCCAGCGGACCGTCGCTTGCAGATCGCGTTCGCCCAGGTCCAGGACAATGTATTGCGCGCCTGGGGCGAGCCGCAGGTGCTGCTTCACGGCGTGAAAGGCTTGTCTTTGAGCTATCGCGGCATGACGCCAAAAGGTGAGGCCACCAGCTGGCTGAATGAATGGCCGTGGCCCAACCGTTTGCCTCACGCCGTGCGCGTCGAGGTGCAGATAGACGGCCCGGTGAACTGGCCCGGCGAAGTGATTGCCCTGCGCCTGGACCTGTCCGGCGGGGCTTCCGGTGCTGCGTCAGCTGCGGGAGGCGGGCAATGAATCGGCAGCGCGGCGTGGCCCTGTTGCTGGTGCTCTGGGCCGTGGCGACGCTGAGCCTGTTGCTCGGCGGTCTGGCCGGCTGGGTACAGCTCGAAACGCGCCAGGCGTTATGGCAGCGACAGCATACCCAGGCGCTGCTGGCCGCCCAGGCCGGCATGAATCTGGCGTTGCAGGCATTGCTGGACGGGAATCACCGAGCGCGCTGGATCGCCGATGGCCGCGCCGTGCCGCTGGCATTCGACGACGCGCGGATTGTGCTCAGCGTCAGCAGCGAGCGCGGCAAGCTCGATCTGAATGCGGCCAGCAACGAGGACATCGCCCGCGTCGCCCAGGCCTGCGGCGCTGATCGCGATCGAGCGACGCAGCTGACCCGAGGCTTGCAGGCACGTCGCGATGGCAGCGCCGCGCCGTTGCGGGTTATCGAAGAACTGCGCCAGGTCCCGGGGATGACCCAACACCTGTACCAGCGCATGGCGCCAGAAGTGACGCTGTGGAGTGGCCTGTCGCGGCCGGACGCCGCATTCGCCTCGCCATTGCTGCGCAGCGCCCTGGACCTGCCAAAACAGACAGCCACGGGCACCGACCCCGGCAGCGTGCTGAGCATCGACAGCCAGGCACAACTGCCGGACGGCGTCATCGCCCGGCTTCAGACCACCGTTCTACTGTCCCCATCGGAGGGTAACGCTCTGCCGTATCGGGTGCTGCGTTGGCAAGAATGAATTCACTCTTTTCAGTCCCTGCGCCGCTTCGGGCGTACCTGGCCAGTGGCGAACAGCGCTGGCAGGGCAGCGTGGCGCAACGGTTCTGGCAGCGTTGGCTGGCGGAATTGCGCGGCTGCGTGCCGGTGCGGTGGCGTAATCGGCTCAGTCCCGAGATAGCCGTGCAGACCCATCGCTGGCCAATCGTGACGCCTACGTCTGAAATCCAGGTCGGCGCCCGCCAAGTGCTGATGCTGCCGACCACTGTGGTGATGATCCATCGCCTGCAATTGCCGACAGCGGCCGCGCGGGATCTCACTGCCGTGGTCGGCTATGAGCTGGACAAATACACGCCGTATCCCCGCGATCAATTGTTCTACGTCGTGCGCCAGGACGGCCGCAGCGCAGGCGGGTTGCAGATCACCCTGATCGCCATCCTCCGCGAGCGCATGCACGCGATTCTGGCGGAGTGCGCCGCCCAGGGCCTGACGCCGCAACGGGTGGACGTCTGCTCAGAGGACGGCACGCCGCTGGGGATCGATCTGCTGCCCGAGTCCGCGCGACCGGTAAACCACCGCGGGGGGGTGGACCGGCGTCGTATGCTTGTCGGCTTATGCGCGGTGCTGCTCGTCACGCTGATGGGCCTTTGGCTGCACGATCGTCAGCAACGCCTGGAAGGCATGCGCGCGACAGTGCAGTCGCTGAAAGGCCAGGTGGCGCAGGTCCAGCAGCTGCGTCAGCAACTGACCAATACCCTCGGCGCCGCCGATTACCTGACGCGGCACAAGGCCGCGCGCCCGACCATGGCTGCGCTGATGAGTGAATTGACCGCCTGCCTGCCCGACGACACTTGGCTGGAGCAACTGGAAATCGACGCTGACGACGTGTCGTTTTCCGGCCAGAGCGTGCGCGCCAGTGCGCTGATCAGCCATTTGAAAGACTGCCCAAGCCTGGAAAACCCGCAGTTTCAGGGCGTCATTCAGGCCGACGCCGACAGCGGCAAAGAGCGCTTTTCCCTCCACGCACGCTTGCATCAGGAGGCCGTCGATGCGCCGAACGCTGACACCCCGTGAATTGACGCCCCGTGAGCGTCGCGGCGCTGCGTTGATCGTCCTCGCCCTGGTGATGGGCGCAGGCTACTGGCTGCTCATCGACAGCTGGTTCGCCGGCCCGCTGCGGGACATGGGCGAAGAGACCGAGCAGCTCAGGTCCCAACAACAACACTACGTTGGCCTGGTGCAACAGCGCGAAAGCCTGAGCGCAGCGCTGGAAAGCGCCGAGCAGGACCCGGCCAGCAGCGCGAGCCTGTTGACCGGCGAAGACCCCAGCGCGGTTGCCGCCGATCTCATGCAGCACGTCGCGGACGTCATCCCGGCCCAAGGCGCGAAAGGCGCCGGTTGCACGCTCACTCAACGGATGCCGATCACCCCGGAGCAGGACGGCAGCGAGCCGTTTCGCCAGGTCAAGGTCAGCGTCACCGTGGAATGCGCGATTGAGCCATTGATGGCGGTGTTGCACGGGCTGGAATATCAGCGGCCGTTGCTGTTCATCGATCACATGAGCGTGCGTCGCGCGAGCAATGCGCCGGGCAAAGGCGGGGCAGGGCGACTGACTGTGCAACTGCTGATTCGCGGCTATCTGCAGCCGGTTGCTTCGAAGGCAACGGCCGATCAAACCGACCCAGCGCAGGCCGCCCCATGACGCGCTCCCCGATCACGGTCGAGCGCGTGCTGATGGCCGTCGCCCTCGTACTGCTGGCGCTGATCGCCCTGGTGCTTAACGGCACCTGGCAATCGGCGGATTGGCTGCCTGCCGAACCGAATCATCGCCCGGCCGTCGTGGCAAAAACGCCTTCTTTATCGCGCGTGGAATTGCCCAGCCTGGCCAACAGCTGGCAGACCCCGCTGTTCAGCGTCGATCGCCGTCCGGACCTGCAACAGTCCGGCACTCAGGCAGCGTCCAGCCTGGCCGGGCTGACCCTGACCGGCGTGCTGCTCGACGGCACGGTGCAGCTGGCGTTCATCAAACCGGCCTCCGGCCCCGCGCTGAAAGTCCGCCTCAACGGGCCGCTGCCCAACGGCTGGACCCTGCGCGCGATCAGCCCGACGAGTGCCACGTTCGGCCTCGGCGAGCGCAACGAAACCCTGACTGTTCGGCGCCTGCGATTGCCAACGCCGTCGACTCAACCACCGCTTTCCCTTTCCCGTGAAGACCTCCATGAACCTGCCCCGTAATCCTTCCCTGCGCCGTGCCTCTAGCACGAAACCCGTCGCGACGCTGCGTTCGCCCTTGCTGTGCCTGGCAGCGGCCGTTGCCTTGAGCGGCTGCACCACTGCGCCGACGGCCCTTGAGCCGGACAACGGCATGCTGCGCGAGGCGCTGGACGGAACCGGCACCCAGCGGCGGCCGGTCGACCCGCGCAGCGAGCAAATGCCGGTCCAGGCACAAGCCAATCCTGCGGACGGCTCAACGGCGACTACCGGCACACGGCAGATCATCCGGGGCACCCAGCGCTTCGTGAAAACACCGGCGCCGACAGCCGCAACGCCCCGGGCGGCGGAAGGCGATATCGTCTTCAACTTCGCCAACCAGCCCATCGAAGCGGTGGTCAACAGCATCCTCGGCGACATGCTTCACGAGAGCTACACCATTGCCCAAGGGGTGAAGGGCGAGGTGAGCTTCTCCACGTCCCGGCCGGTCAACCCGCAGCAGGCGCTGTCGATTCTGGAGACCCTGCTGTCATGGACCGACAACGCGATGATTCGTCAGGGCAATCGCTACGTCATCCTCCCGGCCAGCCAGGCGATTGCCGGCAAGCTGGTGCCGGAAATGGCCGTGGCCCAGCCGTCTGCCGGGTTGTCGGCGCGGCTGTTCCCGCTGCGCTACATCTCCGCCACGGAAATGCAGAAACTGCTCAAGCCATTTGCCCGGGAGAACGCGTTCCTGCTGGTGGACCCGGCGCGCAATGTGCTGAGCCTGGCGGGCACCACCGAGGAGCTGGCGAACTATCAGCAGACCATCGACACCTTCGACGTCGACTGGCTCAAGGGCATGTCGGTGGGCGTGTTCGGCCTGCAACGGGCCTCGGTCAGCGAGCTGATGCCGGAGCTGCAGAAGCTGTTCGGACCGGACAGCGGCATGCCGTTGGCAGGGATGGTGCGCTTCCTGCCCATTGAGCGGACCAACTCGGTGGTGGCGTTTTCTTCCCAGCCGGAATACCTGAACGAGGTGGGCACGTGGATTCGCACCATTGACGAAGGCGGCGGCAACGAGCCGCAGTTGTACGTGTACGACGTGCGCAACATGAAGGCCACCGACCTGGCGAAATACCTCAAGCAGATCTACGGCACGGGCGCGGTACAAGAGGAAAGCGCTGCCAAGGTGGCGCCGGGATTGCGCACACGGTCGATGTCGTCGCTGACAGGCGGCACGTCTGGCGGTACCTCTGGAGGGCTGGGTTCGGGCAGCGGATTGAGTGGCAGCGCCGGTTTGAACAGCAGCGGCCAGGTCGGGATGTCCCAAAGCGGGCTTCAAAGCACGGCAACTTCGGACGACGAGCAGGAACAAGACGCGGACGCCAGCAGTGACAGCGGTGCCGACGACAGCAGCTCATCGGCCACTGCTGCCTCGGGTAATGGGCAGAAAGGCCTCGACTCAACCACGCGCATTTCGGCGCAGAAAAGCAGCAACCAATTGCTGGTGCGTACGCGCCCGGCGCAGTGGAAGGAGATCGAAGCAGCGATCAAGCGCCTGGACAATGCGCCGCTGCAAGTGCAGATCGAAACGCGGATTCTCGAAGTCAAGCTGACCGGCGAGCTGGATCAGGGCGTTCAGTGGTACCTCGGCCGCCTGGCCGGCAATTCCACCAGCACCACCGTCGCTAACACCGCCGGCAGTCAAGGTGCGCTCGGTGGCGGCGGGGCAGGTCTCGGGGCCACTGATTCGCTGTTCTATTCCTTTGTCAGCACCAACCTGCAAGTGGCGATTCATGCCCTGGAAACCAACGGCCGCACCCAGGTGCTGTCGGCGCCGTCGCTGGTGGTGATGAACAACGAAAATGCGCAGATCCAGGTCGGCGACAACATCCCCATCAGTCAAACGACGGTCAACACCGGCGTCTCGAACACCACCCTGAGCAGTGTCGAGTACCTGCAGACCGGCGTGATCCTCAATGTCGTGCCGCGCATCAACCCGGGCGGGCTGGTGTACATGGACATTCAGCAGCAGGTCAGCGACGCCGACGGCACGGTGACGGTGAACGGCAACCCGCGCATTTCGACGCGCTCGGTGTCGACCCAGGTGGCGGCGCAAAGCGGGCAGACCGTGTTGCTCGGCGGGCTGATCAAGCAGGACAACAGCGACAGCGTCAGCGCCGTGCCCTATCTGGGCCGGGTGCCCGGGCTGGGCTGGTTGTTCGGCAATCGCAGCAGATCCAAAGACCGCACCGAGTTGCTGGTGCTGATTACCCCGCGGGTCATCAACAGCAGCAGCCAGGCGCGCCAGGTCACCGACGATTATCGTCAGCAGATGCAGCTGTTGAACGGCGCCGGTGCCCCACAAGCCCTGCGCTAGACGCTTGCAAAGGTGTAACAAAGTTTTCCGGGGCGCGGGGTGCGGGCGTTAATATGGGCGGGAACGCTTGCGAACGGGTGGCTCGGACCTCCCGCTTTCGCCCACTTACCACCCGGGCGCCATCACCGGCCCCCACACGGAAAACCAACAATGATCTTGAGAGTGACTGGGGTGGTGATGGCGATTTTCGCCATTGCCCTGTTGTACATGGGTGCGCAACTGGTGGCCGCCGGCGGCTCGGCGGCGTACTCGATTATCGCCCTGGCGGTATTGGCCTCGGCGGTGCTGCTGATGCTGAAAAAGAAGTCGGCGCTGACGGTGTATGCGCTGCTGATGTGGGCGATTCTGATCTGGATCCTCTACGAGGTCGGCTTCGACAAATGGCAGTGGATTCCGCGCGGCGACCTGTTCGCACTGCTGGGTCTGTGGCTGGCGCTGCCGTGGGTGGTGCGTCCGCTGTACAAGGCACAGAACCCGGGCGACACGCGCCGCTTTCATCCGTTTCTGGGTGGCACTGTCGGGGTGATGATGCTGATCGTGCTGGCGGTGATGTTTTACGACCCGTACCCGGTAGCCGGCAAAATCGACGCCCCGCAGGCAGCGCGCAGCACGGGCGAAGCCGGTGATGACTGGGTCGCCTACGGCGGCACCAACAGCGGTCAGCGTTTCTCCAGCCTCGACCAGATCAACGCCGGCAACGTGAAGAAGCTTTCCGTGGCGTGGGAATACCACACCGGCGACCTGCGTGATGCCGCCAAAGACGCCGGTGAGTACACCTTCGAAGCCACGCCACTGAAGGTCAACAACCGGGTCTACTTCTGCACCGCGCACAACGAAGTGCACGCGCTGAACCCTGAAACCGGCACGCTGGACTGGAAGTGGGCGCCGGAGAAGAACCGCTCGTACCTGCAGCAGCACCAGACCTGCCGTGGCGTCAGCTACTACGCGCCGGCGGCAACCGCTGCGGCCGATTCCTCACCGAGCCAATGCGCCAAGCGCATCATCACCGCCACCGCAGACGCAAAACTGGTGGCCCTGGACGCTGACACCGGCACGCTGTGCAGCGATTTCGGCAACAACGGCGTGGTCGATCTCAGCGCCAACATGGGCGAGATCCGTCCCCATGCACTGATGCAGACCGCCGCGCCGCTGATCGCCGGCGACTTGGTCATCGTCGGCGGTTCGGTGATGGACAACGGCTACAACGACGGCAACCCGTCGGGTGTGATCCGTGCCTACAACGCCGTGACCGGTAAGCTGGTGTGGAATTTCGATCCGGCCAATCCTGAGGTGACCCAACCGATCGCAGCCGACCAGAACTACCCGCAGGACACGCCAGTGGCATGGGGCACGCTGAGCGCCGACATGAAAAATGGCCTGGTGTTTGTGCCGTTCGGCAACGCCTCGCCGGACGAACTCGGCATCAACCGTGATCCGAACAGCAACACGGAAAAATTCCGTGACACGCTGGTGGCGCTGGACCTGAACACCGGTGCGTTCAAGTGGAAATTCCAGTCCTCGAACAACGACCTCTGGGACCGAGATAACCCGTCGCAGCCGACCTTGATGGACGTGGGCAAGGAGGGCAGCAAGCAGCCAGCGCTGCTGTTGCCGACCAAAGTGGGCAACATTTTCGTGCTGAACCGACTGACCGGCGAGCCGATTGTCCCGGTCGATCAGGTCAAGGTGTCGACCCAGGGCGGCGTGCCGGGCGAGCATTTCGCGCCGACTCAACCGGTGTCGAAGATCAACTTCATCCCGGGAGCGCTGAGCGAAAAATCCATGTGGGGCCTGACGCCGTTCGATCAGATGTCCTGCCGGACCACTTATAACAAGCTGCGCTACGACGGTAATCCGTGGACGCCGAGCACCGAGCAAGGCTCGATTATCTTCCCGGGCAACATCGGGGCGTTCAACTGGGGCTCGGTGGCGGTTGATCCGGATCGGCAAATCCTCATCGCTGCGCCGGTGCGTCTGGCCTACACCTACAACCTGATCAAGCGCACTCCGGAAACCGCCGAGAAGCGGCTGTTCACCCAAGACGGCACGCCGTACTGGAACGAGAACTTCAAGGGCGATTACGCGATTCGCATCAAGCAATTCGCCTCGGAGCTGGGCGTGCCGTGCATCGCGCCGCCGTGGGGCCGCATGGTCGGGGTTGACCTGACCACCGGCAAAACCGAGTGGATGCGCCGCACCGGCACCACTAAAAACCTCAAGACCGCCTTCCTGCCGGGCCGCTTCCCGATTGGCTTCCCGATGGGCATGGTCGCCCACGGCGGTCCGCTGGTGACGGCGGGCGGCGTGGTGTTCCATGGCGCCACGGCGGACAACTTCATCCGCGCGTACGACATCAACACCGGTGACGTGCTCTGGGAGAAGGAGCTGCCAGCCGGCGGTCAGGCCACGCCTTCGACCTACCTGGGCAGCGACGGCAAGCAGTACGTCGTCATCTCGGCCGGCGGGCACGGCTCGCTCGGCACCACGTTAGGCGACAGCGTGATCGCGTTTCGTCTGGATTGATGGGCTGATCGTGTGACCAGGGCCGTGACGCAGTGGTGCGTCACGGCTTTTTTTGTGATGGCATCCCGCACATTCGAGGGTGCTCACACCGGCGTCTTCCCGGCTGAAGCCGGTCCTACAAAACTAATATTCAGCAGCATCCCCGTCAGCCCTAAAAAACAATGTTCCGGTAGAACGCCTTCAGCGTATCAACGAATTCTTCGGACAATTTCGTCCGCGTCTGGGCCGGTGCCCACATGACGTAGGTGGGGAAGAGGATCTGTGGCACGAACGGGCGGATGACGATGTCGCGGTGGCGGAAATCCCGGGCCACCAGCGGGTGGGCGAGGGTGATGCCCATGCCCAATGCCACCATCTCGCAATTGATCGCGCTGTACTGCGCCTCCACGGTCATGACCCGCTCCACGCCGGCCTGCTCGAACAGGCCGTCCACCAGCGCCCGGGTGCCGTCGCCGTGGCACAGCGAAACAAAGGTTTCGCCTTCCAGGTCGGTGAAGGTGATCTCTTTTTGGCTTGCCAATGGATGAGCCGCCGGCAGCACGCAGACCGCCGCCACTTCGCTGAGCAGCTCGATCTGCTGGCTGTCGACATCGCCGGGGTGCACCACAATCCCCACGTCGCAGAACTGCGACTTCACCCACTGCTCCACGGTGGGCGAGGAGTTCACGTGGAGGGAGACGGTCAGCTCCGGTCGCGTCTCGGTGAACGCCTTCAGCACTCGGGGAATCATGCTCAGCCCGGTCGACGGCACCGCCGCCACCCGCAAGCGCCCCGTCCCCAGGTTGCGGATGTTCTTCGCCGACAGCTTGAGGCTGTCCAGCCCGACGTAGGCCCGCTCGACCTCCTGAAAAAACGCCTGGCCCTCCTGGGTCGGAATCAACCTCACGCCGGCGCGCTTGAACAGGGTCAGCCCGGTGCTCAGTTCCAGCTGGGCGATCAGCCGGCTGATGTTGGGCTGAGAGGTAAACAGCACCTCCGCGGCAGCGGTCATGGAGCCTAGGCGCATGACGCTGCGGAAGGCTTCGATCTGTCTCAGGTTCATGGCGCGCTCCATATCAAATATGAATAACTAAGGCGGATATCCGTATTTGACCATATGAAGGAGCCGTCGCAATACTCGAACCCGCCACCCATAGCGCACATGAAGATGCGCCACCCCGCGATGGACTCGCCGGGAGCATGCACGCTGCATGCAAGGCTTCGGTTCATGCCGAAGCGACTGACGCATTGTTCGATCTGCCCCCATGCACTTCGGAGATAGTCTGTGAATAGCCTTGACCTTCCCTCAGCAGCACGACCGTTTCGTCCCTTCCATCGCAGTGCCGTGGCCATTGCCCTGACGCTCGCCGCCATGGGCAGTGCGCCGGCCTTCGCCGAGGCCACGCTGTACGTGGCCGGCGTCGGTGGCTCCACCGAGCAGATGTACAAGAACCGCGTCATCCCGGCCTTCGAAAAACAGCACAACGTCAAGGTCGTCTACGTCGCCGGCAACTCCACGGAAACCCTGGCCAAGCTGCAGGCGCAGAAGGGCCGTCAGCAGATCAACGTCGCGATGATGGACGACGGACCGATGTATCAGGCGTTGCAGATGGGCTTGTGCGAGAAGCTCACTGACGCGCCGATCTACAAGGACCTTTATCCGCTGGCGCGGCTGAGCCCTGAGGCCACGGGGATTGGCGTGGTGGCCACCGGCATCGGCTACAACGAAGAGGCCTTCAAGAAGCGCGGCTGGGCGGCACCGGATTCCTGGGAAAACCTCACCGACCCACGCTTCAAGCAATTGCTCGGCATGCCGCCGGTGACCAATACCTATGGCCTGCACACGCTGGTGGAAATGGCCCGGCTGAGGGGCGGCGGCGAGAAAAACATCGACCCCGGCTTCAAGGCGCTGAAGGATGAAATCGGCCCCAACGTGCTGGCGTGGGTCTCGGCCCCGGGCGAGATGGACGGCATGATGCAGAACGGCGACATCGTCATGGCGGTGTACGGCAGCGGTCGAGCCGTGGCGTTGCAGGGCACCGGCTTTCCGCTCAAATTCATCTACCCGAAGGAAGGCGGCATCGCCTTGCAGGTCGCCGCGTGCAGCGTGACCCCCAACGCGCAATCCGAACTGGCCCAGGCGTTCATTCAGTACGTGCTGTCACCAGAAGTGCAGGAAATCCAGGCGCGGGAGAATGGTTTTGCGCCGGTGAACCAGACCGTCAAGCTGCCGGATGATGTCGCCGCGCGCATGCCGTACGGGCCGGAGAAGGTCAACGCGCTGATCAAGGTCGATTGGGAAACGATCAACCCGCAGCGCAGCGAGTGGACCACGCGCTGGAACCGCACCGTCGAGCGCTAGCGTCACCGATCGCTTGCGCTGACTGACAGTCGCTGATCGACCTACGCGCCGATCTTCCCGAGCACCCTTCTGGAGACGCAGGTCCGCCTGCGTGGCACGCCCATGGCATTTCTCACCCTCGAAGGCATCGTCAAGACCTACGGCACATTCAGGGCCATTGACGGTTTAAACCTGGAAGTCCGGCACGGCGAGTTCATCGCCTTGCTCGGCCCGTCCGGGTGCGGCAAGACCACCACCCTGCAGTCCATCGCAGGCTTCGTGCAGCCCACCGAAGGCCGCATCGTCCTCGACGGCCGCGACATCACCCACGTGCGCCCCGAACAGCGCGGGCTGGGCATCGTCTTCCAGAGCTATGCGTTGTTTCCGCACATGACCGTGGCGCAGAACATCAGCTTCGGCCTGGAAATGCGCGGCGTGCCCAAGGCCGGGCGCAGCAAGCGGGTCGACGAGGCACTGGACCTGGTGCGGCTGGCCGGCCTCGGTGAGCGCTACCCGAAAGCCCTGTCGGGCGGTCAGCGCCAGCGTGTGGCGATTGCCCGCGCCCTGGCGATCCGGCCGAACCTGCTGCTGCTCGACGAGCCGATGTCCAACCTCGACGCCAAGCTGCGCGAAGAGATGCACATCGAGCTGCGGGCGATTCAGCGCGAGCTGGGCATCACCACCATTCTGGTGACCCACGATCAGGTCGAAGCGATGACCATGAGCGATCGCATCGCGGTGATGCAGAAGGGCCGCATCGTGCAGATCGACACGCCGTTCGAAGCCTACGAGCGGCCCCATTCGCCCTTCGCGTCGGCGTTCCTCGGCAAGACCAACGCTTTCGCCGGCGCGGTGCAATTGCGCAACGACCGATGCTGCCATGTGCAGGTCCACGACACACTGATGCACGTGCCCCACGAAGACCGCGCGCTGGGCAATGAGGTCAACGTCTACATTCGCCCGGAAAAAATCCGCTTGGTCGCGGTGGGCAGCGGGCGGTTTTCCGGGCGCGTCCGGCTGCGGGTGTTCCTCGGCAACCTATGGTTGATGGCGGTGGAAAGCCGCCTGGGGCTGGTGCACATGACCCTGCCGAACCTCGGCACGCCGCCGCCGGAGGAGGGCAGCGAGGTCGGGCTGGACTGGTCCGACGATGACCTGCGTCTGCTGGACCGGGAGGTCGCCCATGGCCAGGTATGACGCCGAACGGGTGGGCGTGGCGCCCTGGCTACTCAGCGGGCCGGCGTTACTGGTGTTCATCGCGCTGTTGCTGGCGCCTTTGCTGCTGACCGCCGTGCTGTCGTTGAACCTGTTCAGCGACACCGACGGCGTAGTCCCGAGCTACAGCCTTGGCAATTACCTGGAGGTGTTCAAGGACGATTACTTTCACGAGATTTTCCTGCGCACCGGCGGCATGGCGCTGGCCGTCACGGTCTTGTGCGTGCTGCTGGGCATCCCGGAAACCATCATCATTGCGCGCATGGCCCCGCGCTGGCGGTCGCTGTTCCTGCTGGTGGTGCTGGGGCCGCTGCTGATTTCCGTGGTGGTGCGGACCCTGGGCTGGGCGATTCTGCTGGGCAACAACGGCCTGATCAACGATGCGCTGCAAGCCCTGGGCATCACCGATCAACCGGTGAAAATGCTGTTCACTCAGGTCGGTGTGATCATTGCGCTGACCCACGTGCTGGTGCCGTTCATGGTCATTGCGGTCTGGGCAACCCTGCAACGGCTGGACCTTCAGGTCGAGTGGGCGGGCCTGTCCCTCGGCGCGTCGCGGCTGACGGTGTTCCGCCGGATCATCCTGCCGCAGATCATGCCCGGCGTTTTGTCCGGCTCGATCATCGTCTTCGCCCTGGCCGCTTCGGCCTTCGCCACCCCGGCGATCATCGGCGGTCGGCGCCTGAAAGTGGTGGCCACGGCCGCCTACGACGAGTTCCTCGGCACCCTCAACTGGCCCCTCGGCGCGGCCATCGCGATGCTCCTGCTGCTGGCGAATCTGATCATCATTCTGGGTTGCAGCAAACTGGCCGAGCGCCGGTTCAAGCAAGTCTTCGAGTAGCCGACCATGCACAAGAACGGATTTTTCTCGCTGCTGTTCCATGCCCTGTTCGTCACCTTCATCGTCGCGCCGCTGGTAGTGGTGATGGCCATGGCGTTCACCAGCAAGGGCTACCTGTCACTGCCCACTGACGGCCTGTCACTGCGCTGGTTTCGGGCGCTGGCGGACAACCAGGAAATGCTCGACGCCTTCGCCTTGTCGATCAAACTCGGCCTGGCGTCGGCGACCATTGCTGCACTGCTGGCGATTCCGGCGGCGCTGGCCATCAGCCGTTATGACTTTCCCGGCCGCGGCGCGGTGACCGGGTTTCTACTGTCGCCGCTGATGATTCCGTCGGTGGTGCTGGGCATCGCGTTCCTGCGCTTCTTTTCCCTGGCGCAGATCGGCGGCTCGTTTTGGGCACTGACCCTGACCCACGTGATTGTCGTGCTGCCCTATGCGCTGCGCCTGACGCTGGCCTCCACCATCGGTCTTGAGCGCGACATCGAGCAAGCGGCGCTGTCCCTGGGCGCCAGTCGCTGGACGGCGTTTTACCGGGTGGTGCTGCCGCGGATTCGCACCGGCGTGGTCGGTGGCTGGATGCTCGCATTCATCCAGAGCTTCGACGAACTGACCATGACCGTGTTCGTCGCAACCCCCGGTACCACCACGCTGCCGGTGGCGATGTACAACCAGATTTCCCAGACCATCGACCCTCTTATTACCGCGGTTTCAACGGTGCTGATCGTCGGCACCTTGCTGCTGATGCTGATATTGGACCGAATGGTCGGATTGGACCGGGTGTTGATTGGAGAAGGCAAATGAGCCAGGGCACACAGAGGGACACTCAGTCGGACGTGATCGTTATCGGCGGCGGGCTGGTGGGCACGGCAGTCGCCTACGGCCTGGCCCGCAGCGGTGCCGACACCGTGGTGCTGGACCAGGGCGACGATGCGTTTCGCGCCTCGCGGGGCAATTTCGGGCTGGTCTGGGTCCAGGGCAAGGGCCACGACCTGCCGGATTATTCGCGCTGGACGCAGTCGTCGGCGACCCGCTGGCCTGACTTCGCTCGGGCCCTGATGGCCGACAGCGGCGTAGACGTGCAGCTCCACCAGCCCGGTGGCTTCCATATGTGCTTCAACGACGAGGAGTTGATCGAGCGGCAATCGCGTCTGCAAACCCTGCAGGACGCCCTTGGCGATTACCCGTTCCAGATGCTCGACGCCGCTGAGCTCAAAGCGCGCCTGCCGTTGATCGGCCCGTCTGTGGTGGGCGCCAGCTACACACCCCTGGACGGCCACGTCAATCCATTGAAGCTGTTGCGCGCGCTGCACACCTCGGCCCAAGCCAAAGGCGCGCGGTTTTACGGCGGCATTCAGGTGGATCGCATCGACGGCGCCACCGGTGAGTTCTGCGTCACCGCCGGACATCAACGCTTCATCGCGCCAAGAGTGGTGCTCGCTGCCGGGCTGGGCAATCCAGGGCTGGCCCGGCAAGTGGGCCTGCATGCGCCGGTGGCGCCCAATCGTGGCCAGGTCCTGGTGAGCGAGCGGGTCCGGCCGTTTCTCGACCACCCGACGGTCCATGTCCGGCAAACCGACGAAGGCACCGTTCAGCTGGGCGACTCCATGGAGGAGGTGGGCTACGACGACAGCACCTCCACCCAGGTGCTCGAAGCCATCGCCCGGCGTGGGGTCGCGACGTTTCCGCTGTTGCGGGAGGTGCGGCTCATCCGGGCCTGGGCGGCGCTGCGCGTCCTGAGCCCCGACGGCTTCCCCATTTATCAGCAATCGGCCAGCCACCCCGGCGCCTTCGTGGTGACCTGCCACAGTGGCGTGACCCTGGCCGCTGCCCACGCCCTGCGCATCGCGCCGTGGGTGATGGGTGGCGCCATGCCTGACGAACTCGGCGCGTTCGCCGGCGAGCGTTTCCTGACTGACAAGGTGTTTTCCCATGCGCACTGATCCGCTGTTTCAACCGGTCACGAGTGAAGTCAGGTCGACGCGAACTGTCAGCCTCAGCTTCAACGATCAAGCCTTTGAGGTGCCGGCGGGCATCAGCGTCGCGGCGGCACTGCTCATGTCGGGCATCAACCGTTTCCGCGCGACGCCGGTGAGCGAATCGCCCCGGGCGCCGTATTGCATGATGGGCGTGTGCTTCGAGTGCCTGGTGGACATCGACGGCGTGCCCAATCGCCAGAGCTGCCTGATCGAAGTGGCGGAGGGCATGCGCATCCGCTCCCAGGAAGGCGCACGGGACCTGATTTTTCAGGCCGGCAACGTGCAAACCGGCAATGAGCAAACCGCCAGTGTGCAGACCGTCGAGGTGCAGTCATGAATGATCATTTTGGAGGTGGCGTGGAGGCTGTGGACGTGGTGGTCGTGGGCGCAGGTGCCGCCGGCATGGCAGGCGCCGTGGCCCTGGCCGGGCTTGGCTTGCAGGTGGTGTTGCTCGACGAGCAGGGCAGCCCGGGCGGGCAGATCTATCGCGGCATCACCCTCGCGCCGCTGTCGCGAAGGGACCTTCTCGGCGCGGATTACGCCCATGGCAACGTGTTGGCTCAGGCCCTGGCGTCGTCATCGGTGCGCTATGAACAAGCCGCGGCGGTCTGGCAGGTGACCCGGGATCATCAGGTCAGCTACCTGCGCGACGGGCGTCTGCGCACCCTGCAAGCCAAGGCCGTTTTGCTCGCCACTGGCGCCATGGAACGACCGTTTCCGATTCCGGGCTGGACCCTGCCCGGCGTCATGAGCGCAGGCGCCGCGCAGATTCTGCTGAAAAGCGCAGGTCTCGCGCCGACCGAGCCGGTGGTACTGGCCGGGTGCGGCCCGCTGTTGTACCTGCTGGGCTGGCAATACCTGCGCGCGGGCGTGCCGATCAAGGCCTTGGTCGACACCACGCGCCCCGAAGATTACTGGCGCGCACGGCGGCATCTGTTCGCAGCGTTGCGTGCCTGGCCGTATTTGCGCAAGGGCCTGGAGCTGATGCGCAGTCTGCGCAGCGCGCGCATCCCGCACCACACCGGCGCCGAGCAACTGGCGATCGAGGGTGACGAAGCCGCCACTGTGTTGACCTTCACCGTCGGCGGCCAGGCTCAGCGTATCGCCGCGCGCTGCATACTGCTGCATCAAGGCGTGGTGCCGAACATTCAATTCAGTCAGTCGTTGCGCGCACGCCATCACTGGGATGTGGACCAACTGTGCTTCAGTCCGGTGATCGATCCCTGGGGTGAGCTGGACGTGCCGGGGATGTTCGTCGCCGGTGACGGCGCCGGCATCGGCGGGGCTCAGGCCGCGGCCGTGCAGGGCGAGTTGGCGGCGCTGGGCATTGCCCGACGGCTGGGCACGCTGGATGCGGGTCAGCGTGATCAGCGAGCCGATGGATTGCGCGAGAAGCTGGCGTTGAACCTGCGTATTCGGCCGTTTCTCGATGCGCTGTATCAGCCGAAGGAAGCGAACCGCATTCCCGCCGATGAGGTCATCGTCTGCCGCTGCGAGGAAGTCACGGCGGGGGACCTGCGTAAGTTCGTCGCCCTGGGCTGCGCCGGCCCCAATCAGGCCAAATCCTTCGGCCGCTGTGGCATGGGGCCCTGTCAGGGCAGGATGTGCGGGCTGACGGTGACGGAGGTGATCGCCAAGGCTCGCGCCGTGTCGGCGGCGGAAGTGGGTTATTACCGCATTCGTCCGCCGATCAAGCCCATCACGCTGGGGGAACTGGCTGGTGAGTGAGGCGCGGGCAAGACACAGCGACGTGCTGGTGATAGGCGGCGGCATCCATGGCTTGAGCACCGCACTGCATCTGGCTCAGCGTGGCGTTGAGGTCACGGTGCTCGAGGCTGATTACTGCGGCCGTCATGCCTCCGGGGTCAACGCGGGCGGAGTACGAACCCTGGGCCGTCACGAGGCAGAAATCCCGCTGGCGCTGTCGTCCCGCGAACTCTGGCACGACCTTGTCCAGACGCTGGGCGACGACGGCGGTTTCGTGCCCAGCGGCCAGCTCAAGCTTGCGGAAACCGCTGCAGAACTCGACGAGTGCCGCCAGCGCGTCGAGCACTTGCAGCGTCTGGGTTTCACCCACGAAGTACTGATCGACGCTCAACAGGTGTTCGAGATCATTCCCACCGTCGCCCGGCATGTGGTGGGCGGCATCTGGGTCAAGGGTGACGGCTACGCCATTCCCTACAAAACCGTGACGAGTTTTCGGCTGGCCGCAGAGAAGCTCGGCGTGAAAGTGCTTGAAACGACGCCGGCGCAGCGCATCGAGCAACGCGGCAGCGGCTGGCAGGTCACCACGCCCGCCGGGGTTTTCAGCGCCGGGCACCTGGTGATCACCGCCGGTGCCTGGGCGAGGGAGATGGCAGAGCAAGTTGGTGAATCGGTGCCGGCACACCCCGAAGGCCTGATGCTGATGGTGACCCACCGCGTAGCGCCGTTCTGCGCGCCAGTGCTGGGGGCGACCGGTCGCTCGCTGTCGTTCAAGCAATTCGCCAACGGCACGGTGGTGATTGGCGGCAAGCTGATTGGCAGTGTGGATTTCCCGGCGCGCCATGGTGAAGTGGATCTGGCGCGCCTGGGCATCAGCGCGAGGACCGTCACCGACCTGTTTCCCCACCTCAAGCACCTGGGCGTCAACCGTGTCTGGGCTGGCGTCGAAGCGTTTACCGCTGACGACTTGCCGGTGATTGGCGCCAGCCGCAAAGCCAGCCATCTCAGTTATTCGTTCGGCTTCTGCGGCAGCGGTTTCCAGATGGGCCCCGGCACCGGCAAGCGTCTGGCGCAGCAGATCCTTGGCGAGCACTCGGACATTTCGCTGGAGGCGTTCGACATAGGACGTTTTGATACCGCAGGGCTCGATGAGACGCGTTCAAGCGGCTCCCACATCCCGACACACTTACCTTTAGTTGCCCGTTAATTCCTCACACCCTCCCAACACATCAGGAGTTCACATGCTGGAAATCAATCGTATCGAAACCAACCAACGCATGAGCCGTGTCGTGCAGTGCAATGGCTTTACCTTCCTCGGCGGCCAGACCGCAACGGACCGCTCCCTCGACATCAAAGGGCAGACCGCGCAAGTGCTGGAGAAAATTGACAACTACCTGGCCAAGGCAGGCCTGGACAAGACGCGGATTCTCACCGCCCAGGTCTGGCTCTCGGACATCGCGGCGAATTTCGCGGGTATGAATGAAGTCTGGGACGCTTGGGCACCGGAAGGGCACGCACCCGCGCGGGCCACGGTGGAATCACGTCTGGCAGCGCCGGATTTGCTGGTGGAAATCACAGTGGTTGCGGCGGGCTGAATCAGCTGCTGCAGGAATGAACAGCGCCGGGCCGGGTTATCCCCGGCCCGGCGCTGTCGCTCAAGGGCGGACAGACGCTTCGGCGGAGTTCGTTACCAGGTGGTTCTGGGTAGCGCGGCGCTGCTGGGTGATCAACACCTGTGGCACCGACGAACAGCGGTATTTGATGCCCTTTCGGGTCGGCATCACGGCAACACTCTCCATGCACTCCGCCCGGCTCGAATACGCGGTCGGCTGGCTCTCGTCCAGACATCCTTCCGCACCGGAACACATCGTCATTACAACCACAAAAATGCTCTTCATTGCTCACATTCCTTTTAGGCAAATCACGGCGCGGGACAGCGGGTGTGTGGCGATTTTGAGGGGTGGTGATGGCAGAAGGCAATGGCGGTTCAGTGCATTTCGTCGGGAATATGACGCTTTTGGATTTTTTGTGGATTAGCACCTCGCTTGGTAGTCGGTAAATTGACGTCACGTTTTTTAAAAGGGTTCGATTTGTTTAAACCTGCAGCCAGTTCTTCGGCGGTTCCAGAGCATTAAGCAGGTCAGATCCCCTCAAACATCTTTAAACTTCAGCCAGTTTTTTCGCCGAGGGGGGCTCACATGCAGCGGGTCATGATTGTGGGGCAGCCGGGGTCTGGCAAAAGCACGTTGGCCCTGAGATTGGGCCAGCTGACCGGGATTCCCGTCGTTCACATCGACACCATTCATTGGCAACCTCGGTGGGTCGAGCGGAGCGCGGCGGAGAAGACTCGCCTGTGTCTTGAGGTTGAAGCCCGCGATCAGTGGATTTTTGAAGGGGGACACTCGATCACGTGGCCCCACCGCGTTGGCCGGGCGGATCTATTGGTATGGATTGATCGTTCAACGGCGCTGCGATTCTGGCGCGTGCTGGTCCGCGCCGTGAGGCACCTGGGACGGACTCGGCCAGACCTTCCCGAGGATTGCCCGGAGCAGCTTGGCAAACTTGGAGAGTTATTCCGGTTCATGTGGACGACCCGCAAGGTGTCGCGGGCAAAGATGCAGAAACTCGCAGCAACGGCGCCACCGGGATGCCGAGTAGTCCGACTGCGCTCAAACCGACAGACCCGCAGGTTTCTCACGACAATAGAGGCAGGGGGTGCTTACTCTCTCAATGGGTTCTGATTCATGCGCGCAGCGGCGGGTATTCAGTGCCGAACCGCGCAGCGAACCACAGGTGCGCACGCGCCTGGTTGTCGCGTAAGGCCAGATCGATGAGGGCGGAGGCGGTCAGGTTCCATTTCCGAACAGGGATTCATGAGCATCGCTCACTGCTGTTTGTCACAGGGCCCTGTAGTACATCGGTAACGCGTGAATTAGGTTGAAGGCTAAACCTCTTTCACCCAGGAGCTCGCCCATGAACGCAGTTGCAGCACTCTCGACACTGGTGATGATGCTGATGGTCGCCAACGCTCAGGCGGACGGCAGCACGCCCGCCATGACGCTGGTCCCGAACGGCTCGCAAGCCTCGATTCTCGGGAGCCCGGCGATGTTTGTCGGCACGGTGCGCATCGATCCATTGGTCTCCGCGAATGAGCCGTCCCGGGTCTCGGCGGCCTATGTCACGTTCGGGCCCGGCGCGCGTTCCGCCTGGCACACGCACCCGTTGGGGCAAACGCTGGTGGTGACCGCAGGCACGGGCTGGGTTCAGCAGCAAGGCGGGGAGAAACAGGTGATTCGTCCGGGGGACGTAATCTGGACGCCGCCGGGCGTCAAGCATTGGCACGGCGCCACGGCACAGACAGGCATGACCCACATGGCGATCCAGGAATTTCTCGATGGCAAGAATGTGGAATGGATGGAGCCCGTTTACGATGCCCAGTACGAGGCCTCCCGGTGATCCTTGCCCGACACGCGTTGACTGCTGAGTGATGCTCAGCTCACTTATGACCTGCGCTCATCCAAAGAACGCAGCGAACGCGGATATACTCCGCCCAATCCGCGTGTTCGGGATCAACCCGTCCCTTGCCGTTCGAGACGCCCTTGCGTAGGTAGATGATGCAGCTCACCCGTGCCAACCTCGCCGATTTCATGTACTTCCTGGCCGTTGCCCGGCATTTGAGTTTCAGCCGTGCGGGATTAGAGGTCGGCATCAGCCCGTCGGCCCTCAGTCATGCGATTAAGGCGCTGGAAGCCAGGCTTGGCGTGCGCCTGTTGAACCGGACCACCCGCAATGTCACCTTGACCGCTGCCGGTCAGGAGCTGCTGGCGTCGATTCGTGAACCCATCGACCGCATCGACCAGGCGATGGACGTGCTCAACCGCTATCGGGACGAGCCGACGGGGAGGATCAGGCTGAATGTGTTCAGCGATGCCGCGCTGTTGCTGCTGGCGCCGGTATTACCGCTGTTCGGTGAGCGTTACCCGGACATCGAAGTGGATATTTCGATCTCCAACAGCATGGTCGATGTCGTGGAAGGCGGCTTCGACGCCGGCATGCGCTTTGGCGCAACGGTGCCTGAAGGGATGATCGCGCACCGCCTGTCCCCGGACGTGCGCTGGGTGGTCGCCGGCACGTCCGACTACCTGCGCAAATGGGGCACCCCCGTTCACCCTGAAGACCTGAAGCAACATCGCTGCCTCAAGTTCAAGGTCGGCACCGGCAAGATATACGACTGGGAGTTCGAAAAAGAGGGCGTGCAGCTCGCGGTCCCGGTGTTCGGTGGCGTGATTCTCGACGAGACGCGGATAGCGATTGCACTGGCCTGCGAAGGCAGTGGACTGATATACGCCGCTGAACCGATCCTCGCGCCTTACGTGAAAAGCGGTTCCCTCGAGTTGGTGCTCGAGGACTGGGCGTGCGTGAGTCCGGGTTTCCACATCTACTACTCCAGCTATCGCCAGCAACCGCTGGGGCTGCGCCTCCTGATCGACATGATCCGGGATATTGCCCCGCTGGGTTGATCCGCAACGGCTCAAACCGGGACGCCTGACGCTTTCCCGGCTAAAGCCGGTCTAACAGGGTGCTCTCGATTCCCGTCATTAATGAGTAATGCTCATCACCGCATCACACGCACCCCGATAGGCGAGGGCTGACGTCGCCTGTACCGTGACGCCACTCAATCCATCAAAACCGGCGCTCGTCGCACATCACCCTGGCGTGAGGCGATTGCACGGGCCGGACACGTGTCGAGGGCATCAATGCGTACTGCTGAGCTACAAAGAGCCGAGCCTGAAATAGCCAGGCCTGATCGAGGTGTGTGGAGCGCCGTAGGGGCAATGGCCATGTGTGTGGCCATGCTCATCTCATCCGAATTCATGCCGGTCAGCCTGCTGACACCGATTGCCTCCGACCTCGGCGCGACCCAGGGGATGGCCGGCCAGGCGATCTCGATTTCGGGACTGTTTGCCGTCTTCACCAGCCTGTTCATGTCGGTCATCGCCGGGCGCATTGATCGTCGGTACGTGTTGATCGGCTTGACCAGTCTGATGCTGGCCTCGCTGATCCTGATTGCCGAGGCGCCGAGCTTCCTGGTCCTGATGATTGCGCGCGCCGTGCTGGGGATCGCCATCGGCGGGTTCTGGGCACTGTCGACGGCGACCGTCATGCGGCTCGTCCCGTCCGACACCGTGCCCAAAGCCCTCGGCATCATTTTCACCGGCAACGCCATTGCCACGGCATTTGCGGCACCCATCGGCAGCTACCTGGGCGGCATCATCGGCTGGAGAGGCGTGTTCTGGGGGCTGGTCCCGCTGGTGCTGATCAACCTGCTGTGGCAGTGGATCAGCCTTCCGTCGATGCCGCCCAAGTCGGCGGGCTCGGTCCGTCAACTGTTCGCGCTGCTGCGTCGTCGCCACGTGGCGTTCGGCATGATGGCGGTGATGTTGACCTTCGCAGGTGCGTTCTCTGCGTTCACCTACTTTCGGCCGTTCCTTGAAACCTACACGCACGCGACCACCCCGCAGCTGTCGCTGTTCTTGCTGGGGCTCGGTGTCGCGGGTTTTGCCGGCACCTATGCGGGTACGGCGCTGGTGAACGAGCGGATGTATGCGCTGTTGCGATGGCTGCCATTGCTGCTGGCGGCGGTGACGCTGTTGATGCTGCTGTTCGGCCACCTCAAGCCTGGCGTCGCCGTGGCGATGATTTGCTGGGGCGGGCTGAACGCCGCGATTCCAGTGGCCTGGTCAACCTGGCTCAGCAAAAGCGTCAGTGATGACCCGGAAAGTGGCGGCGGCTTGCTGGTTGCGGCGATTCAGCTGTCGATCATGGTCGGTGGCGCCTTGGGTGGCTTGCTGCTGGATCACGTTTCCATTGCCGCGACATTCATTGGCGCGGCCGCATTGCTGGTGCTGGGCGCCTTGATCGTCGGTAACGGCAATCGCTTGCGCGGCTGAATCCGGCTGCGAAGCCCAGCCCAGCCTCGACCGCAGCACAACAGACCATCACAGACAGGCACATCATGCGCATGGAAAACAGAACAGCCCGACTCTTCAGGCAGGGCGTTGGCGGGTTATTGGCTATTTTGGGTGTCGCCATGACGCTGGGCGGTGCCGTGTTGCTCAGTGACGGCGGATCTGCCTGGTACGGGGTGGCAGGCATCGTCTGGGTGATCTGCGCCATCGGCGTGTTCCGGCGCGACCATCGCGTCATCCCGTTCTACGGAATGTTGCTTGCCGCGACGGTGGCATGGAGTGTCTGGGAGGTCGGGTTCGAGGGCTGGCAATTACTCCCAAGGCTCGGACTGCCTGTGCTGCTCGCCGTTCTGCTGGTGGCCAGCACCGTGGGGCTTCGAGCTCTGCGCCGATCGGCCTGGCTCGGCTCGCTGGCAGTGTTGACCGTGAGCGTGGCGGTGGGCGCTGTGCTGCATGGCCCGTCGGGCGACGCGTCCGATCCGCTGCTGCGCGCAGGTGTATCGAGCAGTTATCCCCCGGCGAACGGCATGACCGAGGCGGCCGCTCGCCAGGATTGGCCCGTTTTCGGCAATGATCAGGGCGGCACACGGTTCAGCCCGCTGACGCAGATCACGCCCGACAACGTCCAGCAATTGCAAGTCGCCTGGGAAGCTGAGACAGGCCCTATGGGGCCGGGACCGGAGGGTGGTCTGGAAGTGGTGCCGATCATGGTCGGCGATACGCTTTATGCCTGTAACGATCAGAATCGCGTCACTGCCCTTGATGCGGAAACCGGCAACGAGCGCTGGCATCAGGACATTTCAGGCGGCACGGCGGCATCCGGCAAACCCTGCCGAGGCGTCGCCTATTACCAGGTGCCTAATGCCGAGGGACCCTGCGCTCAACGGATCATCGCACCCAATCAAATGCCCGGGCTGGTGGCCCTTGATGCGCGTACTGGCGAGTTCTGCGAGCACTTCGGCGACAAGGGTTTCGTCGACCTGCGAGAGGGCATCAAGGCCTACCCCCACGGCCTGTATTACGTCAGCTCGGCGCCGCAAATCATTCGCGGCAAGGTGGTCGTCGGGGGCGGAATTCCGGACGGTCAGTACTGGGGCGGGCCGTCCGGAGTCATCCGCGCTTTCGATGCCGAGACCGGCCAACTGGCATGGGCCTACGACTCCGAGCAGCCTGATCGTAAGGGTGCTCCGCCCAGTGGCGAGGTTTACTCACCGTCCTCACCGAACAGCTGGGCACCAATCAGCGCCGATGAAACCCTCGGCCTGGTCTATCTGCCCATGGGCAATGCAACCCCCGACAACTTTGGCGGTTTGCGTCGGCCGGGTGACGATCAGGTCTCCAGCTCCGTCATTGCGCTGGACGCTGAAACCGGTCGGTTGCGCTGGGATTTCCAGACCACCCATCACGACATCTGGGATTACGACGTGCCGGCTCAGCCGACCCTGGTGGATTTGCCCGTGGACGGCGTCATCCGCCATGCGCTGATTCAGGCGACCAAGCGAGGCGAGGTCTTCGTTCTCGATCGAGAGACGGGCACACCGATTGCGCCCGTTCAAGAGCAGGCAGTGCCTCAGGGCGGGATAGCAGAGGGCGAGCGGTTGTCGGCGACTCAGCCTGCGTCGATCGGCCTGCCGGCGTTTCGCCAGCCGACGCTGCAGGAACGTGACATGTGGGGCATTACCCCGCTGGACCAGATGCTGTGCCGGATTCAGTTTCGCCAGTCTCGCTACGAGGGGCACATGACGCCGATTACCCTGGGCAAGCCCGTGCTGATCGCGCCAGGTTCGGCCGGAGGGATCAATTGGGGCGGTGTGTCGGTGGACCTCGACCATGGCGTGATGGTCGTCAACTGGCTGCGAATGGTGGACCGCGTCGAACTGGTCAGCCGGGAGGAGGCGGTTAAACGCAAGTTCAGGCTGTCGGACGGCCAGAGCCCGGGCGGTGATGCCCAGCGGCCCATGCTCAACACGCCTTACGGCGCGTACGGCACCACTTTCCTGTCCGTACTCGGCACGCCCTGCAATGCGCCGCCGTGGGGACTGATTTCGGCAGTGGACCTGGCCAGCGGCAAACTGCTCTGGTCCAGACCGCTGGGGACGGCAAGAGACACCGGCCCGCTGGGCATCCCGTCGATGTTGCCCGTGACGGTGGGTACGCCGATGACCGGCGGCTCGGTCAGCACCCGCAGTGGTCTGATCTTCATTGCAGCGACCGCCGAACGCACGATTCGCGCACTGGATGTGCACAGCGGTGAAGAGCTCTGGTCGGCGCGGCTGCCGGGCGCAGGCAATGCGAGCCCCGTGACTTATATCGGCCCCCACAGCGGCAGGCAGTTCGTGGTGATTGCGGCAGGGGGCAAGAAGTCGCTCAAAACGCGGCTGAGCAACACGATTGTGGCGTTCGCATTGCCGGCGCCCAAACCCTGAAACGGCAGCGTGGCACCCACACATTTGCTGGGTGCCACGCTCGACGGGTTCAGTTCCTAGTGCCTGCCGGACCGATTGGCTGGATTGGCTGATTAAAGGCAAGGCACCTTGCCGGCTTGAGCCACCGCAACGCCTCGACTGTCCAGCAGCGACACCGTGACCTCTGCATCCGCTCGGCTCTGTACCAACGTGTAGCGCTCATCGGCCGCAAATCCGTCGTAGTCCAGCGTTGCCGTGCAGCGACGATGACTGTTCTGATACCCGATCATCACAATCCCCAGTTCCATCGAATGCCTGCCTGGCGAAACAATGATGTGATTCAAACTGTTGACCTGATTTCCGTTGAGACGTCTTGCGATCATGTCGTCTCCTGCGTGGGCCTCAATGTGGACGATGGACTTTCCAGGTTCAGCGCGCGGTGTTCCAGTGGTACAGCCGGCTATGACCGCGACAGACACTAAGGTTGTCGCAAAAGTAGGTAATTTCATGGGATGGCCGTTCATTAATTGGTTAATGTCTTTAAATATTTAACGCGCACAACGCTTCGCCCGCGGCGCTCGACATGACGGCAGGCGCCGTCACTCAAGAATCGCAACGTGAGTGCTTTCGTTATAAAAACGATATCCACCGGTGGGCCGTCAAAAAGCGCAGCCGTTTGAGAAAAATCGTCTGACGTTATTGTTTTGAAAAAGTGATGCGTACTGCATCGCTGCCAAAGACGCGGGCCAGTTCGGCGGCATTGTCGATGCGGCCCAAACGAGTGTAGGAATAGGGCGATGAGAAAGTAGCGTAGAACGCGACCAGCGTGCGTGACCCGTACAGCATCAGATCGCCGCTGTGGATCGTGCCGGGGCGAATCGTACTTGTCGGCAGCGATGTCGGCAGTTCGGCGTGTTTCTCGTTGTTGTTCAGATCAGGCATGTCGATGGAGAATGGGAGCAGGGCGGCAAATGCCCGTGCCGCTTGTGTATCCGCCAGGGTGATCGCGAAGCGCGTGTCGCGAACCGTCATCCAGATACGGGATGCTGGAAGCTGCGTGGTGGCTGACGTGGCCGCGGGAGCAGGGCCCACGGGGGTCGCAGGCGAGGCATTGCTGTCGCTCAACGCTGTCAGGCCCAACAGCATTCCGAAGGCCCGCGTCAGTTCCCTCGCGCCCCCGACATGAGCTTGGGTGAATAGGGCGAATCGTTTGTCGCGCATCCTGTGGGCACCTTATGCAGTAGGGTGATTCGGAGAAAGTTAATCAGCCGTGATGGAGTAAGTGGTCAGCGATCTCATTGCTTTCGCGTCCAATCCCCATCGGATACCTGCCGTCACAACACTCTACGTCGGGGTATTGGCCTGAACCATACGGCTCTCCAGAATGCTTTTATGAACAAACTTCACCAATGCCGGAAAGTTGCAGGGCAGGGCTCGCCAGTTGCCCGGGGAAGCGCGTTTCAATCTCCAGACTTTTATATAAGTCTTAATCAGGATGTTGACGATGGTCGATCTTTGCCGGGCCCTCATCCCATCATCCTGCCAATGCGATAGCAGGGAGTTCGGACACTCCGCGCATCGTGCCGCAACAAAAAAGTCTACGATTTTGCACGTTGGAATTACTCTCAATCGGGTCATCGTGGCCGGCGGTTACAAGGAGCGCAGGCATCTTCAGCGTCACGCGACGGTCATAAACCGGACGGAAGGCAGAGGGGGATGACTCAAGTTGTGACGCACTGGGCAGATAACCGTGATGTCAGTTACATAAGCAAGTTTGTTCAAGGATCGAACCCATGACCCAGCGTCAATCCATTCGCATTGCCCCTTCTCTTCATCCGCGTGTTCTCTGGTTCGCTTTGATTCCGGTCGTGCCTGCCGTTGCATGGATACTCGCCCAGTCAACCTCTCTCCCCAACCTCATCGCGTGCGCAGCGCTGGTTCTGATCGGCCTCGGCGCAGGTGCCTGGAGTGCTGCTTCCCAGCGTAACGTGGTGCTGCGAGCCACGGCTCGGGCGCAGGCGGAGCAGTCAGAGGCGGACGCGGCGAGCAACGGCATGACCTCGGCCGTACAACTCAATGAGGTGTTGCTGGGCGCCATGCCGATCTGGGCCCGGCAAGTGGAAAGCTCTCGGTATCAGACCGAAGAAGCGATTGTGAATCTGACCAACCGGTTCATCGGCATCGCCGCGCGATTGCAGGAAACGGTTCAGGCGTCCCAGCGCGCTGCTGGCGAACTCGACGGGCAAACCGCAGACGGGGCGCTTGAAGTGCTGTCCCTCAGCGAAAGCGATTTAAGCCAAGTGATCAATTCGCTCAAGGCCGCTCAGACCAGCCGTGACCAGACCCTGGCCCAGGTGCGCGGCCTCACGGCCTACACCGGCGAACTGCGCACCATGGCCGCGGACGTAGCGGCGATCGCCGCGCAGACAAACCTCCTGGCCCTCAACGCAGCCATTGAAGCGGCGCGTGCCGGTGAAGCCGGTCGCGGCTTTGCCGTGGTGGCCGACGCAGTGCGCAGCCTGTCGAGCAAATCCAGTGAAACCGGCCAGCAGATGTCGGCCAAGGTCGACATCATCAATAACGGCATCACCCAGTTGGTGCACGCCGCATCGAGCAGCGCCGATCAGGACAGCCAATCGGTGGCGGCGTCAGAAAACAGCATTCAAGTCGTGCTCGAGCGCTTCCATAACATCACCGGGCGCCTGGCCGAATCGGCGGACCTGCTCAAGCAGGAAAGCCGTGGCATTGGCGATGAGATGACGCAGGTGCTGGTCGACCTGCAATTCCAGGACCGTGTGAGCCAGATCCTCAGCCACGTGCGGGACAACATGGAAGATTTGCATGGCCACCTGCTCCAGGCGAACGAGACCCCGGACCAGGCGACGTCCCTTGATGCCCGCCAATGGCTGGCGCGCATGGACGCCACCTACGCCACTGACGAGCAGCGGCGCACCCACCGTGGCGAGACGCCCGTGCAGCAGAACTCTCAAGACATCACCTTCTTTTAGGAGCTCATCATGGCGAAGAATGTATTAGTGGTCGACGACTCCAGCAGCGTGCGGCAAGTGGTAGGCATTGCCTTGAAAAGCGCCGGTTACGACGTGATCGAGGCGTGCGACGGCAAGGATGCGCTGGGCAAGCTCACCGGGCAGAAAGTGCACCTGATCATCAGCGACGTGAACATGCCCAACATGGACGGCATCACCTTCGTCAAGGAGGTCAAGAAACTGGCCAGCTACAGGTTCACGCCGATCATCATGCTGACCACCGAATCCCAGGAATCAAAAAAGGCCGAGGGGCAGGCGGCGGGCGCAAAAGCGTGGGTGGTCAAGCCGTTTCAGCCCGCACAGATGCTGGCAGCCGTGTCGAAACTGATCCTGCCCTGAATCCTTGCGCGGAGGAGGCTGCGATGCCGATCACCCTCGAAACACTCGACGACAGCACCTGCGTCAGCATTGACGGGGAGCTGACGATCTACACCGTCGCCGAGCTGGCGGGCGAGCTGTTGCCGCAGATGGGCGGCGCGCCGCGCCTGATGCTGGACCTCTCGCAGGTCACAGAAATGGATGGCGCGGGGCTGCAGTTGCTCGCGGTCATCCAGCGTGAAGCCGAGACCGCTGGCACCGCCTTAAATGTCATCGGCCAGAGCCTGGCGGTCACGCAGGCCCTTGAGCTGTGTCGCAAAGCGGCCTCATAGCCAGGCCGCCACCGCGCCAACCCCAGCCACGTTCATTGCACGTTCATTGATAGACAAGGAAGGTCCAGGTGAGCATCAATCTCGACCAGGCATTGCAGACATTCATCGTCGAGGCCCACGAACTGTTGCAGGTCATGGAGCAATCCCTGCTGCAACTGGAAACCGAACCTGACGACCAGGATGCCATCGGTGCGATTTTTCGTGCCGCGCACACCATCAAGGGTTCGGCAGGCCTGTTCGGCCTGCACCCGGTGGTCAGCTTCACGCACATCGTCGAGGACGTACTCGACCGACTGCGCGACGGCAGTGTGGCAGTCGACTCTAGGCTGATCGCGGTGCTGCTCAAGTGCGGCGATCATATGCTGGAGCTGATCAACGTTGTCGCCAGTCGCGGAGAGGCGCTTGAGCCTGCGGCCCTGGAGCGTGAAGCGGCGTTGCGCGAGGCGTTGAGCAGCTATCAGGCGGCGCACCCTGTCCCCGATGCCAGCGCTCAAGACACTCAAGAAAGCGTTGACGGCGGCGCAGACACGTCCGCCGAGGTGCTCTGGCATATCTCCCTGCGCTTCGGCGTGGAGGTGTTTCGCAATGGGATGGACCCGCTGTCGTTCCTGCGCTACCTGGAGACTTTGGGGCAGATAACGCAAGTCACGACCCTCACCGACACTATTCCGGCACTGGACAGCTGGGACCCGGAAAGCTGCTATCTGGGTTTCGAGATCGACCTGCGCTCGACGGCCAGCCACGCCACCCTCAACGAAGTATTCGACTTTGTGCGGGACGACTGTGAGGTGCGCATCGAGGCCATCGACGAAGCGCCCCACAGCGCTGTGTCCATCGGCAGCGAGCTGGTTGCTCAGGCAGAGCTGGGCCCACTGACCGCTCCGGTGCAACGTCTGCCGGCGGCCAGTGAACCGAAAGCCCGGGACGGCAACTACGTGCGCGTCAATGCCGACAAGCTGGACGAACTGATCAACCTGGTCGGCGAACTGGTGATAGCGAGCGCGGGTGCCAGCCTGTTGGCCCGTTCCTGTCACAACGACCCGCTGCAAGAGGCGACGTCGACGGTCTCGGGACTGGTGGAGGAGATCCTCGATGGCGCACTGCACCTGCGCATGATTCCCATCGGCGACACGTTTAACCGCTTCCGCCGCGTGGTGCGCGACATCAGCCAGGAGCTGGGCAAGGACATCGAGCTGAGCATCAGCGGTGCCGAAACCGAACTGGACAAGACCGTCGTCGAGAAAATCGGCGACCCCTTGATGCACCTGCTGCGCAACGCCATGGACCACGGCATCGAAAGCGCCGATGCCCGGCGCGCTGCCGGCAAGGCGGGGAAGGGCCATCTGAGCCTGAATGCCTACCATGACTCGGGAAGCATCGTCATCGAAATCGCCGACGACGGCAACGGACTCAACCGCGAACGAATCCTGGAGAAGGCTCAAGAGCGCGGGCTGGTCGCCAGCGGTGCGGTGCTCTCAGATCAGGAGATCTACAACCTGATCTTCGAGCCGGGTTTCTCAACCGCCGAGGCGGTGACCAATCTGTCGGGCCGTGGCGTCGGCATGGACGTGGTCAAGCGCAACATCACGCTGCTGCGCGGCACCGTCGATCTGGACAGTCGCCCGGGGCAGGGCACCGTGGTGCGCATTCGTTTGCCGCTGACCCTGGCGATCATCAATGGGTTTCTGGTCGGCATCGATGCATCGACCTACGTGATTCCGCTGGACATGGTTCAGGAATGCATCGAGCTGGACGAACACCAGCGCCAGTCAAGCCGTGACAAGGGCTACCTCGACCTGCGTGGCGAGGTGTTGCCACTGGTGGACCTGCGCGACCACTTCAGCCACGAAGGCAGCGCCGGCCGACGCCAGAATGTGGTGGTGGTGCGCTACGCCGAGCACAAGGCCGGGCTGGTCGTCGATGACCTGCTCGGAGAATTCCAGACCGTGATCAAACCGTTGGGCAAGTTGTTTGGCGCACTGCGCGGCATCAGCGGCTCGACCATATTGGGCAGTGGCGCGGTGGCCCTGATCCTCGACATACCGGCATTGCTCAATCAAATCGTACAACTGGAAGCCCGCACGACCCAGGCCTCTTATTCGCCGACCGTTGTCGCTCGCTGACGTATTTGCAACACCATGGAGGTTTCACGATGAAATGGTTCTACGATCTAAAGATTTCCACCAAGTTGATCAGCTCATTCCTGGTGGTCCTGGCCCTCACTGCCGCAATGGGCGTCTTCGCCATTCATCAGCTAGGGGGCGTCAACCAGGCTGCTCAGGACATCCGGGGTAACTGGATGCCGTCCATGCGCGCAGCGGCAGGCATGCGTTTTTTTGCCGCCAGCTATCGCCTGAAAGAAAATCGCTCCATCGGTACCGAGGTCGCCGAAGAGAAGGCCCAGGCCGAGCGGGAAGCCACCGAAGCCCGCCAGCAGTTTGAAACCCGCATGGGCACCTATGAGAATCTGCTCTCGAACGAGGAAGATCGTCAGCTTCTGGCGGCAGCGAAAGGCGCTTGGGCTACCTACCTCGCAACCAGCAATCAGCTGTTCGAACTGTCCCGGCAGAACCAGGAGGACCAGGCGCGCAGCTTGCTCAGGGGTGAGTCGAAGGTGCGTTTCGAAGACCTGACCAACCGCCTGCAGAAAATGGTCGAGCTCAATGAGGCTGGCGCGACGGCTGCCGGTGACAAGGGCTCTGCGCTGTACGAAGGCGCCCGCTGGGCGATCATTGCGGCGCTGATCGCTGCGTTAGTGATCGGTCTGGGCCTCGCCGTGTTCATCGCGCGCATCATCTCGCGTCCGCTGAGACAAGCCGCCACCGCCGCCGAGCAATTGGCTGAAGGTAATCTCAGTACGCCCATCGAACCGGGGACGAAAGATGAAACCGGCATGGTGCTCAACGCCATGCGCAACATGGTCGGCAAGCTGGGACACATCATCGGCGAAGTGCGCAACGCCGCAGACAACCTGGCCAGCGCCTCCGAGCAGGTCAGCGCCACCGCGCAATCGATGAGCCAGGCGACCAGTGAACAGGCCGCCAGCGTCGAGGAAACCAGTGCCTCGATCGAGCAGATGAGCGCCAGCATCAACCAGAACACCGAAAACGCCAAAGTGACCGATGGCATGGCCAGCAAGGCCGCCAAGGAAGCCACCGAAGGTGGCGATTCGGTGCAGCAGACCGTCGTGGCGATGAAGAAAATCGCCCAGCGCATCAGCATCATCGATGACATCGCCTACCAGACCAACCTGCTGGCCCTCAACGCCGCTATCGAGGCCGCTCGGGCCGGTGAGCATGGCAAGGGGTTCGCGGTGGTCGCGGCCGAAGTGCGCAAGCTGGCCGAACGCAGCCAGGTCGCCGCCCAGGAAATCGGCGAGCTGTCTTCCAGCAGCGTCGACATGGCGGAGAAGGCCGGCAAGTTGCTCGGTGAGATGGTGCCGTCCATCAACAAGACCAGCGACCTGGTGCAGGAAATCAGCGCGGCCTCCGAAGAGCAGGCCGCCGGCGTCGCGCAGATCAATACGGCGATGACCCAGCTCAACCAAGTGACCCAGCAGAATGCGTCGAGCAGCGAGGAGCTGGCCGCCACCGCCGAAGAAATGAGCAGTCAGGCCGAACAGCTGCAACAGGCGATGAGTTTCTTCGTGCTGGATTCAACGCCCAGGCCTGCCGCCCAAAGCAGCAGCGTGGACAACGCCGGCAGCAAGCCGAGCCATCAGCCGCCACGGGTGAAACCGCAGCCGCCGCGCAAAGCGTTTGCGTACAGCATGGCCAGCGCCCCGGATGAATCGGAATTCACCCGCTTCTGATCACAAGCATCAATGCGGGATTACAGGGAGAACGACATGGGCGCAGTGACGACCACTCGGCAAACCGCGGTTGCGGTGGATGAGGACGCGCAGTACCTGACCTTCATGCTCGGCGGCGAAATGTTTGCCATCGGCATTCTGGGGATCAAGGAAATTATCGAATACGGCAGCCTGACCGTGGTGCCCATGATGCCCGCCTTTGTGCGCGGGGTGATCAATCTGCGCGGCGCGGTGGTGCCGGTGGTTGATCTGTCGGCGCGCTTCGGACGGGCCAACTCTGCAATCACCCGGCGCTCCTGCGTCATCATCATTGAGGCGAGCACCGACGAGGGGCAGGCGCAGGACATCGGTTTGCTGGTCGACACCGTGGCTGCGGTGCAGGAGATTCCGTCCACACAGATTGAGCCGCCGCCCAGCTTTGGCGCGCGTATTCGATCCGATTTCATCAGCGGCATGGCCAAAGTCGATGGCAAGTTCGTGATTGTGCTGGACGTGGACAACGTGCTGTCCATCGATGAGATGTCCAGCCTTGCCGAAGCCGGCCAGGCTCCGGCCCTTGATCTCGACCCACGTTGAGGCCCGAACATGGCAGATACCGCTACCATCGATGATCGTGAGTTCGGTCAGTTCCAGAGCTGGCTGTATCGCGCGGCCGGCATCAACCTGTCGCCCGCCAAGAAAGCACTCGTGGCAGGGCGCCTGTTCAAGCGCCTCAAGCATTACGAGCTGCAGAGCTATGGCGAGTACTTCAAGCTGATCATGAAGGACGAACCCAAGGGCGAACTGCAGGTTGCCCTGGATTTGCTGACCACCAACGAGACTTATTTCTTCCGCGAGCCCAAGCACTTCGACTTCCTGCGTCAGCAGGTGCTGCCCAAAGCCGCGCCGGGCAAGGTGTTTCGGGTATGGAGTGCGGCCAGTTCCTCGGGTGAAGAGCCCTACAGCCTGGCGATGACCCTGGCCGAAGGCCTGGGGACCACGCCCTGGGAGGTGGTCGGCTCGGACATCAGTACCCAAGTGCTGGCAAAAGCGCGCAGCGGCCATTACGCCATGGGCCGTGCCGAGACGTTGCCTCAGCCGCTGCTGGTCAAGTACTGCCTGAAAGGCATCGGGCGCCAGGAGGGCACCTTCCTGGTCGACAAGGCATTGCGCAGCCGCGTCAATTTTGTCCAGGTCAACCTCAACGAAGCGCTGCCCGCCCTCGGTGAATTCGAGGTGATCTTCCTGCGCAATGTGATGATTTATTTCGATCAGCTGACCAAGACCCAGGTCGTCGCACGAATGCTGCCGCTGCTTAAATCGGGCGGCTACTTGATCATCAGTCATTCAGAAAGCCTCAACGGTGTTAACGACATCTTGAAGCTGGTGGCGCCCTCGATTTATCGAAAGCCATGAAAATGCCTGTCGGCGCCGCCGAAGTGGTATTGGCCCCTGGCCAGGTCAGTTTCGCGACGCGTCCCACGCGCTTGCGCACACTGCTCGGTTCCTGCGTGGCGATCACTTTCTGGCACCCGCAACGGCTGATCGGCGGCATGTGTCACTTCATGCTGCCAGGACGCCCGCGTCACGATCAGCCGCTGGACGGCCGATATGGCGATGAGGCGCTGGAGTTGCTGCTTCGACACGCGCTTATCAACGGTACTCAGGTTCAGGATTACCAGATCAAGCTGTTCGGCGGCGGCAGAATGTTTCCCGATCAGCCGCGCGACCTGCGCACGCAAGATGTGGCCAGCCTGAATATTCGCGCAGCGCTGGACCTGGCCGAGCGTTACCACCTGCACCTGACGGCTCAGGACATGGGCAGCACCGGTCACCGCACGATCATGTTCGACCTGTGGAACGGCAACGTCTGGGTTCGGCACCAACCAATGGGAACACTTCAACACGATGCCTACCAAAAAAATCAGCGTTCTGCTGGTCGATGACTCGGCCGTGGTGCGCCAGGTGCTGATGGCCATCCTCAGCGACACACCCGATATCCATGTCATGGGCGCGGCGTCCGACCCGATTTTCGCCATGGACAAGCTCGCCCGGGAATGGCCCGACGTGATCGTGCTGGACGTGGAAATGCCACGGATGGACGGGATCACCTTTCTCAAGAAAATCATGAGCGAGCGGCCAACGCCAGTTGTGATCTGCTCCTCGCTGACTCAGAAAGGCGCTGAAACCTCTCTGCAGGCGCTGTCGGCAGGCGCAGTCGAAATCATCACCAAACCCACGACCGGGTTGAAGAATTTCCTGATCGAATCGGCGGCCGAGCTCGTCGCAGCGATACGTGCTGCTGCACATTCCAACGTCAGAAACCTGGGAAAGCGCAGCGCCAGCCCGGCGCCGTTAGCCGCGCCGGCAGGGAAGTTGACTGCCGACGCCATCCTCCCGGCCGCCAGTGGTCACGCCATGGCACAGACCACCGAACGCATCGTCGCCATCGGCACCTCCACCGGCGGGACCCAGGCGCTGGAAGCCGTGCTCAAGGCTCTGCCAAGGGTCTGCCCGGGCATTGTGATCGTGCAGCACATGCCCGAGAAGTTCACGGCCTCCTTTGCCGAGCGGCTCAACAGCATCTGCGCGATCGAGGTGCGCGAAGCACGTAACAACGACCGCATCCTGCCCGGCCTGGCGCTGATCGCACCCGGTGGCAAGCACCTGATGGTCACCCGCAGTGGCGCTTATTACCACGCCCAGGTCATCGACGGCCCTCAGGTGAATCGCCATCGACCTTCAGTGGATGTGCTGTTTCGGTCGGTAGCCAAGTTCGCCGGCAAGAACGCCACCGGCATCATCATGACCGGCATGGGCGACGACGGCGCGCGCGGTCTTAAGGAGATGCTCGACGCCGGCGCCGCCACCGTTGCCCAGGATGAGGCGAGCTGCGTCGTGTTCGGCATGCCCAAGGAGGCCATCAAGCTCAACGCTGCCCAGCGGATCATGCCGCTGGAGCATATTCATCAGGCGATACTGAACGGCTAGCCTGGCCGCCGGCCTTCAGTTTCCGGCCAGGCAATGAACGATCACGATCGTTCTTTCATGGGCAGACGCTTGACCGAGTACGCCCGCTTTTCGTCCTCGGAGTTGTAGTAGACGTTCTGCGTCGTGCTGAGGCTGTTATGGCGCAGATCGACTTGCAGATCCTTCATGTCGCGGTGCGGCGCGTCGAAGGTGGCCGAAGTGTGCCGCAGCCAGTGCAAGGACGCAGCGCGCAGACGGCCGACGTCTTCATCCGGCCAATGCTCTGCTTGCATGCGCTGCAACGCGCGATCGAATACTTCCTGCAGCAACACGCGGATATGCCGGTCCGACAGCCCGGCGCGACCGCGCTGCGTGGCGATCAGCGGCGTGCTTTCACGGAAGCCGGGCAGGGGAGACAGCCCCTGATGCAGGCGCCAGCGCTTGAGGTAGTTTTCGACATAATCGTCGCGCACGCTGATTTTGCCGGCTTTATTGCCTTTGCCCACCACGTGGTACCACCAGTTGCCGGCGCTGTCCTTGCGCAGATCGCCCATGGTCGGTTTCCAGTTGTCGCGGCCCACCAGATCGGACACCCGCAGGTACATGGCAAAGATCGTCGCCACGATGAACAGCGTGCGCTCGTACTTGGTGTCTTCGGCGGCGAGCAACTCGGCGGTCTCCAGCACGAAATCCCATTGCAGCGAGGTCAGGATGCGCGTGTCCTGATTATCGGTGTTGCGCTCCTTGTATTTGCTCTTTTGCTTCACCGCGCGAAACGGGTTCTGCTCACAGAAACCTTCGTCGATCGCGTGCTGAAAAAAACTGCCGCATACGGCGAAGATCTGCGCGACAGAGCCTTGGGCCAGCCGATACGTGTCCTGAAGGGCGGGCCGGTTTTCTTCCTGCGCGCGCTTGCGTTCTTCCTTGGCGACGGTCTGGCTGAACGGCCGCCAGTCGGGGTTGAGCACGTAGGTGTCTGTTGCGGTTTTCTTGCGTGCACCCAGGCGGGTGAAGCGGGATTTGACCACCGGGCCCACCCAGGCGGGGTCAGGCGCCAGGCAGAACTCCATGAAGCTCTCGGCCTGAGTGCGGCGCATGGCGAGGAGGGGCGTCCTGGATTTGAGCATTGTCCAAAGCAGCAATCGCTCGACGTGGGTGCGGTAGGAATTAAACGTGGATTCATTGCCGGCGTAGGATTTGAGAAAGCTGCGCACGGCGCGGTAGCCTTCGATGGCCTGAGTCTCGGCGGGGAACTGCTCGAGATATTCACGGATCGCAGGAAGCTCTTCCTTTAAGGAGCTGAAGTTGAGCTCGCCAAACTTCGCGTAGGTTTCGAACAAGGGATGAGGTGACGAGGGCGCGGGCATGGGAATTCGCTTGGTGGCAACGCGGAAGGTGTCGGCATGATCAGGCAGGATGGGCGTAGATGCAATATCCGGGTCTGACAGTTATCGGATATTGCATTTGTGGGTTGGGGTGTGTTAGCGGGGTTGCCTGGATCCATCGATGGGTTTGGTGGAATGGTCTGGGACTTACACGCTAATTCTGCCGTTACCTTTGCTCGGGCGGCATGTGCCACTGAGCGCTTGGGCGAGTTTAAGCCCATAAGCATGGCGATTTTGCGGATTATCAGGCGCTGTTACAAATGCGCCGATGCTCTGCAGGGCTTGCTCTACGTGGGTTTCAGGGCAACTTCGGGCGTTGGCGACCACGTTGAGAGGTATTGGGGACTGCCAGTTACCGGGTTTGGGTGGCTGACCATTGGAGGCGTCCTGGTTCAGACCTCGGGCGGCTGCATCTGGTGCGGGGTTCCAGCATGGGTATCCAGGGCTGCTGTTCAAGATCCTGGGGATGAGCTTCCAGTGTCGTTGACATGCAGTGCCGTAGGTCTGGAGATCTGCGCCGCGTGACACGGGATTTGTGGTGCGTGCGTTGGCGATGCGTAGAGATCGACGCGTGCTGGATGCGCGCACTCGGCACCGATGGGGTCATAAGTGTCGACAACGCTCGCAGGTTGCTCAAAGCGGATTCGAATGCGGCGTTAACTTTGCGTGGTGTGGTGTGGTGTGCAGGCAAGGCTTGATCACAGTTGTTGGATCAGCAAGATTGGAGGAAGCGGTGAGCCGCCAGCACTCAAGATGAGCCTTGATGTCAGCATGGCGGATGGCGGATGGCGGATGGCGACATAAAGGCACGACAGCCATAGCGTTCGATTCTCGCTCCAACCGCCCTGGGAACGTAATATCAGGTTACGCATAATGTATATTATGTTAAATTATGAAACACTTTACCTCATGCATCCGCCCAGCCGCCTATTGACAGCTGGCCTTTGACATCGGCCTCACGCTTGTCATACCAACGTGCTCTTAAGCAAAATGTCGGTCAGCTCGTAACGTCTTTCGCAAGGATCGGGCACGTATTCACGGATGGAGCATGAATCATGTCACTGCACAGCGCTGCCACAGCTCCATTGCCAAAAGCTAACTACAGTCTTGGCCGCGTCTTTAAATCGTTTCAACGCACCTTCGCTTGCTTGGTTACTCTCTCATGACGCTCACAGCCTGGATCACGGTCTTCCAATGGGGCTTGGGGATTGTCGGCGCACTTGTGCTGGTCCCTAATACCGCAATGCCGCCAGCATCAAAGAACGTGGACCACCCCTCAAGATTCTGGCGAGTCTTCTTCAGGGTCATGGCCGTCTTGGCGAGCAACCTTTTCTCGTGGTTCGTTACATGTATCTTGATAATCCAGGTGTTCGGAGATCTCGATACCGGTGACATGCCCGAGGGCATCCGCGCCCTGCTGACGCTGATCCTTCCGCTGCCCTTACTTTTGGTTTTCTATTGGCTGATCGTCAAAGCGGCGCGCAAGGCCGAACGCGATCGATCCATGCCTTCACACTAGCTTTCGCTAAGTGGCTTGGTCGAACGGGCAATGGGAATAATTTGCTTATTGCTGCCGGGGTTAATACCCAGCGCGCTCAAAAGAGACAGCGAATCAAAAGAAGGTACCTGACCTCGCCTCCTTCAAGCTGCTGGTAGACAGTCCTTAAGGAGGCGGGGAAATGTAAACTCAGAGCGGGACGCCCCAGGCGGAGCTTTCCTTGCTCCTCACTCAGCGGCGGAAGAGACGGTCCAGAATCAGCAAAGCAATCCCACCAATTGCCACTGCAGCGACTGGTTTTTCTCTAACAAACGCAGAGACGCTGTCCATGGCATCGCCATAGGCCTGGGTCAACTGACCGGAAGCTTGGCGACCGGTACCTTCCGCCTCCAGCGTCGAATCACCAAACAGTTTCCCTACTGCGCTCTGTGCTTTGCCGGCCATCTGCTCTACAACGCCTTCTACCTGTTCGCTCTTCATGATTCACCAAACCTTCGTATGTGAGTGACCCAGGATCAGCCTGGGAATGGGGCAACGTGCGCAGAATTAGGGGCCAGGGGCAGTGATTAGTTCAGCGACGATCAGCCTCCGGGCTCCTGCGCATGACGGCTAACCGATTCTGCGCCTGTAACCGCCATGGGCTTAGACGTCCCAAGTGCTCGCCTCGCCAAATGATCAAGCCAACGCTGACAACCATTTAGAACCACGGTGCGCCACAAGAGTCTGTCCTTACACACCCTTAAGCCTCATCGAGAACTTCATGATCATCGTTCATCATCTCAATAACTCCCGTTCGCAGCGCATCCTCTGGTTACTGGAAGAACTCGCCCTTCCCTACGAGATCAAGCACTACCAACGAGACGCCAAAACCAACCTGGCGCCCCCAGAGCTGAAAGCCATAAACCCGCTGGGGAAATCCCCGGTGATTCAGGATGGCCCTCATGTACTGATCGAGTCCGGCGCTATCGTCGATTATCTGATCCGCCGCCACGGCAACGGCCGTTTGCAACCTGACCCGGCCACCGCAACCTACGACGAATACGTGCAGTGGCTTCATTTCGCAGAAGGTTCGGCCATGCTGCCGCTGATGCTCAACCTGTATGTCGGGCGTCTTGGGGAAGCCGGCAAGCCGCTGCACCCGCGAATCGAATCTGAACTGGCCAACTATCTGGGGTATCTGGAGACCGCGTTGAAACTTACCCCGTACTTGTTGGGCGAAGAAATCAGCGGCGCGGACATCCAGATGAGCTTTATTGGCGAGTTTGCAAAGTCCCAAGGCATGCTGCACGACTACCCTGGCCTCTCCGCGTGGATCGACCGGTTCCAGGCGCGGCCGGCCTATATCAGTGCGGTAGAAAAAGGCGGTGATTACAAGTTCGCAAGCTGAGTACTAAACACGCAGGCTTGCTAGCCCCGGCCTGGAAAGCGTCTCCAGACGCTTCATAGCTCACGTCAGGGCGCAATCGCAGTCATAAAAAAGCCGTCTCACGACGGCTGTTTCAGCTTCACCGGGTCATTTAACCAACCAGTTCTCAACCTCGTCGCCGAACTGGCCTTTCCAGGCTTTCAAAAGCTTGTGGTTGCCGCCCTTGGTTTCTACGACCTCACCTGTCAGGGGGTTTTTATAAACCTTCATCTCTCGGGCCTTACGTGTTTTTTTCTCGGCAGCCACTGGAGCAGACTGCCGACCGCTGGATCCCTGAGGATCGAGAATGCCGACTATCTCTTTCAAGCTGAAGCCGTACTCACCGAGCAGGCCACGCAGTTTGGTTTCAAATTCGATTTCTTTCTTCAAGCCGCTATCATTTTTCAGGGTTTCAAGTTCGGCGAGCTGGGCTGCGAGCTGCTGTTCAAGTTTGCGGAATTCAGCAAGGCGGGACATTTAGATCTCCAAGGTCGTTTTGATATGGCCGATGTTAGCCGAACGCCGGTAATCAGTCATTCGCCTGGTTTCCCTAAGTACTCCGCCAAACGGCGGGCGCCGCAACAGTGATATCGCCCGGCTGGCTTGCCACGACTGTTTTGTCGGCTCGGCATCGCTCAACCGGTGGGCGATGGTTTGAACTCCTGCAACTACGTTGCGGCAGCCGTGGGTAGCGACGCAGCACGCACACCTGAATCAGACGCTGCAAACCTGCTCCTCTCAAGGATTCACATGACCGACGTGACTATTACGCAAAGCGAGGATGGGAGTATCTAGAGTCATTTCATGCCTGGGGCAAAGAGCATTCGCTCATGCAGCGCTTGCTTTAGGCCTTCCCTGCAACAATGTTTTCCCGTCACAGGCATCGGTCATTCAGGTCATTGGGGCGATCTGAATCGCCCCGGATTTAATAGACACCTCGAATGAAATTGAAGATGTGTCTAAGTGTTATCCCTTCGGGTAAAGTGTCGCCGCCCGATAATTGGATTCGGGCTATAGTCAATGGAGTTTTACGTGAAGTCCTTTAGCAAAATCATCGCTTCTGCAGTGTGTGGTCTGGTTCTGGCGGGTTGCACCGGCACCGCCATGAAGACTCAGCAATATGACAGGAGCCAGTACACCGTCGTTGGCCATAGCGAGGCAAGCGCGACTGGCCTGATGCTTTTCGGCCTGATCCCGATTCGTCAGAACGACCGTTTTGTCCGCGCTCAGAGTTACGCCATCCAGGCCAAAGGTGGCGATGCGCTGATCAATACTCAAGTGCAGGAAAAGTGGTTCTGGGCCTGGGTTCTGAATGGCTATACCACGACTGTATCCGGTGACGTGATCAAACTGAAAGCCGCTCAATAAGTAGCCTTCGGTTTAAGAAAGCCCGGTTCGCCGGGCTTTTCTGTTTCCAGCGTCTGGAATGTCTCTCGCTCATCAACGTATCAAGCGCTTTGAGCAATAGAACCAGTGTGATTCAAAGCTTCCAGCTCACGTACAAGTGGCAGTACCTGTTTACCGAAATACGCGACTTCCTCCTGAAAGTGCAGAAATGCGGAAAGCACCAGGTCCACGCCCACGGCTTTCAACGCCACAATGCGCTCGGCAATCTGCCTGGGCGTTCCAATCAGGTTTGTTTTAAACCCGTCGTTATATTGAATCAGGTCTTCAAAGGTGGACTTGGCCCAGTTCCCCTCGCCTTCAGGACTGGCCTTGCCGGCCTGTTTTGCCGCATCGCCAAACGCATTCACGGCTTCAGGGTCGGCCTGATCGATGATTTCCTGTAGCACCGCGCGTGCTTGCTCTTCGGTTTCGCGAGCGATGATGAACGCGTTGACGCCGATCTTCACTGAATGCCCGTTGGCCGCTGCCTTCGCACGAATATCATCCACCTGAGCCTTGATGCCTTCTAGCGTATTGCCGTTGGTGAAGTACCAGTCGGACACCCGCGCAGCCATGTCGCGGGCGGCGCAGGAGCTGCCGCCCTGAAAGATTTCAGGATGGGGTTGCTGGATGGGCTTCGGGCGCAGTGTGTAATTGTGGAAGCGGTAGAAATCACCTTTGAAGGTGAAGTTGTCTGTTGTCCAGATGCCTTTCAACGCCTGGATGAACTCTTCCGAACGACGGTAGCGCTCGTCATGCTCCAGCCATGGCTCACCAATGGCTTGAAATTCACCCTTGAACCAGCCACTGACAATGTTGATCGCCACGCGGCCTGCCGTCAGTTGGTCTATTGTCGCCAGCTGCTTGGCGACAACGGCGGGCGTCCAGGGACCGGGAAGGATGGCCGCGATCACTTTGAGTTTCTCGGTCGCCGCCAACAACGCATGACTGAACGCGACGGACTCGTGTTGGTTATCTGCGCCGTATCCGGCCGTGAAACGGATTTGCGTGAGCCCGTACTCGAAGCCCGACTGCTCGGCAATTTGTGCCAGCTTGCGGTTGTACTCGATGCCCCAGTCGGTGCGCTGCTCGATTTTACTGACGACCAAGCCACCGCTGACGTTAGGTACCCAGTAGGCGAATTTAATTGCGTTCTGACTCATCTACCGATCTCCAGACAGAGCAAGGGAGCCGCCTGGCGTGGTCACCAGGTACGGTTTGAACACCTTCCTGAAGTGGAAATAGCAGCAACTGTGCCAGCTAATAATTCAGATAAATTTCAGCGAGTTAACCCGCCGGCAACGTATTTATCGAAAGCCCGGCAAACAACGTTTTGCTGGATACGTGTTGCCAGGCAAACAGTTGGACAGTCCATCCAATAGCAGCGACCAGGCTGTTCAGTGGGCTTGGGGGCCATCATCTGTTGCTCAGCTGGCGCGGCGTTGGGTCTCTTCCTGAGCCTCGGCCTTTTCCAGCCCTTTGACGACGTTGCTCAAATTGATCAGCGTCATCCAGCGGACCTGATCGCCCTTGCCGATGCTCACCAGGCTGCGCATGCGGTCATTGACCGAACCCCTGATGCTCGCGCTTCGCTCCCACCCTTCGGGATGCTCGGAGGCCGGGTGGGTGAAGGTTTCAATGGAGTCAGTACGGTTGACCACCAGCCCGAAGTTATTAACCTCGCCTTTAACCAATAGCACCCGTTCCAGGGCATTGCCGGGAGGCGTGGTGCCTTCTACCAGACTGCTCAGGCAGACCAGCGGAATTTGCTCGCCGCGCAAATTGAAACTGCCCAGCAAATGGGTGTCCGGTTGCGCAAACCGGACAAAGTGCTCGGGCATATCGAGGATTTCCAACACTTGATCAAGCGGCACCACAAACTGCTGCGCCGCCTGGAATAGCAGGCACGTCTGGTTCATCTGCGCGAGGCGATCGCCTAGCGCGTCCTGCTTTGGCGGGCCAGTCTGATAGATCCTGGCGAAACTGAGCGTTTCCGAGCGTTCCAGCAAATCGCAATGTTCAAGCAACAATGCCTGGTCTCCGTTCTCCAGCCCGACAACACCGGCAAACATCCCGGGCTCTCGTAATCCATAGCGGGGCAGCGGCAGGATTTCATGGGCACGCTTGCGCACTATCGAGATCATTCGGTCATAGACCAGACCGATGCGATAGCCTTCTGCCGAGGTCAACACCAGCAATTGATTCTGGGGCTGCGCCATTGGCGGACGATCAATGCCCAGTATCCGGTTCAGGCTCAAGGCAGGCACATCAACCCCGCGCCGGTTCACGACGCCCAGGCAATAATCGCCCCCCAGCTTGCTCGGCAGCATGTCGGGGCGGTCGACCAGTTCGGTGATGGCTTTCGCGTCGACGGCGTAGCGCTTTCCTTCGCACTCGAACACCAGCAAGTGACGCAGCGCCTGGGATGGGTCCTGCACCCGTACTGGATGGGCGACATCGCCCGACTGCGCAGTCAACACCTGCGGCAAGCCACACAACGCGTCCAGGTCGAGCCGGTAAATCATTCGTTCATGTTCCAGCATCACGAGTTCTGGCAGCAGCGCAACCGCGGTGCCCTCCCCGCCGAGACGGCACAGGTTTCGCGCCTCGACTTTCATCACGTCACTGACGCCGCTGACCGCAATGCCCAGGCGTCGGCCTTGATGATTGACGATGGCAACCATCTCCAGCGGATCGTGCCGGGACACATCGTGCTCGCCGAGCAACGAGCGCAGCTCGATCAGTGGCAGCGCCTTCCCGCGCAGACTGAACATGCCGAGCAATGCGCCGCCTTGCAGCGGATGGGGCTGCAGCCGGGTGGGCCAGTTGATCACCTGCTCCAGTGCCTGAGCTTCGATCGCAACTTCCAGAGCGCCCAGCTTGATTACCCCAAAAGCCAGGGCGTCGCTCATAGCGTTTCAACCTGGCCTGGGGCGCTCAAGCCCTTGCCCAACCCGGTCGCCAGCTTGATACGGTTGAGCTCGCCGATCAGTTCAGCGACCCGCTCAGCCAGATGATGCTGTTCTTGCGTCGCCGCGCCGATGGTCGTCATCGCGCCATTGGTCTTTTCCACCCCGGCAACGATCCGCTCGAACGCGCTCCCTGCGCTGCGGGAGATCTCGCTGCCGGAGTTAATGCGGCGGACCGTCTCCTGGATCAATTTGTTGATCTTGGTGGTGGCTTGCGAAGACTTTTCAGCGAGCTTGCGCACTTCGTCGGCCACCACTGAAAAGCCCAGCCCATGCTCACCCGCCCTCGCCGCTTCAATCGCGGCGTTGAATGCGAGCATGTTGGTCTGACCGGCGATCGTGCTGATCACCTCGATGATTTCCTGAATGTCTTCTGCCGATTTGCCGATGGTGTCCATCGCCGCAGACGCCTCGCTGAGGGTCTGGGATCCGCGCTGGGCTTCATCCTGGGTAATGCGCGCCTGATCGTTGGCGTCGCCAGTGGTTTTGACCACTTCTTCGATGGCCTGCATCAGACGCGTGACGGACTCATCCATCGCCTGGGTCTTGGCTTCAATGGCTTCTTCCAGCTCGACCTGAGCGGTAATGTCGGTGGCGAACTTGACCACCTTGTAGGGTTGCCCCACCGCATTGAACACTGGGTTATACGTCGCCTGAATCCAGATTTTCTGACCGTACTTGCTGATGCGCATGAAGCGCCCGGTGAAAAACTTGCCGCTGCTCAGCGCGCCCCAGAATTCACGATAAGGCGTGGTCTTGACGTACTCGGGTTCGCAAAACAGCGAGTGATGGCGGTTCTTCAATTCCTCCATCCGGTAACCGACCAGATCCAGGAAGTTGGCGTTGGCCGAGAGGATATTGCCGCTCAGGTCGAACTCGATCACGCCCTGGGCGCGGTTAATGGCGTTGACCTTGCCTTCGTGCTCCATTGTGCGAACTTTGGTATCCGTCACGTCGGTGGCGAACTTGACGATCTTGTAGGCCTGGCCCTGGGCATCAAGGATCGGGTTATAGGACGCCTGAATCCAGACATCCCGACCGTCTTTGCTCAGGCGCTTGTACTCGTTGGAGTCGTACTCGCCCTTGCTCAGCTTCTCCCAGAATTCGCGGTATGCCAAAGACGCGGCGTATTCGGGCTCACAAAACATCCGGTGGTGCTGGCCCACGACTTCATCCAGCGTGTAGCCCATGGCCGAGAGGAACTTGCTGTTCGCGGTCAACACATAGCCTTCAGGGCTGAATTCGATCAACGCCTGTGAACGCTCGATCGCCTCGATTTTGCTTTCCCATTCGGCATTGCGATTGCGCACTTCGGTGACATCGCTGGCAAATTTCACGATTTTGAAAGGCTTGCCATTGTTGTCCATCACCGGGTTGTAGGTAGCCTGCAGCCAGATCTGCCGTCCGTCCTTGGCCTGACGCTGGTACTGGCCGGCATCGAACTTGCCGGTGCCCAGCTTCTCCCAAAACATCAGGTATTCCTTGCTGGTCGCATAGTCGGGCATGCAAAACAGCCGGTGATGGCGCCCACGAATTTCTTCGAGGTCGTAACCCATGCACTCGAGAAAGTTCTGGTTGGCATACAGCACGTTCCCCTGCAGATCGAACTCGATCACGGCCTGTGAACGGTCGATAGCGTTGAGGAGGGAGTTCAGGTCTGCGCCGGTCTGGGCAAGTTCGGCAGTCGAATTGGATGAATTGTTCATGGGGCAGGTCCGCAAAAAAGGATGTTGAGTGGGCGGGGCTCCTTCCCTGAAAAGCGTTCGGTGACCGCGGTTCACTGTTCGTGAGACGCCTCAGACAGAGGCGCGCTCGGGCCGGGCGCGAGTGTTCTCGTCTTGTAATGTTGACGTTTCAGATAATCGATCGGCAGCAGCTGCCAGAAACTTTAGGCAAGGTTGTACATTTATTTAATCTTGTACAAGTTTGAACCTTCGGTGCGAAAAGCAAGTCCCTGCTGAAGACCTTCGGTTTGCCTGTCCAGCCCGTGGTAGTGTCGTCGCTCCCGCCGCGCCATTGAGCGACATTCCCTGCGGGTCGGCGCACTCCCAGGGCATGGCGAGACCATGGGAAAGCCTGCCTTGGTGATCGCCGTCTGACGCGCAAATCGTTCCCACATTGCCCTGTTGAACTTCGTCGACACGCCGATACCGAAAGTGCTACCGGCTTGCAGGTGCAGCAGTTCCCCCACCCAGCCGCTCCAGGTTCACGATCGTTACGCGTTTCGTATAACCGCCTGGCACTTCGTCCCCTTTTTTCAGGTAATGCACATGGCCGCCAAGGCTCACCCCGGTTTGAAGAATCATGAAGTTTTGGGTCATTTTCTCGACGCTGCTTCCCACCTGACCGGGGCGACGGGCGCCATCCTGATAGTGCGAGACGAAGAGCAGTGGTGCACGGTGGCCACCTACGGCACTGCGCCGGAGGTGCGCGCAGACGACATCACCGGCGGCTGGTTAAAGATGGTGTTGTCCTACGGAGACGTCGTCGACGTTGGCGAGGCCATGCCCGCTGACGCTGCGCTGCCTGCCGGGCTGGATCGAGTGGTCAACGAGTCGCTGGTCTGCGTCGCCCTTCGGGATGGCGACGCTGCCCTGACCGGTGCGGTCTTGATGACGATCCCGCTCCCCCACAAGCGACTCAGCGCCGCGCATATCTATGGCGTGCAAACCCATGCAGCCGACCTCTATGACTCCCTCAAGACAGACCCCACACCTGCGGTCGGCGGATCAGCCGTCATCGAGCGCCTGCGCTTGCTGGAGTCAGTGGTGGTCAACGCGAAAGACGCCATCCTGATCACCGAAGCAGAACCGATCGATTTGCCCGGACCGCGCATCGTGTATTGCAATCCGGCGTTTCTCACCACTACCGGTTTCAGCCTCGAAGAAGTCATGGGAAAGACGCCGCGGATCCTGCAATGCCCTGAGACTGATCGTGCCACGCTGCAGCAAATCAGGGACGCGCTGCAGCGCTGGGATCCCGTCGAGGTCGAACTGATCAACACGCGTCGTGACGGGACCAAGTTCTGGGTGCAGCTCAGTATCGTGCCGGTGGCCAACGAGAAAGGCTGGTTCACTCATTGGGTTTCAGTACAGCGCGACATCACAGAGCGTAAAGACGCAGAACAGAATTTTCGCCAGGCCCAGCTTGATCGCGAGGAGCGCGTGGCGCTTGAGTCGCGGCTGATCGAGCGGGAGCGTATTCAGGACGAACTCTCCTACGCGGCGTTCCACGACGAGTTGACGAGGCTCAAGAATCGCGGGTATTTCATGGCTCGCATCCATTCGGCGTTGAGCAGAGGGAACGCCGGTAATCCCGGTGCGGCCACGGTGTTGTACCTGGACCTGGACCGATTCAAGTATGTCAACGACGGCATGGGGCATCATGCGGGCGACAGCTTGCTCAAAAGCGTGGCAGAGCGCCTGAGCGAGTGCATTGAGCCCACGGCGGTGATCGCCCGCATCGGGGGCGACGAGTTCGCGATATTGCTGACCGACGAAGGCCATCAGGAGCAGGCGATCGAGACCGCCAAGCGCGTGACCCACGCCCTCAGCTTGCCGACCGCCATCGACGGGCAACAGCTTTTCATCTCCTGCAGCATTGGCATTGCAACGCTGGACGTTCAGCACACCACCGCCGAAGACCTGATCCGGGATGCGGACGTGGCCATGTACGCGGCGAAAAAGAAAGGCCGTGGCAGCTGGGCCGTCTTCGACCTCTCCATGCGCCAGGCATCCATCGACCTGCTGGTGATGCAGAACGCGCTCAAACACGCGATCACTCGCGATGAGTTCTACCTGGTGTACCAGCCGATATTCTCCATCACCACTGAAGCGGTGGTGGGCGTTGAAGCATTGGTAAGGTGGCGCCACCCGACCCTGGGGATCGTCGCGCCTGATGTGTTCATCAGCGTGGCTGAAGACATTGGCGTCATTTGCGATCTGGGTCAGTGGGTCATGCGCAACGCCTGTCGCGAGGTCAAGCGGTGGGGTGACGCTACCGGTTCGGCCGGTATCAAGCTGAACGTGAATGTGTCAGGGGTCGAGCTCAACCGCAAAGACTTCGCCCTTCAGGTCGCCGGAATTATTGCAGAGACCGGATTCGATGCCCGCGCCTTGCAGATCGAAATCACCGAGTCAGTATTCCTGCATGAGCCGGAAATCGTTGCCAAGACCCTCGAAGACCTTCGCGCTCAGGGTATCCGGATCGCGCTGGACGACTTCGGTACGGGCTACAGCTCCCTCGGCTACATCGACCGCTACCCCATTGACGCCATCAAGATAGATCGGTCCTTTGTCACCCGCATGATGAAACATGAACGCAGCGTCGCCATCGTCAAAAGTATCCTGTCCCTTGGCGAGGCGCTGGACCTGGCAATTGTCGCCGAGGGCGTCGAGACCCCTGGCCAGATGGACCAGCTCAGGGAATTGGGCTGTCCTTATGCTCAAGGCTTTCTGCTCAGCCCGCCAGTGCTGGCCGAGGATGTTCTGACACTGCTGGTTGCGAAAAGGCGATGACAAGCCGCCTGCCAATCGCAGAACCGATGCCGCCGGTCGACGCGGTGACCCGTGCGCGTTTTGTATTCGGTTGAATGTTCATTTCCACTCCGTCACATCGGGTTGATGTGCAGACGCAATTTACCCTGGTGGAGCTGCCACGGATTGCACAGATGGGGTGGATTTTCTCGTCATCAGGGGGCCACAAGGCTCGTTCTAGAGCCTTTTGCCAGCATCTACCGTTCGTCACTCGCGGCAAATCTCTTTGAACGGCAGGTCGGTACGGTCGTACTAAAACTGGCGAACTATCCGTATCTGCATCTCAATGTTCTGGAGAACCCATGAAAGCCATTATTTACAACGGTCCTTATGACGTCAGCGTTCAGAACGTTCCCGATGCCAAAATCGAAAAAGCAACCGATGTCCTGGTCCGCATCACCACGACCAACATTTGTGGTTCCGACCTGCACATGTACGAAGGCCGCACCAGCTTTGAAACAGGCCGGATCCTGGGTCACGAAAACATGGGTGAAGTCATCGAAGTCGGTGCCGGAGTCGATCGCGTGAAAGTGGGCGATATGGTCTGCCTGCCGTTCAACATCGGTTGCGGCTTCTGCGATAACTGCGAGCGCGGCCTGACCGGTTACTGCCTGACCGTCAACCCTGGCAGTGCCGGTGGCGCCTATGGTTTTGCCGAGATGGGGCCTTACGAGGGCGGCCAGGCCGAACTGCTGCGCGTGCCGTATGGCGACTTCAACTGCCTGGTGCTGCCTGAAGATGCCAAGGAAAAAGAAGACGATTACGTCATGCTGTCGGACATCCTTCCCACCGGCTGGCACGCGACAGAATTGTCCGGCCTGCTGCCGGGTGAAAGCATCGCGATCTACGGCGCAGGCCCGGTCGGCCTGATGGCTGCCCATTCGGCGATGATCAAAGGCGCCTCGCAAGTCTTCGTGGTCGACAACCATCCAGACCGTCTGGCCCTGGCGGCCAAGCTGGGCGCCACGCCGATCAACACGGCGCAGACCCAGGCCGTCGAGCAGATCATGAACCTGACCAACGGCAAAGGCACCGACCGTGGCTGCGAATGCGTGGGTTATCAGTGCTGCGACAAGCACGGCCACGAAGCCAATCACGAGACCATGAATAACCTCGTTGCCTCCACCAAGCCAACCGGCGGTATCGGTGTCGTGGGTGTCTTTGTGCCACAGGATCCGAACGCCGCCAGCGATCTGGCAAAAGAAGGCAAGATGGCCTTCGACTTCGGCTCTTTCTGGTTCAAAGGTCAGCAGATTCGTACCGGCCAGGCCAACGTCAAGGCGTACAACCGTCGCCTCGCCGAGCTGATTCACCATGACCGCGCCAAGCCATCGCAGATCATTTCCCACAGCCTGAAGTTGTCCGAAGGTCCGGACGCCTACAAGCACTTTGATCAGCGCGACGACGGCTGGACCAAAGTCGTGCTCAAGCCATCGGCGTAACGCTGCCGGGTAATACGTCAACGCAGCGCGTAGACAGGCCATCGGGACTGGAGGGGATTTTTCCCCTTCGGTCCCGAACTGCGTTTATGGGCACAGAAACTGCCGTATTCGCGTCATCCACCTCGGTGCCTGCTACGGCAAAGCGACTTCACGCACTTTGTCTATCTCTGCGATCACCTGCCTCGTTGCGTCTTCGATCAGCCCTTCGTTTCGGCACAGCACCCAGCCGTTATCCGATATCGCCCGCTCAAACGCTTCAGTGCAAGCGGTGTGCTCCTCCAGCGAATGAATGACCGTACTGCTTAACCCACGCCGGCGTGCGGCTGCCCTCGCCCATGAAATCCCGGCCGCAGTGACGACACCGACATGCACGTCCGGCACTCGCACGTCCTGGTCAATGTTCAACTGCAGGATCTCTGCGAACGGGACCATTCGGCGAAACGCGGCGTCAGACGGGTACCAGCGATCGATCAGGATGATGCTGTCGGCTGGCTGTTGAGTCAGCACATGCCGGGAGATCCAGCCACGGCTGGCCGCCAGACGCTCACACACCTCCCATTCCAGATCGCGATCGGGCTGTCTGGCCAGCCGGTTAACGAGGGCCATTGTTTCACCCCGGTGGGGATCACGTTTGCTCTCGCACAACCGGATCACTTTCTGGCCGTCAGCCCTCAGTGACTGGGTGACGGCCTCCAGCAGCGTCGTCTTACCGACACCCTTTGGCCCATCCAGAGACACAAACAGCGGACGACTCATGCGTCAAACAGCGAGGGCTTCGTCAATGGCCGCAGTCAGCCGTGGATCATCGGCCGTCACATCCGGCGCAAAGCGACCAATCACCTTGCCATCGCGCCCGATCAGGAATTTCTCGAAATTCCACAGGACCTCGGTGCCTGCGCCGCTTTCGATACCGTAGCCCTTGAGGCGTTCACGGAACGGGCCGTCGCCGGTGGCAGCGGGCTGGGCGGCCGTCAGTTCACGGTAGAGGGGATGGGTGTCGTCGCCGGCGACGGAGATTTTCGAGAACAGCGGGAAGTGCACGTCATAGGTAGTCGAGCAAAAGGACTGGATGTCGCTGTCGCTGCCCGGCTCCTGTTCCTTGAAGTTGTTGGCCGGAAAACCCAGCACCTCAAGCCCGGCGTCCTTCTTGCTCTGGTAAAGGCTTTCGAGCCCCTCGTATTGCGGCGTCAGACCGCATTTGGAGGCCACGTTCACCACCAGCAGTACTTTACCCTTGTACTGGCCCAGGCTGGCTGGCGTGCCATCGATTTGCTTGAGGGGAATGTCGTACAGAGAATCGGTCATGGTTAGCTCCTTTGTTACTGAGTTGGCTGTCGCCGGGTGAATGGTCTGTGATCGAGGATCAGTGGTCGGACTGCACGGACACCTTAAAGCATGCGGCCAATGATTCAGTCATGATTTGCGCTTTCGTCCCAAGGCAGTGGCCTCCGAGGGATCATCACACTGCGGCCTTTACCCTTTTTCGATTACACGCAGACCACCGTTCGGCGTCCAGGCAAGATTCTGCGATCAACGGTACGAACCTATGTGCGAAGATGGCAGTCTGACATCACAATTCCCCTTCTGGCCCAGTGAGGCCTGACATGAATGACCTGCACCGCCGCAACCCTTGTCGCCTGCCTATATTGCTAATGATCGCAGTGTCCACTGTGATTGGCCTGTCCGTCCTGTGGGAATTCAAGCTCGAAGGCTGGGTCATGCACTGGCTCGCGCTGCCGTACGACGCTGACTTTGAAGACGCCGAAAGGTGGCGTTTCGTCCTGACCTCGACCGGATTTTCGCTGATTTCCCTGATCGTCCCGACCATTCTGCTCAGACGCCTGATTGCCAACGCCCAGTCGAGCTTCCGTCGACTGAAGCAGGCGCAGGCGCAAACAGAAACCCTGGCCACCTATGACTCGCTGAGCGGTCTGGTCAATCGACGTATCTTCATGAACATGGTGCGCAATCAGCTCGTTTTGCGGCGGCCTGCGGCGGTCATGCTCATCGATCTTGACCATTTCAAGGCCGTCAATGATCAGCACGGTCACGCAGCCGGCGACCTTGTGCTATTCGAGATAGCCCGCAGGCTGGAATCCATCGCCGACGATAACGGCGGGGTGGCGGTGCGTCTGGGCGGTGATGAGTTTTGCCTGCTGTTTCTCAACTTCAAACACCAGACTGAGCTATGCCAGATCGCAGAGGCCGTGGTCGTTCAGCTCAGTGCGCCGTTGTCTTCCGCGGTCGAGCCCTCGGCACTGGGCGCCACCATCGGCATTTCGCGGTCATGGACAGATGCGCAAGAGGCATCGGCCTTGCTGCACTGCGCTGATACGGCAATGTACCGGGGCAAGAAAAGCGGGCGCTCGACCTTCAACTTCTATGACAGCGAATACGAACGGCAGCGCCGGGCTCAGGCCGACCTCGAACTGGCGCTGAAGCGGGCGGTTGAAGAAGACGAAATCGTGCCCTACTTTCAGCCGATCGTGGCGCTCCCCTCACAGGAGGTCGTGGGTTTCGAGGTGCTCGCACGCTGGCTGAAACCCGACGGCAGCACCAGCACGCCGGCGGAGTTCATCCCTGTGCTCGAGCGCCTGGGGCTGATTCCCGTCATGACCCGCTCGCTGATCAGGCAAGCCTGTCGCGCCGCCAACCGCTGGGACGACCGCTTGCGCCTCTCAATGAATGTCAGCGCGACCATGGTCACCGACGTGCTGTTTCCCGATCAGTTGCTGAACCAGTTGCGGGAAGAACACTTTGCGTTTCATCGCTTCGAAGTCGAAATCACCGAGGAGGCCCTTGTCGGCAATCTCGACGCAGCACAGCGGAACCTGAGCAAGTTGCATGATCACGGCATCACGGTCGCGCTGGATGACTTCGGCATCGGCTACTCGAGTCTTTATCACCTGACCCGCCTCTCGATCGACAAGATCAAAATAGACCGGTCGTTCTTTGAACCCGGGCAGACCGATCACTTGCCCATGGTCGAAGCGATTCTGGGCATGGCCCGCAGCCTGAAAATGCAAGTCACGGCCGAAGGGGTCGAGGAGTTTCACCTGCCTCATCTGCCGTCGTGGCTGGCGAACAGCGGATGCAATTACGCCCAGGGCTACCTTTATGGCCGTCCGAAGCCGGCCTCGAGCCTGTTCTGCTACACGCATTCGTCTTTTGTGCAGCAAGCATGCTGAGGGTTCGCGAGCATTTCCCGTGTCGACATCGTCCGCCCGCGCGACCGGGTCATGGGGCTCAGTCATCGCGGCTCGAAATGCACTGAACGCTGAACCCGGCACTGACTCCAAACCTTGTCCCGACGCCCACGGCCACCGTGCCGCGTCGGCAGGCATTCGAATCATCTGCCCACCCAAGGAATTCCCATGACCGATCCACGTAACGTCGCCCACGACAAAAAAGTGCAGCAAGAGAAAAAGAACCATGGCGAAGAAGTCGCGCCGGATGCCGTGCACGCCCCCCAGCCAGGCATGAAGCCTGCGCTCAAGCACGACGACGATGAGACCGAGCAAGACGAACAGGCGTGAATCAGGCACTGACCTGAGCTGAGATCCAGCGTCTGGCGGCGCTGACGAACGTCAGCCGCCGCCGCACAGACCCCCGCCCCCCCAATCCTGCGAATTCCTCACCGCCCAAGCCACGCGAATCCGCGTCCCTGCAAGCCGTCACGTCAATTTGCGGCAGGTCAGATTCCCGCAGGCAGGCCCGCTCAACTGCTCGCCCGTTTCCAGACTGAACACCGAGAAGTGCAGCGGACAGGCGATCGTCCGTCGGTTGTGATTGACGGTCCCGTGCTCCAGCCAGCCCTCGCGGTGCGGGCACAGACTGGGCACTTCGTAGAGGTCCTCCCCGGCTTGAATCACGAAGGTCGCCGGCCTCACTGCCACTTCCCCTTCGTCAAGCATGGGCAACGCCCTCGCCGATGTTGATCGACTGAGCCTTGTACACCGCCTGATCGAACGCATGGTTGGTGATCAACCGCCCCATGCAGATGCCTTGCCAGGCATTGGCGTGGTTCAGTTGCTTGTCGTTGTCCATCGCTTTGAGCAGCCGCTGACCTTCAAGGGCATGGAAGACGTCGATGTGCACATGTTCGCTGTAATAGGTGTGGGCTTTGATCCCGAGCCTGTCGCACAGCGTGGTGTAGCAACCGAAGAAGAACGGCACCACCGTCTCGAAGTAAGTGATGACGCCAGCGAAATACGACGGATCCTGGGCACGCATGGTCAGCCAGCAGAACATGTTGGGAAACGTGCAACCTGCCTCGGCGTTCGCCTGAATATTGCTTTCCAGATCCGTCGGCATGCCCAGTTCATCCAGCAGCACCTGATAGAGCGTGGTGTGCGAACGCTTGATGTTCCCCGAACCGAATTCGTCGATCATCATCCGCAGCATGGGCATCTGGGCTTCAAGGCTCAGACGCGGCATGAGGTGATAAAACACCTGGGCTTCGGTGAGACCGTCGAGGGCGAACTCCTGCACGAGGATCTTGAATTCGTCCAGGCTCATATGTTCGGCCACGTAGCGCGCCGTCTCTGGCTCTTCTGCCTTGTCCTGTTCCACCAGCGCCGCGAGCATGGCGCGCAGTTCGCCCAGATTGGCCGGCTGCTGCTCGGTCATGCTGTCGCGGATCGCAGCGTCAAGCCATTGCTGCTCAAAGTCCAGCAGCTCGGCGGGGATGGGCTGAAGCGTCTCGATCAGTGCCCGGTTTGCGCGAAACAGCGATTTCTGGGAAACGATCATCTGGCGTACTCCGCACTGACTGGCTCGAGAGCAACGCGCTCGTGAGCACTCTGTTTCTGCGTCGTGAGCGACGAACGCAGGACCCCGCGGGCCGCCAGCTCGCGCTTCACGTGTGCGTACCAGTCATCCTCACCCAGGCAGAATGTGTCATTCAGCCGGGCCACGATGGCTGCAACGTCTGGCTGCTGTGCGAGGCAGGCCACCCGGCACAGGGCCGGCTCGAGGTTGGCAAGGGAGACAACGTTTCCATCGCTGATCAACGCGCCGGCCAGTTCCCGTTCCCAGCCGATGAAGTAATCCACGCCCTCCCCCCGGATCCGGTCGATCTGCGCCTGCGTCCGCGCCTGGCTCGGCGAGTCCTTGAGGCCGGTCACACGCTCCAGCCGAGCAATTTTCAACAGCGTGTCGAAGCTCTTTTCATTACCCGACAGCGCCGATTCGTTGTAGACCAGCAGGTCCAGGGGGGTGCGGCTGTGAATGGCCTGGTAGTGGGCCAGAATGTGCGCCTGACTGATGCCTTCGGCAAAGGGTGACGTCACGATGATTTCCCTGGCGCCAAGCTCCCCCGCGAGTTCGGCCCGTTCAATCACCTCCTCAGTGGTGGGGAGCTCAATGCCCGCCACAACGCGATGGGTGTCTCCGGCAAACTCCAGGGTGTACCTGAGCATGTCGGTCCACTGCGCGGCGGACAGATTCCAGCCCTCGCCCGAGGTCAGACACGGGATAAACCCTTCAACCACCGGCGCGCAGGCACGAACGAGCTGCTTCACGCTTTGCCGGCAGACCCTCGCGTCGGCGTCGAGCGGCGTCACCAGGGGCACCAGCACTTGATGTCTAGACATGCTGGTAATCCTCCTCGGCAATGACCAGGTCAAGGGACGCGTCATACAGCCGCTGCAAACCCTCCGGAAATACATTGGCGGCGGACGCGGCATCGAATGAAGCCAGGTGCGGTTTCAGCGCCGCGCAGTCCTGGTAATCGCGGTCATGGGTATAAAACAGACAATTGGCCTCAAGCACCTGCGCCGCCTGCAGGCGCTTTTCCGCAGACAGCCCGGCCAACGCCGGGCTGCTGGCCGCCCGGGTCAGCGCTGCGTCGCTGTAGCCCGCGCGCAGAATGTTCATGTCGGAGTGCAGAACATCCATAAAGGGGTAGTAAACGTCCTGAAGCGCGCGGGCCTTCTTCCAGATAATGGCATCGCAGACGCCAATCTGGCTGAAGCTCATGCGCACTTCGCTGTGATAACGCCGGGTGAAGAACCCCAGCGACTTGGCGCGGATGTCGGCATTTTGGTGATGCATGCCCATGAACACCGTCGCGTCAATCATCGGCGCCTCTTCAAGCATCGTAAGCCTCCAGCGCCTGGCGGATAACCTGCAGAGCCGCTTCGAAAGCGTCAGGGTCGCGTGCCAGGGCCAGGCGCACAAAAGAGCGACCTTGCTCCGGATGACTCCAGAAGAAATAGCGACCGGGCAAAACGTACGCCTGATGGGTCAGCAAGTAGGCCTGCAGGTCATCCCCCGACAGGTCATCGCGCTGGATTTCAAACCACGCAACGCTGGTTTCGATGGCCGGTTCTACGTAGCGCAGCATCGTGCCTTCAAGGTATTCGCGTGCCACCTTGCGGTTGGTCTGCAGCACGTCGCGAACGGAGGCAAAGCCATCGGCTTCGCTGTCGTTGATGTACTCGGTGACCACTTGAAGAATGAAGGGCGAAACGTTGAGCAGCACGCTGGTGACGATGCTGTAGATCTCCGGGTTCAAGCGGCGACTGCTCATCAATGTCGCGCATTTGGTGTCCTGCAGCGGCCAGGTTTTGCCGGTGTCTTCCATCACCAGGTAGTCGGTGCCGATCTCATCGAGGATCGCGTAGGCGTCGACGCGCTGACCGCCGGTTACCTTCAGAAACGAGGCGAAGCAGAAGTCCAGAATCAGGATCTTGTCGTGATCGCGGCAGTACTTCGCGACTTCGATAAAGGTTTCCGGGCCCTCGGCAAACATGGACGTGCCGGTCGGGTTGTTCGGGTCCACCAGAAAAATCGCGTCGACCGACGATGCGGTTTTCTCCAGCAGCCGGTAGACCTGGGTAGGGTCAGCCAGGATCGCCTCCGGCAGCGGGGTCATCGGCACTTCCATGTGCTTGAGCAGATCGTGCAAGTTGTCGAAGCAGGGTTCGATCAGGGCGACGCTCATGTCGTGCTTGCGCAGAAAGGTGGCGGTGATGTGCATCGCCACCGAGGCGGCGTACACCAGGTAGATCTCATCGCTGCGCTTGAGCGCATGGTGCTGACCGTGAAACTGATAAAACGCCTTGATGAACGCTTGCTCGCTCTCGTATTGGGTCAGCGTCTGCGCGCGTTGCCACAACTGGGGGAGCTTTCGGACGATGTCGGCCTGGGTGCGGCTCTGGTTCTGGTGGGTGTGGGCGTCGGCAAGATTGTGCCGGGTTTTGAGGGCGGTAATTTCGTGCTGAGTAATGTCTTCCAGGACACGTGCTTCATGCGTACTGACGGGCTGGGCAGAGAACGTCATGAGGGATCCCTCTCATTGTGGGTTTGTTATCAGGGCTGCCCGGCAATCATTCTGTATTCCTTTTCGCCCCGAAACTGTACCTAGGTACAGGCAACGCTTGCCCGCGCAGCCTTGTCGGATGCGCCGGTGCAGAACGCGCACCGGCACCCCCGTCAGGCGATTCCCAGGCGGGACGCCACAAACACCGCCTGCTTGGCGGTGTCGACCTCAAGCTTGCGCACGATGTTGGCCATGTGGAACTTGACCGTGCGCACACGGATGTCACAGATGCAGGCGATCTCGCTGTAGGACTTGCCGAGGGACACCCAGCCGAGAATCGTGTGCTCGCGGACAGTGAGTGGCGGCTCTGCGGTGTTCTGCGACATCGCGTCCGGGTTCATGCCGCTGTGAAACGCCACCAATGCCAGTTGCAGCGTGCCTTTGATGTGCTGGATCTGGCGGTGGAAGTGCGGACTCTGTTCGCGGTTGACCAGGCTCAACAACCCCATGCGCTGTTGCGGATCGTGGACGACGAAGGTGTAGCCGTCCTGCATCGAGAACTCTCGGGTGAGCTGCTCGAATGCGCCCTGCCCCTGCACGGGCTTGCGCCGGTAGGCTTCTGTCCAGTGGAAAGGCGCGACGCTTTGCACGCCGTGGGAAATGATCGGATCGACGCGGTGCAGTGCCTCGGCGCAGTATTTGCGCTGCCAGGCAATGGGGAAGCTGGACAGGAAGTTCGACAGGCCAAAGGTGCGTTTGTCGATGGTGGCGTAGGTGAACGGGCAGTCTATTTCGGAGGGCAAGTGCTCGATCAGGGTGGCCAGGTTTGGATCCTGGCCCGGCCTGACGAAAAGCGGAGCGTTGAAATGCATGATCAGCATCTTCTTTTTGTTGGCATCAGGCGGATGGGGTTCAGTGTTCCTGGCGAGAGGTTGCCAGCCCTCGCTTGACGGCCGGGCGCTGCTCGATGGTTTGCAACCAGGCGCGCACCACCGGAAACAGCGAAATGTCCAGGTCCAGCTCTTCATACGTGCGCAGCCAGGTGAACAGCGCAATGTCGGCGATGGTGTAGCGCTGGCCGGCAATGTACTCGCGATCGGCAAGTTGACTGTTCACCACCCCGTAGAGCCGCAGCGACTCTTTACGGTAGCGGTCCAGCGCCTGGTCGTTGGCGATCGTGCTGGCATGGCGGAACCACCAGAGCTGTCCGAGCATCGGCCCCACGCTTGCGATCTGGAAACTCAGCCATTGCTGGACCTGCAGGCGTTCTGCCGGGTTCTCGCCACCCAGTGCAGCGTGCTGATCAGCCAGATAAGTCAGGATCACTGCCGATTCAAACAGCGTCACGCCGTTGGCGCGATCGATCAGGACCGGGATTTTTCCGTTCGGGTTGAGGGCCAGGAAGTCGTGGGCTTTCTGCTCGCCCTTGTTCAGATCGACATGGGTCAGGGTGTAGTCGAGGCCGAGTTCCTCGAGGGCGATGGGGATTTTCTGGCCGTTGGGAGTGTCGGCCGTATAGAGGTGAAGCGAGGCATTATTCATCAAAGGTTCCGTCCTTGTGGTTGCATTTGCAATGAGTCTGCATTATTCCTTTAGCACCCCGCAAGACAGTCACAGGAGTTTCATCTTCATGGATAGCCTTCGTTTACAGCGCACCGCCAGGACCGAATCGGCGGCCCAGGCGTGCATCGAGCTCATTGAGCACAGCCACCTGTCGGGAGTGGTCACCCAGAGTTCTCCGCTCTTTACCGTTGTCGATCTGATCAAGCGCCTTGAAAGCGATCAGCGCACCCGCGGTCAATTCTGGAAGGTCAACGACCGTGCCCACGAGCCATCCACCGGCACGGCGATCAGTGCGTGGCCGCTGTGGTTCAGCGAACCGGCGCGCAACGATGAGCGGCCGTTGTTCTACATGACTCAGTCAGCCACCTCCGCGCACCTCTCGATGCTCACGTCCCAGACCGGGCAGCGGGGCATTGTGCTCAATGACATTGAGTCTTCCCCGTCGCGCTGGGCAAAAGGTGCTCACCCGTGGTTGCCGTTGTGGCTGGCCTCCAATCGGCACTGCATCCCTTTCGACCCCGCCAGTGGCGATGAAGCCAGGGCAATACTTATCGGCGCGCTTGACGAACTCTATGTGCAAGGGGCGCCCGGCTTCTGCTACATGACGCTGCACGATGAAAGCGGTGATGGGCTGGCGTGTGATCGGACCCAGGCGTTTATGGGGATGTACCGGCTGGACAGCCCGACACCCGCGGCACAGCACGTTCGGTTGCTTGGCGCAGGACTCATGCTGCGGGAGGTACAAGCCGCCGCGCAGATCCTGCACGATGACTGGGGCATCGCCGTCGAAGTGTGGAGCTGCCCCAGCTACACCAAGCTGGCGCGGGACGCGGAACGGCAGTCCCGGCGTAAACGCCTTCTGCGCGGCGAGGCACCCGGAAGCAGTCATCTGCACGACTGCCTCGGCCACTCGCAGACCCCGGTGGTTGCCGTGACCGGGTACGCAGAGTTCGTCGCGGCACAGCTGGCGGCCCATGTGCGGGGACCGTTCACCGCGCTGGGCGCCGACAGCCTGGAACCCCATCAACGCCTGGACCGGCACTGGATCGCGATGACGGCCCTGCGCGAACTGGCGAATCTCGAGCAGATCAGCACTGCCCTTGTCAGCCAGGCGCTGGAACGTTACCGGCTGGTCTGAGAGATTTTTCGGGACTGACGGGCGTTGCGGCTGGCATTTTCCAGCGCGTCCGCAAACAGGCGTTTCTGATCTTCATCGAACTCCACCAGAAACAGTTCTTCGACGGCCTGCTTGTAGACCTGCCAGATACGTTTGCGCAGGGTCCGGCCGGCGTCAGTGATCCGGGCGATGGCGCCGCGCCCGTCTTCGAGGGACTTCTCCCGGGTGACCAATCCTTCCTTCTCCAGACGGTCAACCAGCCGGGTGAGGTTGTAGCGTTCGATGGCCATGACGTCAGCGAGTTCATGCATCCTCCTAGCGCCGTCCTGCCCGCTTTCGATACCCCAGAGCGCGTCATACCAGTCGTACGGCGGCAGCTGTTCTTCGGCCAGCCGCCGCTCGATTTCCTTGATCAGGCAGCGGTGCGCCCGAATGAAGTTGTACCAGAGGTCTGGCGATGGGGTGGCCATGGTCTCTCCAAATCCTAGGGTTGATTGCAGTTGCAATCATAGCGGCAATGACGCTAGATTCAATTGCAATTGCAACGATGAGCGGGTTGAACAACGGCCCGCTGATGCCATTTTCAGGAGATGTAATGATGGAACAGAGCTACCTGCTTCGCGACGAGGATCCACAAGAAACCCGCGAATGGATTGACTCGATCGCATCCGTCGTCGAGGCAGAAGGCCGCCCCAGGGCCCACTTCCTGATCGACCAATTGCTCGATTTCGACGTTTCTGTTCATGGTGACTTCCATGGACGCGTCACCACGCCGTACGTGAACACCATTCCCCCCGAGCGCGAGTTGCCTTACCCGGGCGACCTCGGTATCGAAAAGCGCCTCAACGCCTTCATCCGCTGGAACGCCCTGACCATGGTCCTGCGGGCCGGCAAGCATTCCGGTGTGGGTGGCCACATCGCCACGTACGCATCGGCGGCAGTGCTCTACGACGTGGGTTTCGATCATTTTTTCCGCGGCCGGACAGACACCTTCGCCGGCGATCTGGTGTATATCCAGGGTCACTCGGCGCCGGGGATCTACGGCCGGGCCTTTACCGAGGGCCGTCTCACCGAGGCGCAGCTTGATAACTTCCGCCGGGAAACCGATCGCGACGGTGTGTCGTCCTATCCCCACCCCCGCCTGATGCCCGACTTCTGGCAATTCCCGACCGTGTCCATGGGACTGGGCCCGATCACGGCCGCCTACCAGGCGCGCTTCATGCGTTATCTGGAAAACCGTGGCCTCAAGGAGCATCAGGGCCGCAAGGTCTGGGCGTTTCTGGGCGACGGCGAAATGGACCAGCCGGAATCCCTGGCCGCCATTTCCCTCGCCGGGCGCGAAAAGCTCGACAACATCATTTTCGTCGTCAACTGCAACCTGCAACGTCTTGACGGGCCGGTGCGCGGGAACAGCAAAGTCATCCAGGAATTTGAAAGCCTGTACCGGGCCGCCGGCTGGAACGTGATCAAGGTGATCTGGGGGGGTGGCTGGGACGAACTGCTGGCCAAGGACAAATCGGGCCTGTTGCGCCAGCGCATGATGGAATGCGTCGACGGTGAGTACCAGACGTACAAGTCGCAGAACGGCGCTTATGTGCGCGAGCACTTCTTCGGCAAATACCCCGAGCTCCTCGAGCTGGTCAGCGACATGACCGACGACCAGATCTGGAAACTCACCCGTGGCGGCCACGACCCGGTCAAGGTCTACAACGCCTACGCTGCGGCATCCCGCAAGACCGGTCGGCCCACGGTGATCCTCGCCAAAACGGTGAAGGGCTTCGGCATGGGCGAAGCGGGCGAAGGCCAGAACATCAACCATCAACTGAAGAAAATGGGGGGCGACGCGGTCAAGGCATTCCGCGACCGTTTCGGGCTTGAGCTGAGCGATGATCTGCTTGGCGAAATGCCTTACCTGCGACCGGACGAAGACAGCGTCGAAGCCCGGTATCTTCGCGCCCGACGCGCGAGCCTCGGGGGGCAGATTCCCGCCCGACACGCCCAGGTCGAGCCGTTGCAGATCCCGCCGTTGGCGGCGCTGGAGGTGCAGCTGAAAAGCACCGGTGACCGTGCGATCTCCACCACCATGGCCTTCGTGCGGATCCTCGCCACGCTGCTGAAAGACCCGAACATCGGCAAGCTCATCGTCCCCATCGTGCCTGACGAGTCGCGCACCTTCGGCATGGAAAACCTGTTCCGCCAGATCGGCATTCATTCCCACGTCGGCCAGCTCTACACGCCGCAGGATGCCGGCACGCTGTCCTACTACAAGGAAAGCACTGACGGGCAAATCATGCAGGAAGGTCTGAACGAGTCCGGGGCGACGTCATCCTGGATCGCGGCCAGTACCTCCTACGCCAACCATGGCGTAATGACCCTGCCGTTCTACATCTTCTATTCGATGTTCGGCTTCCAGCGGGTCGGTGATCTGCTCTGGGCCGCAGGGGACGCGCGGGCTCGAGGCTTTTTGCTCGGCGCAACCTCCGGGCGTACCACCCTGATGGGTGAAGGCCTGCAGCACGACGACGGTCACAGCCACGTAATGTCGGCCACCGTGCCGTGCTGCGTTTCCTACGACCCGACGTATGCCTACGAATTGGCGGTCATCGTCCACGACGGCATGCGCCGGATGTACGTCGATCAGGAGGACATCTACTACTACATCACCCTGCTCAACGAGAACTACCCGCACCCCGAACTGCCCGAAGGCGCCGAGCAAGGCATTCTCAAGGGCCTGTATCGACTGCCGATCGAACGCGAGGCCCAGCCCGGTCGCCACGTTCAGCTGATGGGCAGTGGCTCGATCCTCCCCGAAGTCATCGCAGCGGCGGAGATCCTTGCCAGCGAGTACCAAGTGAGCAGCGACGTCTGGTCGGCAACCAGCCTCACCGAGGTCCGCCGTGAGGCGCAGCAGGTCGAACGCTGGAACCTGCTGCATCCGCTGGAAGAGCCGAAAGTGCCGTATCTGACCGAGGTGCTCGAAGGGCACCCTGGCCCGGTGGTGGTCGCGACGGACTACATGAAAATCCACGCTGACCAGATCCGTCCATGGATCGGCAATCGTCGCTTCGTCGCGCTGGGCACCGATGGTTTCGGGCAGTCGGACACCCGCGAAGCGCTGCGCCGGCACTTCGAAGTGGACCGTCAGTTTGTCGTGCTGGCAGCGCTGAAAGCCCTGGCTGACGAGGGGGCAATCGACCGGCAAGTGGTCGCCCGCGCGCTGGCCGAGATGCAGATTGACGTTGAGAAAGTCGATCCGATTACCGTCTGATTCGACACCGCGATAGACAAAGAGCCAGGCCATCCGCCTGGCTTTTCGTCGCATGCACAGGCCGCCTCCTTGACCCCGTGCATCAGTCAGCCCGGCCTTGAATAAGTCGACCTCAGCTGACCTTGATCACCACCTTGCCAAACGGCCCCCGAGCCAGATGTTCGTACGCCTCACGGGCCTGCTCGAACGCGTAAACATGGTCGATGACCGGACGAATGTGGTGGGTGTCGAGGAAAGCATTCATACGGTCGAACGAAGAACGTGGCGCTACGGCAATCCCGCGAAGGGTGGTCTGACGGAAGATCAGCGGCATCAGGTTCAGCGCGGTGGTTTGCCCGGTCAGGAAACCGATCTGGGCAATCTTGCCACCCACTTTTGTCGCCTGAACGGACGCGTTGACGCCCTCCCCGCCGGCCACATCCAGCAGCAGGTCCACGCCTTTGCCTTCGGTGAGTTTCAGCACTTCCGCCGCCCAGTCCGGGGTCTTGCGGTAATTCACGCCCGCCATTGCGCCGAGCTTGATCACGGCGTCCAGATTGTCGTCGCGGCTGGAAGTGACGATGACCTTGGCGCCCAGTGCCATGGCGATCTGTGCGGCGAAGATCGACACGCCGCCTGTGCCTTGCACCAACACCGTCTGGCCAGGCTCGATCTGGCCGTAATCCACCAGCGAGTACCAGGCGGTCAACGCGGCAATAGGCAGCGTCGACGCCTCTTCGTCGGTCATGTCATCCGGCGCACGCACCGCGCTGTCTTCGTGGATGATCATGAATTCCGCCAGCCCGCCGGGCAGTGGCGAGCCGAAGCAGTAGTCGGGTTCGTCGGAGGCGGGCATGCCGTCGAGCCAGCGCGAGTACAGGTGCGAATTGACCCGGTCGCCCCCCGCAAAGCGGCTGACGCCCTCGCCCATGGCGACCACCGTGCCGACAGCGTCGCTCACTGGAATCAGGGGCTTGGGCACCGTGTGCGGTTCGTAGATTCCGTCAACGATGGCTTTGTCGCGGAAGTTCAGGGACACCGCGCCCACCTTGACCAGCAGCTCGCCGGCCTTGGGGGTCGGGGTTGCGGTTTCGCCCAGTTGCAGGTTGTCGAGGCCGAAATCTTTCAGAAGCCAGGCTTTCATCGCGTATCTCCGTTGAAGTGTTTACCAGAAGGCCGGGGTCGGCCGTCAGTGTGCTGGGGGCATTGTTTCTGTTATGAGCGCAGGGATAAATGCCCGGCAACGCACAGGATTGTTATCCTAATGCGCAACAGTCATCGCGATTTCCAAGGAGCGAACTGATGGACCTTTTGCAGTCGATGCAGGTGTTCGCGAGGCTGGCGGAGCTCGGCAGCTTCACCAAAGTGGCCGAAGCCACTCAGTTGGGCCGCCCGCACATCACGCGATCGATCCAGACGCTGGAGGCTTCCCTCGGCGTGCGCCTATTTCAACGCACCACGCGCACGGTCAAGCTGACGGCGGAAGGCGAGCAGTTTTACCAGCGGGTCAAAGGCATCCTGGCCGACGTTTCGGACACCACGTCGATGTTCGACCGCAGCGGCGTCACCCTTCAGGGTCGGCTGCGGGTGGACATCCCCACGGCGTTTTCCCAACGCAGTTTCATCGAGAGCCTGAAGGGATTCACAGGCGCGTTTCCCGCGATCGAACTGGTGGTGGGCGTCACCGATCGAGCGGTGGATCTGGTGGCTGAGGGCGTTGATTGTGTGTTGCGGATTGGCGAGTTGCGGGATTCAAGCATGGTTGCGCGGCAGATCGGTACCGTGGAGATGGTCACCTGCGCGGCGCCTTCCTACCTCGATACATGGGGTAAACCCACAACGCTCGGCGATCTGGCCCAGCATCAGGGCGTCGATTTCCTCTCGGGACAGAGCAACCGGCCCCTGCCCTGGTATTTCCAGGACGGCGGCGAAGATCGGCCCTACCCGAGCCGCGGGGCCATTACGGTCAACGAGTCCAACGCCTATGTTCACTGCGGCCTGGCGGGCTTCGGCATCATTCAGGCGCCCGGCATCACCGTGGATGCGTTTCTCGCCAGCGGCGAACTGATCGAAGTGCTGCAACCTTTTCGTCCGGCCCGGCGCAAGGTGTCAATGCTTTATCCGAGCCGGACGCACCTCGCGCCCCAGGTGCATGCCTTTGCCGACTGGTTGCGTGAACACTTCCCTGCGCTGCATCCCACATGGTTCAAGACCGAGTGAGCCAATCAACAAGCCGGGATGTGCCGGTCGGCCGTGGCGCTGCGTCCATGGCAGCGCGGTAAGCATCGCGCGACAGAGCGGTCAGGACGCCTTCGACGTATTCAAGTTAAACAACGTCGCCGCCGTGCCGCTTCGATAGTCGGACGGCGTCTGCTTCATCTCGTAACGGAAGTGTCGATTGAAGTTCGACAGGTTGATGTAGCCCACTTCAAAACAGACATCGGCGATGGACATCCGGGTCTGCAGCAACAAGCGGCAGGCCCTCTGGATGCGCAGCTTGCGCATCAGGTCGATGAACCCGTGCCCGGTGGCGCGCTTGAAGAATCGTGAGAACCCCGGCTCGCTCATGTGCAGTCGCTCGGCAATCACTGAGAGCCGGATATCGCCGGTGAGCTCCCGCTGCAGGTAGTCGAATGCCCGGTGGACCCGCTCGGCGCTTTTCGCGTCCAGGGTCGGTGCGTAACACGAACTCGCCAACGTGCGGGCTTCCCTGTCAGACGCTACGCTCAGGGTCTGGAGCAGCTCAAGAAACAGCAGCAAGCGCTGTAACCCGTTCGCCGAGCCTATGCGTTCAAGCAGGTCGGCCGCCCGCAGTGCGGTTTCGCCGGTGAATTCCAGCCCACGACGGGCGCGATCAAACAAGCCCTGCAGTTCACCCAGCTCAGGCATCGTCTCGCGCAGCGCCAGCAAGGTGGCACCGTCGAACTGAAGCACGACGTCACGGCCTTCCTGGTATTCACCCGGCGCCAGATCGCCCATCCAGTCATGGGGCAAGTCGGGGCCGATCAGCGCAACATGGCCAGGGCCGAAGGCACCAATGTAATCGCCTGCCACCAGCTTGCCGCTGCCTTTGCGGATCAGATGAATCTCGTATTCAGGATGGTGATTCCAGCGCGCGAGCGCATAGGGATAGTCGTGCTCGTACCAGCGAAAACTCTGCTGGGGCGCCGGCAGGATGATTTCCAGCTCCGCAGGCAATTGCTCGAATAAGGCGGTCCGGCTTGCAGGCATGGTCTGCCCCTTTTTTGTCGTTGTTGGCGCGTGCATCGACGCACCATACGCCCATTGCATCACCCTGCTCCACCTCGCCTGTCGCTGCGCGCTGATACTTTTTTAGCCGGACGCAGGGCTGAGCTGCACGGTTAAAAAAGCATCAGTGGGACATCCTCAGCGTGTTTGTTGCAGCGCGTGCGAGCTGCTGTAATCGGCACGCCACTGCCCCGAAGTGAGACGTCAGAGGGACCGGCAGTGCTAAAAAACAACAATAACGATTCCGCGCCACCGGCGTGGAATGGAGATCACCATGAAGATCACCCATCACGCGCTGCTGCTCTCTGCCGGTCTGTCCCTGGCGGGCATCAGTCAGGCTGCCGAGACGATCACCATCGCCACCGTCAACAACAACGACATGATCCGCATGCAGCGGCTCTCCAGGGTGTTCGAAGAGCAGCACCCCGACATCAAACTCAACTGGGTGGTGCTCGAAGAGAACGTCCTGCGCCAGCGGCTGACGACTGACATCGCAACCCAGGGCGGCCAGTTCGATGTGTTGACCATCGGCACCTACGAGACGCCATTGTGGGGCGCAAAAAACTGGTTGGAGCCGATGAAGGACCTGCCCGCCAGCTACGACCTCGACGACATCATCCCCTCCGTGCGCCAGGGCCTGTCGGTCAACGACACGCTCTATGCGTTGCCCTTCTACGGCGAGAGCACGGTGACCTACTACCGGACCGACCTGTTCAAACAAGCCGGGCTGAGCATGCCCGAGCACCCGACCTGGACCCAACTCGGGGCGTTTGCCGCCAAACTGCATCACCCGGATCAGGGTCAGTACGGCATGTGCCTGCGAGGCAAGGCCGGCTGGGGCGAGAACATGGCCTTGCTGACAACGATGGCCAACGCCTTCGGCGCCCGCTGGTTCGACGAGCAATGGCGACCCGAGCTGACCAGCCCCGAGTGGAAGGCCGCTGCCGATTTCTACGTCAACACGCTGAAAAACTATGGGCCGCCCGGCGTCTCAAGTAACGGTTTCAACGAAACCCTCGCCCTGTTCAACAGCGGCAAATGCGCGATCTGGGTCGATGCCAGCGTGGCGGGCTCGTTCACTACCGACAAGGAACAGAGCCGGGTCGTGGACAGCGTGGGCTTCGCGCCAGCACCCGTTGAAGTGACCGACAAGGGTTCGTCCTGGCTGTACGCCTGGTCTCTGGCAATCCCGGCAACCTCCCAACACAAAGACGCCGCCAAGGCCTTCACCACCTGGGCGACCTCCAAGGAATACATCCAGCTCGTGGCGCAAAAAGACGGCATCACCAACGTGCCGCCCGGCACCCGCACCTCCACCTACAGCGACGCCTACCTCAAGGCTGCGCCGTTCGCCAAAGTGACACTGGAGATGATGAAGCACGCCGATCCGACGCACCCGTCGGCCAAGCCTGTGCCCTATGTTGGCATTCAGTACGTGACCATCCCGGAATTCCAGGCCATCGGCACATCGGTGGGCAAGCTCTTCTCCGCCGCGCTCACCGGCCAGACCTCCGTCGAGCAGGCACTGGCCGCCGCGCAGTCGACGACGGAGCGGGAAATGAAGCGCGCTGGCTACCCAAAGAAATAAACCCACCGCCGACGGCTGTCGGCCGGTTCTCACCGCATGACGGATGACTCTTTTTATGAAACGACTCGAAGGTAAAAGCGCGCTGATCACCGGCTCGGCGCGAGGTATCGGGCGGGCGTACGCCGAAGCCTACATTCGCGAGGGCGCGACGGTGGCCATCGCCGACATCAATCTGGAGCGCGCGACCCAGACGGCCACCGAACTGGGCCGCAATGCCTACGCGGTGAAGATGGATGTCACCGATCAAACGGCCATCGACGCGGCCATGGCGGCCGTCATCGCCACCACCGGCAAGCTGGATATTTTGATCAACAACGCCGCGCTGTTTGATCTCGCGCCCATTACGGACATCACCCGCGAGAGCTACGAGCGCCTGTTCTCCATCAATGTGGCCGGCACGCTGTTCACCCTCCAGGCGGCGGCGAAGCAGATGATCGCCCAGGGTCATGGCGGCAAGATCATCAACATGGCGAGCCAGGCCGGGCGGCGCGGCGAGGCACTGGTGGGCGTCTACTGCGCGACCAAGGCCGCGGTCATCAGCCTGACCCAGTCCGCCGGGTTGAACCTGATCAAACACCGGATCAACGTCAACGCGATCGCACCGGGCGTGGTTGATGGCGAGCATTGGGACGGCGTCGACGCGCTGTTTGCCAGACACGAGAACCGGCCGCTGGGGGAGAAGAAAAGGCTCGTCGGCGAAGAAGTGCCCTACGGTCGCATGGGCACCGCCGAGGACCTGACCGGCATGGCGATCTTTCTCGCGTCAGCGGAGAGCGATTATGTCGTCGCCCAGACCTACAACGTCGACGGTGGCAACTGGATGAGTTGAGGCCGGGGAAAACGCGGGGCGCTGATCCATCGCGTCAGTCCGTGGGAGCGGCTCGCCCCGCGGATGGCCGCACACGGGACTAACCGGATTGAGCTAACCGCCGTATGATTCCCGTTCAACGAATAGCGGCGCAGGCGACCTAACCATCAACGATTCAACGATTCCCTCAACAGCCAACCCTCCGAACGTAGACCCCGACGTGCGCTTCGAGTGCGTCGGCTGCGGCGCCTGCTGCCGCGGCCGCTTCGTCCCCTTGACCCTGAGTGAAGCAGTGACCTGGCTAAAACGCGGCCATTCTGTCGGGGTTTTGCTTGAGGCGTTCGATGAGTCGCTCTGGCCGGTCGGATCGCCCGAGTACGCCTACAACGCCGGGCGATCCGCGCCGGTCACCGGCGGTTCGGGCACCCTGCGGGTAACGGTGATTCTGGCGGCGAATGCCTTGCCTGAGTGCCCGAACCTTCAGCAGAACGGGCTCTGTTCGGTTTACCTGGAGCGTCCGCTGGTGTGCCGGATCTACCCGATGGAGATCAGTCCTTTCATTGAGCTGAAACCCCAAGCCAAAGACTGCCCGCCGGAAGCCTGGCAACAGGGCAACCTGCTGGCGTCGGATCAGGGATTGGCGATGCTGGTCCAGCAATCGCGCCAGTCCGACCGCGAGGATGCCCGGCGCAAGGTGGCGATATGCGAGAGGCTTGGTCTGACCGTCGCCGGCTGGAAAGGCAACGGTCTGGTGATTCACCAGCCCTCGGTCGAAACACTGCTCGCCGCCTGCGAAAGCGCTGAGATCAATGCCGGCCCAACTGCTCAAGCCTGGCAGATCAAGACAGAAGACCCGGCGTTGAGGGAGTATCTCAACACGGAGTCGGTGCTCCTGGCTGACTCACCGACCGACGATTACATCTTCCACCCACTACCCCGCTGAACGGCCGCCGCTGAACCGCTTGCAGCTTGCAGCTTGCAGCTTGCAGTTTCAGCCTATCACCCGCGCATACACCGACCGGTCCACATTCCCGCCAGACAGGATCACCCCGACCTTCTTTCCTGCCATGGCCTGGCGTTCCTGAATGAGCGCCGCCAGTGCAGCGGCGCCTGCACCCTCCGCGAGGTTGTGGGTGTCGGTGTAATAGACGCGCATGGCCTCGGCGATTTCTTCCTCGCTGGCAGCAACGATGCGCTGCGCCCCTGCTCGATAGATCGCGAAGGCGGCAGGAATGGGCTGGCGCACGGCAAGGCCGTCGGCAAAGGTGTTCGCCGACGGGGTCTGCAAAAGGGTGCCTTCTTCGAACGACCACTTGGCAGCCGCTGCTTCGGTGGACACCACGCCGACCACCTTTGTCTGCAGGCCCAACGCGTCGCGGGCCGCAATGACGCCGCAAATCCCCGACCCGCAGCCGATCGGCACGTAAACCGTGTCCAGATCCGGCACAGCCATGAACAACTCCAGCGCATACGTGGCCACGCCCTTGAGTAACTCGATGTGGAAAGGCGGGACCAGATAGTGCCCATGCACGTCCGCCAGCCGCGCAGCCTCTTCCCGGGCTTCGTCGAAATCCCGGCCGCATTCGATCACGGTGCCGCCGAGGGCGCGCATGGCGTTGTTCTTTTCCGGCGAGTTGCCTTCCGGCACCACGATCGACGCACTCAAGCCCAATGCCGTGGCGGCCAGCGCCAGGCTCTGACCATGATTGCCGCGCGTCGCGGTGACGATGCCTTTGACGGCCGGGTAAGTGCGTTTGAGCCAGTGCATGAAGGTAATCCCGCCGCGCACTTTGAAGGCGCCGGTGGGCGTGTGGTTTTCATGTTTGACCCACACCATGGTGTTCAGCCGCTCGGCCAGTAACGGCCAGGCATATTGAGCGGTCGGCGGCATGACCGCATACACCTGGCGAGCGGCCTGTTCGATATCCTCGCGTGTCAGTCCGTGCATGGGCGTCTCCTCGAAAATGTGGCCCAGTCTACGCACAGCCCCGCCGCGCCGGCTTTCAAAAAACTGACCTGACTTTTTGCCGCGCACTTCATTAGTATCAATGCCATGAGCCCGACAACACGCCCGCCTCGCCCGCTCCCGCCTGAACCGGTTCGCCGTGTCGAGGCAGGCCCGTGGATGATTGAATTGCTCCCCGCCGCCGGTTACGCCACCCGTTACGTGGCGGCTCAGGCGGCGATCGGTTTCGCCTTCGAAAGCCAGCGCGGTCTGCACGCCATCGGCAGCGATCGGGTGCAGCCTTTCGATGCGTTGCCCAACGGCCTCGCGTTCGTGCCCGCCGGTTGCGACGTGTTGTCGGAGTCGCCCACGGGCGGTGAATACCTGCGGCTGCTGCGCACGGACGAGCTTGCGCTGACGGGCGACCAAGCCTTTAACAACCGCATCGATGCACAGGCGATCCCTCTGGCGATGAAGATGCGCGCCGCGTTGCTGCAGTCCTCGCCTGCGGACGACTGGGAGGGTTGGGCGCTGGCGCTGGCTGAACGGGTCGCTGACCGAAGCCCCCACGAGACGCCGCTGCAAGGCTCGATCAACGGCAGCCGGATGCGCAGGCTGGATGAGTTCATCGACGCGGGCATCGACGGGCCGCTGGGGGTGCACGCCATGGCGGACATGCTGGGGTTGTCCGAGGGGTATTTCATCCGGGCCTTCAAGAACACCACGGGCAAAAGTCCGCACAGTTACCTGATCGACAGGCGCCTGGCCAAGGCCCGGACCCTGATGCGCGACTCAACCGCGAGACTGGCACAGATCGCCCCGGCCTGCGGCTTCAGCTCCCAGGCCCATATGGCGACCGCCTTCCGGCTGCGTTTGGGCACGAGCCCGGCGAAACTGCGCAGCCAGTGGGGGTGATGACTTATTTCCCAGTCACCAGCCGTGCCGATGCAGAACCGCACTGACAACGGGATGGCGGTCAACCGTCTCTAAAGCCGAGTGAAATCCGGGCCGAGCCCCCTGCAAATGATTCCGTGCCCCGCTCCACTGGCTGACCACGCTGGCAAGCATTTCGACCGCGCCAGGTGCCTGTGGGTGCCAGGCCACCGGGTTGTCAAACACATCGCTGAATACCTCCCACTGACTGTGCAATTTGCGCCGGGCGCCTGCGACCAAGCGATCCAGTTGGTCGGGATCGGCATCAGGCAGCCACCGTTCCGGGTAGTCGATCAGGCCGATGGAGGCATAGCAGTTGGTGGTGATGTACGCCAGCGCACGGAGTTGTTGGCCACGTTCAAGGACGTCTTGAGCCAACAGGCCGGACAGCGGAAATGCCAGGCCCAGATGGGTGAGGATCGCCGCGCTCTCCGTCAGCACGCCACCGCCGGGGATGATCAGGGTCGGCACCTGCATCAACGGATTCAAGCGTTTCAACTCGTCCTGCCCTGCGCCCGCTTCCCACGAACTGGCGGGCACCAGGCGGTATTCGGCGCCGCACAGCGTGAGTGCCATCTCGATGGCGGCCGAGCCGGATCTCTCGGCCCCAAATAACGTGAACATGCGTTCCCCTCTGTCATCAGGCTTTATGGGCATGCCGGCGCTGCCATTCATCAGCCACATCGCCCAGGGTTTTGCGGGTGTCGTTGCGTATCCAGGCCATGAAGTCGCGGTCGAATTTAAAGGCCGGTCCGCACTGCCCGGTCATGAAGCGGCGCACGTTCTGGGTGTTGCGGTAATCCTGAGTCACAGGGGTGTTTCGGGAAAGCGGATCGCTGTGCCAGTCGAAAGCCATGGGATAAGTCCGAAAGGGTTGTCCTATGCATTCTAGCGGCGAAACCTGCGTTGCCATGACCGTCCATAAGTGCGCAGGAAGAAACCGTCACGGGACGGCAACAATCTGGTATTAAAGTGCCACCACCTTCTGCCGGAAGCACCCAGTGATCCCTCGATCGTTGTCCTCGCTCCGTTTCATTCAATCGCTATTGGTACTTCTCTGCGCGGCGACCTTGCTGTTCCTGTGGGGACTGCATTACCAGCAAAAAGCCTCATCTCGCGAGGAGGCGCTGGCAGCCAAGGCGGCCGAGCATTTGAATCTGGCCACCATCGCTGCCGAAAACCTGCGTCAGTTGGTCGACAGGGCCCAGGCCATCGGCGGGGTCGCCCGCAGCGATATGCAGACGTTGGGCGTGCAGCATCAAGGCCTGGTGCGGATGTTGGCCGAGGACCCGGTTTTCAAACGCATGAGCCTGTATGCCGTCGACGGCCAGTTAATCTCTGCCAGCCACAGCGATGAGCCCGCCCAATTACCTTCCCTGTGGCTCACCCAGTTGCAGGATCACTCGGCCCGGTACGGTTTCAAGGCGCTTCTACCCTCTTCCCTCGGCCCACAGACAACGTCCCTTGGGCCCAGCTGGCGTCTGCCATTCCTCTTGCCGCTTACCGATCCGTTCACCGGCAGGCTGGATAACGTCCTCTTGATCCAACTGGACATCGGCTACCTCGCGGCCCTGTTCGAGCACATCGATCTGGGCCAGAGCGGGATGATGCGGCTGATCGATAACATCGGCCGAGAGCGCGTGCGGATCAGCAGCAGCGGCGTGGTGTTCTCCGGGGCACCGATGACGCCCGAGCTGCCGGGTGACGGCCCGGTGGCGGGAATGCTGCCTCAACACTCCCCGGCCGGCCTTTTTCAAAGCCTGTACCTGCGCGTGCCACAGCGGGGTTTCAGCGTTGTCGTGAGCCAGGCGGAGGACGAAATCCTTGCGTCCTCCCTGCTCGCCTCGCGGCAGCAATTCTGGCTGAACCTGTCCATGACCGTGCTGATTCTGGGCGCCCTGTTCTGGACCTTGCGGGTGCTGCGCAAGCGTCAGGAAGCGTTCACCGCCCTTGAAGACGCCCAGCTCATCAATCAGCAACTGATCAGCCGACTGGAGGACGAACATCGCCGCAGCAGCCATGCCGCTGCGACGGATCACCTGAGTGGCCTGCACAACCGGCGCCAGTTCATGGAGCTGACCACGCAAGTACTCGCCAGGCAGCGCGGCAGGCGGCGGTTGCTGGCCATCCTGTTCATCGACATGGACCGCTTCAAATCAATCAACGACTCGCTGGGGCACAAGGTCGGCGACATGCTGCTGCAGGCTGTCGCGGGGCGCATCTCCCGCATGCTTGAACCCGGCGATGAAGCAGCGAGGTTCGGCGGTGACGAGTTCGTCATCCTGCTGGCAGGCGAGCGCAGTGAAGAACAGATCGATGGCTGGGCGCGGGCGCTGGTCGACAAGTTGTCGGCGGTGTACTCGCTCAACGACCATGAAGTCACGACCAGTCCCAGCGTCGGCGTCAGCATCTGCCCCCGGGACGGTCAGGACGTCGAAGAGCTCATTCGCGGCGCGGACGCGGCGATGTACTCCGCCAAGCGCGCCGGTCGCGGCCAGTACCGCTTCTTTGACCCGTCGCTGAACGTCGCCGACGTCGAGGAATTCATGCTGGAACAGACCTTCAGCCATGCATTGAGCCATCACCAGTTCGTTCTGCACTATCAGCCGCAGATCAGGCTCGACACCCTGCAGGTCGAGGGTTATGAAGCGCTGGTGCGATGGCAGCATCCAGAGTTCGGGCTGCTGTATCCGGACCGCTTCATTTCGATGGCTGAGCGTAACGGTTTCATCGTCGGCCTCGGCTGGGAAGTGTTGCGCCTGAGCTGCGAGGACTTGATGCGCTGGCACGCCGAGGGTAGGGCGCTGAAGGTCGCCGTCAATGTTTCTGCGATCCAGCTGCATCAGGCGGACTACAGCGACAGGTTCCTGCGGGAGCTGGCAATACGGGGCATTGCCCCGCAGTTTCTGGAGGTGGAGATCACCGAAACCTGCCTGCTCGACCCTGAAGGCCTGGCCGTTGAGCACCTCCAGCGCCTGCGCCTGGCGGGCGTGCGCATCAGCCTCGATGATTTCGGCAGCGGCTACGCAGGCTTCGCGCACCTGCAACTGTTGCCGTTGAACACGCTGAAGATCGACCGCGCGTTGATCGCCCCACTCTCCAATAGCCCCGATGACAACCCGATCGTCTCCTCCACCATCATCCTGGCCAAGCGTCTGGGGCTTGAAGTGGTGGCCGAGGGCGTGGAAACCCGGGAGCAAGTCGTGTGCCTGAAGCTGGCCGGCTGTGACATCGTCCAGGGCTACCATTTCAGCCGGCCCCTCAGCGTCGCACAGTTGCAAGAGTACCCACCCTTCATGAACCTGGTAGGCGAAGCATGCGTGCAGTGAAAGTTATGGCGGCTCTGCTGGCGAGCGTGATGCTGATCGAGCCGGCGTATGGCCAATGTTCGCAGCAGAGCCTGCGCATCGCCGTGATTCCGAAGAAAAGCATGGAGGTGCTGCTGCGCGAGCAGCAACCGCTGATAGAACACCTGCGTCGGGCGACAGGCATCCCGGTGGAGATCGTGCCCTCTTCTTCTTACGAAAGCGTGGTCGATGCCATCGTATCGGGCGGGGTGGACCTGGCCTGGCTCGGGCCGGCTTCCTACATCCTGGCGTATCAACGTGATCCGCGCATCGAACCGTTCGCCAGCCTCACCATCGCCAAAGGCTTCTTCACCCCTGCCGGCCAGCATTATCAGGCCTTGCTCGTGGCCCGCCAGGAGGTGGCCCGGCAAACCGAAGGTCTGCGCGGCAAGCGGGTGGCGCTCACGGACCCCGCCAGTACCTCGGGCAGCATCATCCCCAACGCGGAGTTCTCCGCTCGGATCGGCATGCCCCTGCCGCAGTTTTTCAGCTCGGTGGTGTACTCCGGCTCACACGACAAGTCGCTGGACGCAGTGCTGGACCGCAAGGTCGAGGCCGCCTTCGTGTCCAGTGTCCGGGTGGATGAATACCTCAACAGAGGCGTGATCAGCCGCGAAACCCTGAGCGTGTTGTGGCGCTCGGAGCCCATCTACTACGACCCGTTCGTCTTCCGTGGTGCGCTCTGCGCCGACATCAAGGCCAGGATCCGCGACGCGATGCTGGTGAATAACCAGGGCTTGAGCGGCTTTCTTGATTCCCAGGAAGCCTCGGGAATCGTCCCGGTCCGCCACGCGCAATACGCTCCGTTGCTGCAGAAGATGCAGCAGATCGCGCCGGCGCAGTGATGGAATTCGCCGAGCGCAGACTGTTTATCCGGTAGCGCCCACCCTTCACGCCCTGGAAGGGCCTTACATCGTGCCCAGCCCGACGTCAGCTTTGCGCGCGACCCCCCTGATCGACGCATCGGCGCCCTGCTCGGTGAACACGTCACGGGCGATTACCAGGATGTGTTCGTAGTTTTTTGCGCGTCAGCTCTCATTAACAACCCATTCTTGAAAAAGTGGAGCAACACCGGCTGTATCCGGATCAGTGTTCCGATGACTATGGCCGTGACTGGGTTCAGAGGACGGCACCCGAATGTAGGACCGGCTTTAGCCGGGAAGACGTCGGGCGGTACGGCGCAAATCCGGGGTGTTCGGACGGGCCCTTTCCCGGTTGAAGCCAGTCCACTAAAGAATCCGTGCACTCAGTGAGGAAGATGTATCGTTTCGGGCGCTGTCCAACCGTGTGACTATCCGCAACCAATGTGCTCCCCTGGAGGCTGAATGGATCCGCACTTGACCACCGACGACGCGGGATCACCGCCCCAGCAGGACTGGTTTTCCAACGAGCACCGCGGGCGCATCGACGAACTGATCGCCAAGCTCAAAACCAGTGACACCAAAGAAAGCGTCTCGCGCTACCACGCCATGGCCGAAGGCTATTTGCTGGGTCTGCTGGACAGCTACCACGTCAGCACAGAGCACCACGATGCCGTTCGCCAATACCTGCACAACCTGGCGATAGCGCGGTTGAAGGCCGTGAAACCCAGGCTGCGCAAATGATCCGGTGTGAGCAGCCTGGGCGAATGAGCCTGCGCCGCTCAACCGATGATGATCGTGCCCGCCGCAATGACCACGCACGACAGGATCTTGCGCGCCGTGAGCGACTCGCCCAAAAATAGATACCCGAGCAATGCCGCAAACAGCACACTGGTTTCGCGCAGGGCCGACACCGCCCCCATGGGGGCCAGGGTCATGGCGTAGATAACGATGCCGTAGGCCAGCAGCGACACCACGCCCCCGCCTAACGACGTCACCAGTCCAGGCCGGACGCTCAACAGACTGCGAACGTCGCGCAGACAAACGTACGTGATCGGCATCAACACCCCCCATAGCGCGCACATCCAGGCGGTGTAGGCCATCGGCGCACCGGACAGGCGCCCGCCAATCCCGTCCGTCACGCTATAGGCGGCGATGAAACACCCGGTGCCCAAGGCATACGGCAGGTTGGCAACGTGCAGCTTTCGGCCCTTGAACGCGAGGGAAATAATGCCTGCCGAGACCAGCGCGATGCCGATCATCGTGCCGGTCTGCACCACCTCCCCCGCAAAGATCGAAGCGCACAGGGTAATCAGCACCGGTGAAGAGCCCCGTGAGATCGGGTAAGTCTGGCCGAGGTCGCCGCTGCGGTAGGTGCGTACCAGAAACAGGTTGTAACCCACATGCAAGAGCGCCGAGAGGCCAGCGTAGAACCAGCTTTCCTGCGCCGGTGCCGGCATGAAGAAAGCCCCGATCGTGCTGACGATGGCCACCGCCACGCACATGATGGTCATCGACCAGAGCTTGTCGGTGCCGCCACGCAACAAGGCGTTCCAGCTGGCGTGCAGCAAGGCAGCGAAGAGGATCAACAGGATGATGTAAGTAGGCATGTCGGATTCTAGGCAGTGGCTCATTCGAAATTAAAGCGAAGGCTTTTCATCCGATCATGAATAAATCCTCATGGGTCAATCGTAGGAAATTCCGGCTGCGGTTGATTCTTCGAGCAGCCAGTCGCGGAAACTGGCCACGTGGGGCTGGGTTTCCACCCCCTTCGGGCACACGAAGAAATAGGCAACCGGCGAGGGAAACGGCACCTCGAACAACCTGATCAAACTGCCGTCGCGCAGCTCTTTTTCCACGTGCCCGCTGCGAACGAGGGCAATGCCCTGCCCCAGCAAAGCCGCTTCCACGGTCATGTTGGTGTCGGGAAAACGCACGCTTTCCTTCAGCGAGGTCACGCCAAGGCCTATGTTTTGAAACCACACCTCCCAATTCGGCACCAGGTCGGAGCCGTCCCGCGCCAGCAGCGGATAGCGCAACAGCTCCGCCGGTTTCCGGGGTACGCCGAAGCGCTTGAGCAGGTCAGGGCTCGCCACCGGAAAAATGTGCTCTCTGAACATGAATTCCGAATGCAGCGCGGGGTAATTGCCGCCGCCCAGACGGATCGCAACGTCCGCCTCGCCGCCGGCGAAGTTGATCGTGGTGTCCGTACCGTCCAGGGAGACGAGGATTTCCGGGTGCCGTTCGGCCAGATTGGGCAAGCGCGGCAACAGCCATTTCAGCGCGAAGGAGTAGGTCGTGCTGACCTTGAGCCTGACGCGGCCGTTCTCTTCGCGAAGGTCTGCAAGCGTCGCCTCCAGGTTCATGAAAAACGTCCTGACAATCGGCGCCAGCGCCGCTCCGGCGGGCGTCAGTCTCAACGTCTTGCCGCGCTGAAACAGCTGCACGCCCCAGATATCTTCGAGATTTTTCAATTGGTGACTCACCGCACTTTGGGTCACGTGCAGCTCCTCGGATGCGGAGGTAAAAGTCCCGTGACGGGTGGCGACTTCGAAAGCGCGCAAGGTGGCGGTGGGTGGCAGGTCTCTCATTTCACCGAGCCTCTACAAGCAGAGCGGTAGCCGCTCCGATCATGAATGACGGCTCATGGTAGAGGATTTGTTCAGCGAACGGGTGCAGTGCGTCAGCTTACCCGCCCTGCTCCGCTTTGAGGCTTGATCGCAGGCGAGCGCCCCGCGGCGGAGCATTCCTGGCGAGGCAATCGACGATGAGGCTCGTTACGCCGGGGGAATTCACTTGGCACGCTTATTTCATGCCTAAAGCAAACGACAAGCCGGACTTAGGTCCTTAAGTCTCGTCCACATACGCGCCTCGAATGCGCCAGGTATCGAAGCCTGATCGACCCCTACCGGGTTGATCGGGCTTTTTTTATGGATGCTGTTCATGCCGAACCTTTTGACTCCCGACCTGCGCCCCACCGTTCACGTTGGCTTCCTGCTCTCGACCGAAGGCACCTATCGGCGCATGGGCCGCAGTGCCCTGCTCGGGTTGCAGGACGCGCTGGCCGAGATCAACGCCGACGCCCGGCGCAACGTGAAACTGGAAGCCATTTGCGTCGACCCCCAAGGCGATCCGGCACGCTACAGCAGTGGCGTCGCGCAGCTGCTGGGTGCGGGCGTCAGACACATCTTCGGCACCACGCTGTCGGCGAGCCGCAAGGAAATCATCCCGGATCTGGACCAGCACGGCGCGCTGCTCTGGTATTCAAGCCCCTACGAAGGCTACGAAAGCAGCGAGAACGTGCTGTACCTCGGCGGATGCCCGAACCAGACGCTGCTCCCGCTGCTGCGCTACGCCCTCGGCCAGTTTGGTCGGCGGGCTTTTTTGCTCGGCTCTAATTATGTGTGGGGCTGGGAAAGCAACCGTATCGCCCGGGAGGTGCTGGAAGCCAACGGCGCTGAAGTGCTCGGGGAAAAGTACTGGCACCTGGGCGCGACCGGCTTCGACACGCTGATCGAGGGGCTCATTCAAGACCCGCCAGCGTTTGTGCTCAACAACCTGGTCGGCGAATCCTCCTACGCGTTTCTGCAGCAACTGGATCGGGCCTGCGCGCGCCAGGGCCTGCGCCTGCCGGTGCTCAGCTGCAACCTGACCGAAGCGGAGCTCGACGGGGTCGGTCCGCTGCAAGCATTGCGTCTGCTGTCCTGCGGGCCGTTTTTCGAAACGTTGAACCCGGCTTTTTGTCAGGGACAGCAGCGCCATGGCCCGCGCACCTGTTCGCATTACTACACCAGCGCTTACACGGCGTTGAGGGTGTTCGCCGATGCTTTGCACGCCAGCGACGATGCGTCGCCCAAAGCGATCTGCGAGCACCTGTACCGACACCCTGTCGCCTGCGTCCTCGGCACTGTCAGCCTGTCGGCGCGCAATCATCACAGCGCGCTGGCCAGTCATATTGCCGAACTGCGCGGGGGACGCTTCGAAGTCGTGCACTCGGCGCCCCACCCGATCGCCGCCGATCCCTATCTCACTGTTACGGATGTACACGCCGACGTGGTGGACCGACACGCCACTCCGGCGCCGCGCTTGAGGATCGTCAAATGAACACACGCGCCTTTCCTGCTTTCGACCAGGGACACCTGCTGCTGATCGACTGCGATGAACGCAGTCAGGCCAACCTGGGCAAGAGCCTGCACCGCCTGGGGATTCACTCGCAGGTGCTCGATCACGACGGACCGTGTAACGCACAGGGCTGTTTCGCGGCGATCCTTGAAATCGAGCATTTCGCCAGTCCGCTGGCCGTTGAGGCGCTGAATGAGGCCAGCATTCCCATCGTCGCGCTGACGGCTCACGAAACCCTGTCGCAGATCCAGCGCGCACTGCAGCTCGGCGCCACGGCGTTGCTGAACAAGCCCATCAGCCAGGGCTCGGTCTACACCACGCTGATGATGGCGGTGGGACTGCGTGACCGTCAGCGCGCCGATGCCGAACAACTCAACGAGCTGCAACAGCGGCTGGCGCTGCGTCCGCTCATGGCCCAGGCCCTGGCGCGCTTGATGGTGACCCAACGCATCAACGAGGCGACGGCGTACGAGCGTTTGCGCAGTCTGTCGATGCAGCTCAACCGGCCGATCGAAACACTGTGCGTCGACCTCCTCGCGGCGCGGGACGAGGACCGCGCATGAACACCCTCAAGGCCCTGTTGCGTCGACCTGCCGTGGCGGTTTCGCTGGTGTTTATCGTCACCGTGGTGCTGCTCGCGGCGCTGGCCCCGTGGATAAGCCCCTTCGACCCCGATGAGCAATTCGTCGAAGGCCTGACCCTGGAAGGCGCACCTCTGGCTCCGTCGACGCCGTACTGGATGGGCACCGACCTGCTTGGCCGTGACCTGCTGTCGCGGTTGATCTTCGGCGCGCGCACCTCGCTGTTCATCGGTGTGCTGGCCAACGGGCTGGCGGTGCTGATCGGCACGCTGGTGGGCCTGACTGCCGGTTTCGTCCGCGGCTGGCTGGGCAGCGTGTTGATGCGCCTGACCGACCTGATGATGGCCTTCCCCGCTTTGCTGCTGGCGATTGCCCTCTCGGCGATTTTCCAGCCGAGCGTGTGGATCGTTGCCATGGTCATCGCGATGGTCAACTGGGTGCAGATCGCCCGGGTGATCTATGCCGAAACCGTGGCGCTCAGTGCGCGTGATTTCGTCGCCGTGGAGCGCACCCTGGGCGCCAGCTCCCTGCGCATCCTGTTCTCGCACCTGTTGCCCCATCTGCTGCCGACCATTCTGGTGTGGGCGACGCTGGGGATTTCCACCACCGTTTTGCTGGAAGCCACCTTGTCGTACCTGGGCGTGGGCGTACAACCGCCGACGCCGAGCTGGGGCAACATCATTTTTGAAAGCCAAACGTACTTCACCTCGGCGCCGTGGCTGGTATTCATTCCGGGGGCAGCGATCATCCTGCTGTCCCTGGCGTTCAACCTGGTCGGTGACGCGTTGCGCGACGAACTCGACCCCACCCTCAAGGGGCGTCGCTGATGCTGCCGTTCATTTGCCGCCGGGTGGGTTACGCGCTGCTGATTCTGCTCGGCGTGACCTTCATCACCTACCTGTTGCTGTTCCTGCTGCCCGCCGACCCCGCGCGGCAGATCGCCGGGCGCAGCGCCACGCCTGAGGTGGTCGCGGCGATTCGGGCGCAACTGGGGCTGGACCTGCCCTTCTATCAGCAATACCTGAGTTACGTGGGCAACCTGCTCCACGGCGACCTTGGACGCTCCTACATCCAGCGCACGGCCGTCAGCGAACTGATCGGCGCGCGACTGCGCCCGTCCCTGGAACTCATGGCCGCTGGCATCGGCTTCGAGCTGTTGATCGGCATCAGCCTGGGCATGCTCGCGGCGCTCAAGCGCGACAGCTTCGCTGACAAATTGCTCATGGCGTTCTCCTTCGTCGGTGTGTCGGCCCCGCAGTTCATCGCCGCCATGCTGTTTCTGTACTTCTTCGCCGTGCAACTGGGCTGGTTCCCGCTGGGGGGCTATGGCGGCGCCAGCCACCTGATGCTGCCGGCGCTGACCCTCGGACTGCTCGGCAGTGGCTGGTACTCGCGCATGGTTCGCTCTTCGATGATCGAAGTGTTGCACCAGGATTTCATCCGCACGGCACGGGCCAAGGGCCTGAGTCGTGCGCGGATAGTGTTCGTGCACGTGCTGCCCAACGCGATCGTCCCGGTGATCCCGATGATCGGCATCGACATCGGCGTGTTCATGGGCGGGCTGGTGGTGGTCGAGTCGGTGTTCGGCTGGCCGGGCATCGGGCAGCTCGCCTGGCAGTCGATCCAGCAAGTCGACATTCCGGTCATCGTCGGCGTCACCACACTGTCGGCGGTGGCCATCGTGCTGGGCAACCTGCTGGCGGATCTGGTAATCCCGCTGGTGGACCCGCGCATCGACATCAAGCAGCACTGAATTCATCAACACAACGGGGCACAACAATGAAGATCAACGCGCTGACCCTGGCCGTGGCGGCCACGCTGTTTACCACGCCACTGTGGGCCGACACGCCGAAAAGCGGCGGCGATGTGGTGGTGACCTACCAGAACGATGTGGCGACCCTGGACCCGGCGATCGGCTACGACTGGCAGAACTGGTCGATGATCAAAAGCCTGTTCGGCCGTCTGATGGACTACAAGCCCGGCACCACCGAGCTGGTGAAAAGCCTGGCCGAGGACTACAGCATTTCCCCGGACGGGCTGGTGTACAGCTTCACTTTGATCAAGGGCGTGAAATTCCAGAACGGCCGTGAACTGGTCGCCAATGACGTCAAGTACTCCCTGGAGCGTACCGTCAACCCGAAGACCCAGAGTCCGGGCGCCGGTTTCTTCAGCTCCATTGTCGGCTACGAAGACGTGACCGGCGGCAAAAGCACGACCCTCAGCGGCATCAAGGTGGTCGACGACCAGCACCTGACCATTACGCTCAGCGCACCGAACGCGACCTTCCTGCACATCATGGCGATCAACTTTGCCTCGGTGGTGCCCAAGGAAGCGGTGGAGCAATGGGGCGCCGACTTCGGCAAGCATCCGGTCGGCAGCGGCGCGTTCAGCCTGGCCGAGTGGAAACTGGGGCAGAAGCTCGAACTGGTGAAGAACCCGAACTACTTCCAGAAGGGCCTGCCCTACGTCGACAAGATTACCTTTGAAATCGGCCAGGACCCGACGGTCGCGCTGCTGCGCCTGAACAAGGGCGAAGTGGACATTGCCGGCGACGGCGTGCCGCCTGCGCAGTTTCTGCAGTTCAAGAACGACCCGGCCTCCAAACAATTGCTGGTCACCGGGAATCAGCTGCAGACCGGCTACGTGACGCTGAAAACCACCCTGCCGCCGTTCGATAATCTCAAGGTGCGCCAGGCCATCAACATGGCCATCAGCAAGGAACGCATCGTGCGCATCATCAATGGTCGCGCGGTCCCGGCGAACCAGCCGTTGCCACCGGCGATGCCCGGTTATGACACCCAGTACAAAGGCCTGCCCTACGACGTCGAAGGCGCGAAAAAGCTGCTGGCCGACGCCGGTCTCGCCAAGGGTTTCGACACCGAGCTGTACGTGATGAACACCGACCCGCAGCCGCGCATTGCTCAGTCGATCCAGCAAGACCTGGCCAAGGTCGGCATCCGCGTGCAGATCAAATCCCTGGCCCAGGCCAACGTGATTGCCGCCGGCAGCTCCAAGGATCAGGCGCCGATGGTGTGGTCCGGCGGCATGGCCTGGATCGCCGACTTCCCGGATCCGTCAAACTTCTACGGCCCGATTCTCGGTTGCACCGGCGCGGTCGAAGGTGGCTGGAACTGGTCGTTGTACTGCAACAAGGCGCTGGACGAACGCGCCGCCAAAGCCGACGCCATGGCCCGCCCGGAACAGCAGGCCGAGCGCACCGAAGCCTGGAAGAAGATCTTCACCGACGCCATGGCCGACGCGCCGTGGGTGCCGATTTTCAACGAGCAGCGCTTCACCGTGCGCTCCAAGCGCATGGGCGGCGACGACGCGCTTTACGTCGACCCGGTCCACGTGCCGGTCAACTATGACTACATCTGGGTGAAGTGATTTTGCGCTGGCCTGTTCCCGGCAAAGTCTGGGGCACAGGCCACTGCTTTCCCTCCCCGATAGCCTGTTTGCAACGAGGACCGCACCCATGTGCCAGAACTGCCTGGTCAAGACCATTCACAGCGTCAACAGCCACTTCGGCTGGGACCGCAGCTTTACCCCGGTCGAGCGCGTGGCGCCCGGCACCACCCTGCAGATGAACTGCCGGGATTCGTCCAACGGCTATTTCACTGCGCAATCGCAAGTGGCCGACGTCAGCGTGATGCCCTTTGACCAGATCAACCCGGTCACCGGGCCGATCTACGTGGAAGGCGCAGAGCCTGGCGACATCCTGAAGATCACCCTGGACAGCTTCAAGCCCGGCGGCTTCGGCTGGACCGCCAACATCCCCGGCTTCGGCCTGCTCGCCGACCAGTTTCAGGCGCCCGCCCTGGCCCTGTGGCATTACGACACGCAAACCCTCGCCCCCGCCGCCTTCGGTGATTTCGCCAAAGTGCCGCTCAAGCCGTTCGCCGGCACCGTGGGCGTGGCGCCGGCCGAAGCAGGCCTGCATTCCATCGTGCCGCCCCGTCGGGTCGGCGGCAATCTGGACATCCGCGACCTCGCGGCCGGCAGCGTCTTGTACCTGCCGGTGGAAGTGGCCGGCGCGCTGTTTTCCATCGGTGATACCCACGCGGCCCAAGGGGATGGCGAGGTCTGCGGCACCGCCATCGAGAGCGCCATGGACGTGGTGGTCACGCTCGATCTGATCAAGCAAACGCCGCTGACAACGCCGCGTTTCAGCACCCCCGGCCCAGTGACGGGGCACCTGGATAGCGCCGGCTACGAAGCCTTCACCGGCATCGGCCCGGACCTGATGCAGGCCGCGCGGCAGGCCGTCGCCAATACCATCGACTGGCTGTGCCGCGAGCACCGCATGCCGGCGGAACAGGCCTACATGCTGTGCTCGGTGTGCGGGGATTTGCGCATCAGCGAAATCGTCGACTTGCCCAACTGGGTGGTGTCGTTTTACTTCCCGAAAGTGGTGTTCCAGTGAAACCAGACGATCAGGCGAGTCTCTCGGTGGAGCGGCTGAGCATCGACGTCGGCGGCGGTGCCTCACGGCGTCGGGTGGTCGAGGAGCTGAGCTTCGCGCTTTACCCGCGCCGTACCCTGTGCATCGCTGGTGAATCCGGCAGCGGCAAATCGCTGTCGTCTCTGGCGATCATGGGGCTGTTGCCCAAGGCGGCCAGCGTCCCCAGCGGCGCCATTCTCTTCGACGACCGCGACCTGCTGAGCCTGCCGGAGCGCGAGCTGCAACGCCTGCGCGGCAAGCGCATCGGTATGATTTTTCAGGAGCCGATGACATCGCTGAATCCGCTGCTGACCGTTGGCCAGCAACTGGCGGAAACCCTGCGCCGGCATGAAGCACTGAATCGCAGCGAGATTCGGCAGCGCTGCCGGGCCATGCTCGACGCCGTGCGCATGCCCCAGGTCGACAAACGCCTGACCCAGTACCCCCATGAACTGTCCGGCGGCATGCGCCAACGGGTGATGATTGCCATGGCGATGCTCTGCCAGCCGGAGATCCTCATCGCCGACGAGCCGACCACTGCGCTGGACGTGACCATTCAGGCGCAGATCCTTGAGCTGATGCGCGAGTTGCAGCAGCAGTTCGCGACCAGCCTGTTGCTGATCACCCACGACATGGGCGTGGTCGCGGAAATGGCCGATGAAGTGGTGGTGATGAATCAGGGCCGCATGGAAGAGCGCGGCTCCCTGCATCAGGTCTTCACTGATGCGCAGGCGCCGTATACCCGCAAACTGCTGGCCGCCGTGCCGGTGCTGGGCAGTGCGCCGCCGCCTGATGTAATGACCGAACAGCCAGTGGTGCTCGCGGTCAAGGACCTCAGCGTGCGCTTTCCTCTGCGCCACGGCTGGTTCGAAGCGCCGCGCACGGTGCATGCCGTCGAGGGCGTGAGTTTCGAGCTGCGTCAGGGCGAAACCCTGGGGCTGGTGGGCGAAAGCGGCTGCGGCAAATCCACCACCGGCAAAGCCTTGATGAACATGCTCAGCTATCAGGGCAGCGTCAAACTGCTGGGGCAGGAACTCAATGGTTTGCAGGGCGACGCGCTGCAGCGGGTGCGCCGCGACGTGCAGATGGTCTTCCAGGACCCGTACGCGGCATTGAATCCGCGCAAGACCGTGTTCGATCTGGTGGGCGAGCCGTTGCTGATTCACGACAAGATGCCCGAGCCCCAGCGGCGCGAGCGTGTCGCGCAATTGCTGCAACAGGTCGACCTGCCACGGGACACCCTGGAACGCTATCCCCATCAGTTTTCCGGCGGGCAACGCCAGCGAATCTGCATCGCCCGGGCGTTGGCGCTGAACCCCAAAGTCATCATCGCGGACGAATCGGTCTCGGCGCTGGACGTGTCGGTTCAGGCGCAAGTGCTGGAGTTGCTGGAACGGCTGCGCGCCGAGCATGGATTGAGCTACCTGTTCATCTCCCACGACATGGCCGTGGTCGAACGCATCTGCCACCGCGTGGCGGTGATGTACGGCGGCCGCATCGTTGAAATCGGTGCGCGTGACCAGGTGCTGCACAACCCGCAACACCCCTACACCCGACGTTTGCTGGCGGCAGTGCCGGTGCCCGAAGTGGGCCGGCGAAGGGATTTTAAGAGCCTGCTCAAGGAGCTGGAACGGCCTGACCCGATCAAGGCAGCGGATTTCGTTGCGCCGGAGCAGCGATTTTCGGCGGTAGCCACAGATCACTGGGTCGCGGTGGAGTGATAAAAGCCGTGACCGCTTAAGGCTTTTCCGCCGCCCACGGCAGCATGCGGCGCAGGGTGTTGTCGCGGACAACATAATGATGAAAGAGCCCTGCTGCCGCGTGGACGCCGATCAACCAATAGCCCAGGTTGCCGGCCCATTCGTGCCAGCCTTTGATTTGTCTGGCCAGATCGGGGTCGACGGCCAGGGGTGACAGGAGGAAGAAGCCGAAGTACGGCATCGGCTTGCCAGCCGCCGACAGCATCAGCCAGGCCAGCACCGGTGTCGCGATCATCAGTGCGTAAAGCAGCCCATGAACGAGGCGGGCCATCCCGAGCTGCCAAGTACGAGGGGCCGGCGTGATCGGCGGCGCCTTGTACATCAGTCTGCCCAGCAGACGCAGCCAGACCAGTGCAAATATCGACAGACCAAACATGCCGCGCAGCCCTAGCAACAGCGAGCGCAGCGTGCTGCCCCGGGGTACGAAGCCCTTCAGCTCGATGCAGGCGTAAACGCCGACGAACAGCGCCAGCATCAGCCAGTGCAGGGACATCGACAATCTGGCGTACCGGTGTGGGGTTGAATTCATAGTGGGCGCTCGCTGGGTGGGAAGGATGTTGTTGAACTGCTCCGCACCATGGGGCCGCTGTCTTAAGGCAGTCTGAAGACGTCGCGCAGATCGCCAGGAAAGCCGGACCCGGCAAATTTCTCACCTTCAGACTTCGTTAAGAATCGACCCCGATACTCCACCCCATCACCACTGGGGAGGAGCCACACCCATGCCGGGTCTGGACTGGAATAACCGATTACCACCGAACTCAATGCCGTCCGGTGCGCTGCCTCTGGATTTCCTGCCCATGGGATTCGGCGCTGCGCAATCACCGGCCCTCTCGCTCAATCGTGCGCTGTCTCAGGAGCCCCTGCGCGACGCCTACGAGACGTTCATCCAGCATCGCTTCCGCCAGGCGCACAACGCCGAGATCCGTAGCTTCATGCCCGAGCTGTTCGGACTCCACGACAACAGCGGCACGCTGTGTGCCGTGGCCGGCGTGCGAGTGGCGAGCTCCGGCGCACTGTTCCTGGAACACTATCTGGACCAGCCTGTCGAGCAGATGATCGAAGCCAGTGCCGGCAGGCCCGTGGACCGTCAGGGCATCGTCGAAGTGGGCAACCTCGCCGCCAGCAACCTGGGCAGCGCGCGGCTGAGCATCATCACCGTGACCTGGCTGCTCGCCATGAGCGGCCTGGAATGGGTGGCCTTCACCGGCAACGCCGGGCTGGTGAACAGCTTCAATCGCCTCGGCCTGCGCCCCGTCACGCTTTGCGTTGCCGACCCTCTGCGCCTGGGCGAAGACCGGCACGCGTGGGGTAATTACTACGCTTCTCAACCCAGCGTGCACGTCGGCGACATTCGCTCCGGGTTCCTGCATTTGAGCAGCAGCGGCGTGTTTGAACGCTTCGGTCTGCCCCTGACCCTGGAGGACACCTGCCATGTCGCCTGAACTGACCGGCTTCCGCCAGCGCATCGCTGATCTGGCGCTCGGGCAGCCCGATGCGTGCGCGCTGTGGGGCGATGACCTGAAATTGAGTTATGCCGAACTGGACGCAGAAATCAATCTGCGCCAGGAGAGGCTCAAGGACCTCGACGCCAAGGTCGTTGCCCTCGCCCTGGAGAACGGTCCGGACCTGCTGATCTGGGACCTGGCGATTCTGTTCGCAGGCCTGGCCTGTGTGACGCTGCCACCGTTTTTCAGCGCCGCGCAGCGCCTTCATTGCCTGGAGCAGAGCCAGGCTGACGTGGTCATTGCCGACGACGACTACGCCGGTGAACTCGCCACCTCGGCGTTCCGTCATGGCGGGGGGGTCTGGTTGCGCGTGAACCGTCAGCCGTCGCCCCTGCCCGTGGGCACGGCGAAGCTCACCTTTACCTCCGGCACGACCGGCACGCCCAAAGGCGTCTGTCTGGACGCCGCAAGCGTGTTGACGGTGGCCATGGAGGTGCAGCGCGCCAGCCAGTCTCGCCAGCCCGCCCACCACCTTTCACTGTTGCCTCTGGCGATTCTGCTGGAAAACGTCGGCTGCTACGCCGCGCTTTACGCCGGCGCGATGCTGAGCCTGCCAAGCCAGCGAACCCTGGGCATTCAAGGGGCCAGCGGCGTGGAGTTGCCGCGTCTGCTGTCAACCTTGGCGGTGCGCCAGCCCCACAGCCTGATCCTCGTCCCGCAGCTGTTGCTGCTGCTGGTCAGCGCCTGCGAGATGGGCGTTTTCAACCCGGCAGCGCTGCGTTTCATCGCGGTGGGCGGCGCCAGAGTCAGCCATGAACTGTTGCTGCGCGCCGAGACCCTTGGCATTCCGGTGTACGAAGGCTACGGCCTGTCCGAGTGCGCGTCGGTCGTCGCTCTCAACCGCCCCGACGCCAACCATCCCGGCAGCGTCGGCAAACCGCTGCCCCATGTGCAGATACGCCTGGCCGAGGACGGTGAAGTCCTGATTGGCGGGTCGCGGATGCTGGGCTATCTCGGCGACGCGGAACCCACACCGCAGTGGTGGCCGAGCGGTGATCTCGGCGAGTTTGACGCCAACGGTTACCTCTACCTTCACGGGCGCAAGAAGCATCAGTTCGTGACCAGTTACGGTCGCAACGTCAACCCTGAGTGGGTCGAGGCCGAACTGACCCAGCGTGGTCAGATCGCTCAGGCATTCGTCTACGGCGAAGCCCTGCCGCGCAACCATGCGCTGCTGTGGCCACTGCGCCCGGACGCCACCGACTCGCACCTGCACAGCGCTGTCGAGCAGGCCAATCAGGCGCTGCCGGACTACGCACGCGTCCACACCTGGACGCGTCTGGAGCAGCCTTTCACCGCCGCCAACGGCATGGCCACCGCCAACGGCCGACCCCGGCGCGACGCCATTCTGGCTAATTACCGACATCTGTTCACTGAACCCACGCGAGCAAAGGACCTTCAATCATGAGTTTTTTCGACACCCTGCAAGACGCCACCCGCACCGAGCGTGAGACCTTGTTCAATTTGCCCGTCATCCATCAGGCGCTGCACGGTGAGGTCTCGCTGGAAAGCTATCGCGCCTTCCTGACTCAGGCGTATTACCACGTGCGCCATACCGTGCCGTTGATGATGGCCTGCGGCGCCCGGTTGCCGTCGCGACTGGAATGGCTGCGTGGCGCGGTGTGCGAGTACATCGAAGACGAATACGGCCACGAGCAGTGGATCCTCAACGACGTGCGCGCCTGTGGCGGCGATGCCGAGGCCGTGCGCGACGGTACGCCCGGCCTGCCCATCGAACTCATGGTCGCCTACCTCTACGACCTCATCGCCCGGGGCAATCCGGTGGGACTGTTCGGCATGGTCAACGTGCTGGAAGGCACCAGCATCGCTCTGGCGACCCATGCCGCCGGCAGCATTCAGCAGCGCCTGGCACTCCCGGCCACTGCCTTCAGTTACCTGAGCTCCCATGGCAGCCTCGATGTCGGCCACATGGAAACCTATCGCACGCTGATGGACCGTCTGGAAGATCCGGAGGATCAGGCGGCTGTGATCAAGGCTTCGAAAGTGGTCTATGGCTTGTACACCGACATGTTTCGTCAGTTACCCCTCGCCCAGGCCGAACCGGTGAAGGAATTCGACCATGCGCCTGTCTGAAGCGCGCGTTGTGCTGACCGGCGCCAGTGGCGGCATCGGCATGGCCATTGCCCAGGCGCTGTGCAGCCAGGGCGCCGAAGTACTCGCCGTCTGCCGCCATCAAGAGCCGCTGTCGCCGTTACAACAGCAGTATCCGCATCTGTTGCACTGGGTGAAGGCCGATCTGACCAGCGCCGAAGGCCGTCAGCACGTGCTGATGACGGCGCAGGCGATGGAAGGGGTCAACCTGCTGATCAACGCCGCCGGTGTCAATCATTTCGCCATGCTGGAACATCTGCCAGGGGACGAGATCGATTCGATGCTCGACATCAACCTGAACGCGCCAATCCAGCTCACTAGCCTGCTGTTGCCGCTGCTGCGCCAGCCCAACCGCGCCATGGTGGTGAACGTCGGCTCGACCTATGGCTCGATCGGCTATGCCGGTTACGCCACGTATTGCGCGAGCAAGTTTGCGCTGCGGGGGTTTTCCGAGGCGCTGCGACGTGAGCTGGCGGATACGCGGGTCGGCGTGTTGTACGTCGCCCCGCGCGCCACCCGCACCACGATGAACAGTCCCGCCGCGCGCGCGCTCAACTCTGCCCTGAAAACTGCGGAGGACGATCCGCAGACGGTCGCCGCCGCCGTTGTCCGTGCGATCGCGGGGAATCAGCGCGAGCTTTATATGGGCTGGCCAGAACAGTTCTTCGTCCGACTCAACAGTCTGCTGCCCGCCGTGGTGGATCGTGGGCTGCGCAAACACCTGCCCCTCATTCGCCGATTCAGCAGCGCCACTCACGAAAAGAGCACCAAGCCATGAAACGTTTACTCGTCGTACTGCTCGCCACCCTCGCCCTGCCCGTGTGGGCACTGGATGCACCGGACCAGCAACGCCTGACCGGGATCCAGCAGGAGTGGGCGCGGATTCAATACCAGTTGCCGGAAGACCAGCGCGTCGCGGCATTTGAACAGTTGGCCGCCAAGTCCTCCGCCTTCACCCAGCAGCGTCCCGCCGTTGCAGAGGCATGGATATGGTCGGGCATTGTCATCAGCAGTTGGGCCGGTGCCCAGGGCGGACTCGGTGCATTGAGCAAGGTGAAAACCGCGAAGGCCGATCTAGAGAAAGCCATGACGCTGGACCCCAATGCCTTGCAAGGCTCCGCCTACGCCAGCCTGGCTGCGCTTTATGATCGCGTGCCGGGATGGCCCATCGGCTTCGGCGACCCGGACAAGGCCCAAGCACTGCTGGAGCAGGCGCTGAAGCTCAATCCCGATGGCGTCGATCCGCTGTACTTCTGGGGCGATCACCTCTACCGCCAAGGCCACTATGCTCAGGCGAAGGCAGCGCTGGAAAAAGCCTTGCTCGCCGCGCCCCGGCCCGGCCGCGAAGTCGCGGACAGTGGACGCCGTAAAGATATCCAGCTATTGCTGGTGGACATAAACAAAAAACTGAAATGACGGAGCGTTCATGCGCTTGCTGTTGGTGGAAGACGATGTGGCCCTCGGTGAGGGCATTCATCAGGCGTTGAGTCGCGAAGGCTACACGGTGGACTGGGTGAGAGATGGCGCCAGCGCCCTCCATGCCTTGTTGAGCGAAGTCTTCGACCTGGCCATTCTCGATCTCGGATTGCCCAGGCTGGACGGCCTGGCGGTGTTGCGGCGGGTGCGTGAAAGCGGCTCGGCCCTGCCGGTGCTGATCCTGACGGCACGGGACGCCACCGAGGACCGCATTGCCGGCCTCGACGCGGGGGCCGACGATTACCTGATAAAGCCCTTCGATCTGTCCGAACTCAAGGCACGCCTGCGGGCGCTGTTGCGTCGCAGTGCCGGGCGCGCGCGGGTCACGATCGAGCACGCGGGCATCCGCCTGGACCCGACCACCCAGCAAGTCACTTACAAAGATGAACCCGTCGCCCTCACCCCCAAGGAATACCAGCTGTTGTACGAACTGCTCTCGCCTCCGGGCCGGGTGATGACCCGCGAACGCTTGATGCAGTTGCTGTACGGCTGGAACGAAGAAGCAGAGAGCAACACCCTCGAAGTGCACATCCATCACCTGCGCAAGAAGTTTTCCAGCGAGCTGATACGCACCGTGCGCGGCGTAGGCTACCTGGTGGAGGATCGCCCGTGACGTCGATCCGTCGCCGCACGCTGACCCTGATCCTCGGACTGGTGTTGATCGGGCTGCTGATCCTGACGCTGGTCAACCTCCATGACAGCAACCACGAAATCGCCGAAGTCTACGATGCCCAGCTCGCCACCAATGCCCGGTTGCTGCAGGGCGTCATGCGCATGCCCCTGGCGCGGCAGGAGCACGCGCAGTTATACCAGTCGTTCAATGAGGCCCTGGCTCAAGCCGAGCCCCGAATCGACGGCCACCCCTACGAGAGCAAAATCGCCTTTCAGGTCTGGGACCTCCAAGGCCGGCTGCTGGTGCACACCCCCAGCGCGCCAAGCCTGACTCGTGCGCCCCAGTACACCGGCTTCAGCGACATCAATGATCTGGGCAAACATGAGTGGCGCACCTTCGTGCTCAGGGACGAGCAACACGACCTGCTGATCTGGGTCGGCGAGCGCGACGACGTGCGCTCGGACCTGGTCAACCGCATCGTTCGCCACACGGTGATCCCCAACTTGATCGGCAGCCTGCTGCTGATGGGTGCGATCTGGCTGGCCATTGGATGGGGACTCAAGCCGCTGGCCGATCTGGCCGCCACGCTGCGCGGTCGTCATCCGGGCTCGCTCGAACCCTTGCAACTGGCGCCGCTGCCCAGCGAACTGGAACCCATGCAAGCGGCCCTCAACAGATTGCTCGGACAGATTCAGGAGGTGCTGAGCCGTGAACGGCGCTTCATCGCCGACGCCGCCCATGAAATGCGCACCCCGCTGGCGGTGCTGCGGGTGCATGCGCAAAACGTGTTGGAGGCACGCGACGGGGCGCAGCGTGACCAGTCCCTCAGTTACCTCATCGTCGGCGTTGACCGCACGACACGGTTGGTCAATCAGTTGCTGACCGTCGCGCGCATGGAACCGGGTGCAGGCGAGGTGCTCACCCGCGATGCCGATCTCGTTGCGGCCGTACGCGAAAGCCTGGTGCAAATGACGCCGTGGGTATTGAGCCGGGGACTGGAATTGGTGTTCGACTGCGATGAACCTTGCCTGACGGTGCGAACCGACTTCGCCGCTATCGACATTGCCCTGCAGAATCTGGTCACCAACGCCGTCAATTTCTCGCCTGCTGGCGGGCAGGTGATCGTCGCCCTAGCCGTGAGCCATGGCTATTTCCAGCTCAGTGTGGCGGACGAGGGCCCTGGTATTGACGAAGCCGAACGGGGGCGTCTTTTCGAGCGGTTCTACAGCCGCGGTAACGATCACGGCGCAGGGCTGGGCCTGACCATCGTGCAATCGATTGCACGACGCCTCGGCGGTGAGATCACGCTGGAAAACCGCGAAGAAAAAGGCTTGCGCGCGACGCTATGTGTGCCAGCGGACAGACAGCCTTGAGCCGGTGTATTCACACCGGCGTGGTCTGAGCGTTTCGTTCACCAAGGCACATTGCTACCGGCGCTTCGCCGTGAACACGGGTCGCGGTGGAGTGAGCGCCGGGCAGCAGGCCGAAGCACGAACGGGCTTTGCTGGCTATTCGGATATTCGTAGGCCATCCCTGGCCCATGGCTTGATCGGTGTCAGAACTTGAAGCGTCCCACCAATCCATTGAGCTGACCGGAAATGTCGGTCAAACGACCCGAGCCCGCCTGCGCCGTGTGGGCGAATTCTTCGACCAGTTGCGCGTCAGTGTGGATCTGGGCGATGTGGCGGTTGATCTCTTCGGCTACCTGATGCTGCTCTTCGGCAGCGGTGGCGATCTGAGTGTTTTGATCACGGATGGAATCCACGGACGTGCGGATCTTGTCGAAGCTGTCCCGGGCCTGCTGGATGCACTCGACGCTGCTGTTGGAGACCTCCAGACTGCCGCGCATCTGCACCGTCACCTCTTGGGTACGCCTGGCCAGGTTGCCGAGCAGGCTGTCGATCTCACCGGTGGAATCGGCGGTGCGTCGTGCGAGGGCGCGAACTTCGTCGGCCACCACCGCGAAACCCCGGCCCTGATCCCCGGCACGCGCTGCTTCGATCGCTGCGTTGAGTGCCAACAGGTTGGTCTGCTCGGCGATCGAGCGGATGGTGTCGAGAATGCCGTTGATGTTCTTGCTGTCCTGCTCAAGCAGCTGCATGGTCTCGGTGGACTGTTGCAGCTCCCTGCTCAGTTTCAAGACGCTGCCGTTGGCTTCGCTGATGTGTTGCTGCCCGGCGTGTACGTCGCGATAACCGGCGTCGGCGCTGGACGCTGCCTGGCTGCAGGAACGCGCCACTTCGTTCGCCGTGGCCACCATTTCGTTGAACGCGGTGCTCACCAGTTCAACCGCCTCGCGTTGACGCCCGGCCGCCTCGTCCATGTTGCGCGCGACTTCGCGGGTGTCCGCCGCTGCGCTCTGCAGGTCCGAGGAGGCGCCGCCAATGCGCTGCATCAGTTGCGCGATCATGCCGAGAAACTGGTTGAACCACCCGGCCAATGTGGCCGTTTCATCCTTGCCGTGGACCTTGAGCTGGCGCGTCAGATCGCCCTCGCCTTCGGCGATTTCCTGCAAGCCATCGGCCACACCCCGGATCGGGCGCACGATCACCCCGGCGAAGGTAGCACCGACTATGGCGAAAATGATTGCCAGCGCGGCGGCGATCCCGGCGATCAACCAGGTCAGGCTGGAGGCCTTCGCCATCACTTCGTCGCGCTCGATCAGACCGATGAAGCGCCAGCCAAGCCCTTTGGAGCTGATCACGTTGGCCATATAGACCTTGCCGTCTATTTCAATCTGCGTCGCGCCATCGTCGGCCTTGGCAAGCTCGGCATAGTTGGCGCCCAGATCGGTCAGCGGCTTGAAGTTATGCCCGGCGTTGCTCGGGTCGACCAGCACGTTGCCATTGGCCTCGACCAGCATCAGGTAGCCGCTGTCGCCCAGTTTGATGTTCTTGACCAGCTCGGTGAGTTGCTTGAGGGACACGTCCAGCCCCACCACCCCGACGATCGCGCCACTGGTGTCCGACACCGTGTGAACGGTGCCGATCAGCGACACGTCGTCCGGCGCCCAGTAATAGGCGCCGGTGCGGACGGTGGTGCCCGGTGCGGCGATGGCGGCCTTGTACCACGGGCGCTCGCGGGGATCGTACTTGCTGATCTTGGGATCATCCGGCCAGCTGGCGTAGCCGCCGTCACTCAAGCCCAACGACAGGTAAGCCGTGGTCGGATGGGTTTTGGCGAAGCCGTCGAAAATCTCCAGCAGGCGGCGGTTGCTGTCGGTGAGTGGAAGCTGCGCAGCGTCGGCGCCCGAGTAGTTTTTGAGGTCCTTGGCCGACACGATCCGCGGATCCTTCGCCAGGTAGTCGACGTTCTGGCTGATGGCGTCGAAGAACTGCGTCATGCCGTTATCGATCTGCCGGATCTCGCGGCCACTGCTGTCCACGAAATTCGCTTCGGCGGCTTCGCGCGCGTTAAACACCACCAGGCCCGCCACCACCAGCACCGGGACACAGGCGATGGCGGCAAATCCCCACGTCAGCTTCTGTTTGATGTTCATGAGACCTTCCGCATCGGTTTTAAGAGTTATTGGGCAGAATTCAAGGCGAGCGTGGTGTTTTAGTTATGCAAGTGTTCCACGTTTACTTGAGTTCTATCGGCTGTGCGCCGGTGAACCTGAGGCGCGAACACCAAGAAGCGCTGTACGACCGCTATGGCTGTGTTGCTTACTGGCGAATCCGGGCGGTCATTGCCTCCGGCGGGTCAGCACCCGCCAAGCGCGCCTGCAACAACGGGACTCAGTCATGGCGATCAGATACATCCGCAGCCTGACCGGCAGAAGACGCACCGTCGTCGCGAACCGGCACCTTGGTTTCGTCTTGGCCTTTGTGGCCGGGGCCATCAACGCCGGGGGGTTTCTGGCGGTTCAGCAGTACACGTCGCACATGACCGGGATCGTCTCGGCAATGGCTGACAATACGGTTCTGGGTGAGTATGACCTGTTGCTGCGTGGCGCCAGCGCCCTGCTCTCTTTCATCGCCGGCGCGGCCTGTTCGGCCATCATGGTCAATTATTCCCGTCGTAGACGTCTGCACAGCGCCTTCGCGCTGCCCCTGTTGTTCGAGGCGTTTTTACTGCTGTGCTTCGGTTTTCTGGGCGCCAGGCTGGCGGCAGTGGACGGATTGATCGTGTCGCTGACGGTCATGCTCCTGTGTTTCATCATGGGCCTGCAAAACGCCTTGATCACAAAGGTCTCCAAGGCTGAGATCAGAACCACGCACATTACCGGTATCGTCACCGACATCGGTATTGAACTCGGCAAGCTCTTCTACTGGAATGGCGCCACACCGTCGAAGCAGCCGCGAGTGCTTGCCAACCGGCCGCGCCTCACGTTATTGATCGTACTGGTACTGAGCTTTTTCGTCGGCGGTGTGGCAGGTGCGTACGGGTTCAAGCTCGTCGGGTACATCGCCACTGTGCCGCTGTCGCTGGTGCTTGGCGTGTTGGCCGTTGTACCCGCGCTGGACGATGTGCGCCGCTATGTCCGCCGTGCGTTGCGCGGGTGATCCGTTGTTGATCCTGATTGAGCACCTCCGCCCTACTCTAAAGGAAATTGCGATGCCACCCGGCAAACGTGAACTGGCGCGAATTGAACGCCGGTTAATCGCCACGCTGACCGAAGCGTGCGAAACAGCAAAAGGTGAAATCAAAGGCTTCACCTGGCTGACCCATAGGGCTGACCTGGACGCATTGGCTAAAACCCTGAAAGTGATCTGGGTGTTCGACACGCTGGCGGACAGACAGCTTGCCGAGGTTGAAGCGAAGGTCCGCATGTTTGAGCTGACGGCCACCGCGTTGAATGAAGCCTGCATTGATCTGACGCTCTCGGATCGCAATGTCCGCTTTGACTCCGAGGAAGAATGCCAGCGCGCTCAGGATGGCAATTGGCAGAAGCGACTGGGTAAGGATCACTGACAACGAATCCTTGAAGCAGAAGGACCAATGTCAGATGAAATATGAGGAGCGAACAGCCCAACTTTCGTAGCTCCATCAATTGACCGCTTCTGGCGAAAGGACGTCCCTGTCCCTGCTTGACCTTAAGCCTTCTCGACCTGAGACCGCTGATCAATCGCTGGGCGCTTTTGCGAAGCTGACCCTTTTCCGCAGTAAACCGACCACAGCGGACACCGTGAACGCGCACAGCACGCTTTACCTCGGGTGAAAGCTTGGTCATCCCGTTCGCCCAGCCACGTATAACGGCAAGGTATCAGGTGCCTGACTTGATCTTGGTCCAGGCCCGGGTGCGCGCGCGTTCGGCGTCACGCCCCAGAGGCTTGAGCGTATAGAGCGTGGCCATCGCAGCCTCGGTGGGGTACAGGTTGGGATTGTTGCGAATCGCCGGATCAACCTGTTCGGTAGCGTCTTTGTTGGGGTTGGGGTAGCCGACAAAATCGCTGACTGGCGCAATCACCTGCGGCTGCAGCAGGTAGTTGATAAATGTGTAGGCGTCTTGGGGGTTCTTGGCACCCTTGGGGATGGCGAGCATGTCAAACCAGATAGGTGCGCCTTCCTTGGGCAGGCGCATGCCCACGGTCACGCCGTTATTGGCCTCTTTGGCGCGGTTGGCAGCCTGGGAAAAGCTGCCGGAGTATCCGACCGCGACGCAGATGTCACCGTTGGCGATATCCGCCATATATTTGGAGGAATGGAAGTAGGTGATATAGGGGCGGATTTTCATCAACAGCGCTTCGGCCTTCACATAGTCCTTGGGGTTGCTGCTGTTGGGGTCCAGGCCCAAGTGCTGCAAAGCCAGGGGCAGGATTTCGGAGGGCGAGTCCAGCAGCGCTACACCGCAGGACTTGAGCTTGCTGATGTTTTCTTCCTTGAAAATCAGGTCCCAGCTGTCCACTGGCGCATCGGAACCCAGGGCGGCCTTGACTTTGTCCGGGTTGAAGCCGATCAGGATGGTGCCGTACATGTAAGGCACGGCGAATTTATTGCCCGGATCGTTGGCCTCGATCAGCTTCATCAGCTTGGGATCAAGGTGGTTCCAGTTCGGCAATTGGCTGCGGTCCAGCGGCTGGAATATACCGGCTTCGATCTGCTTGGCCAGAAACACGTTGGATGGCACTACCACGTCATACCCCGAGTTGCCGGTGAGCAGCTTGGCTTCCAGAGCTTCATTAGTGTCGAAGATGTCGTACACCAATTTGAGGCCGGGATTCTGCGCCTTGAAGTCCTCCAGCGCCTTTGGGGTGATGTAGTCGAACCAGTTGTAGACCCGCAGGGTTCTCTCTTCGGCATGAGCCATGCCGCTGATAACGGCAGCGCAGAGGATAAGTGACTTGAACATGCTCATTGGCCAGCCCCTTCAAAACCTTCGAGAACGTTGACGGCATTGATGCCGATTTCTTCCACCGCGTAGCCGCCTTCCATCACGAACAGCGTAGGTTTACCCAGGCGGGAGATGCGTGCGCCCATCGCCAGATAATCCTTGCTGTCGAGTTTGAATTTTGAGATCGGATCGTCCTTGAATGTATCCACGCCCAGGGAGACGACGATAACGTCGGCGCCATAACGATCAATTTCTGTGCAGGCTTGCTCGAGCGCCGCGCTCCAGGTCTCCCAGCCGGAACCGGCCGGCAGTGGGTAGTTGAAGTTAAAGCCGGCACCTGCGCCCTCACCCGACTCGTCGGCATAGCCCAGGAAAAACGGAAACTCCGCTTCCGGGTGGCCGTGGATCGAGGTAAACAGCACATCGCTGCGCCCATAGAAAATCGACTGGGTGCCGTTGCCGTGGTGGTAGTCCACGTCCAGAATCGCGACCTTTTCATAGTCCTGATCAAGAAAGGCCTGGGCGGCAATTGCGGCGTTGTTCAGGTAGCAATAACCGCCCATCAAGTCGCCAGCTGCGTGGTGTCCCGGCGGACGGCACAGGGCGAAAGCACTGTGGGCACCTTGCTGAATCGCTTGTTGGGCGCTAAGCGCGACCTGCGCCGCCGAGTAGGCTGCCTGCCACGTGCCGGCGGTGATTGGCGCTCCGCCGTCGAAGCTGTAATAACCGAGTTGACCATGCAGGCTTTCGGGTAATACGCGGCGCAGGGTACGGGCGGGCCACGTGTAGGGCAGGAGGTCGCCTTCCTGACCGAATTCGGTCCAGCGCGCCCAGGCACCCTTGAAGAAATCGAGGTACTCACGGCTATGAACGCGTTGCAGCGGTTCCAGACCAAAGTCCTGCGGCGCCTGTACCTCGCCAAGTTGACGGTCCTTGACCCGTTGTAATACATGATCGGCGCGTGAGGGCATTTCGAAGCAGGGCATCAACTGCCCGTCCATCAGCTCACAGCGGCCGTGGTGCAGGTGGTGATCATCCGAGTAGATTGTCAGCATTTATTGTTCTCCGCAGGCTGTATCGGTACATACAGTCTTGCGCCGGGCGCGGGTTATGAGAACGGCAAGTACGGCCAAAAGGGGATAAATATGGCCAGATTCTCTGTCCGTAATTCGCCCCTTAATGAGGCGTCATGCGCGAAATTGGCTCGGCGCCACGCCACTCCAGCGCACAAAGGCGTGCCGAAAACTCGCGGTCTCGCTGAAGCCCAGAGCCTCGGCGATCCGGTAGATGGGCCACCGGTCTTCGGCCAGTAGTTGCTTGGCGCGTTCGAAACGAAGTTCGTCGAGCAGTTCCTGATAGCTGCAGCCCAGGTCGTGCAAGTGTCGGCGCAAGGTGCGCGCCGAGCAGTTCATCTCTCGGGCCAGCATTTCCAGCCCAGGCGCGGCATGCAGTTGTGCAGCCAGCAATAGCCGGATTCGCCCCAGCCAGGCCTCGCGCCCGGTGAATTCAGTGTTCTGTTTTCGGCAGCGCTCGGTCATGGCTTGATGTGTGACCGCATCAGCCAGCGGTAAAGGCTGGTCGAGCCAGCGTTTATCAAAAGCAAATGCATTGACGGTAGCCTGGAACTGCAACGGACAATCGAAACATTCGGCGTAGCGAGTCTGATAGTCCGGAGCATCGTGCTCAAAGCGAGCACCCAGCAAGGGCAGTGAGTGGCCGAGCAGGTCGTCGCAAATGACCTTCAGCGACCCCAGGCACAGCTCGACATTGAAGGCGATCAGTGCCGGATTCTCGCGGTAATCGCCCGCAGTGAACCATATACGTTCGCCGTCTTCCTCCAGACTCAGCTCGAACAGTGTTCCCAGCAGCGCGGGATAACGCAGAGCCAGACGTAGCGCGTCACCGAAAGTGGCACTGGTAAGCAAGGCATAACCGAGCATGCCGTAGGATGAGACATGCATACGCTGCCCCACGATCAGGCCGATGTCGCGCTGCAGAGCCACGGCATTGGCGCACACCTGCATCTCCTGATGCGTGGCAATGCGCGTGTCGACGCGGTTCAAGTCCGCTGCGCATATGCCACTGCCGGCCAGCAGCGCCTCCGCCGACCAGCCTTGCGCCTTGAACGTGCTCAGGACCAGCGAGACAGCATTGAGGGTGGTGAGATGTGAGTGCAGCATGGGGACTTCCTGCAAGGCGAGGAATACGAGAAGGGCAAGTTATGTGCCGGGATCCAGCCCAGTTAAATTCTGCCTCGGTGACGGGTAGTTCGACCCTGTGCCGGTTCGACAACCATCGCCCGTTCCGGCCTTCAATAGCTCGGCGCTCTGCCATGCCGCATGGACGCTGACCCCGTCCATCGCAGCTCAGGCATGCTACCTTCACCCTGCCATTGATCACCGCGTCCCCTATGGAGAATGTCCCGTGCTGATTGCCCACCTTTCCGATCTGCATATCAGGCCGCAAGGCATGCTTTATCAGGGGCTGGTTGATTCAAACACGATGTGCGAGCAGGCCATTGCACACCTGAACAGGCTCTTGCCGCGACCCGATGTCGTGATCATCACCGGCGACCTGGTGGATGAGGGTCTACCGCAAGAGTATGCAATGGCGGGTGAATTGCTGGCCGGGATCGAGCAGCCGTTGTTGATGATTCCCGGGAACCATGATGACCGAAACTTAATGGGTTCTACCTTTTCCCAGCCGTATCTCTCTTCAACGGCAGGCCCGTGGCACTTCGTCGCCGATGACCTCGGCCCGGTACGGATCATTGGTGTGGACGTGACCGTACCGCAGGAACATCACGGCGACATGACCGAGGCGGCTGGGGCCTGGCTCGATGCGGCACTTGCCCAAGAGCCGACGCGCCCGACTCTGGTCATGCTGCACCAGCCACCGTTCCTCAGTGGCATTCCTTATATCGACACCTATGCCTGCCGGAACTCGGAGCGGCTGCGCGAAGTGGTGCAGCGCTATCCGGCGATCGAACGTGTGGTGTGCGGACACATTCACCGCTCGATGCAATTACGTTTTGGCGGCACAGTCCTCTGCACTGCGCCCAGCACAACGACTGCCATTGGGTTGGCCCTGGATGCAGAGGCTGAAGAGGCGTCGTATGTGGAGCCGCCGGCGTTACTTCTGCATCACTGGAAGGTGGATACCGGTCTGATTACCCACTGGGTGCCCATCGGCACATTCCGCGGGCCACTGCCGTTTGCTTGAGCGCAGGAGTGTGGCGGGAAATAGATGGGGTGAGTGCCTGCATCGGGTTAGTGCGGGTGACGGGGAGCTATAGACCCATTGCAGTCACTCGCCTGAATCTCACCTGCTCGCGGCGGCTGACCAATTTGAACGCAGTGCTCAAGAGGTTGTGATCACTTGGAGTTGGGCGACCGCATGGCCTGCAATGGGCGGGGCTTTTATGGAAGATCCTCAGCGCCCGTATAAACTGTGCTGGCGTCCCGGAACTCTGTCGGCTAGAGATGTCGGCGGTCGAGGGTGTAAATCATGCCTGGTTAGTCTGGTTTCAAATCGGCGTACGTGATGGTAGTTTGACACCTTCGCCCGTCACGGCAACCACCCACGGAAGGACGCACCGATGTCAAATCCCACGAACCAATTCCCGATGGCCCCTGCAGCGGCCGCCCCCGTTGCGGCTGGGTATAAACAAGATCTTCAAGTATTTGAAACCAGTTTGATGAGCTTCATAGGAAATCATGGGCTTCCGACTCAAAACGTACTCATTCCGGTCAACGAAAGAGTTGTAGTTTTTAACAACGTCGAAGGGGTTCTCGAATTACTACCCTCCGAACATAAGGAAAACTCATTATACATCTCTAAATTTATCGCCGCTGCAGCTTCTGGATTATTTGACGCTGCGCTTAACTACTTATGGGATGAAACGATTTTCGAACTTCGCAAAAGAATTGTTAAGTATGATCTCGAATATTTTTTTGATCTCGCCGTAACAAACATCGAAAAGCGTAAAAAATTAAACACCGAGGCTGACTTATCTCTTTTAGACGATAACGAGCTAGTACGTGGGGCTTCAGAAATGGGCCTAATTTCAGGTTTAGGCTATAAACACCTAGACTTCATTCGCTACATGCGCAACTGGGCAAGCGCCGCGCATCCAAACCAAAACCAAATTACCGGGCTTCAGCTCATATCTTGGTTGGAAACGTGCATAAGAGAAGTAATTACTCTTCCGGAAACAAATGCGACCACAACTATCAAAGCGCTGCTTAAAAACATCAAAGCCCATGCCCTAGATGCTACAAGTGCTCAACAAGTTAGCGGTTTTTTCACCAACCTCACTAATGACCTAGCGAACAACCTAATGGCTGGTCTATTTGGTATTTACACCAACGACGCTTCAATTCCGTTGGCGCGTGCCAACGTAGTTCTTCTTGCGCCGAAGCTTTGGCCCTTTGTCGACGAACAAGCACGTAAAAATTTCGGCATAAAATATGGCCAGTTTGTTGCAAACAATGACGCAACCAAAGCAACATGGGCAAGACAGTTCCTTGATGGGGTTGGAGCCGCCAGTTATATTCCGAGCGAAATTAGATCTGTGGAGATCAGCACGGCGTTACAGGAATTGCTAGGTGCACATAGAGGCTATAATAATTTTCATATTGAACCTTCGTTTGCTCGGCGTCTTGAGTCGCTGGTTGGCGAAAGGGGTGAAATTCCGGCATCTATTATCGAGGACTATGTCGAGGGTTTGGTAGAGGTTTTCCTCACAAATGGGCACGGGACTACTGCTGCGGCTGAACCGATCTACAAGCGGTTACTAAACTTACTCAGCCCAGATCAGGCTCTGCTGGCAATACTTTCTTTCAGGAAAACGGGCATCTCAAGCAAATTACAGTTCCCTCTACCGCAGCGAAAATTTGCCGAACTGGTCGAGATTGCTAAGACGAAAATAACGAGCCCTCAAGGATTGGATATTGTTCAAATCATTGAAACCTATAAAGCTCCACTCGATAAAATGAAATCAGAAACAAAGCTGATGGAAAAAGTGAAAGCGATCGCAAATTCGTTGGGTGTCTTGCCAGCTGCGTCATAACTTTCCTACGGCCATTGAATCCCACTGCAATCTCGCCGGTCGTCCCATTGGCAGATGTTGTCAAATACGGCTGACCAGAAAGTCAGCCGTCAGCCCCTTGCTAGCTCGCTTTCGACGCAGATACGGCTCATGAATGATTGCGGCACGGGTATTAATTTTCCAGAATCTGCCCGTTATTTTCGAGAACTGCACAGCTTGAGGGAAATACATTTGTCTGTGAGCGGCCGCTTCTGGCCGATTTCTGCCATTTATGGCGGGCAGCAATCGGCCAAAAGCGGAAGGTTGCGTTATATTCACTCTAGAGGAGGCACATGGAGGGTTATGTCCAACCTATCGATTCTCAGTCGGCGGGAGGACTCGCTGGCAGCCTACAGCAGTGGATCGTTGGCTCGCGGTGTCTTCGTTGCCCTCCTTAGCAACAGCATTTGTGCGCTGGAAGGTGTAGCGCTAAGCAGAGGCAACTTTTAGCCACTACTTGACAACTAACCATGAGCGAAAAATTTCTTGGATAACTACATATGCCAACAGTAACCACATCAAGACTTCCTGCCCCCACATCTTGGGAAGAATTTGAAGATATTTGCAAAACTTCGTTTGGGCTCAGGTGGAACAATCCCAATTTGTCGAGGCATGGCCGGCAAGGGCAACAGCAAGACGGCGTAGATATCTATGGACACGATAGCCTACAATATTTTGTCGGTGTGCAATGCAAAAATACGACTAGGACAATTACCGAGCAACTCATCACAAGTGAGTGCTCGAAAGCGGAAAAGTTTACACCCGCGATACAAACGCTTTACATTGCAACCACCGCGGAGCGCGATGTTCATATTCAAGCTTTTGCAAGAAAATTGTCCAGCGAGAGGCTCACGAAAAAAAAATTTCCTGTGGAAGTGGTGTTTTGGGCAGATGTGACATCCGACTTGGCAAAAGATGCCACTGCGGTGCGCCAGCATTTTCCTCAGTTTTTTAATCAAAGCTCTGTAACGCAGGCAGATTTGATTCGCAGCAAGGATGTGTCAAATCTGATGGCCGTTCTGCGAGTGCTTGATTTGACCTCCATCGCGGACCATTTCCACTATGGAGCGAAATACATACATTGCTCAGTTCTCGAACAGTATAATCAACTCGTCGACGTACAAAACGGAGCAACGTTTAAAGTTCACGATCAAGCATTGTCTGCCGCACTTACGAAGATGACGGGTGAGTGGCAACAGTTGCATGCATTAATTCAGAGTGCTCCTTATAATTTTATCCCTCAGCGCAATGAACTTAGCTTTATTATGCCTTTAGATTTTTGCAGAAATAAGGAAGAAAATGATTTGTACGACGAAATTGATCTGCAAATCGGACGATTCTTAATCGAGGTAGGGGTGTTTTGTCGGGTTGTTAATGAGACCTACCATGAGGTGAACTTGGATGACACCAGCATGATCGCCAGACGTCTTTACAATTGAATGGTAGATTTTATTGTTGGGCCTGGACCGGGCCCTGCAAGTTATAAATTTCTGGCGTTGTAGAGTTAAGGGGGACAAGTGGGCATCAAGGCCAATGACAGTGGCAGCTCCTTTCGCCCAATAGCGGTCGCTGGCCAAAGGCCGAAATCGGCCAGAAGCAGACGTTCGCAACCGGCTCATCCTTGTAAGGAAAGTCTTAAGACATCAGGATGAATTCACAGATATTTTGAATGGCGAACACATGCGTACTTTTATTTCACTGCTTCTCATGGGGATAAGCACCTTTGCGGTCGCCGGTTACGATCTACATATCAGTCGCAAGGTTTTCTGGGGTGACGACTTCGGCCCCGAAATTACCTTCGAAGAATGGCAAGAACATTTTAAAATCGACCCACAGGTCGCCAGGGATGTTGCCAATAGCCCTCAGGACTTCATGGTTTCCATACCTGGAGAGTCATTTCCGCTCTGGTATCGCTCAGATCTCGGTGAGCTGTTTACAAAAAATCCGACTGACAAGGCCATCACTAAGCTCGAAGAAATTGCTCGCAGCTTGAACGCAAGAGTTCAAGGTGATGATGGCGAGTTCTATCCAGCGGAACCTTGATTACACATGTCTGCGCAGATGTTGGTCCTGGTGAGAGGTAGTGGTTGCGTAATGGCCGCTTAGGGTCGAAAGCAGCCGGTCCTGGCTGACCGCTTTCGACCCAAAGCCGTCTCTCGCGAACCACTGCCATTGACCCAGCGCAGACGTCACTGAATCCCTTTTTTTGGGACTTCAATAGCGACTTAATCTTAAGCCAGCTCACTGTCTTTGATGTTTGCGAGAGGCCCGAGCAGTGAGAAGTCAAATTCGTTCATAGGCTGATTCATCAACAGCCGGTTCGGGTAATCAGGATTAGCCAGCGCGCTTTTACCCAGTGCAACGATGTCAGCGCCGTCATTGAGAACGTGCTCGGCATCCTGAGAGTTGTCCAGCCCGCCATTGGCGACTATGGCGACCCCTGGAGCATATCGACGAGCCAGGCTGACCAGGCTGGGGCCGCTCTCGCTGAACGCGGGCTCCCACGCTTTGTGTTCTGTGACATGAATGTACTGGATACCTGCGTCTTCCAGCGATCCAAAAATGGTCTCGGCGGCAGCTTCGCCTTCAGCCCATTTGTGTGCGTAATCGTTGACCTTGCCCTGTGAAATTCGAACACCCACGCGAGCGCCCCCTACGACTGCTCTTACGGCCTTGATCACCTCCAGAATCAGGGCCATTCGATTGCGGACGCTTGCGCCCCAGCGGTCTGTTCGCAGGTTCGTATAGTCAGTGAGGAATTGGTCAAGCAGATAGCCGTTGGCGCCATGAATTTCTACGCCATCGAACCCTGCGCTCCCGACTGCCAATCTTGCGGCATTGGCGAATCCTTCAATCGCATCGGCGATGTCTTCATCGGTCATGACCCTGGGTACGGCGTACTGGCCCTCCCCATAGTAGAACTTCATCTGCTCACCTTTAGGCCGTATGGCAGAAGGGCCGGCCGTCTCGCTCAGGAAACGGTTTCCCTGACTCAAGGCCCCCGCGTGCATGAGTTGCGCGAAGATCAGGCCTTGATGGCGATGTATGCGACTGGTAACGGCTCGCCAGGCCAAGGCTTGTTCAGCATCAGTGATACCAGGTTGAAACCGATAGCCTTGAGCGAATTTCTGGTCGGTGTAGATCCCTTCAGTGATCACCAGCCCGAAACCGCCTTTGGCAAAGCGTTCGTAGTATCGTCCCATCGTCTCCGAGGCACTGCCATGTTCAGTTGCGCTGACGCGAGTCATGGGTGCAACAGCGAGCCGGTTCTTTAATTTCAGGTCGCCGATATCGAACGTGTCCAAGATCTTCTTGCCGGGGGTGTTCATTTGATTGACCTTCGTTGGCCAGAGATTCATTTCCAAGGCCTTATGCTGGGTGACAATATCCGTGATCAGGTGAAGGTATAAGACGGCCAGGGAGATAAGGCGGCGTAACGCTGAGAGATATAATCGATGCAGATTCTGGATGTTGAAGTGTTCGCTGCCGTGGCAACCGCCAGCAGCCTTTCAGGGGCGGCGAGACGACTTGGACTGTCAGCCATGACAGTGTCCCGACGACTTGCCTCTCTGGAAAAAGAATTAGGGGTGCGGCTTGTTCAAAGAACGACCCGCTCTGCGTCCCTCACGCCCGAGGGAGAAGTATTGTTACCGTTCGCCAGAAGCATGCTGGAGGCTAACGAGGCAGCGCGCGCCACATTGAAAGCGAATGCCGGAGCGGCCAGCGGCCTACTGAGAGTCACCGCTCCCACCGTGTTCGGCCAGGAGATGATCATGCCGTTGATCCCCCGGCTGCTTGCGGAAAACCCGGCGCTGCAGGTTGACCTGACACTCTCTGATCGCATCGTAGACATCGTGGGCCTGGGTATCGACGTCGCGATCCGCATAGCGACACTCAGCGATTCCGGGTTGGTAGCCCGCGCGCTTGCTCCGAACCCACGGGTCATCTGCGCCAGTCCTGGCTATCTCGCCAGGCAGGGTACGCCAACCCACCTTGAAGACCTTAAGCGTCATCAATGCATCGGCCTGCATGGCATGCCTTATTGGCCATTTGTCCATCAGGGGGAAGAGGTATCCATCCGTGCCGAAGCATCGTTCTCGGCAAATAGTGTCGAGTCCGTCAGAGCGGCCAGCAAATTGGGACTCGGTCTGGCCATGCTGACTTACTGGGACGTACGCACCGCCCTCGCGGAGGGCAGTCTGGTCCTCGTCGAGCTGGAAGATGGGGTGCCTGAGCAACTGTCCATAGCAGCAGTACTTCCTACTCGTCAGTACGTACCCAACCGGGTGCGCGTGCTGCTTGAACATCTTGAACAGGCGCTGAAGTCTGGGTGACTCAAGACGATCTGCACCGAATGCAATCATGGTGCTTGGTATCCATTGGGCCTATGCGGCTTAGTGGATCCAATGAAGTTAACTATTTATTTATGCAGCCGGTGCTTTAGATCTCCGCTCATCAGCCGATTAATCTAGATTGCCGAGTTTAATCTGGCTTTAATCGCCTTTGAGTGAAAAGTCAGTCACCATCAGGAGTGCACACGTGACGTTACGCCTAACCTGCAAAGCTATTATTATTGCGCTGTCTTTTGGGCTGTCAAATGTGGCTGTCTCTGAAGACCTTAAGGTCTACAATTTTTCGCCCGTCAATCAATACAATCTTAATCTCTCAGCCAGTTTTTGGAACCCGATCATACGGTATGTGTCCGAAAAAAGTGGCGTGAATCTCACGCTGAAATTAGGGCGCACATCCTCTGACACCACCAGTTATGTGCTCGCACAAGAAGTTGATTTCGCTTTCACCAATCATCTCTTTAGCCCTGAGCGCGACAAAATGGGCTGGAAGGTATTTGGTCGCCGCGACGCGCCTGCCCTCGAAGGACAAATCGTGGTTCCTGCCGATTCGCCCATCCATAGCCTTTCTGAACTGGAAGGCAAGGAGGTCGTGTACCCCGGGCCCGAAGCGTTCATTGCTTATAAAGTCACCAGCTCGGAATTGGTAAAGAAAGGAATACATACGTCTACGGTATTTGCAGGAAACATGGACGGCGCCTTCAGCCAGCTGCTCAGCGGCAAGGCTCAGGCGATGGGGGTCAACTCACAGCTTGTCAGCGGCTACACGGAAAGAGAAGGTAAGACGTTCCGCGTATTGTGGAATTCGTCCTCGTTCAATGATTTAGCCCTCATGGTCTCCCCTCGTATTTCACAAAAAGAACTTGATGCGGTAGCCAACGCATTTTTCAACATGCAGTACGACAAAGACGGCAGCAAGATTCTTCATGAGGCGACCGAGTTGGTCCACGCACCCGCGCCGATTACCTTTATTCCTGCGACGGCGGCGGATTACGCTTCCTATCGTGATTTCTACAGCGGCTTGCCGGCAAACCTCAAGTAAATAATCTGACATTTAGCTGAAGAGGCTATTAATGACTTTCTTTAAAAGCCTGCTGCCCAAATCACTGACGTCGCAAATATTGGGGATGCTGTCAATTCTGATAGTGGTGTTTCTTACGGCCGGGCTGGGTCTTTTTTATAAAAATCAGCTTCTTCAGCATATCGAGGAAATCCAAGACACCGCCAACATGCTGATAGAGGTGGCCGCGCAGGCCGTGGAGGAAAGTGTCGTCATCGGCGATTACGACACCATCAAAAGAACCCTCGAAAAGACCCTGGCTCGCTCGCCGTTTCAATCCGCCATGTTTATTGACCTGTCGGGTGGCGTCATTCGCCTGCAGGCGCCCAGTGCGCCGGTTGGCAGAGCCCCCGCGTGGATAGAGGCCGAGGTCGCTGCACGATTATTCGATGTCAACCGTCCGATAACGATTGGTGGAAAAGACTATGGCGTGATGCGCCTGTCATTCAACGCCGAGAAAATAGCGACCGAACTTTGTAATTTGGTGGTGCAAGCTACCGTCCTGGCAGTGCTTTTTTTGCTCACAAGTTTGTTGTTGATGGGATGGGTGATCAAGCGTTCCCTTGCCCACCTGGACAAGCTTCACTCCTATGAAGCGGAAATCGCGTCCGGCGCAGTGGCAGCGGAAGCGATGTTGGTCGCGGATGCTCCCGTCGAAATACAGGAGGCAATCAAAGCGGTAAACCGTACTGCGGCGAATATGCGTAATCACTTTGGTCAGCGCATCGAATCGTTGATGAACACCTTGGTGCAGCATAAAAACGCCTTGGATGAGGTTTCAATCGTCTGCGAATGTTCGCCCTCCGGTCGCATCACCTACGTCAACGAACGATTTGTAACCAGCTCACAGCGTTCCCGCGCCGAGCTTTTAGAGCTGACGATTGATCAAGTCTGGAACGGCATGTCTTCAGCCACTCAGCCGTGGCAGTGGGCGCCTGAAAGTGAAGTGTGGAACGGTGAGGTCAGGCTTACAGGTCAGGCCGGTACGGAGAAATGGCATCAACGCACCATCATCCCTATTCTCGATGACAGGGGCGGCGTTGAAAAATATATCTGCATCGACATCGATATCACCGATCGAAAAGAGTTTGAGGTGGCGATTCTGGATAACGCCAGAAGGCAACACCTGATCGCCTTGTTTGGCCAGCAGGCATTGACAGAGGAAAACGTCAGCGCCCTGGGTGAACTGGCCGCACTGACAGCGGCGCAAGGGTTGAGCATGAGTAAGGCCGCTTTATTAGTCGTTGATCGCGTGAGTCACGGAGTCATCCTCAACGCTGAAACTGGCTTGACCAACATTGATATCCGCAATAGCGACACGAATGCATTCTTGAGCGGTATGGGTTCTTCTGCCGGGCTCGATATTTCCGATACGCCGGATGCGAAGTACAAATTGCTGTCGGTTGACACAGTGGGAGCTGAGCGCATTAGAAGCCGTGTTGAGGTCGATGTACCTTGCGGGGAGGCCTATAAAGGTGTGCTCGGGGTTTATGCCACCACAGGGCACGCGTTTACACCTGAAGACGTTAGCTACCTCCAAACGTTGGCAAACCTGCTGGCAGCTGCGCTTGAACGGGATGACGCAAAGAAAAGGCTTACCTATCTGGCCGAAAATGATTCGCTTACACATCTGCCCAATCGCTGGTTCCTGAATAATTACCTGCACGCTGCAATCAGCCGCTCTGCATCCACGCCATCTGCAATAAGCGTCATGTTCATCGATCTGGACAGATTCAAAACCGTGAACGACACCATGGGGCATGCCGTAGGAGATGAGTTGCTCATCCAGGCGAGCCGGCGCCTGGAAGAACATACCGATGACGACAGCCTGGTTGCGCGGCTGGGGGGCGATGAATTTTCGATTGTTGTCACACAGGCTGCTTATTCGGAGAGCTCCATCAAATCGCTCGCGACCCATATTGTCGACGCTTTGGCAAAACCCTTTAATCTTCGTGGCCAGGATATATTCGTTTCAGCGAGCGTTGGCATCGCTAATTATCCCTTTGACGGGGATGACGCTGGCGTCATCCTCAAGCACGCTGATACCGCCATGTACCATGCAAAAAAGAGCGGTCGTAATAATTATAAGTTTTACACTGCCGAGATGAATGAAAGTGCCGTCAAGCGTTTGCAAACTGAAACGCTATTGCGGGGCGCACTTGGTCGCGACGAGTTCATTCTGCATTTTCAGCCCAAGGTCAGCCTCACAGACGGCAGCATCAGTGGTCTGGAGGCTTTACTGAGGTGGAAACATCCAGAGCTCGGCCTCGTTTCTCCCGCCGATTTTATCCCTATGCTTGAAGACACCGGCCTGATCATTCCCGTGGGCGAATGGGTCATCCGGAAAGTCTGTGAAACCCTGAAAGGTTGGGAAGATAACCATCTCGGGGTGGTACCGATCGCCATCAACCTTTCAGCCAGGCAGCTTCAGGTAAAAGGGCTGGCTAAAATCGTCAGGCATATCCTGGAAGAATACGGTATCAACCCCGCTCTTTTAGAGTTCGAGCTCACCGAATCCGTGCTGATGATTGAACCCGAGTCGGCAGTTGAAATACTTCGAGAGATAAAGTCATATGGCATAGGGCTTTCGGTGGATGATTTCGGAACGGGTTATTCCAGCCTGGCCTACTTGAAGCGATTCCCTATCGACACGCTTAAAATCGATAGAATGTTCATAAAAGATATAACAAGCAATCATGAAGACGCGGCGATCACCCGAGCGGTCATCGTATTGGCACACGAACTGGATTTGAACGTCATTGCGGAAGGTGTCGAAACATTCGACCAGCTAGAGCTGCTTGTGAAACATGGTTGCGATCAAATTCAGGGTTACCTTTTCAGTAAGCCCGTCACGAGTGATGAGTGTGCCGCCATGATTAAATCTTCACGCACGTTGGCTATAACATTTTCAGAACCTGATTTTGCCTGAATCAGTCTCTGCCGCATTTGCACGGGCACCAAGGACGGGCAGCAGCGCGTGAGCCCAGGGTGAATCTCTTCCCCGGGCCCTCCCCCTCTAGACCCGTCGCAGCGCTGGCGAACACCATTGGGGTCGCGACGCAGCCCGGTTATTGGCACACTGTGCGGCATTCGCCTGAACACACAGCGCCTCACCTCTATCCGGACGTCACATGACACCCAACGCAGAACTCTATAACCCTTCCACCGAATACGCCGACAAGCTGATTTCGCGGATTGGCCAAACACCTTCGTGGATCGCCAAGCGTATCGGTGTCACCGACAAGCGCATCCGCTACATCCTGGATGGCGAAAGAACCGTCAAGGGCGAAACAACGCCCATTCAGATGACCTACACCGAGCAGTTCGCCCTTGAGTGCCTTGTCCAGGAGGCCATCGCCCTCAAGAGGTAACCGTTCCGGGCTGCCGCGAGATTACAAGCCTTCCAGCAGCCCGTCGGCGCGAAGCAGATCAACGATCAAGTGCTCATCCACCGCATAGACACCCCGCGAAGCCTTCCACACCAGGTTCTTTTCCTGCAGGGCAATCAGCGCTTGCTGCACGCCCGGCACTTCAACTTTGATGTCATTTTCCGCGGTCCCTGCGTGCGCCATCGCTGCGGCGTACAACGCCATGGTGGGCGCCTCGAAGGGGGCGTAGCTTTCGCCCATGCTCCCCATGACGCGAATCACGGCGGACTGGATCGGGGTGAGGCTGTGGATCACCTTCTTGAGATTCGCGTTCAGCTCATCCGCTTGCGCCCGAACCAGCTCGGCAAACCGCTCACGTACGTTTTCAGGGTCGATGAAAAAGTCAAAGCGGATGGCATCAGCTGCAGCACCGAGCAATTCGGGGCGATAGCCACTTTCTTTGAACAGCTGGAACACCTCCGCCGGATCAAGCGGGGATGGCAGATCAATGTTGGCGCACAGCCAGTCAATGTAGTTTTGATCAAGCGTCGGGAACGGCACCATCGACGCCCCGAAGAACGCCTGGTCCTTGCTGTTGCGCAGCATGGCCAGCTTGTCCCTGTTCGAGCCGGTGCAGACGATGCGCAGGCCATGGTGCCGGGAGCTGTTGAGTTCGTCCCTCGCCGCCTTGAGCGCGAACAGCGCTGCCACACCCGCCTCGGTTGTGATCGCATGCTGCGCTTCATCGATCATCAGAACGATGAGCTTCTGCGATTCGTCGGAGAGCGCCACCAGCGCCGTGGTGAGGTCGATGTCCTTGCCGAGGCCGATTTTATCCAGACTGAAATTCAAGCCGCCAACAGCCACCTTGTCTATCCCGGAAGCCTTGGCCAGCCGTGTGATGAAGCCATCGTTTCGACCAACCGCTTCGCGGATGGCTTCCACGATGACAAGGCCAGGGTCTTTGGTCAGGTCTTGCCAGAGGTCGGCGTACAGCACGATCGCGCCCGCTTTTTCCAGCGCAGGGCGCAGGTCTTCGCGGGCGAAGGTGGATTTGCCGGTACGCCGTGGCGCTGCCAGGAAGACGCCGGAGCTGGCGGAACTGCCCACCGACACCTGCATGATCAGCTTGGAGAGCCGGGTGGCCAGCTCGGGACGGTGGTAGAGGATTTCAGACATTTGTAGATCTCTGCACAGCTCTATAGGCAATTATAGAGTGACTATAGACCAATTATAGATATGGGTGAAATCTACGTTTATAGGCGATTATAGAACGACTATAGACTGATTATAGGTAACCCACTTCAGTCGTACGCCAATCATCAGCGCCCGCAGAACATTCACGCGCCGCCGGGCCAACGCGCTAGGACAACCTCCGAGATGGAGCGTGCTAATCGATCAACCCCTGCGCGTCATAAAACGGATACGGCCCCGGATACTCACCGAACACGCCGTTGTGGGTCACAAGGCCCTCCTCCGCATCCCAGCGATGCAGCAGGTAGCCTGCCGGTTCGAGGTTGAAATGCGCCGGAGCATCATCGCGCAGGTCGAGCACAATCTGGTGCGAGGTGCCCGGGCAGGTGCAACTGATGCTACCGGCGAAGCGTCGTTGCATCGGTCGATGCAGATGCCCGCACAAGACCCGCTCGACCTGCGGGTGGCGTCCAATGACTTCTTCCAGCGCAGCACCGTTGATGAACGCTTCGCGGTCCATGTGGCCGATGCCGGTGACAAAGGGCGGGTGGTGCATGATCAGCAGGGTCGGCACGGCGGGACGTCGACCGAGCACTTCATCCAGCCAGGCCATCTGACTGTCCAGCACTTGCCCGCCGTGGGCGCCGGGGATCGTCGAGTCCAGACCGATCAGCCTCACCGGATGGGCTTCGACCACCCAGTCCAGTGGTGCTTCGGCCGAGATCGGCAGGTACACGTGGTCGGCAAATTCGGCCAGCAGGTGCTCGCGGACGTCATGATTACCGGGCACCAGGTAGTACGGCACGACCAAGCGCGCCAGCTCGGGGTGCAGGACGGCGTATTCATCCGGCCGACCGAAATCCACCAGATCGCCACTGATGACCACGATGTCCGGGCGCGGCGTGCTCGCGTTGAGATGGTCGACCGCGCGACGCAACGCGCCGAGGGTGTCGACGACGCCATAGGTCAGCTTGTTGCCGGCCTTGAGGTGCAGATCGCTGATCTGCGCGATGAGAAACGGGGCATTCGACATTCAACTTATCCAGACAAGAATTACGGGTGCAAGGCGAACAGCGCCTGCGGCTCGATGGCCAGGGCAATGTGATCGCCCGGCGCGTGAATAACGCTGTCGGCGCTGTCCACCAGCAACGGTTGCGCCGCGCCGACCTCAATCAACAAGCGGCTTTGCGCCCCCTGAAAGAACTGACCGAGCAAACGCCCGTGCAGGTGCCCTTCGCTGCTCACCACCCGCAGATGCTCGGGCCGGCAATACACCGTCGTCGGCTCGCCCGCCTCCCCCCATGGGAGTACGCCGCCGCTGACCTTAAGGCCGCTGGCGGTACGCCCGGCCACTGTGAATGCGTTGAGATTGCCAACGAAACCGGCCACGAACGGATTCGCCGGTTGCTGATAAATTTCCCGCGGGGTGCCGAGCTGGGCGATACGCCCTTGCTGCATGACCAGAATCCGGTCGCCCAGGGCCATGGCTTCGCCCTGATCGTGGGTGACGAACACCGAAGTGATGCCAAGGCCGCGCAGCAGCTGATCGAGTTCGCTGCGCAAGCGCTCACGCAGTTGCGCGTCCAGTGCGGCAAGGGGCTCGTCGAGCAGCAGGACTTTAGGCCGTGGCGCCAGGGCGCGGGCCAGTGCCACCCGTTGACGCTGCCCGCCCGAAAGCTCATGAATGCCGCGTTTGGCGTGTTCCTGCAGGCCGACCAGTTCCAGCAGTTCGGCGCAACGCTTGTTGCGTTCGGCGACGGCCATGCCGCGCACCTTCAGGCCATACGCGATGTTGCCTTCCACCGTGAGGTTGGGGAACAGTGCGTAGTTCTGAAAAACCATGCCGACATCACGACGCTCAATGGGCAGACGGGTGACGTCCTGATCGCCGAAGAACACCTGGCCGACGTCCGGCCGCTCCAGTCCGGCGATCATCCGCAGCGTGGTGGTTTTCCCGCAACCGGACGGGCCGAGGATGGCCAGGGTCTCCCCCGCCTCGATGGTCAGGTTGAGGTCGTGAACGGCGACAGTGCCGTCGGCGAAAGCCTTGCGGCAGCCGATCAGGCGCAGCGTGGTTCCAGTCATCTTTGCTCTCCACGGGAAAGGCGTGCGCTGATGGCCTGCAACGCCACCAGCAGCGGCACGATCATCAACAGAAATATCAGGGTGTAGGCACTGGCGACTTCCAGCCGCGCCGAGGCGTAACTGTCCGCCAGGCCGACCGGCAGGGTTTTGGTCATGGGCGTGTGCAGCATCCAGGTGAGGTTGAATTCACCCAGGGACAGCGTCACCACCATCAACACGCCGGCGAGAATCCCCGCCCGGCAGTTCGGCACCACCACGCTGAAAAAACGGCGAAAAGGGCCGGCACCCAGGCTGGCGGCGGCCTCCTCCAGCGTCGGCAGGTGTTGACGCTGCATCACTGCCATTACCGGCCGCACCAGAAACGGCAGGGTGAACAGCACGTGGCCGACCAGAATGAACAGCCAACTGCTGCGGAAACTGCCGAACTGGCCGTAGGTCAGCAACAGGGCCAGGGCACTGGCGAGGCCGGGCATGGCGACGGGCAAGACCATCAATTCCTCGAAGGCGCGACTGAAGCGGTTGTTCATCCGCACCAGCGCATAGGCTGCCGGGACGCCGATCACACAGACGCACACCGCGCAGGCCAGGGCTAGTTGCAGGGACAGCCACACCGTCGGCGAGTACGCCTGCCAGACCTGGACGATCCAGTCGAAGGTCAGTCCGCTGGACACGCCCTGAAAATAATTGCGGGTCAGCCCGGCCACCAGCGACATCAGCACCGGCACCAACATGAAGGCGCAGACCAGCAGCGTGAACAGCAGCTGCGCGATGAACAGCGAAGAACGCTTCACAGGACCGTCCTCGATGGCTTGACCATGCGCCGCGCCAGCAGCAACACCGCCCAGGTCAGCGCGCCGAGCACCACCGACAGCGCAGCGGCGACGGTGAAGTTGGCGTAGTTGGTGAACACGTTGTAGATCGCCACGGGGGTGACATTCAGCTGGGTGCCGAGGGTGAACGCCGTGCCGAACGCGCCCATGGACGTGGCGAAACAGATCGCGCCACACGACACCAGCGCCGGCGCCAGCCCGGGAATAATCACGTCACACACCACCCGCCAGTGCCCGGCGCCGAGGGAATGCGCGGCTTCTTCCAGGCTGCGGTCGAGGCTTTCGCAGGCCGCCATCACCGTGAGAATCACCCGCGGAATGGAGAAATACAGGTAACCGAGGAACAGCCCCGCCAAGGAATACGCAAACACCCAACGCTCACTGGCCAGTTTCAGGCCCAGCATCGCAAAGAGCCCCTGCCGCCCTGCCAGCAATATCACCAGAAAGCCCACCACCACGCCGGGAAACGCCAGCGGAAAAGTCAGCAGCGCCACGAGTGTCGAGCGTCCGAAAAAGCGCTGACGGGCGAGAAACACGCCGGTGATGCCGCCGACCAGCAGCGCGGCGAAAGTGACCACCGCAGCAAGCACGCAGGTTTGCGCCAGGCTGCCCAGGTATTGCGGGCTGCTGAGCACTTGCCAATAACCGCTGCCGGCGCCGTCACGGTGCTGCCCGCCGAGCACTATCAGGTGCGCCACCGGCAACAGCCAGAACGCTGCTAACATGGCCGCCGCGGGTGCCAGGGCCCAGGCGGCCGTTGGGCGCAGACGCCATTTCGGCGCCCCGCGGGCAGCGGCGTCCTGTGCCTTCAAAACTGTGCTGCTCACTTACTTGACCTCGCTCAAGTAACGCGCGGCGAAGGCTTCCTGCACGTCGGCCATGTGCTGGTAATCCACCACGCCGGCGCGGGCGTAATCGCTGTCCGGCAGAAACTGCGCGGCGACGTCTGCCGGCATCTTCATGGCGCGCACGGGGCGCAGATACGCCTTCGCCCACAGCGCCTGGCCCTGCTCGGAGAGCACGAAATCCAGCACCTTCTCGGCGTTGGCTTGATGGGGGGCGTTGGCGACCAGGCTCATCACGTAAGGGACGCTGATGCTGCCCTCTTTCGGGATGACGAAGGCGACGTTGGCCTTGTCCTTGTAGCGGGCGCGGTAGGCGTTGAAGTCGTAGTCCACCAGGATCGGCAATTCGCCGGAGAGCACCCGCGCGTAGGCGGTTTGCTTGGGCACGATTGGCGCGTTCTTCGCCAGTTTCTGGAAGTAGTCGATGGCCGGCGCGAAGTCATCCAGGGTGCCCCCCATGGCCTGGTTGATCGCCACGGCGGAGACGTAGCCGACGAACGCACTGGACGGATCGAGGTAGCCGACCATGCCTCTGTATTCGGGTTTGAGCAGATCAGCCCAACTCTGCGGGATCGGCAAGCCGCCCAGTGCATCGACGTTGACCATGATGCCGAGGGTGCCGGAGTGGATCGCGAACCAGTGGCCTTCCGGGTCTTTCAGGCCTGCGGGAATCTGCTCCCAGCCCTTGGGTTTGTAGGTGCCGACGACGCCGGCTTTCTGCGCCTGCAAACCGAAGGTCACGCCGTAATACACCACGTCCGCCACCGGGGCGGCTTTTTCGGCCACCAATTGCGCCAGGGACTGGCCGGAATTTTTATTGTCCAGCGGCACTTGCACGCCGGTGCTGTCGGCAATGGCCTTGAGCTGGGTGCCCCAGTCCGCCCACTCCGGCGGGCAGTTGTAGCAAATGGCGGTTTCGGCGGCCTGGGTCAGGCTGGCCACGCCACACAGCAGCAATGCCGCCAGGGTTTTACTGAAGCGGATCATGGAGCGTCTCCTTGTAGGGCTGAGTACTTTCGCCCGGCCGGATGTGGCACGGCAGGCAATGGGAAGTCGGGGTGGCGCCGGCAATCTGCGCCAGCAATTGATCGATGACAGTGGTCGCCAGCGCGGCGATGGGCTGGACCACGCTGCACAGGGTCGGGTGCATCTGGGTGCCGATGGCAATGCCGTCGAAACCGATGATCGACAGCTGCTCGGGCACTGCCCAACCGTGACGGCGCAGCTCGGCGATCAGGCTGATCGCCAACAAATCGTTAGAGCAGACCAGTGCCGTCGGCGCCTGAGGGCCGCTCAACAACGGCGCGAGGGCGCTGAAATCAGCCTCGGTGTGGCTGGGCATCTCGATGATGGCCATGGCGTTCAAGCGGTGTTCAGCCATGGCGTCGCAGTAGCCCGCGTAACGCTGCCGCGCCCGGTCGGACTGCAGCGTCGGCCCCGCCACCATGCCTATGCGGCGATGACCGGCGTCCAGCAGATAACGCGTGGCGAGGGCCATGCCGGCGCGGTTGTCCACCGAGACCGCGCTGTATTCAGTGCTGCCGGGCTGGTGATAAGCGAGGACAAAGGGCGTGTCTTCGGTGCTGAGGCTTTGCAGGACGCGATTGCTACGGGCATCGGTCACAGTGAGGACCAGGCCGTCGACACGCTGACGCAGCAGTTCTTCAACCACCGCGCTTTCCCGTTCGGCGCTGTAATCGGTGGTCGCCAGCAACAGGTTGTAGCCCCGCAACCGCGCGGCGCGCTCCATGGCTTGAAACTGTTCGGCGAACACCGGATTCAGCAGGCTCGGTACGACCACCCCAATGAGCTGGGTGGTTTGCAGGCGCAGCTGGCGGCCCAGCAGATTGGGGCGAAAACCCAGTTCCCGCGCGGCGGCGAATACTTGGTCTCGGGTGGTGGGACGCACCACGTCGGGGGAGGCGAAACATCGGGCAGCGGTCGCTCTGGAAACCCCGGCCACCCGTGCGACGTCTTTCAGGTCACTCATGTTCACTCGCTTGAGATCGATCTCATTGGCGAGGACATTACGGCGTCAATGTGGCATTTCAGGGGCTGGGGTGTGACAGATTGGAGTCAGTGGGTGCAGTGGCATTGACTGCGCCCCCTTGCATGGGACTGGCTGCGGACGAGTTGTGGGACCGGCTTTAGCCGGGAAGGCGTCAGGTGTCACACCCCAAATGCACGGGTGTTTGGACTGGCCTCTTCCCGGCTGAAGCCGGTCCCACTAATAGACAACATGCATCCCGTGAAATCAGGCGTCGGACAACACCACTTGGTCCATCGGCGCCGCCACACCCACCACTTTAATCTCAGCCGCATTGGGTGCCGCACTGAACGCGAAGTCTTCGGCGTGCAGGCTGTGACTGTAATCCCCCGCCAGGGTGACCTGGAATTTCTGGCCTGCGCCGTCCGCTTCATTACTGCGCACGTAGGTGCGGTCGCTGTTGGCGTTGTAGCCGACCTGCAAGGAGCCGTCGCGACCGTTGCCCAGGCCGGTGAAACCCAGCGCGGAGACGTCCAGAATGTCGTGGCCGGTGGTGAAGTCGGTGATCAGGTCCGCCGCGCCAACGTAGCTGTCGCTGATGTGATCGAAGCGGAAAGTGTCCGCCCCGGAACCGCCAGTGAGTCGATCGCTGCCACCGCCGCCGACCAGTAAATCATCGCCGACGCTGCCGGCGAGCACGTCATTGCCCGCCATGCCGAACAAGGTGTCGTTGCCCCAGTCGCCATACAGCGTATCGGCGGCCGCGGTGCCGGTGGCGTTCACCGAAGTCAGCGGTTGGGAGGAATCGACACGGGTGTCGTCCGGGTTGGCGAACAGCACATTGCTGGCGGTCAGGTCGTAGAGGTGATTCCCGTTGATCAGGATTTCGAAGCGGTTGCCGTCGACATCAGGCTCCAGCGACTTCAGCGCCGTTTGATCGCCTGCCAGATTCAGCACGACTTTGAGCGTGCCGTCGTAACCGTTGCCCAGCCCTTTGAAACCCAGCGCCGTGAGGTCGAGGCGATCATGGCCGTTGCTGTTGAAATCCGTGATCACATCACGTTGGGCGTAGCTGCCGCTGGCGTCGTTGCGCAGGCTGTCGCTGACGCGGGTGTAGACGAAGGTATCGGCGCCGGCCCCACCCGTCAGCGTGTCACCACCGCTGCCACCGAGCAGGCGATCTGCGCCACCGTCGCCGGACAGGTTGTCGCGCCCTGCGCCGCCGATCAGCACATCATCGGTGGCCGTGCCCAGAAGCTTGTCGTCACTGGACGTGCCGGTAATCGACGAGAAGAAATTCGCCGCGCCCAACGTGCTCAGGTGGTTGCCGTCGAGTGCCAACTGGAAGCGGTTGCCAGCAGCGTCCGCGTCCAGGCTGGAGAGATAGGTGATGTCGGTGCCAGCGTTATAGGTCGCCTTGAGCGTACCGTTGTGGCCATTACCCAGGCCGGACAATCCCAGCAGCGTCAGGTCGAGGCGGTCACTGGCATCGTCGAAGTCGGTGATGCGATCAGTGAACGACGTCGTCGCTGTGCGGTAGCTGTCACTGACCGAGCTGAACCGAAACACGTCGCTGCCCGTGCCGCCGCTGAGGCGGTCCGCGCCTGCGCCGCCATGAATCACGTCGTCACCAGCGCCGCCATCGATGCGATCGCGGCCTGCGCCGCCGCTGATGAGTTCGTCCGAGCGGCTGCCGATCAATGTGTCCGCGCCAGCACTGCCGCGCACGATCAGCACATCGCTGTTGTTGTAGACCTGGCTTTGGTTTCCCGCCGCGCTGATGTCACCGGCATGGGTGCCATTGATGACATTGCCGAAGATCACACTGCCCTCGACGCTCGCCGCGTCCGACGGTACCTCGGCCACGCCAAAGGTGGATCCGGCGCTGCCAGTGATCAGGTTGTCGTAGACGAAATTCTGCGTGCCGTTCTCGCTGCCCAGGTTGCGGATCGCCACTTCCGGCACGTCGTTGCTCTGCGCGTTGGCGTGGATGACGTTGTCGGACACTTCGATGTGGGTCGTGCCCTGCAGGTTGACGCCCGACCCGCCGTTGTCATGGATGTCGAGGCGATACACGCCGCCGTATTCGATACCGCGCATGTGCACGCCGTCGCCGCCGTTGCCATAAACGTCGCCGCCGATGACGCTGAAAAAGCCCGTATCGACGCCACTTTCTTCATGGACGTGAATCCCGTCGCCAGCGTTGCCGGAAGCGAGGCTGTCGGTCAGCGACATCGCCACGCTGCCAAGCCCGACATTGATGCCGTTGCCGCTGTTGTCCAGCGCGCGGTTGTCCTGAAAGGTCAATGCGGGGAGCGACCCGCCCAGTGCGAAGCCGTCGGAACTATTGCCCGTGGCCGTGCTGTTGCGCACCGTCAAATGCACCGACGCGCCGGTCAGGTCGAAACCGCTGCCGCTGAAGTTGGTGGCGGTGACGCCATCGATCACCAAGTTGGTGCTGCTCGCCCCTGACTGCGACCAGCCACTGACCTGCCCGCCGCCGTTGACCTGATTGCCATCCAGCGAGAGATTGCTGACGGTCGCGTCTCGAACGGTGCTGCCTGCTACCACGCCCAACAGCGACGTGGTGCTCGACGCGGTCGCATTAGGCCCGACGCCATCGGCCAGCTTGAGCACGCTGTCACCGGCACCATCGCCGGTGAGCGTGACGTTGCTTTTCAGCGCCAAGGCGTTGCCCGAACCGTCACTGTCCGACACGAGCCAGGTGCCGCCAGGGATGTAAACCTTGCCCCCACCCGCAGCGCTTGCGGCATCAATTGCCTTCTGGATGGCGATGGTATCGTCAGTGACGGAGTCGCCCTTGGCGCCATAATTACGGATATCAAAAGTGGGGCTGATGCTCATGCGCTGCTCCTGCCTGGAATACTGACGACCTGTGAACCCGTTGTCGCAACCGGTTCGGCGAACAGGTTGGACCGGCGGATTTCCTGATTGTTAGTACCTTTCCATGGGCTTTCGTCGGATGGACAGCACGATCGGCGATAACGGCGGTTGTTCAGCCTGCCTGCCCCATCAGTGCAACTGCATCGGTGCCAGCGGCAATACGCATCGGCGACGCAGGCTCATTCGCTGTACGCCAGATCGCATCGGCGACGTCCTGCGCCTCGGTCACCAAGGTCGAGTGCGACCATTCGCTGAACACGTGTTGAGCCAGATCGGCATAGGCGTCCGGAATGCTGCCCTGCATGCGCGGCTGTGCATTTTTGCCGAAGTCGGTCCCCGGTGCGCGGCCCGGCAACACCAGATGGACACGAACGTTAAACGGCTCAAGCTCCAGCGCCAGGGATTCGGTGAACGCATTCACCGCCGCCTTGCTCGCCGTGTACACGCTAAGCAATGGCAGGGATTTGAGGGTCACGCTGGAGGTGACGTTGATGACGACCCCCGCGTTGCGCCCGCGGAACTGCGGCAGCGCGGCCTGAGTCATCGCCATGGTTCCAAAGGTATTGGTCTCGAACATGCTGCGGACCTTGTCCATCGAGCAGCCTTCTAGAGCGCCGAGCAGTCCGATGCCTGCGTTATTGACCAGCACATCAATCGGCCCTGCAGCGTCGATCGCCTTCTGGATGCTGTCTGGGTCGGTGACGTCCAACGCAAGCACGCGCAGATGCTCGGACGCTTTGAAAAGCGCTGCATCGGGCGTGCGCATGGTCGCGACCACCTTCCAGTTTCGGTCGAGGAAGTATTGGGCGGTAACCAGGCCGAAGCCCGATGAGCAGCCGGTGATCAGAATGGTGTTCATGGGTGTGTCTCCATCGCGTGATTGACAGTGACGCCACGATAAGCTGTGGTAACCGGACTTAATATCATCCCCCGTCCGCTTTTCTTTAGCAGGAGTCCGGCATGTTCGATCCGCTCGCTGAGGTCGTCACCCTGCTGCAACCCAATGCTTCGCTGTCCAAAATCGTCAGCGGCGCAGGGGCATGGCGGGTACAGCGCTCGGTGCACGGCCAGCCGTTCTACTGCGCGATCCTGCAAGGGGCATCTCGGCTTTCGGCGGCCGGACATTCGCCGATCACCCTGCAGGCGGGCGACTTCGTGTTGATCCCGGCAGCTTACGATTTCGAGATGATGAGCCTTCAGCCGCTGCCAGACGGCGACGGCGAGCGCGCTCCTCTCGAGGTCCGTCCTCGGGACATACGTGTCGGCCCGCTCGACGCGCCCGTCGACGTTCAGTTGTTGGTCGGTCACTGCACATTCGGATCGCCGGACGCTGCCTTGCTGGTGTCGCTGCTTCCGCAACTGATTCATGTGCGCGGCGAGCCCCGGCTTGCGACGCTGGTGGAGTTGGTGACCGAGGAAGCCCGCGCTCAGCGGCCAGCGAGGGACGTGGTCCTCGCCCATTTGCTGGAAGTGCTGTTCATAGAGGCGCTGCGCTGCACCGCCACCGAAGCTGCGCCACCGGGGTTGCTGCGCGGGCTGAGTGACGAGCGCCTCGCGAAGGCGTTACGGCAGATGCACGAGCACCCGGGCAGGCCGTGGACCGTGGAAGAACTGGCCAGGGAATCTGCCCTTTCGCGCTCAACGTTCTTCGAGCGTTTTCAGAACGCATTGGGCATGCCACCCATGGCGTATCTGTTGGCGTGGAGGATGGCGCTGGCGAAGAAACTGCTGCGTGAGCGCGTGGAGGACATTGCCGGGATTGCGCAGCGCGTGGGTTACGGCTCGGTAAGTGCGTTCAGCGTCGCCTTCACCCGCTACACCGGGCGCGCGCCGGGGCGGTATTCGCGGGAAGGCAACGTGGGATGACTGACCCTGCGCGAACTTACTAACATTCGTCACTCCAGCCACTTAATGCGGGCACTCTCCGATGAACAGCTATCTGGCGCAGGCACACAATAATCGATGGTCGAACCGGCGCCTGCTCTCGGCATGCCTGGGGTTGAGCAATGAAGAATACCTGGCGCCGCGAACAGGTTTTTTTCCCTCAATTGAGCTGACGCTGCGGCACATACTGGATGTCGATCAGTTCTACCTGGCCGCGCTGACGTTTGATCTGGAAGGTCAACGAAAGGATCTGCCCGAGCATCTGTCGCTGCAGGAAATCGTCCAGCTCCAAACGGACGCGGACGACCGACTTGTTACGTATTGCGAAGGTCTGGATGAGCACGCGCTTTGTCGTCGAGCGGGTGTGGTGCGGGCGATGGGCATTATTCCGGAACGCGTGGATCGCCTGTTGCTACATCTGTTCCAGCACCAGATTCACCATCGTGGACAGGTCCACACCATGCTGTCCGGTACCCGCATACCGCCGCCACAACTGGACGAGTTTTACCTGGATGGGGATTTGCCCTTGAGGGCATCGGACAAGCCACTTCCCGGCTAAAGCCGGTCCCACATGTTCACTGCGTACATTCAGTTACACTGGCGATGGACGCATTGTAGGACCGGCTTCAGCCGGTAAGGCATGAGCCGGCGCGCCATCATGTAATGGCCAAACAAGCAGCTCCTGTCGCCGACTTACTTATGTCCCTTAGCCGGGACCATCTGTTTGATCGTGCCGGTGGGAATGTCGATCAGGGCATATTTGTCCTCGAGCTGCACCCATTGCTGGTTTTTGTCCGGCGCGCTCAAATGACGTGCTTTCCAGTCTTTCAGCGCCAGGCTCGGACGTTGGTACTGGTCAGGGGCGTTGTCGCCTTCCTTGATTTCCTTGACCCCTGCACCCGGGCGATCCATCGTCACGCTTGGCTGTTCGGCAGCGTAGGAAAAGCTGCTGACTGCGCAGACTGCGGTGAACAACAGATGAGGGAGGTATTTCTTTCCGAGCATGATCAGGTCCTCTGGCAAACGAGTGCCGCTAATTGAGTAGAGATTGACGGTGCATCCGTCATGCTCTGACCGGGGCTGATTCCCAGAGGTTCGATCGGATCACGTGCATTCAGGCCCGTATCATCTACGCTCGCGTTCAGCCCCACCGAGATTGCCCCCCAAGACGTCGATGAGGTGTGCGACGAGCGCCCGCACTTTGGCCGAAGGTTTGGGGCCGGAGGGAAATACGGCGAACGCCTGCAAGGGCTCCAGTTCGTAGTCGGGCAACAGGTGGACGAGGCTGCCGTTGCGCAGGTGTTCTGCTGCCATGAGTGTCGTGACGTTGGCAATCCCGAGCCCTGCAATGGCAGCCGCCAGGACGCCAGGGGCCGCATCGATTTTGACGCGCCCGAGCAGTGTGACCCGTTGCTCCACGCCTGACTTGATGAGCGTTAACGTGCTTTTGGCCGGATAGCTGTGTTCGTGCAACAGCGCGTCGTGAAGCGCCAGGTCTGCGGGCGCTTCCGGCAGCCCTCGTTTGGCGATGTAGGTCGGGGACGCCACCAGCACTCGCGGCACCGACGCGATTCGCCGAGCGCCAAATGTGGAATCCTCAAGGGTGCCCATTCGAATGGCCATGTCGACACCGGCTGCCACGAGATTCTGCCGCTCGTCGCGCATGCTGATCTCGACGCGCAGTTCGGGATATCGCTCGAGAAAATCGGGCAGTGCGGGAATCACTGCCAGGGTGCCGTACGCAATGGGCACCGCCAGACGCAAGGTACCGCGCAAGGAATCGATGCCACGGGCAGCGTCTTCAGCGTCCTGCAGATCGGCCGCCGCCTGGCGTGCCTTGTCCAGAAACGCCGCGCCCGCTTCAGTCAGGGCCACACTTCGGGTCGTGCGCAGCAACAGCTTCACGCCAAGCCGAGCTTCCAGTCCGGTGACGATTCGTGAAGTCGAAGGCTGAGAAAGCCCGAGCGCCTGAGCGGCGCGGGAGAAGCTGCCCGATTCGGCCACGCGGGTGAAAACCTCGATCTCCAGCCAGCGATCAGTCATTTGAATTCCAGATAAGTGTTCTGCGAAACGGCGGCATTATTTTGTGCGAAGCAAGAGTCTACCGTGGCCTCGTCATTCAACGGAGCTGACGGCTGACATTCATTCATGGCCCGCTTCATACCATGGGTGCCAATGCCAACGCCGGCTGGTTCCATCATCGAACTGCGAGGAAAATCATGTCCATCAAACTCTACGGCGATCCGGGCTCGGGCAGTCTTCGGCGCGTCACGGCTGCGGCTGCGGTCATGGGCGTCGACATCGAACGCATCAACGTCGATTTATTTAAGGGGGAAAGTCATACCCCTGAGTTTTTGAAGCTCAACCCCCACGGCCTGACGCCGGTGCTTCAGGACGGCGATACCGTCATCTGGGAGGCGTCGGCGATCAACCTCTATCTCGCCGCAAAGGCGAGCCCGGATTTAAACCTGCTTGGACTAACAGAAGCAGAGAGGTTCGAGGTTCTGCAGTGGATGTTCTGGTCGGGTGAACAATGGCGGGTATTCTCGACCTTTCTCTTCAACGAATGGGCCGGCAAGACGTTGACAGGCAAACCGCCGACCGACGCCGTGGTTGAGCTGTCCATGGGCAATATCCGCAATGCTGCGATGGTGCTGGATGCCCACCTGACGTCCCGGAAATTCATCGTCGGTGATGCCCTGACCCTTGCGGACATCGACATTGCAGCGCCCTTTTCGCAGTACCAGCGAACAGGCGCGCCCTTCAATGAATTCCCGAATCTGATGGCCTGGCAACAGCGTCTGCTCGACACTGTACCGGCATGGGCGGCCACTCGAGATGAGGTGGAAGCGCGCATGAGTGGCGTGCTTGACGACCTGGGCTGACACCGAAAGGTGTGGGAATCCGTGTTCCCGCACCGCTCGTGCCCCTCGACATCGGGGCTGCGCGCCGCCGGTGCAATGGACTGCGTCCCTGCAACGCGTTAGCGTCCGCCCTTCAGCGACTCCGAAGGACAAACCCGCATGGACAGCCCCACGTTCCAGACTCCCCGACTGACACTCGCCCCGCTGCGGTTAACCGATGCGCCCGTCATTCAACAGTTGTTTCCCCAGTGGGAGGTGGTCCGGTATCTGGACAGCCATGTGCCATGGCCCTATCCCGACGACGGCGCGCTGACCTACCTCCGCGACGTTGCGCTTCCTGCCATTGCAGAGGGGCGCGAATGGCACTGGACCCTACGCCTGACACCAGAGCCGGCGCGGGTGATCGGCTGCATCAGCCTGCACGATCAGCCCAAGAACCATCGGGGGTTCTGGCTGGCGCCGCAGTGGCGCGGTCACGGTTATATGCAGGAGGCATGCGAAGTGATCAACGCCTTCTGGTTCGAAACCCTGCAGCGGCCAGTCATGCAGGTGCCCAAAGCCGCTGGCAACGACGCGTCGAGGAAGATCTCCGAACGCGAGGGCATGCGCATGATCCAGCGCCGGAACGCCAATTTCGTCTCGGGCCCGATGGTGCAGGAACTCTGGGAGTTGACGCGCGATGAATGGCTGGCGATCAAAGCACGGACCTCGGGATGATGCAGCAGGGACTGATTTTCAGGGGCAGTTGCTTGATTGCCTGTTGACCTGCCCCGTCTCAATCCCTAGGGTAGCCGGCCTTCTTTACCCGTCAGGAACCCCATGTCCAGCCGCAGCACACTCCCCTCCACCGTCTACCTTCTGGGCCTGACGATCTTCTCGCTGGTGACGGCCGAGTTCATGGTCGCTGGCATGATGCCGGCGCTGGCCGATGCGTTTTCGGTCAGTCTCGCCCAAGTCGGCAACCTCATCGCCTTCTATGCCCTGGGCATGGCCATCGGCGGTCCGCTCGTGACCGTCCTGCTGCTGTCCAGAGGCGTCAGCAACAAACGCTCGTTGATCGCGTTGCTCATCTGTTACGTGGTGGCCGGCGCCATTGCAGCCGCCGCCCAAAGTTATCTGGTGCTTGCCGCTGCTCGCGTGGTCATGGGCATCTCCAGTGCCGTGTGCATCGGTTTGTGCATGACCGTGTGCGCAGCCCTCGTCACCCCGGAACGACGCGGTCGCGCGGTTTCAGTCGTCCTTGCCGGGCTGATGCTGTCCCCCGTCGTGGGCGTGCCGCTGACCACCTGGGTCGAGCAACACTTCGGCTGGCGTGCGAGCGCCTGGCTGGTGGTGGTGCTGGCGATGCTGTGCACCGTACTGGCGAGCAAGCGCCTGCCGGCGAGCGCCAATGGCAGCGAACCGCCGCTGCGCCAACAAGTCGCGGACATGAAGAATCCGCCCCTCTGGGCGGCGTACGTCACCAGCGGGCTGATCATCGGCGCGACCTTTGCCGCATTCAGCTACTGCACGCCCATCCTGATTCAGGAAGTCGGCGTCGCGCCGAAATTCGTTGCGCCGTTGCTGGCGCTGTATGGCGTCGCGAACGTGTTGGGCAACTGGGTGGTGGGCCGACTGGCGGATCGCTACATGATGGCGATCGTCGGTTGGGGCCTGGCAATCATGGTGCTGGCGTTGTCGGGCTTTGCCCTGGCCGGGCATCACCTGTGGCTGAACCTGATGTGCTTCCTCGCCCTCGGGCTGACCGGTGTGGCGCTGAACCCTGCGATGGTCGCCCGGGTCATGAAAGCGGCCGAGCCCGGCGCGCTGGTCAACATCATGCACACCTCGGTCATCACCGCCGGACTGGCGTTCGGCAGCTGGGCGGGCGGTGTGACAATCGATGCGGGCCTGGGGTTGCGATCGCCGCTCTGGGTCGGTGCGGCGATGGCTCTGGCGGGCTTGCTGAGCCTGGTGCGGCCGATTGCGATGCGTCGCAGCCAGGCGTTGTGCGACTGAAGGCGTCGTCACTGACGTCGGTGTATTGCGAGGTGACGTGTCCTTCAGGGCACGTCAGCGCCTAACAGCGGACAGACGTGCCCCGCCCGCTCGGCCAACAGATTACGCAGCGCGTGCATCTGCCTGATCCGCTCGTCCAGCAACGCGATTTTCTCGGCGAATAATCGCGCCAGCAGGTCGCTGGAGACCTGCTCGCTGTTCCACAGCAGCGGCAGGTTTTCGCCGATTTCCTTGAGCGAAAACCCCAGCTGTTGCGCCAGCTTGATATACCCCACCAGCTGCAGCGTCTCCTGCGGATAATGCCGATAGCCATTGGCACTGCGTTGAGGCTTGATCAGGCCTTTCTCTTCATAAAACCGCAATGCATCCACGGACACGCCCGCACGCCCTGCCACTTCGCCTATTTTCATGACGTTCAATGCTCACGTTGACTCTGGACCTAAGACCAGGCTTTAGCCTGCGGGCTCAACTGTGAGGGAAGATCATGATCAGCGCAAAAAACAATCTGGGCATCGTCAAAAGTAGCGCCATCTACGACCTGGTGGTGACAGCGGGCTTCATGACGCCCTGGACGGCCGCATGGGTGTTCACCGGCTTCGCCACGTTATCGGGCGCTTTGGCACTGGAACGGCCGGTGCCCGTGCTGGACGTCAGCGCGATGCTGTTTGCCAACCTGCTCGGCAGCGTGGTGGTGGTCTGGTCGCTCTGGCGCCTCGCACAGCCGAGCCGACGTGTGGGGTTGTATGACGCACTGGCGCGAACGCTCTTCGCCACCTGGCAGCTTTACGCGGTTGCCCAGGGCGCGAGTGTTCTGATTCTCGGGTTTACAGTGTTTGAGGTGCTGTTCGCCGTCGCGCAAGTGTGGCCTATCAGCGCTGTCCGGCAGGTCCATCCAAGGGCCAGTCAAGCGGCAGCGGGCGCAGGCTAAGGCGCCAGCGTCGCTGCAATGATCTGCCCCACCGCTTGCAATCGCTCACTGACACCTCCCCGGCAGCGAGCCGGCAATAAAACGATGTCCACAGTGGGCAGCGCGGGCAGATTGAGACCGGTGACCTCCAGCATGTCGGCCTCGATGATCGCGGAGGCATTGAGGCACGCCACGCCCAGCCCCGCCGCGACTGCCGCCTGAAGCCCCGCCACACCGGACGCCATATGAGCGACGACGTGGGCAATGCCGTGTGCGTCCAATGCGTTGCGTGCCAGCCTGTGCAGCGCGCAGGTTTCAGGCAGCAGCGCGAGTTCGATAACCCTGTCTTCAGGCGGAAGTGGCTTGCTGCGGGCGGCCACCCACATCAGGGATTCCGTGCGCAGCACTTGGGCTTCTTCGGATGATGAGGAAGGCGACCCCGTCGTGCGCAGGATGATCGCCAGATCCAGCGCGCCGCTACCGTGGGCATCGGCGATGACGTCGCTTTTGTCGATCTGGGTGCGCATCCGCAAACCGGGGTATTGCTCAGCGATGCGCGCCAATAAAGTCGCCAGCTGGCTCGGCCGGACGTAATCGGAAATGCCGATGTGGACCTCGCCTTCAAGGGGCACCCGGTGCATGTCTCGCCAGGCCGCATCCGACAACGCCAGTATCTGACGAGCATGGCCAATCAGGCGCTGACCTGCCGCGGTGGGGCGTACGCCCTGCTTGCTGCGCACCAAAAGCTGTTCACCCGCGGCTTCCTCCAGCTTGTTGAGCTGTTCGCTCAGCGCCGACTGCGATCGATACCGGAGGGGCACCGCTGCCGTAAGACTGCCCGCATCCACCGCAGCGACGAGGGTCTTCAATTGTTCGAAGTCGAATCCTTGCATGTCGATCTACCGGAATACCTGATGATATCCGTCGGATCTTACTGCTATTCCGATATGAACAGAGCGAGCAATCTCGATGCTCGCACTCACATTGAGGAATGCTGCCGTGCCATTCGTAAGAATATCGCTGCTCAAAGGCAAAACCCCTGCCCAACTCCGCGCCATCGCTGATGGTGTTCACCACGCGCTTGTAGAGACTTACAGCGTGCCGCCAGACGACCGATTTCAGGTCATCGATCAATACGAGAAAGGCCTGTTTTTCTATGACCCGGGTTTTCTAAACGTCAAGCGCACAGATGACGTGGTGTTCATACACATCCTCGCCAACCGATGGCGCGACACGCCGACAAGGCAGGCGCTTTACCGCGCCATCGCCGATCAACTCACTGCCCGCCCCGGCATGCGCCGCGAGGACATCCAGGTGTTCATCTCGAATAACGATAAGCATGACTGGTCATTCGGCAACGGTGTCGCTTCCTATGTGCCGGAGGCTGATGCCTGAGATCACCCAGGATCAGTCTTCGCCAATGATCTGCCCGGCAAGCTCCGCGAATGCGCGAAGCCGGTCCATCTGCCGCATGTCGTGGTGGTAGCCCATCCAGATGTCACGCCCGGGCGGCGCCTGTCCAACGTCTAGCCGCCTGAGCGCGGGGCTCTGATCTCCCAGGGCGCGCGGCAATACGCAAATGCCAAGGCCAAGGGCGCACATCCGGGCTTGCACGGTTCGGCTGCTGCTGGTGAAAACCACCCGCGCCTGCGGGTACAAACCTCGCAGCCAGACGACGTCCGGGTAATGGGATTGCGCGGTGTCCATGGTGATTAGCCCGACACCTTCGCCATGCGTGCCCGGAGAGAACGGCTGCTGGGCGCCCACGTATAGACCGTAGTTCAGCGTGGTCAAGCGACGCTGGACGATGTCCGGCTCGGTGAAAGGGACGATCCGAAACGCGATGTCCGCTTCCCTGCGTGTCAGGTCGGACAGCCGTTGTCCGGCAATCAGTTCGGGCACGATCAGGGGGTGGCGCCGGAGCAGTTCGGCCAGTACTGGCCCAAGCACATAGCCGGCAAACCAGTCCGCCGAGGAGATGCGCAGCAGGCCTTCGAACTGATCACTTTCGCCGGCGATGCGCCGTTCGATCGTCAGCGCGCTGCGCTCCATCTCCTGAGCCAGCTCGAAGATGCGCTCACCGCTGTCGGTCAACACCAGGCCGGTTGACGTACGACGAAAGAACACCTCGCCACTGCTCTGTTCCAGCACATGCAGGCGCCGCCCGACGGTGGGGTGGCTGACGCCCAACAGCTTTGCAGCGGCCCCCAGTGAACCGCCGCGGGCGACCGCCAGAAAGACGCGCAGGTCATTCCAGTCCATGGCGTACCTCGTACAAAAGTGAACGCCGAAGATGCAGCAATGGCAGTCCCTAAGCAACTGCATGGCTCGCACAATGGCGCCTCGAGCAAAACAGCCATAGGCAGAGGGGCATTGATGAACATCGGGTTTATCGGAGTGGGAACCATGGGTCGGGTGATGATCCTGCGGCTGATGGCGGCAGGTCATCACGTGTGGGCCTGGAACCGTAGCCCTCAGGCGCTGGCAGATCTTGAGGGCGTGATCGCACTGACTGACCCCGCGCTGGCTTTTGAGCAGGAAGTGGTCATCAGCATGCTCGCCGATGATCGGGCGGTGCGGCAGGTGTTGCTGTCTTCCGATGCGCTGGCGCGTGCCGGCAAGGGCTGCATTCACATTGTGATGTCAACGCTGTCACCTGCCCTGATCAACGAATTGCAAGACAGTCACGAGCAGGCAGGCATCGAGTTGGTCGCGGCCCCGATGTTCGGGGTGCCGGCGGCCGTGGCTCAGGGTGAGGCGAACATCCTCGCGTCCGGCGCCGCTGACGCAATCGAGAAGATCCAGCCGCTGCTGGATGTGCTCGGAAAGAAGACCTGGCGGATGGGCGACCGGCCTGTGCAGGCCTGCATCGCCAAGATCGCCGGCAACATGATGATCACCCAGGCCATTGAATCCCTGGGCGAAGCGACACGCCTGGTAGAGGCCTACGGTCTACCCCCTTCGGCGTTCGTTGAAACCGTCACTCAAACCCTGTTCGCCTGCCCGAGTTACCAGCGCTATGGGCATTACGTCGCCAACCGCGTACACGAGCCCGGCTTCAAGCTGTCCCTGGGCCTGAAAGATGTGGACTTGGCGCTGAGGGCCGCCGAAGCCGTTGCCCTGGAGCTGCCTGCCGCAAGGGTGGTACGCGCGGGCATGTCAGCGGCGATCACCCAGGGCCTGGGCGATCGAGACTGGTCCGCCTTCGCCACCATCGAGCAACCCCGCCCGTTGGACACTCAACCGATACGCTACCGAGGAAACACCATGACCATTGAAATGCTCGCTGCGCGGCTTGAAGCGCTGGAAAGCCGCGCGGCGATCGAATCGCTCATTTCCGGCTACGCCAACGCCTACGACCTGATGGACATCGACCTGTTGCGCAGCCTCTGGCACGCCGACGCGACGCTGGAACTGCCGGATTTCGGCGTTGGACGAAACCTTGAAGAGATCGCCGCCATGGCGCACACCAGTTGGATCAAGTTGCCGCATATGCATCACTGGATGTCCAATCCCATGATCCAGATTCAGGGGACGATGGCGACCGCAACCGTAGCAGCAGACTGCCTGTTTCATGATCGCGAAAAGGGTCCGGTACAGGTCAGCGGCCTTTACCACGACCGCTTCGAGCGGCGCGACGATCAGTGGCGATTCAGCGCCCGTCGTTTCGAATTGCACTTCCTGACGCCGCTGCTCAACTGGACGCCGATCGCGGGTTCGGAAACGTTCGAGCGCGCCTGAAACCGCTCTGCCTGAACAGCGCATCACGCCTTGCAGCGGCGATGCGCGCCTCGATTGATTGACCCCCTTCTTATCCGATCGCAGCGCCGCCGTTGCGTATGGAGGTTTGCCCATGTTCGTGAAGGATACGTTGTCGCCTGATCCGCGACGCTGGGCGATGTTTTTGATTCTGCTGGTCGGTGCCTTTCTGCCGCCCCTGGATTTTTTTATCGTCAACGTCGCGCTGCCATCGATCAGGCAGGACTTGAGTGCCGGCCCTTCCGCTGAGCAACTGGTCATCTCCGCCTATGCCGGGCTCTATGCGGTGACCCTGATCACCGGTGGAAGGCTCGGTGACATCTATGGCCGTGGCCGGGTGTTTTTCATCGGTCTGACTGGCTTCGCGGGGGCGTCATTGTTGTGCGGGCTGGCCTGGTCGCCCTGGTCGCTGGTCGCAGGACGCGTATTGCAGGGCATAACAGCCGCTGTGATGGCGCCACAGGCACTGGCATCGGTGCAGGCCATCTTCCCGGATTCGGAAAAGCCCCTTGCGCTCAGTCTGTACGGTGCGGTGTTCGGACTGGCGTCGGTCATCGGGCAGGCTTTGGGCGGGATTCTGATTTCGCTGAACCTGTTCGGCCTGGGCTGGCGGGTGATTTTCCTCGTTAACCTGCCAGTTGCCGCGCTGGTTTTGCTGTTCGGCATACCTGTGCTGAAGGAAATCCGTGCGCGAAATCCGAACACACTCGATCTGGGGGGCGTGGCCCTTTCGATCCTGACACTGGCCGCGCTGATCGTGCCGCTGATCAAAGGGCGAGAAGCAGGGTGGCCGCTGTGGGCCTGGGTTTCATTGATGGCAGTGCCGCTCTTGGCGTGGATGTTCTGGCGCTACGAAGCGCGACTGAGAGATGCCGGTGGCTCGCCGCTGCTGGATCCCCACGCACTGAACGTTCCGGGATTGGGTCGCGCACTCGTCATCGCGCTGCTGTTTTACACGATCGCCCCGTTTTTCCTGCTGTTCTCGATCTACCTGCAAGGCGCGCTCGGCACATCGGCACTGAGCGCGGGGCTGGTGTTTCTGCCTTTCGGCGCCGGATTTCTGCTCGGGCCGCTCTTGGCGCCCGCCTGCAAACGGGCGCTCGGCGTGTACGTCAATGCAACGGGTATGGGCATGGAGTCGGCCGGCTTTATCGGCATGATGTGGCTGCTCAGTGCGACGCCGGCCGGCGTGTACCCGGTGCCGGCACTGCTTGCCGCCCTTCTGTTCACGATCGGCTTTGGACAGGGGCTCGCGCTGCCTACGCTCATGCGCATGGTGACGGGCCGCGTGGCACCGGCGTATTCGGGCATGATCGCCGGGGTCGCCAGCTCGACGTTGCAAATCAGCACAGCGTTGAGCGTTGCAGTGATCGGCGGGGTGTTCTACACGATCCTGGATGGACGCACTGACCCGGCAGCCATCACCCACGCCTTCATCATCGCGCTATCGTGCATCGCGCTCTGCCTGGGCGCCGGGGTGCTGCTGAGTATCACGCTGGTGCGCGAGCCGGCGTTGCCCGACGGGAAGACCGCCCCCCGGTCAACCGGTTAAGCGGTGCAAATCTTAATGAGCCCCAGCCACTTGCCCGGCAGCCCTTTCGCCCGACACAAACCCATGGGCCCGTGCGCGGAACGCAATCCCCAGACTGACCAGCAGCACCAGCACCATCACCCACGCGAAGGCCCCCGCGCCCCAGTGACCGAGGAGCACGCCACCCAGAAGCCCGCCGCCGGCAATCGCGCTGTTCCAGACGACCACGTTCATCGACAGGGCAACGTCGGCGCCCTCACCTGCTGCGTCAGCCAGCGCGGTTTGCAGCAGTGTGGCGGCGCCGCCGAAGGTCAGGCCCCAGACGAAGACACCGAGGTAAATCGCCGTGGCAGAGGCCGAGAATATCCCGAAGAACACCGAAACCCCGGCGAAGGTGGCGAGGCTCAGCAACACTGCGGTGCGAAGATGACGATCGACGAGACGCCCCCCGACCCAGATGCCCATCAGTGCGGCAACGCCGAACACCAGCAGCACCAGATCGACATGGGCACCCAACCCGGCCAGGGAAACAAAGGGCGCGACGTAGGTGTAGAGAATATTGTGGGCGAGCATCCAGGTCAGCACCACGCCGAGCACGGGACGCACGCCCGGCGTGAACAGGACCTGACGCAGCGGCATGCGCTGGGAGGACGATTGACCCGGGTAGTCCGGCACCTTGATCAGTACCCAGGCGATCAACACCAGGGTCAGTCCGGACATCACGGCAAACGACATCCGCCAGCCAATCACTCCGCCCAGCCAGGTGCCGAGGGGTACGCCCAGTGACAATGCGATTGGCGTCCCCACCATCGCCACTGCCATGGCGCGGCCCTGTGAAGCGGGCTCGACCATGCGCCGCGCGTAGCCGCCAATGAGGCTCCAGGCCAGTCCCGCTGAAACCCCTGCGAAAAATCGCGCAATCAGGGTCAGCCAGTACACCGAAGACAGCGCCGTGATGGAATTGAACAGCAGAAACCCGATGACGGTGAGCAGCAGCACCGATCTGCGCCGCCAACTGCGCGTGGCAATGGTCAGCGGGATGGCGGCCAGCAACGATCCCAAGGCGTACACCGTGACCATCTGCCCTGCCAGTGACGCCGATATACTCAGACCATCGCCTATTTCAGGCAAAAGCCCCGCCGGCAGCGTCTCCGTGACGATGCAGATAAAACCGGTCATCGCCAGCGCCAGCAGCGCCCCATATGGCAGTTTTTTGACCTTTCCCTCATGGGTCATCGTTCGATCCTCCGACTAATATACTGATCGGTAGCAATCTAAAGAGCCCAAGCCGGGTAGTCAATCACATATGTATCGACTAGTATTTATCTCACTTGAAAGGAGGGTCATATGGCTCAGATGGGACGACCGCGCACGTTCGACCGTGACGTGGCAATCACCCAGGCGCTGCATCTGTTTTGGGAACATGGCTATGACGCAACGTCTCTCAGCCAGCTCAAGGCGAGCATCGGCGGCGGCATCACCGCGCCGAGCTTCTACGCGGCGTTTGGCTCAAAGCAGGCGCTGTTCAATGAAGTCATGCAGCGCTACCTCAACACCCATGGACGCGTGACCGACAGTCTGTTCGACACCGCCCTTGCCCCCAGGCAAGCGATCGAGCGCACGCTGCGGTGCTCGGCAAAAATGCAGTGCGAGGCGGGTCATCCCAAGGGCTGCCTGGTGTCACTGGGTTTTCTGAGCGCATCCACCGAAGAAAGCAAGACCATCTCCCAGCCGCTGGCAGATGCGCGAGCCTTGAACCGTGCCGCCATTGTCGCGTGCATCGAACGAGCCATCGCCGCGGGAGAACTGCCCGCAACGGTGGCGCCAGCCGCGTTGGCCACGGTGTTCGACAGCTTCATGCTGGGCATGTCGGTACTGGCCCGCGACGGCGCGACGTTTGAAACACTGGACGCTGCAATTACGCACGTCATGGGCCTATGGGACGGGCTGCGCATCGACGCTCCGATGAAAGACCCGGCTGCGATTTGATCCCTGGCAATCCTGGGTTTGCTCTCCCGCTCAGGGTTAACCGAAACGCGCCAGTGCCGCATCAATGAATCGGCGCAGCTTGGCCGTTCGCTGCCGGCTGCCGGTGTACAGCATATGCAGGGGCCGACTCGGCGCCTCATAGTCAGGCAACACTCGAACCAGCTCGCCGCTGCGCAAGGCGGGCTCCAGGAATATCAGCGGGCCGACCACGATGCCGAAACCGTCCAGCGCGGCCGAAAGCAGCGCGCGGCTCTCGTTGACCCTCAATCGACTCGCCACCTGAACCCGCTCCACCTTTGACCCTTTGCAGAAGACCCACTCGCGATCAGTCGGCCGCGACCACCAGGCATACCCCAGACACTCATGATTGCTCAGGTCCTGCGGACATTGCGGCACGCCGCGTTCGGCCAGATAGCCAGGCGCTGCGCAAGCGACCAGTTGATAAGGCGCCAACGGCCGGGCGGTGAGGCTGGACACCTCCAGCGGGCCGATCCTGAACGCGATGTCGAACCCCTCCTCCACCAGATCAACGAAGCGATCGGTCAGCTGCAGATCGATTTCAATCTCGGGGTGCAGCCGCAGGAATGTCGTGACGAAGGGCATCAGGCGAGAGGAGCCGAAGGTGATGGGCGCGCTGATTTTCAGCTTGCCGCGCGGGGTGTCATTCATCATCTCCCCGAGAGAGTCGGCCGCCTTTGCTTCACTGAGAATGTGTCTGCAACGCTCCAGATACGCCTGGCCCAGTTCGGTCAGGCTCTGGCGGCGCGTGGTGCGGTTCAGCAGTCGCGCGCCGAGTCGATGCTCGAGCGCGGCAACGTGCTTGGCGACCATCTGCGGCGACAACTCCAGACGCTCGGCCGCTTTGGCGTAGGAGCCGCATTCCGCCGCCGTGACAAAGGCTTCCATGCTGCTCAGACGGTCCATGATTCAACACTCCTGGTGGCGAGACTAAGCGCCTGATGATTATTTATCGGCGGCCGGTTCGCAATCATCATGGCGGCTCTTGCAAACCATCGGGAGTCATCACATGCGCATTGGCATCATCGGAGCAGGCTTTATCGGGCAGGCAGTGGCGCAACGGTTCATCGCGGCAGGCCATGAAGTCATGCTCAGCAATTCACGTGGGCCGCAGACCCTGAACGACCTGCTCGTCCAGATATCCGGCGTTCAGGTCGGCACGATCGAGGACGCTGCTGCCTTTGGCGATGTGGTTCTGGTCGCCATTCCTTTCAACCACTATCCAACCCTGCCGGCCGAGTGGCTTGCGGGCAAAACGGTGCTGGACGCCAACAACTACTACCCCGACCGAGACGGCCCTATCCCGACGCTCGACAGGTTTGAAACCACCACCAGCAGGCTGCTCGCCGAGCATTTGTTTGGCGCCAGCGTGGTCAAGGTGTTCAACGCGATCCTGGCCGATGACCTCGACCGCGATGCTCGCCCGAATACGGCACACGACCGACGCGCACTGCCGGTGGCCGCCGATGACGCTGCGGCAAAGGCGTTGGCGATCCGGCTGCTGGACGAGGTGGGATTCGACGCGGTCGATGCCGGCAATCTTGACGAGAGCTGGCGATTTGAACGGGCCAAGCCGGCTTACTGCATTCCGTTGAACCGGGAGGCGCTGAAGACCGCACTGGCCAAGGCTGAGAGGCACATTGAATTGCCCCATGGGTCGTGGCGCCATTGAGTGGCGTCATCCCGCAAAGGCCCTCCAGAAACGCGCCACCGTCCGGTAACATGCGTGCCTGGACTCGCCGTTTATTGCCTCGGGAAGGGACGTGATGATTGATCTCTCGGTTTGGCCTGCCGGCTGGCACTGGTCTCGGGAAGATAAGGTGGCGGTTGCCAGCGCAGAAAATCCCATGGGCCATTCCGCTGAATAAGGAGCCTCACCATGGCTGCCATTACCGACTATTCGGACACACTTCATCGCCAGGCCGTGATCGAACTCCGGGAGGCCGTATTCGGCTACGAAACCGCTCATAACACGCCCGGACTTGCCATCGACAAAAAGCTGGCTGTACCGGACGGCCTCTTTTTTGTTGCCCTGACGGAAAATGAGGTGGTGGGGACCGTTCTGGCCGGCTACGACGGTCATCGCGGATGGCTGTATGCGGTGGCGGTGCACCCCGCTCATCGCAGAAAAGGCGTAGGCATGCAGTTGGTTCGTCATGCAGAGCACGCCCTGACAGCGCGGGGGTGCATGAAAATCAATCTGCAGATCGTCAGCACCAATGCAAGCGTCCAGGCGTTCTATGAGTCCATGGGTTACTCAACCGAACCGCGTATCAGCATGGGCAAGAAAATCGACTCGAATATCACGGGTTGATACGCCCGCGGCAGCGAACGCCCTTTCCTGCCCCGCCGCCACGCGGGCTGACTACCAGCGGCCCTGATCAGGGGCGCTGGGCCTTGCAGGTTTATTTAGCCGGATGAGCTTTCAGCCAGGCCTTCATCTGCGCGATTTCTGCCGCTTGGGCCGCAACGATCTTGCGCGCCAGCTCCAGCATCTCTGGATCCTTGCCGTATTTGAGCTGGATCTTCGCCATCTCCACCGCGCCTTCGTGGTGCGGCAGCATGCCGGCCGCAAACGCCACATCAGGGTCGTCGCTCATCATGCCGTGATGCATGTCGTCTTTCATGGCGCCCATCGATTGCTGGTAGGCCTCATGCATCTGTTTGACGTCCTCCGCCGGGTCGGCCCTGACGGCGGTTACGGAAAGCAGAGCAATGACGCTGACAACGGCGGCAATCTTTTTCATGACGAAGCATCCTGGATGAGGGTAGAGACGAAGCCGTCACGCTAGACCTTTCCACTGCGGCAAGGTCAAGCGCATTCTCCAATGCCGTTTTACGCTGTGCGCTCAAAGCCCGAAGGCGTCCTTGAGCAGCGCTAAAAGCTGTTTGGGTTTACGCCCCAGAACGTCTTCGAGGTCGGTGCTGGTCTGGTCGAAGGCGCCGCCTTCGATGGCCGAGTACCAGCCGGCGATAAATCGGGCGACGTGTGGCGGCCAGCCTTCACGCTCACGAGCCTGGACGAAGGCCGCCGACGAAATCGGCTCATAGGCGATCGCCTTGCCAGTGAGGTCGGACAACGCGTTGGCGATGTCAGCCAAGGACCAGGGGCTGCCGCTGTTCAGCAGATAACTGCGATTGCCATGGGCGCTCTGCCTGAGCAGGACGGCACCGGCTTCAGCCAGCTCCTGATAACAGGCCAGTGCAATTCTGCCGTTGCCGGCGGGCGCGGCGAAGCCTGCATTGATCGCGTTGGTGCCGATGAACATGGGCAGGTCGTTGGCGTACAACGGATGCCGCAGCACCGTGTACGCCAGGCCTGACTGCATCAGCAATTGCTCAGTGGCGATGTCGCTGTCGGTGACGCCCTCGATCGGAAACCGCACGTCGTCCAGCCGCTGGATGGCGGTGTACATCATGTGGTCGACGCCGGCGCGGCGTGCGGCATCGATGACATTCTTGTGCTGAGCGACGCGGTCGGTGAAGGCCACGGCCGAAACCATGTAAACCTTTTCGACACCCTGGAAGGCGTTTACCAAGGCGTTGTAATCCGTGTAATCGCCGTAACGCACCTCGACGCCCCGCGCGGTCAAGGCCTGCGCTTTGCCCGGATCCCGTGCCAGCCCCACGACGTCGCCGGCCTCACCCCGTTGCAAAAGCGCATTCACGACTGCATTGCCCAGTCGGCCCGTAGCCCCTGTTACCAAAATCTTGCCCATTGGAATTCACCTTTTGGCGTTGAGAGAGCGCTCACTGTGCACGCTCACAAGCGGATGAATTAGTCCGGCATGGGTAGAATCAGCTTCAACCAAACGTTGGAGACCCTCATGGAAACCTTGGGCAATCTGGAGTCGTTCGTGCGTGCTGCACAATTCAGAAGTTTCTCCGAGGCCGCCCGGCGTATGGGCGTTTCTGCGGCAGCGGTGAGCAAGAACGTGGCGCGTCTTGAAAGCAATCTGGGCACCCGGCTGTTTCAGCGCAACACCCGCAGCCTGACCCTGACCGAAGCAGGCGATGCCTTCTACGCGCAGGTCGCCGACAGCCTGGAGACCATTCAGGCGGCGGTCGCGCAGGTGGGTGACAATCGCAATGTCCCGGCCGGTCGCCTGCGGGTCAATGTGGCGCCCTCCTTCGCCTACGACTACTTGCTGCCGTTGCTCAAGCCCTTCAAGGAAAAGTACCCGGCCGTCATCCCCGACTGGCACCTGACGCTGGCCCGCGCTGACTTGGTCGGCGACGGATTCGACGTGGCCATCGGCGGCGGCATGGAGCTGTCCCCCGGCGTTGTCGCGCGGGAACTGGCGAAGCTGCATCTGGTGGCCGTGGCCTCACCCGACTGGCTTGAAGGCCGCACGCTGCCACAAACCCCGGCGGATCTGCAGGGGCAACCGGGGGTGGTCACGCGCTCGACCGACACCGGCAGATTGCGCGCCTGGACCCTGAGGAATACTGCGGGTGAAACCTTTGACCTGACACTCGACCCGGCCGCGATCATGAACGACCCCGAAGCCCTGTGCGGTTGCGCGCGAATGGGCATGGGCGCAGCGCTGGTGCCGATGGAGCGCGCCTGGCCCTGGCTGCAGACCGGTGAACTGGTGCGGCTGCTGCCTGAGTGGTACGTGGACCTGGGTTCGGTCTCTGTCTACTTTTCCGCCCGTAAAGCCCTGCCCGCCAAGACGCGGGTGTTCGTGGACTTTCTGGTCGAGCATTTTCGCACCACGATGGGCAGCCGATTTCGAGGCGACTGAGCCGGCTTAGCGCCCCCGGCCCTGGCTCGGCAGAGGTCACCGCCGCCGACTGCATTGCGTCGCGGAACTGATTGATTCCATCGAATCCCAACCGCTCGGTTCCCGATCCCGCTGGCAGAACAATGGCAGACGTCCTCGTATGGGGAACTGAAAGAGGGTTACCAAGTGACGCCCGGGGCTGCTACCCCTCATTGGTAATTATCCAGTTTCAGACGGTCCATTAGCCCGCGCTTTAGCGCGCTGGTCGTCTGCATTTCACACTTTACGGTCCTGAACAAATAGCCTTTCGCAGTCTGTTCCGCCAAGACCGCATGACAGTCGTCGATCCGAGCCACCCAGGCATCGCGAGTCCAACCGGGTATTGCACAATCTCTGGGATGGAGGTGGAAGGATGAGAAAAACAGGGTTTCCTGAAGCGCTCCCTCCCCATGGCGCACGTTATATTCAAGAAAATACATCGCAATAGTGGCGGCGAGGGTGGACCCCGCGAAGATAACTGAGCAAATGCCCCCTACCCGCCTGGCGAATCGTTCCCGGTGCCGGAACCTTTATCTTGCCGTCCGAGTCTTTTCTGGAAGCCGAATTGCATTCTGCCAGCATGCAGCGTAAAACGCTGGCCGCCGATACTGCTGGATCAGCCGGCCCGCGCAGTACCGGATGGCGCATGACGCCCCTCCGACCTCAGGTCATCACGTTTACGTTTGCAGGTGGACACTTGAAGCATTTGACCCGGGAAGCCCTTGAGGCTGAAGTCATGCAGTTGCGGTCGGCATTAAAGACAAGTGAAGCCCTGAGGCTGGCAAGCCTCGACACCGGCACACCATCGAGCGCCGTCGCGGATGCCCACGCCCCCCGGGCTGAGCGCGCAGCCGAAGAGGTGGCCGAGCAGGCGATCGAAGACGCGCAGACGCGCTACCGCCTCGCGGTCAAAGCCACCAACGATGCGATCTGGGACTGGGACCTCAAGGAAAACCATGTCCTGTGGAATGACGCGCTGCAACGGGTCTACGGGCATCCGCTCGCCACGGGTGCAACGACCGGCGACTGGTGGATTGCACAGATTCATCCCGACGACAGGCACCGCGTCGTCACCTCGATCCATGACGTGATAGACGGCAGGCAGACCGGCTGGAGTGACGAGTACCGATTTCGCCGGGTGGACGGCTCCTACGCCCAGGTCCTCGACCGCGGGCATGTCATCCGCGACGTTCAAGGCAACGCCTTGCGCATGATCGGCGCGATGCTGGACCTCACGCCGATCCGCGACACCGAGGCCGCACTGCGTCAAAGCGAGGAGCGTTTCAGGACCATTCTGGAAACGATCGAAGCGGCCTTCGCCATCGTTCAGGTCAAGTTCGACGCGAATGACTACCCCATTGACTATCGCTTCGTTGAAGCCAACCCGGCGTTCGAGCGTGAGGCTGGCGTCAACTTGCGCGGGAAATGGGTCAGGGAATTTGCCCCGGACCTGGAGCAATTCTGGTTCGATACCTACGGCCGCGTTGCCAAGACCCGTGTGCCGGCCACCTTCGAAAGCTACGCCAAGGCCTTTCAACGCTGGTTTGACGTGCGCGCCGTGCCCGTCGGCGATCCCGACGAATGTCAGATTGCGATCATCTTCAACGACGTGACCGGGCGGCGTGATGCCGAGGAACGTCTGCGGCAAAGCGAAGCCGTCGCTCGCGCCAACATCGAGCGCGTGCAGCTTGCCCTCGCGGCGGGAGCAATTTTCGGCACCTGGCACTGGGACTTGCCCAGCGACAGTTTCACCGTCGACGAAGCGTTCGCCCGAGCCTTTGGCCTCGACCCGGTGTTGGGCTACGAGGGCCTCAGCCTTGAACAAGTGGCGGCAACCGTTCATCCGGAGGACCGGGCGGGCCTGATGACGGCGATCAACGAAGCCATTCGTCGCGGCGGGGCCTACGCCCATCAATACCGGGTCCGTCGGGCGGACGGCAAATACTACTGGATCGAGGCCAACGGGCGCGTCAACTTCAGCGAGGAAGGCGTTCCCCTCAGTTTTCCGGGTGTCCTGATCGATGTCGAGGAGCGGCGTTCGGTCGAAGCCCAGCGCGACCTGGCCACCGCCGCCCTGCGTACGCTCAATGAAACCCTTGAACAGCGCGTGGCAGAGCGCACCGCGGCGTTGATGCAGACCGAGGAAAAGCTGCGCCAGTCACAGAAAATGGAAGCAGTGGGGCAACTCACGGGCGGCCTTGCCCACGATTTCAATAACTTGCTTGCGGGCATCTCGGGCTCCCTGGAGTTGTTGAGTGCGCGGTTTGCTCAAGGCCGCCTCACGGATGTCGATCGCTACCTGGCGACCGCCCAAAGCGCGACCCGGCGGGCGGCTGCCCTGACTCACCGCCTGCTGGCGTTCTCCCGTCGCCAGACTCTGGATCCTCGCCCTACTGAGGTGAATGCGCTGGTAGAAGGCATGACCGAGCTGATCCAGCGTACCGTCGGCCCCAGCATTGACGTGCAGACCATTGCCTCGCCTGACCGCTGTGTGGCGCTGGTCGATGCGAGTCAGCTTGAGAACGCACTGCTGAATCTTTGCATCAACTCCCGGGATGCGATGCACGAGGGCGGCAGCATTACCATCGAAACCGGTCATCAAGTCGTGGAGGCCGGGGACGCCGCAACGCTGGAAGTGACTGAGGGCGAATACCTGACCCTTAGCGTGACCGACACCGGAACCGGTATGCCTGCGAGCATCGTGGCGAAGGCGTTCGACCCCTTCTTCACCACCAAACCCATCGGCCAGGGGACGGGTCTGGGGCTGTCAATGATCTACGGTTTCGCCAAGCAATCCGGCGGGCAGGTTCGCATCACGTCTGTGGTCGGACAAGGGACGACGCTGTGCATCTATCTCCCGCGCTACCACGGGAATGCCGGCTGCCATGAAGCGCTTGCCGGATGCCGCCACTCAGACTGCTGGCATTGGTGAAACGATCCTGGTTGTGGACGATGAACCCACGGTGCGCATGCTGGTGACTGAGGTGCTGGGCGAGCTTGGCTATTATGTCATGGAGGCAGCGGACAGTGCCAGCGGGCTGAAACTGCTTCGCTCGGACGTGCGAGTGGACATGCTCGTCACCGATGTCGGTTTGCCCGGCGGGATGAACGGACGTCAGATGGCGGATGCGGCGCGCGAACTGCGCCCGGGACTGAGGACGCTGTTCATCACCGGCTACGCGGAAAGCGCAGCCATCGGTGCCAATCAGCTGGCGCCCGGCATGCATGTGCTGACCAAGCCCTTTGCCATTGACACACTGGCGGCGCGTGTCCGCGAGCTGATCAACACGCCGGTCTGATATTCAGTCCGGCGGCATTACCCGTCGAAGACCCGAAGTTGGCCACACCTCGCTGTTTTTCCGAGACGCGGTGCATGCCCGTGGTCAGATTTGACACCTGGTGCGGCATGGGACGGATTTGTTTCGCTTCCAGAGATTGACAGCCTGCTAAAACGCTCGCTATATCTACAGCGTTGTACGACAACAGACGATCACAACCGATAACCCCAATAATAAAAAGTGATGCAATGATCCCGAACGAGTCTACCCATCCGCAGAGCATTACCCGGGTGGCCACCCGGTCAGTCGGCAAATACCGCTGGACAATCTGCGCGCTGCTGTTTTTCGCAACCACCGTCAATTACCTCGACCGTCAGGTGCTCAGCCTGCTGGCACCGGAGCTGTCCACGACGTTTGGCTGGACCAACACCGACTATGCCAACATCGCCTCGGTGTTTCAGTTCGTCTATGCCATCTCGATGATTTTCGCCGGGCGTCTGGTCGACAGGATTGGCACCAAAACCGCTTTCGTGGTGGCCATCAGTATCTGGTCCACCGGCGCGGTCATGCACGCGTTTGCGGTGCCACTGGGGCAAGGCATTGGCGCGATCACCACCGCCTTGGGATTCGCCGCCATTCCGGTGTCGATCGCAGGCTTCATGCTGGCGCGGGCCGTGCTGGCAGTTGGCGAGGCCGGCAACTTTCCGATTGCGATCAAAGCGGTCGCTGAATATTTCCCGAAAAAAGAGCGCTCGTTCGCCACCGGCATCTTCAACTCCGGCGCCAACGTTGGCGCGATCACGGCGCCCATTTGCGTGCCCCTTATCGCGGCATTCTGGGGCTGGGAATCAGCGTTCATCGTGGTCGGCCTGCTGGGGTTCGTCTGGCTGGGCGTGTGGACGGCGCTGTACGAAAAGCCGGGTGAGCAAAAACGCCTGACGGCCGAGGAACTGGCCTATATCCGTAGCGATGAGGTGGAGCACGTCAAGGCGGCTCCGCTACCGGGCGCGCCCGCCGTCAAGGTCTCCTGGTTCAAATTGCTCACTTATCGCCAGACGTGGGCGTTTGCCTTCGGCAAGTTCATGACCGACGGCGTGTGGTGGTTCTTCCTGTTCTGGCTGCCGACCTACCTGTCGGCGCAGTACGGGATGAAAGGCCAGGCCATCGTGCTGCCGCTGTTCGTGCTGTACAGCATGACCATGGTCGGCAGCATTGGCGGCGGCTGGTTCCCGAGCTACTTCATGGCGCGCGGTGACAAGCCCTATGACGGCCGCATGAAAGCCATGCTGGTGATCGCGCTCTTCCCGCTGGTGGTGCTGCTGGCGCAACCGTTCGGCTACATCAGCTTTTGGGTGCCCGTCCTGTTGATCGGCATCGGCGCGTCCGCGCACCAGGCGTGGTCCTGCAACATCTTCACCACCGTCTCCGACATGTTCCCGCAGAAAACCGTGGCGTCGGTGGTCGGCATCGGTGGCATGGCGGGCGGGCTGGGCGGCGTGGTCATGACCAAGATCGGCGGCTGGGTGTTCGACTACTACAAGTCGATCAACGACATTCACACCGGCTACATGATCATGTTCGCGATCTGCGCCCTCGCCTACCTGGTGGCGTGGAGTGTGATGAAGACGCTGGTACCGCGCCACAAAGAGATCACCGACCTTTAACCTGCCGGACGAAGCCAGGCCCCGGTGTCAGCCGGGGCTGAGACAATAATGTGGGACCGGCGTTAGCCGGGAAGGCGTCAGGCGACACACTGCAAAAGTGATGGCGCTTGCACTGGCCTGTTCCCGGCTGAAGCCGGTCCTACGAAACCGCGTGAGGTCAGTGAGATTGACCGTGAACTTGAATGTGGGACCGGATTTAGCCGGGAAAGCGTCAGGCGGCACACCGCAAAAATGCGGGTGATTTCACTGGCCTCTTCCCGGCTGAAGCCGGTCTCACTAAGACACCGCGTGCGGTCAGTGAGGTTGAGCGTGAACTCGACTGTGGGACCGGCTTTAGCCGGGAAAGCGTCAGGCGCCACACCGCAAAAATGCGGGTGATTTCACTGGCCTCTTCCCGGCTGAAGCCGGTCCTACGAAACCGCGTGAGGTCAGTGAGATTGACCGTGAACTTGAATGTGGGACCGGCTTTAGCCGGGAAAGCGTCAGGCGCCACGCTGCAAATATGCGGGTGATTTCAATGGCCTCTTCCCGGCTGAAGCCGGTCCTACGAAACCGCGTGCGGTCAGTGAGGTTGAGCGTGAACTCGACTGTGGGACCGGCTTTAGCCGGGAAAGCGTCAGGCGCCACACCGCAAAAATGCGGGTGA